>JANQVJ010000040.1:23154-174806 GCA_030730365.1 Verrucomicrobiales bacterium
CCGCGTCACGGCGCGCCTGACGGTGCAGGGGTTGTAGACAAGCCTGATCAGAGCACGACGGTGGTCGCGCTCTGGATCCCGGGGATGGCCTCGATCTTTTTCAGGGTCGCGGCATCAACGGCGGAGTCGACGTTGAGAATGCTGAGAGCCTGACCGCCGACCTTGTTCCGGCTGAGGGACATGTTGGCGATGTTGATGTTGCCTTCACCGAGGACACGACCGATCGCACCGACGACGCCGGGGGCGTCGGTGTTTTCAAAAATGAGGAGGTTGCCTTCAGGGCTGGCGTCGATGTTGTGCTCCTGGATTTTGACGATGCGGGGCTGGCTGCCGAAGAAGGTGCCGGCAACGATGACGTTTTCTTTGGCGTTGCCGACGGTCACGGTGATGAGATCGGTGAACTCGCAATCCTCGGCGGGGCGGCTCTCGGTCACACGGATGCCGCGGCCTTCGGCGAGGGAGGTCGCGTTGAGGTAGTTGGCCGAGCCCGAGGTTGAGCCGGTCTCGAGGAATCCCTTGAGGGCCGAGCGGGTCACGAGGGTGGTGTCGACTTCACTGACTTTGCCGGTGAACTCGATGCGGAAGAAGTCGGACTGGTTCGGAGCAATCTGGCTGACGAGTTTGCCGAGCACTTCGGAAAGGCTGAGGTAGGGCCCGATCAGCTTCAGAGTGGTCTCGTCGAGGTTGGGCATGTTCACCGCATTGATGACTTCGCCGCGGAGGAGCCGGTTCGTGATGGCCTCGGCGATCTCGATCCCGACATTTTCCTGAGCTTCCTCGGTGGAGGCACCGAGATGGGGGGTGAAGACCATTTCGGGACGGGTGAGGAGTTCGTAGTCATCGGCGGGCGGCTCGATCTCGAAGACGTCGAGGGCGGCTCCGGCAACTTTCCCCGACTTGATCCCTTCGAGGAGGGCGGCTTCGTCGATGAGTCCGCCGCGGGCGCAGTTGATGATGCGGACGCCGGTCTTCATCAGTTTGATCCGGGCCTCGTTGATGAGGTGGGTCGTCTCGGGCGTCTTGGGCATGTGGAGGGTGATGAAGTCGGCCTGGGCGACGGCCTCGTCCACGGTCTCGTAGAGTTCGACGCGCATGGCTTTGGCCTTGCTCGCGGCGAGGTAGGGATCGTAGGCGACGACACGCATTCCGAAGCCCATGGCGCGGCGGGCGAACTCGCCCCCGATGCGGCCCATGCCGAGGATGGCGAGGGTTTTGTTGTAAAGCTCAACCCCGGCGTAGGCTTTGCGGCCTTCTTTGAAACGGCCTTCGGTAACGGACTGATGCGCCTGCGGGATGTGGCGGGCGAGCGACATCATGAGGGTGAAGGCGTGCTCGGCCGTGGAAATGGTGTTGCCTGCGGGGGTGTTCATGACGACGACCCCGTGCTTCGTGGCGGCGGGGATGTCGATGTTGTCCACCCCGACCCCGGCCCGACCGATGGCGCGGAGGACGCCGGCCCCGGCCTCGATGACGGGGGCGGTGATCTTGACGCCGGACCGCACGATGATGCCTTCGTAATTCGGCGCGAGGGCGATCAGTTCGGCTTCGCTGAGACCGAGCTTGATGTCCACTGCGAGGCCGGAGGACTTGAGGTGCTCAATACCTTTTTCTGAAATGGGATCGGCGACGAGGACTCTGCGTTGGCTCATGGTGGTGTTTTTCTAATTTGAAGGCGGGAAGTTAGGGGTGCTGGGCGGGGACGCAAGGGCGAACTAACCTCGAATCGCGAAAGCTCGCGGACGGGAAATGACCGCTTTTCGCTTGCGAATCGTCGGCAAAATGGTCTCTGATGCGGGATGCTTCGCCTTATTTCTGTGCTGACTTCCGCTTTTCCCCTCTGGATCGTGCTCTGTAGCGGTCTGGCACTCTTCGTGCCTGAGTGGTTCACCTGGTTCAAAGGGACCTACACGGTATGGGGACTGGGGGTGATCATGCTCGGGATGGGGCTGACATTGAGCTTTGATGATTTCAAGGGTGTCCTCACGATGCCGCGGGCGGGTTTCATCGGAGTAGGCTGCCAGTTTATCATCATGCCCCTGATGGGATGGGGGGTCGCGACGTTGCTGCGCCTCTCGGAGATCGACCCGCTGCTCTCGGTTGGTCTCATCCTCGTGGCCTGCTGTCCGGGCGGAACGGCTTCGAATGTAGTCGCTTTCCTCGCCCGGGCGAATGTGGCGCTCTCGGTCATGATGACGGTGCTCTCGACTTTCGCCGCGATCCTTCTCACCCCCATCCTCACGAAGTGGATCGCGGGCACGCTGGTGGAGGTGGATGCATGGGCCCTCTGCCTGAGCACGATGCAGGTGGTGCTGGTGCCGGTGCTGCTGGGGCTGCTCCTGAACCGCTACCTGCCGGCGATGAGTCGAAGAATCGCCCCGGTCTCACCGCTCATTTCGGTGATCGCCATCGTTCTCATCGTGGCGAGTGCGATCGGGCAAAACCGTGAGGTCGTGTTGGAGTCGGGCTGGCGTCTCCTCGCGGCCCCGGCGCTGCTGCATCTGGGCGGGTTCGGGCTCGGCTATGTCGCGGCCCGGCTTTTCCGCCTCTCCGAGGAAAGCAGTCGCACGATCTCGATCGAGGTGGGGATGCAGAACTCGGGGCTCGGCACCCACCTCGCAACGAAACATTTTCCCGGCACGGTCGCGCCGGTACCCTGTGCGATCAGCGCGGTCTACCACTGCATCATCGGCAGCCTCCTCGCGGGCTACTGGCGGATGAATGGGCCTGCCCTGGGATCGGATCAGCCACCGGAGTGACCGACATTTTGATACTCGGCGGGGAGGGCCTGGCGGAAGCGGGACTTGTCGATCGCTTTCATGTAAGCCTCGAGAGCAGAGACCTGACCGGAGAGCATCTTCTGCCAGATGGCGTCGTCCATGAACTGCATCCCGTACTCTTTACCGCCGGTGATGATGTCGTAAAGTTTCTGGGTTGCTCCCTCGCGGATCACGGAGGTGACGGCCGGGGTAGAAACGAGGATCTCGTTCACCGCGACACGACCTTCCTGGTCATCGCGCTTGAGGAGGAGCTGGGCGACGACGCCGCGGAGCGAGCCGGCGAGCATGGTGCGCACCTGCGACTGCTGATCCGAGGGGAAGACATCGACGAGACGGTCGACGGTCTTGCGGGCGTTGTTCGTGTGCAGGGTGCCAAAAACGAGCAGACCGGTCTCGGCCGCAGTGAGGGCAAGCGAGATGGTTTCGAGGTCGCGCATTTCCCCGACGAGGACGATGTCGGCGTCTTCCCGCAGGGAGGCGCGCAGTCCGTCGGCGAAGGAGGGGCAGTGGATCGGCACTTCGCGCTGTGAGATGGTGCTCTTCTTGTTGTTGTGCACGAACTCGATCGGCTCTTCCACGGTGATGATATGGCGGGCGTAGGTGCGATTGATGTAATCGATGATCGCCGCGAGGGTCGTCGATTTTCCCGAGCCAGTCGGGCCGGTCACGAGGACGAGTCCGCTCCGCATGTCACCGAAGCTCTCGATCGTTTTGGGAACACCGAGGTCGTCGATGGTCTTGATCTTGGTCGGGATGAGACGAAAGACGGCACCGAGTCCGTTGTTTTGTTTGAAGTAGTTGCAACGGAAGCGCGACTGCACATCCATCTCGTAGGCAAAATCGAGATCGCCTTTCTGGAGGAAACGTTCGTAGGCGCCTTCGTCGCAGATCTCGCGCAGCATGTAGTCGAGCGTGGCGTGCTCGAGGATGCCGTCGGCGATGGGGGAAATTGCGCCGTGGGCCCGCATTTTTGGAGGCTGTCCTTCGCTGAGGTGAAGGTCCGAACCGCCGGTGGCGACGAGGTGCTGAAAGTATTGGTCAATGACTGCCATGGAAAAAAGAGGTATAAAGAAAATGGAAAATGAGGAGGATCTTAACCGAGCACCGTCTTGAGGTTGCCGCGATCGATGGCGCGTCCGAGGGCTTCTTCTTTGGAGATGGCGCCTTCGTGGTAGAGTCTCGCGAGGGCGTCGTCCATCATGATCATGCCGACGTTTTTGCCGGTCTGCATGACCCCGGGGAGCATGAAGGTTTTGCCATCACGAATGAGGGCGGAAACCGCGGGCGTGTTGACGAGCAACTCGAGGGCGAGTTCGCGTCCGGTGCCGTCCTTTTTCGGGACGAGCTGCTGCGAGATGACGCCGCGGAGTGATTCCCCGACCATGATGCGGATCTGCTCGCGCTGCTCGGTGGGGAACACGTCGAGGATACGGTCGAGGGTCCGCGCGGCACTGCCGGTGTGGAGGGTCGCGAGCACAAGGTGACCGGTCTCCGCTGCGGTGATCGCGAGCGAAATGGTCTCGAGGTCGCGCATTTCACCGACCATGATGATGT
This sequence comes from Verrucomicrobiales bacterium, assembly GCA_030730365.1. GTDB lineage: Bacteria > Verrucomicrobiota > Verrucomicrobiia > Verrucomicrobiales > DEV007 > Arctic95D-9. Next base: position 27,486 of record JANQVJ010000040.1, read on the forward strand.
CGGGATCTTCCCGCAGGGCGGCGCGCAGGGCCTGGGAGAAACTGTCGGTGTGGGTATGGACCTCGCGCTGGTTCACGTGGCAGCCTTTGGACTCGATGACATACTCGATCGGATCTTCGAGGGTGATGATGTGGTCGTTGCGGTGGGTGTTGATCTCGTTGATGAGGGCGGCGAGAGTAGTCGATTTGCCCGAACCGACCGCACCGGTGACGAGGACGAGTCCGTTGTGGTATTCGAGGAGCGGCTTGATCGCATCGGGCAGACCGAGTTCGTCCATCGTCTTCAGCTGGGTGCTGATGACACGGAAGACCATCTCCCATCCGAGACGGGTCTTCACGACCGAGGCGCGGAATCGACCGATCGACGGGGCATAGGCAAAGTCAACGTCGCCCTTTTCATCGAGGCGGTGCATCTCGTGCACGGGTAGATATTGCCGGGCAAGCTTCTCGGTGTCCTCGGCAGTGAGGAGCGCGGAGTTTTCCCAGATCGGCTGGAGCAGACCAAAGCGCCGCCATTTCGGAGGGGCATTCGGGGCAAGGTGGACATCGGATACGTTGTACTCCTGCGCGAGCTTCAGGTATTCATCGACGTGGCCTAAGACTTGGACTAAATCGGACATAGTAAAAAAGAAAAGGGAGCTGATCGGGATCGTTTACAATAGCCCGGTAACCGGTGGGCTTGGAATTTGGTCTCCGGACCCCCGCTCGGGAAACCGGTGCAGACGGAGTATTCTGATTGGACGGGGGGCAGGCAAGCGAAAAAGCAAATATTGAGAAGCTTTCGCAGACCGGTGCGGCGGCATCACGGGGCTGAATTTCTCTTGCAGAAGGAGCCGGGATCTGACAACTCTGTTCTGTGAAATACGCAGGCGGTTCTCTTATTTTTCTTGTGGTCTTCGTCGCGGTGGGCATCGCGATGCACGCAGGCCTCTATGGTAGACCAGGCATCTTTGTGTGGTCGATGGAAGAAAATCCTGCGACCGGGAAGTCGGCGCTGGTGAGGACGAAGCTCGAGGTGGAGACGGCAGTGGAGACAGCTCCCGCATCCGAGGTCTCGCTCGCAGCGGGCGCCGCCGAGCCCGCCGGTGATGCCGCACCGGCTGAGGAGACCGCTCCTGCGGAGAAGGCAGCCGATGTGAAAGGCGATGCCGGAGAGCTTGTCCTTTTCGACGGGAAAACGCTGGGGAACTGGCAGACGACACAGTTCGGGGGCGAGGGGGACGTCTTCGTCGATGAGGAGGGTAACCTCGAACTCGGCTTCGGAGCGGTCATCACCGGGGTCAATTGGAAGGGGGGAGTCCCCGCCACTTCGAACTACGAGATCTCACTTGAGGCGATGAAACTGGACGGGAACGACTTTTTTCTCGCCCTCACCTTCCCAGTAAAGGACAGCCACGCGACTTTTGTGGTGGGGGGATGGGGCGGCGGTGTCGTCGGGATCTCCAGTGTCGACGATCTCAATGCCTCGGAAAACGAGACGATGAATATCGAAGGTTTTGAAAAGGATGTTTGGCACAAAATCCGCGTTCGAGTAACCGACAACAAGTTGCAGGCCTGGATCGGTGAGGATCAGAAAGTCGATCTCGAACTCGAGGGGAGGAAGATCAGCCTGCTTCCGGGGGACATCGAACTCTCGGTCCCGATCGGTATCGCCGCCTATCAGACCCGCGCCCGTTATCGGAATATCATCTGGCGAAATCTTGATTCCGCAGAGTGATTTTTTCGGGCATATTCTCAGTCTTGCGAGAGAAGGCTGAAGGAAGGAAATGACGATTTACTGATGGAAATTATAAAATTGTCAAAAATTAAAATTATAGGCTCCTTAATTATCAACTTTTTGAACGAAACGCTTGACCCTCGGTCAATATGTTGTCTGGATTATTAAAAAATGTGAGGAACTCCTTTAAACCTCTCAATTTTTGACGACCCTCAACTCACTTGCCCACTCATTATTTATGAATCTTCGCGACCAACTGAAAGAAATTCTTCCCGATATCCTCCCCCGGAATCCCGCTCAGGCGATCAAGGGGACGGAGCTCATCGAGTTGGTCAAGCACCGCCTCAAGCAGGATTATTCAGACGCTACTCTTCGCTACCATTTTTCGATCATGTCCTGTGACCCTTCTTCGCCCATCGCGAAGGTCGAGCAGGGGCAGGGCTATTACCTGCGGACGGCGACAATCCACACGATGAACAGCGCGCGGAACATTTTCCGTTTGGGCGATGGCGGTAACGGATCAGGGGCTCTCATGGGCACGGCCGAGATGGATCAGGCGCTCGGGCGTGCTTCGAAGTTCCGAGCCGTGGTGCAGCGCTACCTCGAGTCAGTGCAGCAGTTTCCCTTCGTCTTTGAAGAGTCCTTTTCAAGCAATGCCGAGGCGAATCGCTGGCGTATCCCGGACCTCGCCGTGGTCGACTGGCTTACCGCCGAGAGCTCGGACGAGTCGGTCACGATGGACAAGCGCAAGCTGGAGATCCACCGCCGCATGGGCGAGTCACCTCTCCGTATCTCCAGCGTGAAACTCCGCCTTGAGCTCAATCGCGACACCCTCCTCGAAGATCTCTTCCAGTGCCTCTCCGCCTCTGAGTGGGCAAATGTCGGCGAGCTCCTCGTCGCCGCCTCGATCGACGATCAGCAGATTCTGGAAGAAGTGAATCGCTTCGCCTCCCGTCACGGGATCGGCGTGATCAGCTTTGGCCTTGATGCCGACATCCTCGACGACATGCCCGAACCGGCCGCGATCGAGAATCTGCTCCCCCGTGAGTTTGACTCCATCGTCAGCCTTCTCCGCATTCGTCGTCACACCACCCCGGCTCCCGGACGTAATCACGACTGGCAGCACATTTCCACCGTTGCTACTGGCAATGCGGATTTTGCCCGCTTCGAGAGTTGGATCTCCCGCAGTCTTCTTGAAGAGCGCGTCATCACGGCCCGAGAGTTCGACGACCTCGGGCGCAGTGCCGCCAGGGCGGCACGTGAGTATGTGGCCTGATATTTTTTTCTTCCTCCCCTTGGTAACAGGAGATTCTATGGGAAGGGCGCCCCTCATCGGGCGCCCTTTCTCGTATTGCCGGTAAGGGGATTTCTTACAAGTTCCTGACAACCCTTTTACAGGGGCATGACAACTTTTCCTGCGGGGGCGCGACCTTGTTCCTATGGAAATGAAACGATCCCTGATCCTGTCGGCGCTCATTCCGGCCCTCGCCGTGAGCGGAAACCCATTCTTCACGGCGACGCTTCGTGCCTCGGAGGAATCCCTGAAACTGACCACCGCGGTCGACCGCCCGCTCCTGCACGAGGGCGGCGGCGAGAGCAAGGTCGTCATCAAGATCGAAGTCGAGGGATGTCGCGCGCCGCAAAAAGCCCGCACCCCGCTGAATCTCGCGATCGTCCTCGACCGCAGCGGCTCGATGAGCGGTGGCAAGCTCGAGCAGGCGAAGCAGGCTGCCGCTCTCCTTGTTGATCAGCTCGACCGCGACGACGTCCTCTCCCTCGTCGTCTACGAATCGGGTGTCGAGGTGGTGAGGCCGGCCGCCCGGGTCGGCGAACAGCATCGCGAAATCAAACGCCTCATCGAGCGCATCGAGACCGGAGGCAGCACCGCCCTTTACGGCGGTGTCGAGGAAGGCTCGCGGCAGTTGCGCGAGTTTCTTGGAAAAGAGCGCATCAACCGCGTCATGCTGCTCTCGGACGGCATCGCCAACGTCGGACCGAGCGACAATCGTGACATTGCCGACCTGGGCACCCGCATCGCCCGGGAGGGGATGTCCGTCACCACGATCGGACTAGGCAGTGACTACAACGAGACTCTCATGACCGCTCTCGCCGAGGCCAGCGATGCGAACTACTACTACGTCGCCGATATCGAGAAACTCCCCGAAGTGTTCGAGAATGAACTGGGCGAGCTTAAGAGCATCGTCGCCCGCGACATCATCATCGAGATCCGTTGCCCCGAGGGCGTGCGGCCGCTCCGTTTTCTCGGCCGGCCCGGCGAGCTGAAATCGGGGACTGAGACGATTACCTTTGCGACCCTCTCGAGCGGTCAGGCGAGGGAACTGTATCTCGAATGCCTCGTCAGCGGGACCGCTCTCGGCAAGATCAACGAAGTGGCACAGGTCTCGGTGAAATACGCTGACGCCCTCTCCAATATGCCGGTGGAAAAAAACGCCACGCCCGTCGTGGTCGGTTACACCAAAGATACCGAACTGGAGACCCGCTCGATCGACAAAGGCATCGCCGCCGAGGCCGCGATCTTTGCCAATGCCGTCGAGACCGAAAAGGCCATCGCCCTCGCTGACAAGGGTGACGCGGAAGGCTCGCGTCAGCTCCTCGACACGCAGATCCAAAAGCTTAACGAAGCCTTCGCCGCTGCCCCTGCTGCCCAGCAGATGCAGTTGAGCAAAGAGATCGAAGCCGTCACCGAGGCACGTGAGGAACTCAACGGCGATCAGCTCTCCAAAGAGCAGCGAAAAAGGCTCTCGAGCGGATCCTGGATGCTGCGCAACTCGAAGCGGTGAGGAATTCAATTTCCCTACGCTTTGAACGCCGCGCCTTTTCGGCTGTATAGAATGCCGAAGAGGCGCGATAGTTTCCGCGGAACCTGTTCGGAAATCGTTCCGGAAATCTCCCCATGAAGCGGATCGCTGTTGTCTTTTTACTCTCCATCCTGCTGCCCGCCATCCTGCTGGCAGTACTTGCGGTGCGCTCGCTTCGTGATCAGGAACTCGTTGTGACGAGCCAGCGCACGCAGCTCTATCAGACGAACTGCGACGGGCTTAGTGACCGCATCAATCTTTTCATGAACGATGTCCGGTTTTTTCATGGGCAGCTCGTCGATGAACTGGTGGGGCAGGGGGACGGGGAGCTGGTGGAAAATTTTGACGATATCCTCCGTTCACGCTGGAGCCAGGCCGCCGCGGCTGCTGTGGTCTCGGACGAAGGAGTCATTCTCTCACCTCTTGCCGCACCGGGCAGCCGGGGTGAGGCATTTTTCAGAGACCACGCCGACTTCCTGACGAACCGTCGTGTCGTTGAGGTCTATCAGGCACCACGTCTCCTCGGTGCGCAGATCGAGCTCGATAAAGAGACTGCCGTTTCCAAAAAGGAGGAGCCACTCAGCAAGGCCACATCAAGTGCGGCCCCGCAAAAATGGAAAGTAGGTCTCGCCGAAAAACGAAACGAGGTCTCCGCCGCTCCTCCTCCGGCGGCTGCGCCAATGGCGGCGGCGGCTTCATCCGAATCTGAGAACCTGGCGATCCCGGCGGAGTCCCCGGCACCCGCGGGCAGTCTCTCCGCTTCGAAGGAAGATGCATCCCGGCTCGAGTTTCGCCCCCGCAATGTCATGCCGATGCAGCAGCGTCGCATGGATGATGTCATCGGCGATCAGAGCGAGAAATCGTTCGAAAGCGTTTCCAGACGTTCCAATTTCTCCAGTCTCAGCCCTGCCGCAGTGAAGCTCGAGGAAGTCACCTCCGAGGAAAACGAAGGGGCCGTGAGCAGGCTCATCGACGGCGAGCTCCACGTCCTCCTCTGGAAACGTCACCCCCTGCGCCCCGGTCTCACCTTCTGGACCGAACTCGATCTGGCCGCGATTCGCACCGATTTGGCCGGACTCTTTTCCGGGAATCTCACCAGTAGCGCACCGAACGGCGTCTCCTTTGCCCTCCTTGATTCCGCCGGCGAAGTGGTCGCCGTGACCGAGCCCGGGTTCACGACCGACTGGAGCACGCCCTTCGTCGCCTCTGAGGTCGGGCAGATTCTCCCGCGCTGGGAGGTCGCCGCCTACCTCCTCGATCCCGCTTCGCTCAACGCCTCAGCGCGGACGATACGGCTCACGCTCTCGCTCCTCATTCTGACTCTGCTAGGCGCGGTCGCGAGCGGCAGCTATCTCATCCTGCGATCGGTGAACGAAGAGATGCGGATCGCTTCGCAAAAGACCGATTTTGTCAGCAATGTCAGTCACGAGCTGAAGACGCCGCTCACCTCCATCCGCATGTTTTCCGAACTGCTGCGTGATGCTGAGAATCCGGACCCTGACAAAACCAGGCAATACTCGGGCGTCATCAGCAAAGAGGCTGCCCGTCTTTCCCGGCTCATCAACCGGCTTCTCGATTTTTCCCGACTCGACCGCGGTGAGTTGCAGTTGCGTTCCGAGCGATTAGATCTCGCCGGGCTCGCGCGGGAGACCGTGACCGATTACCGCCCCCAACTCGAAGCGGTCGGCATGAGCGTGCGCCTCACCGCTCCAGACGGATGCGGCCCCGCCGTCTCGGTGGATCGCGACGCCCTCTCGCAGGTGATCGTGAACTTGCTCTCCAATGCGGGAAAATACGCGGCTGCGGGCGGCGAGGTCGTCGTCGATGTCGCCACGGTCGGAGATCGTGTCTGCCTCTCTGTCACGGATCATGGCCCTGGCATTCCCCGCCCGCATCAGCGCCGCATCTTTGAAAAATTCTACCGCATTGACGACTCCATCACTTCGGGCGTCGAGGGCTCGGGGATAGGTCTCGCCCTCTGCCGCCAGATCGCCGAACTGCATGACGGAACGATACGCTACGAGGCAGGCGAAGGCGGCGGCAGCACCTTCGTGATTGAACTTCCCCTCGCTACCTGACCCATGAGCCACTCCGAGATCACCCTTTTTGTCGTTGAAGACGATCCCAGCATCCGTTTCGGTCTCGAGGAAGTCCTGCGGGGCGCTGGCTACCTCGTTCACTCCTGCGGGGGCGGTGCCGATGCTCTGCAGGAAATCGCAGCCCATCTCCCCGACCTCCTCGTTCTCGACGTGATGCTGCCCGGCGTGAGTGGCTACGAGATCGCGCGGCAACTCCGCAAGACCGGATGTCGCATCCCCATTCTCATGCTCACTGCGAAAGGGCAGGAAATCGACAAGGTCGTCGGACTAAACGCGGGGGCTGATGACTACGTCACGAAACCCTTCGGAATCAACGAACTCATCGCCCGCATCGAAGCACTCCTGCGTCGATCGCGGAACTGGGGCGTGCCGTCCGGTGCGGTCTCTGAATCTTCCGACCCGGTCTCCATCGAAGTAGGCCGCGCCAGGATCGATCCCTCCGCCTACGAGGTCACCATCGGCGACACCGTTGTTCCCCTGACGCCGCGCGAGATGGAGCTCATCGGATTTCTCCACCAGCATCGCGGCCGCGTTCTCAGTCGCGACCGCATCCTTGAAGTCGTCTGGGGCGTGAAATACTTCGGCACGACAAGAGCCCTCGACCAATGCGTCGCCCAGGTGCGGAAAAAGATCGGCGACGACGGCAGGACTCCCGAGTTCCTCCTGACGGTGCACGGGGTGGGGTATAAGCTGGTGTGAGGGGAACAAACTTGAATTGCCTGCATTCATAGAGAAAATTACCTGCACCATGAACAGCGAGTTCACGATTCGGTCCGTTCCTCCTGAAGTGGACCTGGCTCTTCGCATTCGCGCCGAACGGGAGGGGAAGAGCCTGAATGCCGTTGTCCTTGAGATCCTGGCTGACGGTCTCGATTTGGATGGTGCGGCGGGGGAATACCACGACCTTGACGATCTGGTCGGGAGTTGGAAAGAGGATCCCGAGTTTGACGCTGCCTTAGCCAAGTTTGAGAAGATCGACGATGATGACTGGAAATGAAGGTCATATCTTGATGCGAGAGGAGCTACGAGGTTGCTCGCGGCGAACTCAGGGCCGGATTTGCCGCCGGAAATCGGAACGATGAGAATCTTCTGATCCTTCGACGTTTTCTTCAGAGTCCGCGCTTGCCGTTCAGCACAATTTGCCCCTTTGCACCTCGGGCGCCCATTTTGATCACGTGCCGGGGCTGATTCGATGTTGATGGGGCTGAACCGATTCCGGATCTGTCGGCTTCATGTGAGCAACTCCAGATCGGGAAAATACCGCCGCAAATAGCCCCGGTCGATTGCGGCGAGACGTTCGGCTTGCATCGTGGCGTGAGCGGCGATGAGAAAATCGGGCAAAAGATGAAGGCGAGGGCCTCCTTCCCGGCGATAGCGCAGAAAAATTTGGCCGGCAAGGTAGGCGGAATCCGGCGAGATCACATCATAGACCAGGTTGAGTCTATCAAGGTCGGCAAGGGCTGAGTCCGAACTGGGATAGGCCACTGAATATTCCGCAAAAGCCACCGGAGAGATCAGAAGCTGTCCTTCGGACGATGCCTCCTGGAGTTTGTCCCGCCAGAGTTCCCAGCCGGCTTGTTTGCGGTAGAGCTGGATGAGTATCGAGCTGTCGAGAGCGGTACGCATGGCGGGGCTTTCGCTATTCAGCAGCAGGGGGAAGTTCGACCGGACCACGCAAGTCCTCCATCACCTCCATGATATCGAGACCTTCCCAGGGGTCTACCGCTTCCTGCCCGAACGCGTTCCACGCCTCGGTGCTGATCGTTTTTGACGCTTTTAGAAAGGGGGCTGACTCGTCGAAATCAAGAGTGTCTCCGGCCTTCAAGTGAAGTTTCAAGCGGATCGGGAGCGGGATCGTGATTTGCCCCTTGCTGGTGAGTGTCGCCTTCATCAGGACAAGATACTACGATCCTGTAATGACGACAAGTAAGGAATAAAAGTAAGGAAATTCGACCCCGCCGGCCAAAAAATTCCGTTCACCATAAGCTCCGAAATCCAGTATCAGCAAAAAAAGGATCTTTTGTCACGACCGTGAGATCGTGAATCCGGGACTGCGCGGCGATGAGGCGGTCAAAGGGATCCCGATGGGGGCTTTTGATGGTGGCGGCGCAAACGGTTTCCTCCAGTCCGAGCGGTAAAACCTGCCACCCTTCGCGCCGCACCTCTCCCGGCAGATCGACGAGCAAGGCGTGAGGAACTTCCAGTTTTCCGGTGCGGACTTTCTGGAAAATCTCATAGCCCGAAATGGCGCTGAACAAGATTTCGGCATCAGGATCCGAAAGGCTGAGTCTGGCGGTCTCGCTGAGTTCCGGTGAGTCTCCCCACCACCAGAGAGCCGTATGCGTGTCGAGGAGCAGTCTCATCTTTCCAGTTCAGGAGACCCTTCCCAGGCGGCAAGGTCGGCTTCGGCGAGGGGTTCAAAAAAGGCTGCAGTGACCTTTAACGATCCGGCAAATCTGCCGGGGCGTCGGACGATTCGGGCGTCGGCGACGGGCGTCAGGCGCACTTTTGGGGTCCCCGCCTTGGCAATGATGATTTCCTCTCCCCGCTCCGCCCGCTCGATGAGGCGGGAGAGATGCGTCTTGGCTTCGTGGATGTTTACGGTGGTGGAGGACATGGGGAAAGTTAAACTAAGTCATCGGACTAAGTCAAGAGCTCTCTCACCCTCACCGTCCCGCCGCCTCTTCCACCGCCTCGGCTTCCTGCTCTTCCTCTTCCTCGTCATCGTGAAAATACTCCACGGGGCGATAGAGTTTTGCGACGATGAGGAAGAGAAAAGCGGCGGCGAGCATGAGCCCGCTGAAGAACCAGAAGTAGGCGGCACCCTCGAGCTTGACCTGGCCTCCGACGAAATACTCGCGGGAGACCGAGGGCCCCTTGGCGGCGGCTTCGGCTTCGGTGGGGAGACCGAGTTGTTGCCTCCGCGTATCGAGCCAGGTCTGTTCGGGGTGGAGACGATCGAAGAAGCGCGCCAGGGCAGAGGGCTCACGCAACACGGGACGGTCGATCACGAGGATCGCACCCTGATCCCACGGGGTGGTCAATTTTTCATCCGGGCCGGAGCTCCAGATCCGCAGCCGATTACGATTGATAAGGCGGTAGTGATACGGGTTGCCCCAGGGGTCGAGGACGGCCGAGGCGATTTTCTCGCCTGCTGACTGGGTCGGGGAGGTAAACTGATTTTCCTCGATCTGCGCCGTGACTGTGCTGAGCACTTCGTCGAGCGGTTCGCGTCCGCGGAAGCGCAAGTCAGTGCGTTTGCCTCCGGCGTCGAAGGTCATGACGATGTCGTCATTCGTCCCGACCGTTCCGTCGTAGCCGCCATGCGAGGCCTCGCTCCCGACGGCGCTGACTCCGGCGATGGGATCTTCGACCTGGATGAAGTGATTGATCTGAGCGGTGACCTGATTTCCCAGCGACACGCCGACGAGCCACAGGGACATGATGACAGACTTCATCGCCTTCGGCGCCTGAGTGTAGCTGAACTCCAGGCTGACGATAGAGACCATCACCTCCGCTGCCGTGAGCGCGACATAACCGACGAGCTGCCAAGAGATGGACGGGGTTTCTCCCGCATCGATTTTCATCTGGGCGATCGCGACGAGGACGAAGGAAAAGACCATGATGAACAAGCCGATCGCAATTTTACGCAGCGGCGTGAGCGGATAGAAGCGGTCAATGAACGGATAGATCACATAGGAGAAAAGCGGGATGAATGTCAGGATCAAAATGGGATTGAGCGCCTGGATCTGACTTGGCAGCCACTCCACCCCGAGGAAGTTCAGGTCCATGTTTTCCGCCTGGAGTACCCACGAGGAACCGCTCTGGTCAAAGAGGGCCCAGAAGACGGCGACGAAAAGATAGATGGTGCAGAGTTTCCCGATGGCCTTGAGGCCGGGTCCGCTCGCGAGCTCGCGGAGGAACGATCCGCCCTGTGCCGGAATGTGAACGAACTTCCAGCGCCCCATCCAGAAGACGAGGGTGGCGAGAGCCATGAGGAATCCCGGAACCCCAAAGGCCCAGTGCGGTCCATACCACTCCAGCAGCCAGGGCGTGAGCAGGGTCGAGACGAAGGCCCCGAGATTGATGGACCAGTAGAACCAGTTGAAAATGCGGGGGATGAGATCGCGATTGAGCTGTCCGAACTGATCCCCGACATGGGCCGAGACGCAGGGCTTGATCCCGCCCGAGCCGATCGCGATGAGCCACAGCCCCGCCACGAGCCAGGTGCCGGCTTCGCCCGCGAGCCCCATCAGGGCGAGAGCTCCGTGGCCGAGGCAGTAGACAATCGAGAGCGCCATGATAATGCGGTATTTTCCGAAGAAAAGATCCGCGAGGAGGGCCCCGACGATGGGGGTGAGGTAGACGAGAGAAACGAACTGGTGGAAATGCTCGGTGGCCTCGGCATCGCTCATGCGCTCGCCGACCGAGTTCCCCATGAGCCAGAGGTAGTTCACCATGAAGACCGTGAGAATGGTCCGCATGCCGTAGAAGCTGAAACGCTCCGCCGCCTCGTTGCCGATGATGTAGGGAATGCCCGGAGGCATTCCCGATGTCTGGATGGCGGTGGAGGCGTAGGGGCGGCTCATGGGTCAAGAGTCGAAGCGCAGCTACTCACCCCTCGATCGTCTTTCTCGCCCAGGCCGCGGATCCCATGACGCCGGCGTCTTCTTCGAGTTCGGCGGTGACGATTTTGAAGCTCTTTTTGTAAGGGCCCAGAACACGATCCTGAGCGGATTTCCTGACCGTCTCGAGGTAGAGCTCGGGCATCGCTTCGACGAGGCCGCCGCCGAGGACGATGACGTCGGGAGCGAGGAGGTGCACGACCGTGGCGACGCCGCAGCCTAGTAGGGTCGCAGCGCGGCGGACGATGTCTTCAATGGCGGTATCACCGGCCTCGATAGACTTGGCGAGGGCGCCGCTCGTGATTTTGGAGATATCCGTGCCGCAGGCCTTGAGCAAGTGCGGAGCCTGACCGCGGTAGGCGGCGCGGGCCGCTTCGGCCGCAATCTTGAGGCGCGAACATTCGGTCTCGAGGGTGGTGCCGTCTTCGCCCTTGCCCGAGGTCTCTGGGAAAAGCGGGATGTGCCCCAGTTCCATGCACGAAAGGTAGGCTCCTTGGAGAAGTCGTCCGTTGATCACCGCTCCGGCACCTATGCCGGTTCCGGGGAAAATGCCGACAGCACAGCGGGCTCCGCGGGCGGCTCCCTCGGTGTATTCGGCGTAGACGCCTGCATCGACGTCGTTGCAAACCACGGTGCGGCAGCCGAAGGCCTTGCCGAGGTGAGCCTCGACGGGGACTTTGCTCCAGCCGAGATTAGGGGCCTCGACGATCTCGCCTTTTTCAGGATTGATGGGGCCGGGGCAACCCACGCCGATTCCGGCGATCTGGCCGGGCTGGGCTCCGGCATCGACGAGGGCTTCCTCGATGAGCGTGACCATGCGGGCGAGGCCGGTTTTGGCCCCTTTCGCTCCAAGTGTTTTCTGTTTTGCCCGGCCGAGGGTTTGGTAGTCATCGTTGAAGACTTTGGCGAGCATCTTGGTGCCGCCGAGGTCGAATCCGACCCAGACGCGCCCGGGGTAGGGTGCCTTCTTTTTGTTCATCAAATCAATTCTTTCGCGGTTCGGCGGGCCCAGAGATCGGCTTCGATAATATCGTCCAACCCGGGTTGGCTCAGCGAGCGATGACGGGACATCGTCTCGGCGACGGTGTCCCAGATTCCAGGAAAGCTCAAGTGACGTTCCAGAAAAGCGCTCACGGCGACTTCGTTGGCCGCGTTGAGCACGGCCGGGAGAGTGCCGCCGGTCTCGCCGGCTTCCTTTGCGAGGCGCAGTGCGGGGAAGTCGTCCCAGCGCGGCACTTCGAAGTCGAGGCGGGCGAGCTGCGCAAGATCGAGGGGCGGGAGCGTGTTCGCGACCCGCTCGGGCCAGGTCACGGCATACTGGATGGGGAAACACATGTCCGTCGTGCTGAGCTGCGCAAGGATGGATCCGTCGATGAACTCGACCATGCTGTGGACGATGCTCTGGGGGTGGACGATGACGTCGACACGCCTCATCTCGATGTCGAAGAGCCAGCGGGCCTCGATCATTTCGAGTCCTTTGTTAAAAAGAGTAGCCGAATCGATCGTGATCTTTCGTCCCATTTCCCAAGTGGGATGTTTCAAGGCCCGCTCCACTGTGACGTCCGGCAGTTCCGCGGCAGGGAGTTGGCGGAAAGGCCCGCCCGAGGCGGTGAGGATAAGCCGCGAGACTGAGCGAGAGTCGTGGCCTTCGAGACATTGGAAAATCGCGTTGTGTTCGGAGTCCACCGGCAGCACTTTCACACCCTTTTTTCGGGCTGCTGTCATGACTGCTTCGCCTGCCATCACAAGGATCTCTTTGCTCGCGACGGCGATGTCCTTTCCCGCTTCGATCGCGGCGAGGGCGGGACGAAGGCCGGCGACGCCGACGATGGCGATGAGGACGAGATCTGCCTCGGGCAGCGTCGCGAGTTCGATGAGGCCGGCTTCGCCGCTGTGGAGGGTGACACCCGACGGGACGCCCGATCTCAGGCGATCCAACCCTATCGGGTCATAGAGGCAACCCTGTGTGATCCCGAATTCGTTGATCTGGGCAGCGAGGGAAGCGACGCTGCTGTTCGCGGCGAGACCGATCAGGGTCATGCGTCCCGGCAGGTCTCGGGCGACTTTGAGAGAGCTTTCACCGATTGAGCCGGTCGAGCCGAGGACCACTACTTTTTTGGGTCGGGAAAGTTCAGACATCTGGATGGGCCGAGAGGGCTCAGTTGAAAAGAAGGAGATAAAAATAAAAGATCGGGGCGGTGAAGATGACCGAGTCGATGAGGTCGAGGAAGCCGCCGATCCCGGGCATGACGTGGCCGCTGTCTTTCACGGCGAGGCTGCGTTTCATGATGGACTCGGCGAGATCGCCGAGGATCGCGACGAGGGCGATGACCAGCCCCAGTAGTCCGGCATGGACCGCGGTGATGATGGGGATGTGGTCACCCGCGATGAAATAGAAGGCGTAACTCCCCGCCACGGCAAAGAAGAGAGCACCCCAGAATCCCTGCCAGGTCTTGCCCGGGCTGATGTGGGGGACGAGTTTGTCTTTTCCGATGGCGGACCCGACGAGATAGGCTCCAATGTCAGTGAGCTTGGTCACCGCGACGAGGTAGACGAGGTAGATGACAGAGTTCGAGCCCAGCGCAGGAAGCAGCAGGATCTTCGGCACAAAGCTGAAAAGGAGAATGCAATAAGTGAACCCGAAGAGCGTCGCGGCGATTTCGTCGAAGGAGCGGTAGCCTTCGAGCGGCTCGCGCAGTCGACTGGTGACCATGGAGATCGTGAGAAGGGCGAGGAAAATGCCGTCGAGCTGTCCGAGCCAGTCGGCTTTGAAACCCCAAAGGGGAGCGTAGAGGAGGGCGAGGTAACCACCCGCTCCGATAAAGGCGAGCCAGCGGAAGCGCCGGAAGCCCGGGTGGGGGAATAGGCGAAAGTATTCGATGAGGCCGCCGAAGGACAGGATTGTGAAAATCACGAGGAAGGGCCACACTTCCGAAAACCAAAGCGCGACGGCGACCAGAGTGACGAGGAAAGAAGTGCTGGCGGTCCTGTATAGGAGGGTCCGCCGCTTTGAGGAAGCGCCCTTTGCAGGGGCCGGGGAGTCAGGCGAGTCGGCGGCTGGGTTATCCGGCATACAGTGGTCTGGTTCTGGTGAGACATGAAACAGGCTGGGGATCGCCTTGGCAATCACTAAATGGCATATTCCTCTACAGCGCGCGCGGCGGGGTCATTCACCCGGTGAACTCGGCCCACGAATGGGAGGTCTCCCAGACTTTCACCGAGACGACACGCACGGCGTCGCGCAGAGGGAACGCGGTCTGCTCGCCGGCGCGGTAGTCATCGAGCGACGTGCGCAGGTGGTGAAAGATGTCGCGGGCGAGGATCTCGGTGGTGGGGTCTTCGGATTGGTAGCCGATGACCCGGTCGCCATAACGATCCTTGAACTCGGCGTAGGCCGGGTCGTCGGTATTCATGCACATGGCGTGGTCGTATTGATCAAGATAGTCGCTGAGGATGAGCTTGAGGACTTTGAAGTCGCACACCATTTCCCGCGCGTCGAGGTCGGGGGACTCAAGGACACACTCGACCTTGCGGGAATGCCCGTGGGGAAAGCGGCACTTGTCGGGATGCTTGCTCAGCATGTGACCGTTTTCGATTTCAAAGATTCTGCAAATGCGATAGGGCATGACCGGGGTGGGGAGGGACGAATCTTCCCGCAGGGTGAGGGGAACGCAAGCGGGGAAGTAAGGGTCGCCGTGGTAAGTAGAAGGGCTGGCCTACGAGAATCTCGTAGAGCAGCTTGCGCGAATTACCGATGGAAAAATACGAAACGGTCCCAATGTCGAGATCAACGGGAAGCAGGTAGTTTTCGTCTACCGGGTGAGCGGGGCTTCTCTCTTTCTCTCCCGGTCCGGGGCCCTCCTCCAAAAGGCCAAGAAAAACCCTTACCTCTTCAGTAACCGATGAACATGACCGGAGCCGTGAAAGCGGGGTGATTGTCACGGGACGATCGCCGCTGGGCGCATCGCATGCTGAGCGGTATCAGGTCGGGCGCGCGCGCTTGAAATCGGGGGAATGCGGTGGCACCATCGCATTCCCCTTTTTTCATTCCCCATGAAAGCTCTCTTTCCCTTCGTCCTCCAATTCGCTCTGGTGGCTTCGCTTTTGGCTGAAGACCCCTTGACCTGCGACCTGCTCGTTTACGGAGCTACTCCCGGGGGGATCGCCGCGGCGGTGTCGGCGGCGGATGAGGGGCGCAGCGTCGTGCTCGTCGAGCCTTTTTCCTTCGTCGGCGGACTCGTCAGCAACGGGCTCACTCACACCGACCTGCGTTCGCTCGGGTCGACCAGCGGGGTGTGGCGCGAGTTTACCGGCCGGGTCAAGAAGCACTACGCCGATACCTACGGACCCGAGTCGGATCAAGTGAAGGCCAGCTTCGAGGGTAACTTCGCCGAGCCGAAGGTCAATCAGCTCGTCTTTGAAAAGATGCTCGCGGAGCGGAAGGGGATACGCGTTTTTACCCGTTACGAGCTGGAAAATGTCGCGAGCAATCGGGCGATGCCCTCGGCCATCCTCGCGGCGGTTTTCCGGAAAGAAGGTGAGGAAAAGCCGCTCACGGTTCGTGCCCGGGTCTATGTCGATGGCACCTACGAAGGCGACCTCCTGGCAAAAGCGGGGGTGAAATACACGATCGGTCGCGAGGACGAGGCGGCCTACGGCGAGCCCATCGCAAAGAACGTCCCGGCCGGAGGCGACGGTCAGGTGCAGGGCTACAACTACCGCTGGTGTGTCACGAACGCTCCCGACCGTCTCCCTGCCCCGAAACCGGCAGGATATGACCGGGCGGAGTTTCTCCCGCTCCTAGAGCTCTTCGCGAGCGGACAGATCACCCATGTCTTCGGGATTCAGAGCGCGAACGGCATGACTCTGCCCGAGGGGATGCCCCCGGTCACGATCAGGGCTGTTTACAAGCTGCAGCCGCCCCTGCTCCCGAACGGCAAGGCCGATGTTAACGACATGTCGAATGGCGTCGTCCGTCTTTCCATGCCTGACATCAACGATGCCTACCCGGCGGCTTCAAAGGAGGAACGTCGGCACATCGTCGATGAGCACACGCGCTATCAGGTCGGGATGCTCCACTTTTTGCAGCACGATGAAGCGGTGCCCGACTCGATTCGCAAGGATGCGCTCTCATGGGGGTTTTGTCAGGATGAATGGCCCGACAACGGGCATCTCCCCGAGCAGCTCTATGTGAGGGAGGCTCGACGCATGGTGGGGCAGCATGTCTTCACCCAGAATGACACCCGTCTCACGCCGGAGGACGTGCGCATCCCGCTGATCGCCGACAGCATTGCGATCGGGGATTATTCGCACAACTGCCACGGCACGGGGCGGACGGGGACGCGCTTCGACGGGAAACACAGCGGTGAATTTTACGTGGCGAACGCTCCTTTTCAGGTGGCCTACGGGACCCTCGTGCCGAACGAGGTGACGAATCTGCTCGTGCCGGTCGCGGTGAGCGCGAGCCATGTCGGCTTCGGGGCGCTGCGGCTCGAGCCGGTCTGGGCCGCGATGGGACATGCGGCGGGACTCGCCGCCCATCTCGCGCTCGCGATGGAGCAGCTGAGAGTGCAGGCGGTGGAAGTGCCGGACTTGCAGGATCTCCTGCATCGGCAGGGGGCGGCGACGCTTTATGTCAGCGATGTCGCGCCGGATCACGCGGATTTCGCGGCGGTGCAGTGGATCGGCACGCTCGGCGGATGGCATGGACTGAAGAAGTCGGCCGGGGAAACGAAAGTGCGATGGACCTCCACCTTTGGTCAGTATGCTGAGGCTTATCCCGATCACGAGGCGGCCCTCTCGGAGCCGATCGACGAGGCACTGCTCGCCCTCTGGCTCACGCTCGTGCCGGAGTCAGTCCGCGGAAAGGCGAAGGATCTCAAGGCGGACGGCAAACTCACTCGCGGGGAAGTGGTGCGGGCGCTTTACGAAAGGAGGTAGGGACGCTCAGCGCACGCGGGCTTCGAGCTTGATTCGGTAGACTGGCCGCTTCAGTTTTCCGAAGCTGAAGAGCCCTACGGGGGTCTAGCCATACCTTGATCAAAGAGGCGCTGAGTGTCTCGACGCTGCGGGCCGCCGTGGTGACCCACTGATCTCGGGGAAGCGCGCCTCCGCCGAAGAGGGCGGGCGAGGGAGAAAGTATGATTCTTTGAAGGCATTGCCCGTCCGCTCGGCGCCTACTGGCAGGATTGAGACAGGTCCGACAAGCTCTCAACGCTTCTTCCGATAATACCGCACCAGCCCCGAGGTTACCCCGTCGGCATACTCTTGGTAAATATTCTTTCGGTAAATCCCGTTGATCTCGCGGAGTCCCTCATACGGCCCTTCCTGGACGCGCAGGTGGGTCTCGCGATGATTCATGCAGAAGGGTTCAAAAAAGAGCACGGGACAGGAAAAAACGCGGTTCGCGAGGAGGTTGCGCGCCCAGACCAGTTCATTGTCGTTGACCGACATGCCGCTTTTCCCGTCGTAGTGAAAAGCGGGGAGGCGAGTCTCTTTCTGCATTGTTTTGGAGACGACGTCCGAGAGTGCCAGTTCTTCGTAATAGATTCGCTGGAGGATGCGAAGCGTCATCTCAAAGCGGGTGTCATCCTCGGCGATTTCGCTGCGCGAGTAGCAGCCATTAATCAGGAGATGGAGGTGATTTGGTGAGCGGAAGGCGGGTCTTCCGCCCCAAGGCGAGGCGTCAAAGTGCAGGCAGAGGGCGAGGTCGGGCTGGATGCTCCCGTTGAGAATCTCTCCGCGCGAACGGATCTCGCTGGAGATCGCGAACATCGCCTTCGCCGTACTCGCAATGAGGGCGGGGGAGGGGATTTGTCCGCGGCGCGCGAGGTAAGTCCTCGCTTCCTCCTGCAGCGTCTCGACCCGCTCGCTCGTCGTGGGATTGTTTGATTCCCGGGTCAGATAGACAGTCGCGCCGAGGAGGGTGAGGTCCCGCTCGAGGAGGCGGGCGACGATCAGGGTCATCTCTCCCTCCTTCACGGGAATGGTGTCTTCACCGAGGAGAAAATGCCTGTCATCCCAGGTCACCCATTCCCCCCCAATGTGGCCGGGGTCGATCGCGATACGGAGACCCCGGAGCGGCTTTGTCGAGTTCGCGGGGAGGTCATCGATCTCGGTGGGACGACGCCAGAACTTCGGGCCGTCAGTCGAGAGATGGTCCGCCGTGCGAAAGCGCAGGTCATACCAGCCGAGTTCGGGAAAGTTCGACTGCTTGAGAATGAGCGCCCGATCCGTCTGGATGCGGATGTAATCAGCCGAGTCTTCCGGGCTTCTCGCGTAGCAGTGGTTGAGCAGGTAGGTGAACTCCTCCCGGGTGACCGTCCCCTGGTAGGGATCAAGTGCCGACCAGTCGGGGGCCTGGCCGAGCCGGGCGATGACGGGATGAGGCGGGATAAAGTCGGCGTCACCCTGCGGCGGGGCTTCAGTGCGGCCAGCTGGAGCAACCGTAAAAAGAAGGAATACCGCGAACAGCACAAGAGCGCTGCGGAGAGAGAAACCGCGAGATTCGGAGAGGACGTTCAAGAGAATGAAACTTTTCGGTTTCCACCGGGGGAAAGCGGGCGGATCAAGTGAAGCATGCTCAGAATTCTATTTCTAGGAGATATTGTTGGTGAACCGGGGCGGAAAGCCGTTATTTCCCGTCTTTCCGCGATCAGGGCGGAGGAGGATATCGATTTTATCATCGCGAACGGGGAAAACGCGGCCGGCGGTCGCGGCATCACCCCGAAGATCTCTATCGACTTGCTGCGGGCCGGTATCGCCGTGATCACGACAGGAGACCATGTTTGGGACCAGATCGAGATCATGGAATTTATGGAACTGGAGCCGCGGCTCCTGCGTCCGCTGAACTACCCGCCAGGGGTTCCTGGAGGCGGTTCCGTCGTCCTCGACACTGCCAAGGGCAAGGTCGCGGTGATGAATGCCCAGGGGCGCAGCTTCATGCAGCCGCCGCTGGAGAATCCTTTCCTCGCGGTCGAGGCCGAGATCGCGAGGCTCCGGGCCGAAGAAGGGGTGAAAGTCATCTTCCTCGACTTCCATGCTGAGGCGACGAGCGAGAAAATTGCCCTCGGTCGCGCCCTCGATGGGAGTATTTCCGCTCTTGTCGGGACCCACACCCACGTCCAGACGGCTGATGAACAGATCTTCCCAGGGGGAACTGCCTTTCTCTGCGACGCGGGGATGTGCGGACCAATTCATTCTGTGCTGGGGCGTGAAACAGAGCCGGTCATCGAGCGCTTCCGCACCTCGACCCCGAGCCGTTTTCCAGTGGCGAAGGGACCGGTCGGACTGCGCGGCGCCATCATCGATATCGACGAAGAGACTGGAAAAGCCCTCGCGATTCGCCGGTTTAGCGAAGATTTGTCCGAGTAGACGGGGGGTAGGGGCTTTTTTAAACGAATTAGGATTAATTTTTTGACAGACGCGGCGGGTCGAGTAGCTTTCGCCCCTAAATCTGCCAGTCCGGCAATTGGCCTCGGTGTTTCCTCCCGCAAGGGTAAGGCTGCCGGGGCTTTATTGCCTTTCGGGGAGATTTAGAAGCCTGAGTTACTGGATCCTTGATCCTTGCGGCTCAAGGTGCTGAAAGGCTCTTGTAGCTCAGGGGTAGAGCACTTCCTTGGTAAGGAAGAGGTCATGGGTTCAATTCCCATCAAGAGCTCCACTTGAGTTAGTAGAGAACGATAACACAGAGCGATTCCGCAGCGGTAGCTTTTTAGAGTCCGTGCAGGACGGTCATCTTTAAGAAAAACCAACAAAAAAACCAAACGACAATGGCTAAAGCAGCATTCGAACGCACCAAGCCTCACGTGAACGTGGGCACCATCGGTCACGTTGACCACGGCAAAACCACCCTCACCGCGGCGATCACGTCAACTCTTGCTGATCTCGGACTGGCGGAGAAGCGTGCGTATGATGAAATCGACGGTGCTCCCGAAGAGCGCGAGCGCGGTATCACCATCTCCACCGCTCACGTTGAGTACCAGACGGCTAATCGTCACTATGCACACGTGGATTGCCCCGGGCACGCTGACTATGTGAAAAACATGATCACCGGCGCGGCTCAGATGGACGGCGGTATCCTCGTTGTTTCCGCGGCTGACGGCCCGATGCCCCAGACTCGTGAGCACATCCTTCTTGCCCGCCAGGTCGGTGTCCCCGCGCTCGTCGTGTTCCTCAACAAGGTCGACATGGTCGATGACGAAGAGCTTCTCGATCTGGTTGAAATGGAGATCCGTGAACTTCTCAGCAAGTATGATTTCCCCGGCGATGACATCCCGATCGTCCGTGGTTCCGCCCTCAAGGCCCTCGAAGGTGATGCTGACCACCGCGCCAACATCATGAAGCTCATGGAAGCAGTGGATGAGTACATCCCGCTTCCCGAGCGACCCATCGATGGTGACTTCCTCATGCCTGTTGAAGATGTGTTCTCAATCGAAGGCCGCGGAACGGTTGCCACCGGTCGTATTGAGCGTGGTATCGTCAAGAAAATGTCCGAAGTCGAGATCGTGGGTATCCGCGACACGCAGAAGACGACCGTGACGGACATCGAAATGTTCCGTAAGCTCCTCGACGAAGGTCGTGCCGGTGACAATGTCGGCCTCCTCCTCCGTGGTCTCAAGAAAGACGATGTCGAGCGTGGTCAGGTGATCGCCAAGATCGGTTCGATCAAGCCCCACAAAAAGTTCAAGGCCGAGGTCTACGTCCTCAGCAAGGACGAGGGTGGTCGTCACACTCCTTTCTTCGACAACTACCGTCCCCAGTTCTACTTCCGCACGACGGATGTGACCGGTTCGGTGAAGCTTCCCGAGGGCGTGGAAATGGTGATGCCCGGCGATAACGTTTCGATTGAGGTAGAGCTCCTTACCCCCATTGCGATGGAGAAGACGATCCGCTTCGCTATTCGTGAAGGCGGTCGTACCGTCGGTGCAGGGCGTGTCTCTGAGATCGTCGCGTAATATTTGAAAAGTTTTCGGGGAGCTGCGGGTGGTTTCACCCGCAGCTCAATACCGGAAAGCCTAGAGGGGACCCGAACTGTCGGCTCCCCTCTTTCCGCCACTAAGTGAACATTTTAAAGAGGGCAGTAGCTCAATTGGTAGAGTAGCGGTCTCCAAAACCGTTGGTTGCGAGTTCGAGTCTCGCCTGCCCTGCCACTCTAACGGCCGGGATCCCTGATTGCCGATATTGACATGAAAATAGGAAAATACCTTGGTGAGGTGAGGGGTGAGCTGAAGAAAGCCACCTGGCCCTGGGATCCCAAAGAAAAGGGTCTTAAAAAATACAAGCAACTCATCGACTCCACCATCGTTGTTCTCATCGCAATGGTTCTCCTTGGTGCCTTCGTTGCGACGATCGATTTCGCGATGCACCATGCCATGACCTTTTTGACGACCGGTTTCTAGTTTGCCGGCCAACCTGAATTTCCCAATCGATGCCGAAGATCCCCGCAGCCCAAGACCAGTGGTATGTCATTCATGTTCTCTCCGGACAGGAGCTGAAAGTGCGTGACAATATCGAGCGCCGTCGCGAGTCCGAGGAGATGAGTGATCTCATTTTCGAGGTCCTCGTTCCGCAGGAGCGCATCTCCGAGGTCAAAGGGGGGCAGAAGCGCGAGGCGAACCGCAAGTTCTACCCCGGTTACATCATCGTGAACATGCATTTGCTCAACGAGGATAACACCCTCGTTGACCGCGCCTGGTATTTTATCCAGGAGACGGACGGGATCATCAATTACGCCGGCACCAAGGGCAATCCGATGCCCATGCCTAAGCATGAAGTCGAGAGTATGCTGGCTCAGATCAAAGAGCGCGAAGGCAGTGTCAAGCCCGCCATCACCCATGAAGTGGGCGATGCGGTCGTGGTCTCGGACGGTCCCTTCCAGGGGCAGACCGGTGTCATTGCTGAAATTAACGAGGCAAAAGGTGAACTCATGGTCTCGGTCAATATTTTCGGTCGCGAGACGCTCGTTCCGCTTGAATACTGGCAGGTTGAGTTGGGCTGAGAGATTCCCCGGTGATACACATTTTAACAAAGAAGCACGATGGCTAAAGAAGTAGTAAAACTAATTAAGCTGCAAATTACTGCAGGCAAGGCGAACCCTTCTCCTCCGGTCGGTCCGGCGCTCGGTCAGGCCGGGGTGAATATTATGGAGTTCTGTAAGCAGTTCAATGCGCAGACCCAAGGCAGCGAGGGTGACATTCTTCCCGTTGTGATCAGCGTTTATGCTGACAAGAGCTTCACTTTCATCACGAAAAAGTCACCGGCTGCCGTGCTTCTGAAAAAGGCGGCCAACATCGCCTCCGGCTCGAGTGAGCCGCATAAAAAGAAGGTCGGCAAGCTCACGCGTGCCCAACTTCTCGAAGTGGCACGCAACAAGATGGAAGACATGAACACCAGCGACGAGGAGATGGCTTGCCGTATCCTCGCCGGGACCGCTCGACAGATGGGTCTCGAGATCGTGGACTGATTTTAGTTAACAATAACGCAGGAGGGTGAAAACCACCCGCTCGAACTGCACTCCAAACATGGCAAAGAAAAGAAGCAAACGATACAAGGCTGCCGCCGAAATGGTGGACAGCATGGCGATCTACTCGATCGAAGACGCGATCTCGCTGGTGAAGAAATTCCCCGCCCCGAAATTCGATCAGACGGTCACACTGACCTTCCGTATGGGAGTAGACCCTCGTCAGTCTGACCAAATGGTCCGCGGCACCTGCCCCCTTCCTCACGGAAGCGGTAAGGATGTTCGTGTCCTCGTCTTCGCCGAAGGGGAAGCTGCCGCCGAGGCGAAAGCAGCCGGTGCCGAGTTCGTTGGTTTTGAAGCGCTCATCAAAGAAGTTCTCGGTGGATTCATGGATTTCGACGCCGTCATCGCGACGCCGTCAGCCATGTCCGAGGTCCGGAAACTCGGACGGCAACTCGGGCCACGCGGTCTCATGCCGAACCCGAAAACCGGGACGGTGACGGACGACACCGCCGGTGCCGTTAAGGCCGTCAAGGCTGGTCGTATTGACTTTAAGCTCGACAAGAACGGCAACATCTCCGTTCCGATCGGTAAGCTTTCCTTCGATGAGGTTGCCCTTGTCGAAAACGGAAAAGCGGTCGCGGATTCGATCACGAATGCTCGTCCCGCCACGGCAAAAGGGATTTTCCTCCAGAAGGGGGCTCTCACCGCTACAATGGTGCCCGGAATCCGCGTCGATGTCTCTGCCTGGCATTAATCCTCAGAGACCGCACCTACTTTAATACCATCCAATTTCCGAAACGATGAAAGCATTAAAAAAAGTCGTCATCGACGACATCCTGAGCACCATCAACGATTCTCCCTTCCTCATTGTCATTGACTATGCAGGGATGAAGGTCGCCCAGTTCCAGGAACTGAGAAAGCGCCTTGCCGCTACCGGAGCAAAGCTCCAGGTCGCCAAGAATACCTTCGTGAAGCAGGCGGCAGACAGCGCGGAATACCCTTCCGAACTCGCGGGGCACCTCACTGGTCAGACCGCGATTGTGACCGGATCGAGCGATGTTTGTGCTTCCGCAAAGGTCCTCAAAACCTACGGCAAAGAAATTAGCAAGCCTGCAATCCGTTGCGGGGTGCTCGATGGGACCTTCCTTGACTCGGCTAAGGTCATTGCTCTTGCGGACCTTCCGCCCATGGACATCCTTCGCGCGCAGTTGCTCGGAGTCTTTTCCTCTCCCGCCCAGAAACTGGTCACCGTGCTCAACGAGCCCGGTTCCGCTCTGGCCCGTGTCCTCCAGGCGAAAGCCGACCAGGGTTAATAAAATTCTCTCTTTATCCGGGTGCTCCCAATGGAGTGGCCCGGAAAACCAAAAAAACAAACCGGGTTCCTTTCCGAATGCTGAGCGCAGCATCTTAATTGTCGAAGCGCTTTTCGACGCGGAGATACCCACCCAAAAATATGGCAGATACAAACGCATTAGTTGATCAGTTGAGCGGTCTTACCGTTCTTGAAGTCGCGGACCTCGTGAAGGCTCTCGAAGAAAAGTGGGGCGTCAGCGCCGCTGCTCCCGTCGCAATGATGGCCGGACCGGCCGCCGGTGGCGGTGGTGAAGCGGCTGAAGAGAAGACCGCTTTCGATGTCATTCTGAGCTCCTTCGGTGACAACAAGATCGCCGTGATCAAAGCCGTCCGCGAGGCGGTTTCGGGTCTCGGTCTTGCCGAGGCGAAGAAACTCGTTGAGAGCGCACCGATTCCGGTTAAGGAAGGTGCCACTAAAGAAGAGGCAGCATCCATCAAGGCCAAGCTTGAAGAAGCCGGCGCCAAGATCGACGTCAAGTAAGATGACTTTTAAGTGCTCCGGCCCGTTTCCGGGTCGGAGCACCTTTTTTTCACTTTTTGTTAAGAAAGTCCTTGTATCAATCGTAGACAGTCAAGAGAAAGTGGATTCCTCCTTACCGCAAAATTAAAGTGACGCCGAATTCCGGATGTTTTCTAAAGCATCCGGACTTCGTCGTCTTTTCATTTGACGATCAGTTCCCGGGTTCAGGCGAAGGTGCGCATACTGCTTTAGGGCTGTGCCGTGTTTTGGTCGCCGGGAATTCAGAAAGAGACGACCCCTAGACCAACCTATCAGCGCCCATATGTCAGCACGACCCGAAAAACTTGAACGTTTGTACTTTGGTAAGATTGAAGAGGCGATCGAAACGCCCAATCTGATTGAAGTGCAGCTTGACTCCTACAAGGAGTTCCTGCAGCAGGATGTCGTTCCTGAAGCTCGGGTCTCGACCGGTCTGCAGTCTGTTTTTCAGGAGGTATTTCCGATTCAGAGTTACGACGAAAAGTTCACCCTCAGCTTTTCCAAATACGAAGTGGGTGAACCCAAGCTGACCGCCCTTGAGGCTCTGCGTGATGGAGAGACCTTCAGTGCTCCCCTTTACGTTACCTTCGCCCTGACTGATGAGTCGGGCACGAAAGAAGAGCGGGTTTACATGGGGGAGCTCCCCATGATGACTCTGCGCGGCACCTTCGTCATTAACGGTGCCGAGCGGGTTATCGTGAGCCAGCTGCATCGTTCGCCCGGTGTCTGCTTCGAGACAAACCTCCACCTTAACGGCAAGACTCTCTTCGGCTTCCGCATCATCCCGGACCGCGGGACCTGGATGGAAGTTCAGTTCGATACGAACGATCTTCTTTACGTTTATCTCGACCGCCGCCGTCGTCGTCGCAAATTCCTCGCCACCACCTTTCTCCGCGCGATCGGCTACCCGACCGATGAGGACATCATTCAGCAGTTCTACGACTTCGAGAAACTGAAGATCGATCCCTCGATTGATGAGGCCGAACTCGCCAACAAGGTCATTTTCAACGATGTCCTCGATGGTGACATGGTCGTGGCGAAAGCCTATGAGCCGCTTACTCTCGCGACGATCACCCAGCTCCACTCCCTCGGGGTGAAATCCGTGCCCGTCATCACTGCCTCGCACGATGATCTCCTCATCAAGTCGCTCCGCAAGGATCCGGCGAAAAACGAAGAAGAGGCGCTCAAAGACATCTATCGCCGTCTCCGCCCCGGCGATCCGCCGACCGTGGCCAATGCCCGCGCCCTCCTGAAGCGTTTGTTCTTCGATTCCAAGAAATATGATCTGACCCGTGTCGGACGTTACAAGATCAACCAGAAGCTCGGCCTCGATGTTGATGACAACGAGCGTGTCATCACTGCCGACGACTTCCTCGTCTCGATGGACTACCTCTTCGGTCTCCGCCGCGGGGAAGGCGTTCTTGATGATATCGATCACCTCGGGAGCCGTCGTATTCGTGCGGTGGGCGAATTGCTCGCCAATCAGTGTCGTGTCGGCCTCGCCCGCACCGAGCGGCTCGTCAAAGAGCGCATGACGCTTTTCGACATCAATCTCGATGGCATGACTCCCTCGAAACTCGTCAATCCCAAAGCGCTCGCCGCCGTGGTGCGTGACTTCTTTGGCCGTTCGCAGTTGAGTCAGTTCATGGACCAGATTAATCCGCTCTCGGAACTGACCC
The DNA here is from genome assembly GCA_030730365.1 of Verrucomicrobiales bacterium. Taxonomy (GTDB): domain Bacteria; phylum Verrucomicrobiota; class Verrucomicrobiia; order Verrucomicrobiales; family DEV007; genus Arctic95D-9. The sequence continues at coordinate 53,740 of JANQVJ010000040.1, forward strand.
ACAAACGGCGTCTCTCCGCTCTCGGGCCCGGCGGTCTTAACCGTGACCGTGCCGGCTTCGAAGTCCGTGACGTTCACCCCTCGCACTACGGCCGTATCTGCCCGATCGAGACTCCGGAAGGTCCGAACATCGGTCTCATCAACTCGATGAGCTGTTACGCCCGGATCAATGAGTTCGGCTTCATCGAGACCCCCTATCGCCGTATTGCGAAGGGGAAGGTGATGAAAAAGATCGATTACCTCACGGCCGATCAGGAAGAAAGCTACCTCATCGCCCAGGCCAACAATCCGATCGATGACAAGGGGAACTTCCTCACCGAGAAGATCACCGTGCGTCACCTTGGTGAATTCATTGAAGTGGACCCGACTGAAGCCACTTACATGGATGTCTCGCCGAAGCAGCTCGTTTCCGTGGCTGCCTCACTGATTCCCTTCCTCGAGCATGATGATGCGAACCGGGCCCTCATGGGCTCGAACATGCAGCGCCAAGGGGTGCCGCTTCTCGTTTCCGAGTCTCCCTATGTGGGCACCGGAATGGAAGGCAAAGTCGCCCGTGACTCACGAGCTGTAGTCGTGGCCGAAGGCAACGGGATCATCGCCGCGGCTACTGCCGAGATCATCATCGTCACTAAGGACGGCGAACTGCCCTGCTCCGAGGCGCAGTTCATGACCAATCCCTTCAAGTTGAAAAGCGACAAGGAGAACGGCACCTACGTTTATCCGCTGCGCAAGTTCATGCGCTCGAACGCCGGCACCTGTATCAACCAGAAGCCCATCGTTCGCCGCGGCGAAAAGATCAAAGCCGGTCAGGTTCTCGCCGATGGTCCGAACACCGAACATGGCGAACTCGCCCTCGGCCGGAACGTGCTCGTCGCCTTCATGCCCTGGAACGGCTATAACTTTGAGGATGCGATTGTCATCTCCGAGCGCATCGTGAAAGAGGATGTCTACACCTCGATTCACATCGATGAGTTCGACATCGGTGCTCGTGACACGAAACTTGGACCGGAAGAAATCACCCGTGACATTCCGAATGTCGGTGAAGAGGCTCTCAAAGACCTCGGTCCCGATGGAGTCATCCGCATAGGCGCGGAAGTGAAGCCCGGGGATATCCTTGTCGGGAAGATCACGCCCAAGAGCGAGACTGAACTTGCTCCCGAAGAGCGGCTTCTCCGTGCCATCTTCGGTGAGAAGGCGGCCGACGTAAAAGATACCTCGCTCCGGGTTCCTTCGGGTTGTGTCGGCATCGTCATGGATGTCCGGATTTCCTCGCGCAATTCTACAAGCAAGGAAAAACTCGATCCGAAAGAACAGCAGAAGCAGCAGAAAAACATCATCGACGAGCACAAACGCCGTCATGAGGAGCTCACCGAGCAGCTCACCGAGAAACTTTCCGACATCCTTCTGGGAGAGAAGATCCCGCTCGATGTCGTGAACGGCCGCACCGGCGAGATCATTGTCCCTGCGAACCGCAAGATTACCAAGACGCTCCTGCGCAAACTCGCCGACAACTACTCGAACATCGAGATCGATCCGAGTCCGATCCGTAACAAGATCCTCGACATCGTCGCGAGCTACGAAACGAAGTTCGCCGATGTCGACCTGGAGCGGGAACGCCAACTGGACCGTATCGAGTCCGGCGACGAAGTCGATCCCGGTGTCATCAAGCAGGTCAAGGTCTACGTCGCGAAGAAGCGCAAGCTCTCCGTCGGTGATAAAATGGCAGGCCGCCACGGAAACAAAGGGGTTGTCGCTACGATCGTCCCCGAAGAGGACATGCCCTTCCTCGAAGACGGCACCCCGATCGATATCTGTCTCAATCCTCTCGGTGTGCCGAGCCGGATGAACGTCGGTCAGGTGCTCGAGACCCACCTCGGGGTAGCCGCGAAGGCCCTCGGGTTCAAGGTCGCGACGCCCGTGTTCGATGGTATTCCCGAGGCGAAGATTGTCGAGTATCTCGAGGAAGCCCAGAAGGTCAAAGGATTCGAATGGATCGGGACCAACGGGAAATCACAACTCTACGATGGTCGGACAGGGGATCCCTTCTACCAGACGGTTGTGGTTGGAACCATTTACATGCTCAAGCTCGGTCACCTCGTGCAGGACAAAATTCACGCACGTGCGGTCGGGCCTTACTCCCTCGTCACCCAGCAGCCGCTCGGTGGTAAGGCGCAGTATGGTGGTCAGCGATTCGGGGAAATGGAGGTTTGGGCTCTCGAAGCCTACGGGGCCGCCTACACCCTGCAGGAGCTTCTCACTGTTAAATCGGATGACGTCCAGGGGCGTACCCGCATTTACGAATCAATCGTCAAAGGTGACAACACGCTGGATGCCGGTACTCCCGAGTCCTTCAACGTGTTGATCAAGGAAATGCAGAGCCTGGGTCTCGACGTTCGCGTCGGTTCCTCGGACCGCTCGCCCGAGGAAATCCTCACCGACAGCCTCGCGATCATCTGATCGTCGCGGCCTGGAATCATTCGTCTTTTTCGAACCTCAGTTTTTTCTCATCATGTCAGTCCCATCCCTCAGCTCTGAATCTCACCTCGACGAAATCTTCGGCCTTGAGCGCAAGTCCGATAGCTTCGACCACGTTCGCATCACTGTTGCCAACCCCGACACGATTCGTTCGTGGAGCCGTGGCGAGGTGAAGAATCCGGAAACGATCAATTACCGGACCTTCAAACCTGAGAAGGGCGGACTCTTCTGTGAGCGTATTTTCGGTCCGACCAAGGACTGGGAGTGTGCCTGCGGAAAGTACAAGCGCATCAAGCACAAAGGCACCGTGTGTGACCGTTGCGGTGTTGAGGTGACTCTCTCCCGAGTTCGTCGCGAGCGCATGGGGCACATCGAACTCGCGGTCGCGGTTTCACACATCTGGTTCTACAAGTGCATGCCCTCGCGCATCGGTCTCATGCTCGACATGAGTGCCCGCCAGCTTGAGCGAGTCATCTACTACGAAGACTACTTTGTCATCGACCCGGGGAACACCCCGCTCGAGGCCGGCCAGCTCCTCACCGAGCTCGAATACCGCGACGCGCAGGACGAGTATGGTGTTGAAGGCTTCCAGGCTGGCATGGGTGCGGAAGCGGTCCGTGACCTCCTCGCGAGGATCGACCTGCCCTCTATCATCGTCGAACTCGAAGAGGCGATGGGCAAGACCCGCTCCAAGCAGGTCCGCAAGAAACTCGCGAAGCGTCTCAAGCTCGCTCAGGGGTTCTACAACTCGAAGACCCGTCCCGAGTGGATGATCCTCGAAGTGCTCCCCGTTATTCCTCCCGATCTCCGTCCGCTCGTCCCGCTCGAAGGCGGTCGTTTTGCGACCTCGGATTTGAACGACCTTTACCGTCGTGTCATCAACCGGAACAACCGTCTCAAGAACCTGCTCCAGCTCAAGACTCCGGACGTCATCATCCGGAACGAAAAGCGCATGCTGCAGGAAGCGGTCGACGCCCTCTTTGACAACGGTCGTCACGGCCGCGCCGTTACCGGTGCCGGCAACCGCGCCCTCAAGTCGCTCTCCGACATGCTCAAGGGCAAAGGCGGACGTTTCCGTCAGAACCTTCTCGGCAAGCGCGTTGATTACTCGGGACGTTCCGTCATCGTGATCGGACCTGACCTCAAGCTGCACCAGTGCGGTCTTCCCAAGAAGATGGCGCTCGTTCTTTTCGAGCCCTTCATCATTCGCCGTCTCAAAGAACTAGGCTACGTGCACACCGTGCGCAGCGCCAAGAAATTGATCGAGCGCAAGACCTCCGAAGTGTGGGATATCCTTGAAGAAGTGACGAAGGGTCACCCTGTCCTCCTCAACCGTGCGCCCACCCTGCACCGTCTCTCGATTCAGGCCTTCGAGCCCGTTCTCATTGAAGGATCGGCGATCCGGGTTCACCCCCTCGTTTGTACGGCTTACAACGCCGACTTCGATGGTGACCAGATGGCCGTGCACGTCCCGCTCTCGGTCGAAGCCCAGTTGGAGGCGCGCATGCTCATGCTCGCGCCGAACAACATCTTCACTCCGTCGAGCGGCAAGCCGATCACGGTGCCCTCGCAAGACATCATTCTCGGAGTTTACTTCCTCACCTACTGCCGCCAGATCCCCCTCCGTGATCCCGAGCTTGAGCGCACCCTGCCGCTCTTTGCTGACACTTCCGAAGTGGAATTCGCGGTGGCGAGCCGTCGCATCGACATGCACGATCCGATCCGGATGCGCAACCCCGACTACGCTTCGAGCGGTCGCATCTTCGGTGATAAAGAGCGCAAGATCCTCATCACCACCGCCGGTCGTGTCCGTTTCAACGAAATCTGGCCTGAAGGTCTCGGATTCTTCAACGCGACCGTCGCGAAAAAGCAGATCTCGGACATTATCTGGCGTTGTTACCAGGTCTCCGGCCAGGAAGGCACCGTGAAGTCACTCGATCTCCTGAAGTCACTCGGCTTCCGTGAGGCGACTCGCTCCGGCACTTCCGTCGGTATCTTTGACATGCTCATCCCTGAAGAAAAAGCGGGCGAAGTCGAGCAGGCCACCGCAGAGGTCAAGAAGGCCAACGATCAGTATCGTTCTGGTGTGATCACCAACAAGGAGCGCTACAACAAGATCGTCGATATCTGGACCCACGCCGGTGACGAGATCACCAAGGCGCTTTTCCGCACCATTGAGCACAACGAAGGCAAAAACCTTCCGAGCCCGCTCTTCATGATGGTCGATTCCGGCGCCCGTGGTAACCGCCAGCAGATCAAGCAGCTCTCCGGGATGCGTGGTCTGATGGCCAAGCCCTCTGGCGAGATCATTGAGCGCCCCATTATTTCGAACTTCCGTTCGGGTCTCTCCGTGCTTGAGTATTTCATCTCTACTCACGGGGCGCGTAAAGGTCTTGCCGATACCGCGCTGAAGACGGCTGACTCGGGCTACATGACCCGTAAGCTCGTCGACGTGGCTCAGGATGTCATCATCACCGAGCAGGATTGTGGGACCGCTAACGGGATCGTCGTCAAGTCCATCTACGAAGGGGATGAAGAAGTCGTCGACCTCAAAACGAGGATTTACGGCCGCGTCTCCGCCGAGAAGGTGGTCAACGGTGAAGAGACCGTGGTGAATCCCGGCGACATGATCAACGAAGCCATCGCCCTGCGTCTCAACGACATCGGGCACGAGCAGCTCAAGATCCGTTCCGTCCTCACCTGTGAGAGCCGCCGCGGTTGTTGCGCGAAGTGCTACGGCATGAACCTTTCCTCCAACGTCATGGCGAAGATCGGCGAAGCCGTCGGGATCGTCGCGGCGCAGTCGATCGGGGAACCCGGAACGCAGCTCACGATGCGTACTTTCCACGTGGGTGGGGTCGCTTCGGGGACCTTCAAGCAGCCTATCATCAAGGCCAAGGCCAAGGGTATCATTCACTTCAACAACCTCCGCGTGGTTGAGACGCCCGATAAGATGTTTGTCGCGCTGAACAAGAACGGCACCATCTCGATCCACGAGAAAGACGGCCGCGAGCTCGAGTCCTACAATATCGTCAGTGGTTCGGTGATTCGTTTCCCCGACAACAGCGAGATCAAAAAGGGCGAGACGCTCGCGACGTGGGATCCCTACTCCGTTCCGGTCATCACCGAGAAGAGCGGGAAGATCAAGTTCCGCGACATGATCCAAGGGATTACCCTCGATACCGAGATCGACAAGGAAACCAATACCAAGGGCCTCGTTGTTATCGAGCACAAAGAAGACCTGCACCCGCAGATTCTTATCGTCGATGCGAAGACCGGCGCCGAGCTTTCAGCCTACTCCATCCCGACCGGTGCCCACCTTTCGGTGAAAGAAGGCCAGGCCGTGACCGGCGGTGACCAGCTTGCCAAGACCCCGCGGAAAGTGTCCGAAACGAAGGACATCACCGGTGGTCTTCCCCGCGTCGCCGAGCTTTTCGAAGCCCGGAAGCCGAAGGAAGTCGCCGAGATCGCCAAGATCAACGGTGAAGTCTCCATCGGTGGAACGATCCGTGCGAAGCGCAAGCTCATCGTTACCGACACCGAGACCGGCGAGCAGGAAGAACATCTCATTCCGCTCGGCAAACATTACCTCGTGCAGCCCGGTGACTCCGTTCACAAAGGGCAGAAGTTGACCGAAGGTGCCGTGATTCCTCACGACATCCTTGAGATCCTCGGCCCCCACGCGCTCATGGAGCACCTCGTCAGCGAGGTCCAGGACGTGTATCGCCTCCAGGGGGTGGAGATCAATGACAAGCACATTGAAATCATCATCCGCCAGATGCTCCGCAAGGTCCGCATCACCGATCCCGGCGATACCCAGTTCCTCTGGGGTGATCAGATCGAGAAGACGACCTTCGAGGCGATCAACGCCGACATGATCGAGCAGGGTGGTAAGGCAGCCGAAGGCGAGCCGGTCCTCCTCGGGATCACGAAGGCCTCCCTCGAGACGGACAGCTTCATCTCGGCGGCATCGTTCCAGGACACCACCCGTGTCCTTACCGAAGCCTCCACTCTGGGACGTATCGATTACCTTCGCGGGTTCAAAGAGAACGTTATCATGGGTCACCTCATCCCCGCCGGCACCGGCTTCCACACGACCCGGAATCTCGGAGTCGTCGAGCACGCCCAGCCCGAAGATATCTTCAACGATGTCTCCGAAGAGGATGAAGAGAACCCCCTCGACATCCTCAGCGAACTCGCCTGAGATCGTAGAGAATGCATTTCACACCGGGGTGCAGGCGAGAGTCTGCGCCCCGGCTTTTCCCTTGATTTTAAGATTTTCAGCGGTTTAGTGCCGCCCGCTCCTGTCCATCCTCTAAAAAACTGAAAAGCGAATGCCCGAAACGGCAGGGAGCCTTGAAAAAAATGGCGCTTTTCAAACCAAATCCGGTCTCCTGCTAAAAGGAACCACCTCTACCATGTCTATCGAACTCATCACTGAACTCGTCGAAGCCGGCGTTCATTTCGGGCACCAGTCCCGCAAGTGGAACCCGAAAATGCGTCCCTACATCCTCGGGGAGCGCCACAACGTCCACGTCATCAACCTCGAGAAAACTGCCGAGCAGCTCGATACCGCCTCCGCATTCCTCCGCGATCTCGTTTCCAAAGGAAAGCGTGTCCTCTTCGTCGGCTGTAAGCGCCAGGCGCAGGACGCCGTCCGCGAGGCCGCTGAGGCGACTGGTCAGTATTATGTGAACCACCGCTGGCTGGGCGGCACCCTCACCAACCTTCCCACCGTGCGCCGCAGCGTCGGCCGCATGGAGTCGCTCGAGAATCTCCAGAAGTCACCCGACTTCAAAAAGATGAGCAAGAAGGAAATTGCTTCGCTCAATCGCGAGAAGGACAAGCTCCACCTCCGTCTTTCCGGCATCCGTAAAATGGATCGTCTTCCCGACGCCATGGTCATCGTTGACTCGGCCCGTGAATACAATGCCATCAACGAAGCCCGCAAGCTCCGCATCCCCATCGTCGCCATGGTTGATTCCAATGCTGATCCGGATGTGATCGATTATCCCATCGTGGCGAACGATGACGCGATCCGCTCGATTCGGGTGGTCCTGAAGAAGCTGATCGACCCGGTTATTCCCGTAGTTTGATCCTTAAGGCGGGCGGGTTCGATTTGGACCCGCCTCTCTGTTTCCTGCGCAAGCGTTTCCGCCCGCCGGTATCCTCCAAAATTGACACGGAATCCCCGTTGCGGGATCCCTCGTTACGCTTAACTAACACGCATTACATATTATGGCTGAAATCACCGTTGAACTGATTAAAACCCTCCGCGACAAGACCAATGCGGGCATGATGGATTGCAAGGCCGCACTCGTGGAAGCCCAGGGAGACCTCGCTGCCGCGGAGACCGTCCTTCGCAAAAAAGGCATCGCCGACGCCGACAAAAAGGCCGGCCGCGCCGCCAAAGAGGGTGTCGTTGCCTCGCGTCTCGTCTCGGGTGGCAAAACCGGTATCCTTGTCGAAGTGAACTGCGAAACCGACTTTGTCGCCAAGAACGACAACTTCCGTGACTTCGTCGAAGCGATCATCGACCACATCGCCGCGAGCGAGAGTGTTGACTCCGTCGATGCCCTCCAGGCTCAGGCGCTTTCCCACGATCCTTCCCAGACTCTTGAAGTCTTCATCAAGGCCAAAGTTGGCCAGCTTGGTGAAAAGATGGGGCTCGGCCGCTTCGCCAAATACGAACTCGGCGGAGAAGGCACCATTGGTTCCTACATCCACATGCAGGGCCGCGTTGGTGTCCTCGTCGAGGTGAACTGCACCGAGGCCGCGACCGCCGCGACCGAAGCCTTTACCGGTTTCGTTAAAGATCTTACCCTCCACATTGCGGCCGCTCAGCCGATCTGTGTGAATCGTGATGGGGTCCCTTCGGATAAAGTTGAAGCCGAGCGTGACATCTTCCGTGAGCAGATGAAAGGCAAGCCCGCCGAGATCATCGAGAAAATCATCGACGGAAAGCTTGGCAAATTCTACGCCACCAACTGCCTCCTCGATCAGCCTTTCATCAAGGACAACGACACGACGATCCAGGGGCTCCTCGACGCCCTCGGCAAAGAGACCGGCGACACCGTCACGATCTCGCGCTTCGCGCGTTACGCAGTGGGTGAAGAAGCCTGATCCCCCGCGATCCATCCTCTAAGGTAGGATCTTTTCAAAAAGCCCGTGCCTGTGAAGGCGCGGGCTTTTTTTATTCATCACCCGCTCCCGTGTGTAAAAAGTAGCATGGGCATCCTGCCCACGTCTTCGACGGTAAAGACTCCGGATCTGAAAGGCCGGCCCTTTTGCTGAAAACGTATCGCCGTTTCAGCAGGCAAAGCGGAAGAGGTCTCAAAAGACTTCGACGTCTAACCCGGCTGCATCGGCTGGAAGCCAAGGCTACTTTTGCGGGGCGCACTCACTCGACCCCGGTGATTTTACAACCGACCGCTTCGGTCCGGGGCGTCGGAACGGGCACGCCGGCCTTGATCGCGGCCAGCGCATCACGCAGATCGTGCACCTTCACCTCGCGTTGGCGTTTCGTGGGGCCGAGGTAAAGATCGTTGATGCGCCCCTGATAGAGAAGCGTCCCCGCCGGATCGAGCACGATGACTTCGGGGGTGATTTTCGCCCCGAGTTTTTTTGCGACAACCTGGGCCGTGTCGTCGAGGACGGGGCTTTCGAATCCCATCATCGAAGCGTGTTGCAGGATGTCGGCCGCCTTGACCGAGGAATCCGAGTGGAGATAGCGGAAGGCAAACGCATCCGCGAAGTCATCCTCGATCTCCTTCATTTCAGGACCGAAGTTGTTTGAGGTGGGGCAGTAGGGAGATACAAAAAAGAGAACGACCGCCTTCTTTCCCGCTGTGGCGAGGACCTCGACCGGCTTGCCGTCAAGACCTTTGAGCGAAAGAGGTAGCGTTTCGCCTTGCGCAAAGACGGTGGGGGCAATTAGAAAAAAGGCGAGGGCAGCCTGTTGGATTGGGAGAGGGGGACTCATGATCAATCTGACTACCGCCTTGCGAACACCGATGCAAGGACGCAATCTCGACCCGTGATCACAGGAGGGTGTTCCCCTGCGGATCCCGGCGGATCCCCATGCCCGTCATGATGACGTCGATGACGGCCCAAATACCGAGCCCGCCGCAGGTTAAGAGCTTTAGGACTCCGAGACCGATGTTGCCGAGATAAAAATGATCGGCGCCGAAGTAGCCGAGCAGTGTCGCGAGGAGAAAAGTGACGCCCTGACTCCTCGCCGGCGCTCCACCATAATCCCGTCTCAGCCGTCGACCGTGAACATCGGTTCCGCCACCCATCCCGATGATGTAATAATCAATGATCGTCCAGATACCGAAGCCCCCCAGAGTAAAAAGTTTCAGGAAACCAAGACCGATCTGACCCAGGTAAAACCGGTCCACGCCGAGGGTCCCGAGAAACATGCTGAGCAGAAAAGCGGAGGCCTGATCCTTGTCGCTTTCCTGCCCCATCGCGACCATACTGTATTTTTGGTAGGGAGCAGGAACGTAAGCTGTTGCGGCGGGTTCCAATGGCGAGGTAGGCGGCTGTTTTTTCATCTTCGTTGAAAAGCTAGATGGCATGGAGATGATGGCGTGTCTCGACCAGTTTCGGAAAAAGCATCTCAATCGTCCCGGCAAAAACTTCGTCGCGATCCGCTGCCGATAGTGGCGAAGAAACCTGGGCAAGCGTAAAGGCGAAAAGCGGGAGGAGCAACTTCATGCCGGAGACCATAGGAAAACCGCGGCGCCACGGCAAGGTGGAAACCAGACAGGGTTAGGTCGATAAGTAGACCCTGTTGGGTTTCAAACGAATCCGGAGGAAAGGACACGGGAATGGAGGACAGAGGAATGGTTCTGAATTCCTTTGTCCCCATTCCTTTGTCCTGCTTCATTTGGTCATGGCGGTGAACTCGGAAACTTGATCCGCTCCCGGAACAGCGCGAAGTCGTCTTTCGAGAGACTTGACCAATCGTAGTGCGATCCCGATTCTGGGCGCCTATGCGACGACTCTTTTTTGCTCTTTCCCTCCTTTTCGGCTCCACCTTTCTCATGGCGGACGAGGTGCCCTTGCCGGCGAAGGAAAATTTTCATCTCTTCCTCCTCGTCGGCCAGTCGAACATGGCCGGTCGGGGCGAGGTCACGCCCGACGATCAGCGGCCCGACCCTCGCGTGCTCATGCTCGACAAGGAAGGTCGCTGGGTGCCGGCGGTGGATCCGATGCACTTCGACAAACCGGCTATCGTCGGCGTTGGCCTTGGCCGCACCTTCGGCCTTGAGATCGCCAAGGCGACTCCGGGCGTTACGATCGGACTGATCCCATGTGCCGTCGGCGGTTCACCCGTCGAGACCTGGGAGCCGGGCGCTTTTGACGCGGCGACGAAGACGCATCCCTGGGACGACGCGATGGCGCGGGCTCGTCTGGCGCTGCCGGCGGGCACGCTCAAGGGAATCCTCTGGCATCAGGGCGAGTCGGATAGCACACCCGAGCGGGCCGGTCTCTACGCGCAGCGACTGCACGCGCTCATTGACCGCTTTCGCAGCGAACTCGCGGCCCCGTCGGTTCCCTTCATCGCCGGGCAGATGGGGATTTTCCCGGAGAGCCCGTGGAGCGGAGAGAAAACGATCGTTGATCGCGTGCATCAGGATCTGCCCGCGCAGGTCAAAGGCACCGCCTTCGTGTCGGCCGCGGGGCTCACGCACAAAGGCGACAAGGTCCACTTCGACGCGGCCTCGTATCGCGAACTGGGGAAACGCTACGCCGCCGCTTTCCTCGCGATGAAACCCTGAAAAAATTCACAACCATCAGGACTTATCCGCCGGGCGGAAGAGTCATTTTCGGGGAGTAGTTCCTTTGTTCACGGCGCCGTCGCCTTAATCTGCAAGCGGGTGCTCGAGACGATGTTCGTTCCCGAAGGGCCGCTCACGGTCTCGATGCGGATGTCGTTGACCATCCAGACGTCGTCGAATTTTTTTCCGCTGAGGACTTCGAAGCGCCGGATCGGGCGATCGCCCTTGTCGCGCCCTATCATTTTCACCATGCCGCCGCTGATCTTGTCGATCCAGACATCGACGCCTGCATAGGCGCCGGCTCCGTCGGGATTTGGAATCGAGAGGAGGATGCAGTTGCGCCCCTTCAGCTTCTCCTCGCGCACGATCTTCGCATTGGGCCAGTAAAGAAATCGCATTGAGAGATCGTCGTAGGTGACGTCGGTGCCGCGAATCTTTTCGTCGAACTTTGACGGGTTCACGGGGCTCATTGGCGCGCCTCCGATTCCTTCGAGCAGGGCGAAACTGCGGTTCTTCGTCTCGAGAAAAATGATCTGGGCTGGCTCATTGAAGAGGTAGCTGATCGAGTCGGGCTTGAGCCCGAGTTGGAACCCAACCTTTTTCGTCACCCCCATGCGGAGTTCGCCGGTGAAGTTGCGATTGTAGGTCGTGTAGCTGTAGCGGACGAGTTGGAGGACCTCGTCCGCATTCAGCTCGGAGATGGGTTTTCCCGCGAAGGACGACTCATCCACAGGCGGCACCTCACTGCCCCCTCCCTCGGAAAAGGCGCGCGGGGTCGGGAGAAAAATCAGGCAAAGGGCGAGGACGGGGAGAGTTCGAAACATGCGCCACTTTACCGCGATTTTGCCCCCGTGTCACTGCATCAACTCGGCCAGCTTGGGGCTGATCGCGTCGGCCCAGATCTGATAGCCGGCAGGGGAAAGGTGGAGGAAGTCGGGCATGACTTCTTTGGTGAGGGCGCCGTTGACGAGGGGGAACTTCGGCCCGATGTCGAGAAAATGGACGTTCTTGCCGTCGTCGAGTTTGGCGATGATGGCGTTGACCGCGATCAGCTTCTCATTGGCCGCGCCGAGTTTGCCTTCGGGCTTGTCGCCGCGCGGGAAGACCGCGAGCAGGAGAATTTTTGCCTGGGGCTGCTTTTCCCGAATCGTCTCGACGATCACGGTGACGCCTTTGGCAATCTCTTCGGGGGTATTGCTGCCGACGTTGTTGGTCCCGATCATGAGCACGACAGCCTTGGGCTTGATCCCGTCGAGTTCCCCATTGGTGATGCGCCAGAGAACGTGCTGGGTGCGGTCGCCGCCGATGCCGAAGTTGACCGGAGTGTAAGCACCGAAGGCCTTGTCCCAGATCGCCTTTTGCCCGCCCCATCCGGCGGTGATGGAGTCACCGAGAAAGACGAGTTGCGCTTTACCCTCCTGTGCCAGTTTGACAAAGCGATCGTGGGACTGGATAAAATTCGGGTTCACTTTGCCGTCCGGTCCGAACTTCTCGGCGGCGACGTCGGCCTGCTGCGGAGGCAGCGCGACTTTCGGGGCAGCCGGTGCCGGGGGCGCGGCGGTCTGGGCGAGGGCGGAGAGGGAACTGGTGAAGAGGAGGGCGAGCAATAAGAGGGTTCGGTTCATGGGTCGATTCTGAAGGTGGCGAAGAATCCGGGCAACTGAAAAGAGGCGGCATCTCCTTACGTGATCTCGGCGCGCGCCCGGCGTTCCCGGGCTTCGTGATCGGGGTGGCAGGAGGTATATCTTGTCGGATCCTAATCATGAAACTGCTCTGCCCTTTCCCCTTCCTCGCGCTAATCGCTCTCACTTTGTCTGCTGCCGCTGCGGAAAATCCCGAACGACTTCCGCTGTGGCCGTCGGAGGCTCCGGTGGGCGATGGATCGGTTGACCCGGCGAATGCCTTCATCACGATTCACCCAGCACCAAAGCCGAATGGTGCGGCCGTGATCATTTGTCCCGGCGGCGGTTACGGAGGTCTCGTCACTGGTGCCGAGGGGCACGGCATCGCCGCCTGGCTCAACGGTTACGGCATCGCCGGCATCGTGCTCGAGTATCGTCTTCCCAAAGGCCGCTCAGAGGTTCCTCTCCTCGACGCGCAGCGCGCCCTGCGCACGATCCGTCACTGGGCGAAGGGCCTCGCCCTGGACCCGAATCGCCTCGGCATCATCGGTTTTTCCGCCGGTGGCCATCTCGCCTCCACCGCAGGCACTCACTTCGATGCCGGTGACGCGCAGTCGACCGATCCCGTCGAGCGGATGAGCAGTCGGCCCGATTTCATGATCCTCGTCTATCCGGTTATCACGATGGGCAGTTCCGCCCACGGGGGCTCGCGGACAAATCTTCTCGGGAAAGACCCGACGCCGGAGTTGCTCGAGCGATTCTCCAACGAAAAGCAGGTCACCGCGCAAACGCCGCCCGCCTTCCTCACGCACGCCGCCGATGATAAGGTCGTCGTTCCTGACAACAGCCTGCATTTTTACGAGGCCCTCCTCGCCAAAAAAGTTCCCGCAAAATATCTCGCCCTGCCCTCGGGCGGTCATGGTCTCAACGGATACAAGGGTCCGATGTGGGACGCCTGGCAGAAGCAATCGATCGAATGGCTCGCGGAGATGAAGATGATGGCGGGAGATTGAGGGAAATCCTCGTCGTCATCGCGGCCTTGTCGAAGGGGCGGGTGACGGGTTACTCTCTTCGCGATCAACCTATCGTCATGCGCCCCGCCCTTTTCGCCATCGTCTTCTCCGTTCTGCTCTTTCCGCGTTCCGAGGCGCGCGCGCAGGCCTTCAATGACTTCCTGGTTCCGCCGCATGATTACGGGGCGATCGAGGGCCGCGACGCGATGAGCCGGCTTGTAGCGAGGGCGGCGAGGGGTGAGCGTGATTTTGGCACTGAGACCGGTCTGCCCCTGCTGCGCGAACTGCTCGCCGAGCTCGCCATCCCTGAATCGTCGCAGGTGCTGCTCTTTTCCAAGACGAGCCTTCAGCGCGAATACATCACCCCGAAGACCCCGCGGGCGATCTATTTCAATGAGAACGGTTATGTCACGTGGGTGCCTGACGGTCTCATCGAAGTGCTGATGTTCGACCCCGACGCGGGCGGTTTGTTCTTCCTCGAGGAGTTGCCCGAAGAGCGGCCCGATCTGAAAACGGCTTTCGTGAAGGGCCGTGGTTGCACCGGATGCCACAGCGGAACGGCGACCAATTTCCTGCCCGGCCCGATGGCGCGATCGGCCTATGTCGCCGATGACGGTCGTCGCATCGGCGCGGTTCCCGGTCACACCCGCATGCACCACGGCGTCCCTTTTGCGGATCGATGGGGTGGTTATTATGTGAGCGGCGCTCCGCTCTCCCTCAGTCACCTCGGGAATGCCTTTGCCAGTCGCGAGGGCGGCGAGACAAAACTGACCCGGCCCGGGATGCTCTACGACTCCGGCAAATATCCGATTCCCGAGGCGAATGTCCTGCCGCTGATGCTCTTTGATCACCAGATCGAGGGGCATAACCTGCTGATGGAGGTCCGCTACCGCTGGCGCCTAGCGGAATATGAAAAAGCGAAGTCGGGCGGGGAGATTTCGACGGGAACCCGTCTCGGGCTGGAGCGCGGGCTGGAGCGTCTCGTTCGGTATTTCCTTTTTGCAAACGAGGCCGCTCTCGACGGGGCGGAGCTGGTCGTCTCGACCGCCTACCGCGAAGACTTCCTGCGGGGGAGACGGATGGACGGCGAGGGGCACAGCCTCAAGGATCTCGATCTCACGAATCGCCTCTTTAAAAACCGCCTCAGCTACCTCATCTACGCGCAGGCGTTCGAAGAGGCTCCCCTGGGGATGCGGGAAGCGGTCTTCGCGCGACTCCACGCCATCCTTACTCCGCCTGAGCCGCCCGAGGGTTACGCTTATTTCGACAAAGGGGAAAGGGAGCGCATCGTCTCCATCCTGCGGGCAACCCGGAATGATCTGCCCGCGGGCTGGCATGGCGGCGTGCGCACGGCGGAGATTCGCTGAGGGCCCAAATGCTCACTGTGCCAACCGCACGGGCACGGGATTCCCGACCCGGCCGATCGGTCTGATGCCGTGCCCGGGTGCGCCGCGGTCGCCGAGGTCGGCACGCATTTTTTCCGCGAGGGCGGTGAGGCGGGCGACGATCTCCGGATGCCGTTCGGCGAGGTTGTTCTCGCTCGCAATGTCCTCGACGACGTTGAAAAGGAGAGGTGGGATGTTCTTTGTGCCGGCTTTGAAATGCGGGTGCCGGGCGAATTCGTCGAGCGGGAGAAAGAGCTTCCACGGTCCCGAGCGCACCGCCTGGAGCTGATCGAGGTAGTAGTAATAGTAGGCCTCGTGCGGTGTCGTCGCGCCGGGTTCTCCGGTCAGGAGCGGACCAACGTCGTGCCCGTCGATGCGACGGTCGGCAGGAGCTTCACCGCCAGCGAGACGGGCGAAGGTGGGGAGCAGATCCATGGTCGAGACGAGTTCGTCGCAGGTGGTGGCGGCGGGGACGGTGCCGGGCCACCAGGCGATTGCGGGCACGCGAAAGGCACCCTCGGCGGTGGTGTAGCCGGTGCCCGAAAGCGGGCGGTTCGATCCCCGACTGAGATCGTTCCGGTCGGCCTTGATTGGTGCACCGTTGTCAGAGGTCCAGATGACGAGCGTCTTGCGGTCGAGTCCGGTTTGCCGCAGCTTTTCGAGGATTTGTCCGGCCGACCAGTCGAGTTCCTCGATGGCGTCGCCCCACGGACCGTTGCGGCTTTTCCCCTTGAACGCCGGGCTCGAGAAGGGAGCGGAGGTGCTGCCGGGCATGGCCTGGGGCAGATAAATAAAGAAGGGCTGGTCGCGATTCCGCTCAATGAAGTCGAGGGCGCGTTCCGTTTCTCGTTTTGTTAGGTAGTCGCGATCGACGGGCGCCTCGATGACCATTTCGTTTTCCATGAGCGGTAGCGGCGGCCAGGAAGAGCCGTCCTGCTCCCAGACCCGCTCGGTCATGTCGTCAGAGTAGGGCACGCCGAAGTATTCATCGAATCCCTGACGCGTCGGCAGGAAGGGCGGCTGGTCGCCGAGATGCCATTTACCGATCGCGGCGGTAGCATACCCCTGCGCTTTGAGGACCTCGGCGATGGTGACCTCGTCGGGATGGAGCCCGTAGGGCGAGACGGGACGCAGGACGTGATGATCGCGCTCGTTGAGGTGCATCGAGACACGCTGGGCGTAGGCGCCGGTCATGAGACTCGCCCGTGAGGGCGTGCAGACGCCGGCGGTGACGCAGAAGTGGGTGAACCGCCTCCCTTCCTCCGCCATGCGGTTGAGATGCGGCGTGCGATGGAGGGTGGAACCGAAGGGCTCGATGTCGCCGTAGCCGAGATTGTCGGTGAAGATGACGATGAAATTCGGCTTTTCCACGTCGTCGGCGGCGCGGGCGGGAGCGGTCGGGAGGGGGATGGAAAAGGCGAGAATACTGAGCAAGGTCGGAAGCTTCATGGTCACCCGTTATCGAACCGGAGCGACCGCCTCCCTGTCAAGCGGGGAGGTCCGCCCTGCCGCCCGAAACGCGTCCCCCAACGCCAATGAGTCGAGCAGTGACAGGGTCGAATGGCGCGGGGTTAAGGCCATGGTTCGGTGGGTAGAATTTATCGCCATCGTGTTCCGTCGCGGGCACGGAGGAGGGACATTCCTGTCCCTCTCGTTTCATCGTGCTGGAGACGATGCACAAAAGGGCGGCAGGAATGTCGCCCCGCACGAGGAAGAGGCCACCTGCCCCCGCCGGCGCGCCCTGCAAAACGAAGCTTAATGCCGCGACCGTGACAGGGGCAAAATCACGGCAACTTCACTTGCCAGTTCTCGTCGAAAAATCCGGCAGTGACGACTTTGCCCGGCCATTTCCCGTCGACCGGGGTGTTGATGTCGATGAAGGACCAGTCGGGAAGCTTGGGGATCTGCTGGGAGTTGTTGAGGAGAGCGTCTTCGCGGAAGGTCGGGCCACTGTTGAGGACAACGTATTTTTCGGGGTTAAGCGGATTGGGGAAAATCAGGACAGGCATGGTGGCGTCGGCGGTATAT
The DNA here is from genome assembly GCA_030730365.1 of Verrucomicrobiales bacterium. Taxonomy (GTDB): domain Bacteria; phylum Verrucomicrobiota; class Verrucomicrobiia; order Verrucomicrobiales; family DEV007; genus Arctic95D-9. The sequence continues at coordinate 71,048 of JANQVJ010000040.1, forward strand.
TCACGTCCCGCGAGAACGATCTTTTTCGCATCCCAGGTGAGAGGAAGTTTCGGCAGGATCTTTCTCAGCACGACATTGGAGGAGGGATCGCCCCAGAGGACAAGATTCGAGGAAGCAATATCGGTATCGGTGATGGCGCTGTCGTCTTTCACGGGTGCCTCGCCGCGAAAGACCTTGCGCCAGAATCCGGTCGCGTGATCAAGTTCGCTTGCGGCCCAGGTGCCGGTCTTTTCGTGGTAAGCGGAGCCGGTCGGGCGGACAAAAACAAACGAGGACATGAAGGCGTGATCGACCGGTCCGCAGACGGTGGGCGTTTTTGTCAGGCTTCCGTCCTGCACCGTTGCGGGACCCGCGATCCACTTGCCGCCCTCGCGATGAAAGGCGAGCGCGGAATCGTCACCGGAGACGGCAAGGGCTTCCCCGTCGAGCTCGACGGATTTCACGGTCGTGTCAGGCGAAAAGCGCAGGGTGGTGACGTTTGTGGTCGAGGCGACGATTTTGTCCGCGGTGATTCTGGCGGTGACTTCGCTGCGTTCCCATTGTTTCTCGAGCCCTTCGACTCTAACCCAGGCGAGTTCGGGATAGATGAGAGTGTAGGTGACAAAGCGAATTTTTTGCGGCGAACTCTCCCGTTTCGCGAGGGCCGCCTCGATGAGGGACTCGATTTCGGGCTTTGCTTCGGGGAGAATCTTGTGCGGTGTTTGCGGTCCGATGACGTGGTAAAAAGCGAGGTCGGGAGTGGTGCCGGCGACACGGGCCTCGCTCGCTTTCGGAGAGCCATCGCCGGGATTGACTTTGTTGATTTCGGCGGCGGGCGGATCGGTTTCACCGGCTTCGCGACGGGCGTAGCGAATCATGATGTCGGCGGCTTGCTTCTGCCCGTCGATCTCGCCCGAGTAGGCTATCGTGGTGGTGTTGGCGAGGTTGGCGACATGATCGGTGGCGTCATACCAGCGATAGAGCGTCTCCTCCCACGGCGTCGGAGGCGTTTTGCCTTCGGCGTAGACTTTGTTGAACTCGCGTGTCTCGGCGAATCCGGCCCCCGGCTGAATTGCGGCCCACATCCCCGCGTAGTGCGTTCCGAACTGCCAGACGGCGGCACCGCCCATGGAAAATCCGCGCATCACGAGACGGTTCTGATCGATGGGGTAGTGTTCCCGGGCGTGGTCGAGCGCTTCGAAGAGATCGACCTCGCCGGCGAACTTGTTGGCATTGCAGTAGCGGCCGTAGAGATGCAGGGTGAAGGTGCTGGGCGGGTTGAACTCGCCCTCTTTTGTGAGTCGCTGATGGATGAAGTCGAGTTCGCTGAGTTTTTCCCCGCGTCCGTGCGCCCAGAAGTCGAGGCGGCGTCCGACTTTCTCGCCCGGCTTCCACTCTCCGGGAATGACCATGCCGTAGGGCTGGACCGAGTTGTCGATCTTCGAGCGGTATCCGCGTATGACGAGACCGGTGGCACTTAGCCACGAGGGTGTGCCCGCCGCGAGTTCGCCGGAGCGGGTCCGGCCAAGTTCGAGAAATGTTTTTGCGATCCCGACTTGTTTCGCTTCAAAAAACTCATCGTAGCGCAGCGCCCAGTCGACGGCTTTGTGGAAAATCTCCACGTCGGGGAGCAGGGCGAGTTGCTCCGGTTTGTCCCCGAGTTGCCCGCGCAGCGATTCGATCTCTTTGCCGAGAGAGGCTACACCGGCTGCGAGTTCGGCTCGATCCGCGTCCGGGATCGCGATACCAGGTTGGGGGATGAGCTTGATCCCGAGATGATCGACTGCCGGAGGCGGCGGTGTCGGCTTGGCAGGAGTCGGCTTTGCCTTCGCCGTCGCGGGTGCCGGTTCCTGAGCGGAGACGATGCTGCCGAACAGAGCGGCGACGAGGACGAGGCGGGGGAAAAAGCGGCTGAGGTATCGGGACATGAGAGAGGGGACTTGGTCGGACTCTTGTCCTACCAGTCCGCTCCTCTCAAAGCAATGTCGAATCATCCCGTCCCTTTAGCTGAATGAGCTTCTTCTTGATGACCTCGAGCTCGATCGTGAGCTGGTAGGATGCCTTGACGATGTCGCCCGTGGTGACCTCGTCGCCGAGATGGCGCGCGGCGGGGGTGATCTTCATCATTTCAAGGGCGATCGTCTTGCAGGCCGCTTCGATTTTGGTGATAGCTTCTTCGCGTGTCATCGGTCGGGTGGTTAAATGGAATAAATCGCGACGATGTCGTCGGGAATGGTCTGGGGCCGCCCGCTCCCGAGTGAGACGAGGACGTAGTCGAGCCAGCCTTTCGCGACCGCCTTGCCGTCAGCCTCTTTGGTAATGAGAAAGGCGACTTTTACGCTGCGCCCTGCGATTTCTTCGACCCTCGTCTCGACCTCGGCAGTGTCGCCGATATAGAGTGGACGTTTATGCTCGATATAGGAGGCGCGCACCACCCAGCTCAGCCCGCGGTCGACAAAGGCGTCCATCGACATTCCGTAGCAACGCTCCATCTGGTCGTAGCGCGCCGCGAGGACGTAGTCGTTGTATTTTGAATTATGGACATGCCGGTTCATGTCGATGTCATCCGGGCGCACCGGGATGAGGCTCTTGAAAGCGGAATAGGGAGGCATTGTCCGGGGCCGGTTCACCGCTTGCGGCGAAAGTGACTCAGCGGAAGAGGCGCTTGATGCGAGAGTCGCGGCCGCGCTCAAGGGGGTCGATCGCGCGGACTGAGGTCGTTTTTTTCACTGGAGGAGCGGTATAGTTGCGCTTGTCGGTGATGAGTTCGAAAACGACGGGACCGGACTCGTCCTCGTGACTGATGATGGCCGGGTCTGGCTTGTAGGGTTCGGGTTCATCGGCGAGCTGCGCTCCGCCGGCGATCCAGCCCGGTAATCCACCCATGGAGAACTTATCGGTCGGGGAGTTCGAAGTGCAGGCCGTGAGAAAAACGGCGAGGCCGAGAAGGAGAGCGATCAGGGTGAGTCGGTTCATGGAGGAAGGAGGGAGAGAGGTTCAAAACGCGGTTTTTCAACCACTGCAACGGCGAGCATAGGCGAACTTAACGTGATTTCTAATCGAAAAAGGTGTCGTCGTGGGAATAAGGCGGGGCGCAGCAGCAAAGAAAACGTAACTTGCCGGTATCGGTGGAGCGGATTTGATGCCATTGCCCCGGCGCAATGAGAATCGCATCGCCGGGCCCGACTTCACGGATTTCGCCGTCGATCTCCATCGTCGCGCTGCCTTCAAGGATGAAATAGAGCTCTTCGCTGAGCCGGTGGTAGTGGCGGTCCGTCGCGACGCCGGGCTCGAGGGTGGCTTCGGCGAGGCTCTGCTGCACGACCGGGGCATTGGTCAGGTCGAGGAGGCTCCGTATCGTCGACCCGTCGGCGGTGGTGAAGGGAATTTGTTCCGTTAGTTGATTGACGATCATTCAGGTCTATAGGTCATTTCGGCGATCATCATCTACCTTGTAAGCCATGAACGACAAGCAGGAGTTTTTCGACGTACCGAAAAAAGGGGGAGCCGTTCGGTCCGTGCGGAAACGCGGGGGGGCGGGCTTCTTCACCCATTTCCTCTGGATGATGGTTCTCGGATGCGTCGCTCTGGTCCTCGCTCTCGTCGTCATCAAGATCAGTGGCAAAGGTCCTGAGGTGCGTAAGGCGATCATCGCGATGCTGGGTGGCAGCGCCACTGTAGCGCAGACGCCAGCGGATAAGACGGAACCTCTCGTTGTGGAGAAGGTCGTTCAGGTCCCTGTTGAGAAAGTGGTGGAAAAAATCGTCGAAAAGATCGTTGAGGTGGAGCCGCCCATGCCCTCAGGCTACGTTTCGTGGAAAAAGGTCGATGTGGCAAAGCTCTGGAGTGAGATCCCCGTCAAGACTGAAGTCGTCACCACCCTGGGGGGAACGGCCGTGATCGAGCGCGAAAGGGAGGAGAGCTACCAGCTCGAGATGAAACTCAAGCTCACTGTGCCGCAGCCGAATAAGTCCGCCGCCGAGCTCGCTGCGATCAACGAGCATCTCCCCGCAATGTTGAAGGATTTCGACACCCTCGTCAGCGCTGCCGAGGTCTCGCCTTTTTATCATCACCTCTACGAATTGAAGACGAGTCGGATTCAGCAGAACATCACCCGCATCGAGGAGATCCTCTCCCGGCATAATCTCTACGATCTCGAGACCGTCCTGCAGATCAAGCACCCGGCAACGGGGCGCAAGCTTCTCCTCGTCCAGAGCGAGATGGACGTCGTCTCAGACGGATCTGACGGCGACCGCTGGCCCGAACTCGATGATTACATCTCCATGTCGCAGTTTTACCAGCCTTTCACCAGTTACGGGTGGGGGAAAAAGACAAACGTCCCCAACCCGCTCCTCGCCCGGTGGGAAGCTAGGTTGAAAGAGTATGAGGACGAATTTGCCAAAACCGGTCTCAGCATTGAGCGGAACCGGTTTCTTCGGGAGAATATTGAGACCCACAAGCTCGAAATTTCGGATCTACGCTCCCGCAGCTATCTCATTGCCGAAGCTGATCCTTTTATTGTCATCCCGCTCTCCTTTTTGGGGCGGCGCACGGAGAACGAGTTCGGCCCCGCCATCGGTGACTACGCCGTCGTTGTCTACGGCAACCAACTCTTCCCCGCTATTGCCGGAGACGCCGGTCCGAGTTGGAAATTCGGCGAGGCCTCCCTTCGTCTTGCCCGTCAGCTCAACGAAAAGGCTTCGCCTTACAGCCGACCCGTGAGCGACCTGGAGGTAACTTATCTGATTTTCCCCGGCAGCGCCGACGAGACCAAGGGACCGCCGGATTTCGCAAAATGGCATCAGACCTGCAGCACCCTGCTCGAAGAGATCGGCGGCATTAGTGAGGGTTACACGCTCCACCAGTGGGAAGATCTCATCACGAAAAAACGGGCCGAAAAGGAGGTCGTCGCAGAAGTAGCTCCAACCGCTCCGCCCGGGGGAATCCCCGCGCCCGGTAAGCCGTTCGACGCACCGGTCGTGCCTGCGCCTGATCCTGAGAGCGGCACGCAAGAGGCCGGCAAGCAGGTCCCCGAGTGATTCCTGCCCGCCGCCGGACTAAAAGAAAGGCTGGATATTTTCCTCCCTTCCTCTTATAAGGTCTAGTTATGCCGAATCTCAATAAAGTTCAGTTGATGGGCAACATCACCCGCGATCCCGAGGTGCGTTACACGCCGAAGGGTACTGCGGTTACCGATATCTCCCTCGCGATTAATCGCAGCTTCAACTCCGACGATGGAGAGCGCCGCGAAGAAACGACCTTTGTCGACATTACTTTCTGGGGGCGGCAGGCTGAGGTCATCGGTGAATACATGAAAAAAGGCCGGCCTCTCTATGTCGAGGGGCGTCTCCAGCTCGATTCTTGGGAGGACAAGACCTCGGGCCAGCAGCGCTCGCGCTTGAAAGTGGTGGGTGAAAATTTTCAGTTTCTTGGCGGTCGCGATGATGCCGGCGGAGGCGGCGGCGGAGGCGGCGGCGGCGGTCAGTCCCGCAGCGCCGCTCAGGCACCCTATAGCGGCGGTGGCGGTGGCGGTTCCAACGAGGAATACCACGATAGCCGAGGTGATTCAGCGCCCGAGGCAGCCCCGCGTCAGCAGAGCTCGCCCCCGCAGCACAGCGGCCCGATTGACGACGACGACGATATTCCGTTTTGAGGGCCGTCTAGCCTTAGGCAAAATTTCTAAAAACTCTTTCGGGGATTCGGCATTGAATATGCTTCCTTTCGTCACGGTTCCGACACCCGGCGCCGCAACGTTTTGAGCATTTCACGATCTCCCTCGCTCGCCTCTGCTGCCGCCCATGGTCCCGCCGACGATCTTGCCGATTTTGTCGAGATCCTGCAGGGACTTGTCCGAGAGCCTTCCGTCGTGGGGACCGAGGATTCTTTTTTTCGTGTGCTGCGGCGCGAACTCGAGGAGGTCGATGTCACGATCGACCGCTACATGGGCATCCTCGTGGCGCGCGGGCGCGATCCTGAGAGCATCGTCCTCAGTGCCCACATCGATCGGCACGGGCTGCTCTGCACGGGACCGAACGAGTTCCAGTATGCCGCTTTCATCGCGGGGAACCAGGGGGAACTTTTCGGAGACTCGGTCTCCGAGCAGATGATGGCCTCCATCGCCGACCGCTTTACGGGGCAGCGAGTCCAGGCGCACCTGCCCTATACCGGGACGTATCTCGGGCAGGGTACGATCTCATCCGGGCGACTCTGCGAATATCGCCGCAATCTGATCTTTGAAATCGGGGGCCTCGAATTTCTCCAGCCGGGGACACCGATCTCTTTTCTCGACCGGCTCCGCGTAACCGACACCCATCTCTCGGCCCAGCTCGACAATGTCCTCAGCGTCGCGCTGATCGTCTATCTTTTCCGGAACGGATTCACCGGCACTGCCCTCTTCACCGCGCAGGAGGAGGCAGGCAAGAGCTGGCGCTATGCCCTTTCGTGGATGCTGCGCGAAAGCCTCTCGACGAGCCGTCTCCTCGTCCTCGACACCAGTCCCTACCCCTCAACCGAGGCGGCCGGGGCTCAGGAACTGGTGCTGCGAGGAAAGGACGCATCGGCCCATTTCGATCCCGTCTTTACGCGTGAGATCGAGGGAAAATGCCTCGAGCTCGGGATCCGCTATTCTTACAAGGATCGCTGGATCGAGTCCGAGAATCTCACTCGCCCGAAGCCCATGTCCCTCGGTCGCACCGAGCTCGGTCGTCTCGTCGCGGCGACCGACGGACGCATCACCGGCACGACTCTGCAGATTCCCACAACCGGTTACCACACCGCCGAAGAGACCGCCTCACTTGATTCCGTGAGGGCCGCGATCCGACTGCTCTCCAGTTTTTGAAGTGCTTAATTTTTTCGGCCGCGGCCGGGAGGTCCGCTGCCGGGCGGGGTGCGGTCGTCGCCGAAGTATTTCTCACTGCGGTAGCGCAGCCAGACGCGCAGGACCTGCGGGATCTGTTCTTTCTCGGCGGGAGTGAGACGCTCGTAGAGGGCGAGGGCGCGGGTGCGCTCGAGGCGGCAGGCACCGTTGCGGTGGGCGTCCCAGTGCGTGCGGGCGAGGCGGATGCGACGTGCGGCTTCCTTCACCAGAGCGGGTCCACTGAGATCGTCGTCACTGACTTTTCGCTTTGCAGGCATGGCTTTGAGAGAAAAACGATACATCCGTTTTCCCGCGATGGCGACGGGATCATGCGATGGTCAAATCCTGCCGGACTCGATAGGGTTGGATTCATGACTCGATCCTGTTTGCTCCTGACTTTCTTCGCGATGACGGTTCTCCCGGCCATGTCCGAACAGGCGAAGCCGCTTTCCTACTACCTCATCGGCAACTCGCTGACGCAGGACACGGTCCCTTCGAAGCTCGACGGGGATGTGCAGTGGCATGTCGATTGTGGAAAAAGCCTACCTTTCCTTTTCGAAAATCCCGCCGCTCCCTGCGTGAAAAACTCGACGATCTGGCCCGAGGCTTTCAAGGTGAAGCAGTATGATCTCATCTCCGTGCAGGTGCACTACGGGAGTACGCTGGAGGAGGACGCCGCCGTCCTTTCCGAATTTCTCTCGATGCAGCCGAAGGCCATTTTTGTGATTCACTCGGGCTGGGCGCGATCCGCGACGCGTGCGGAGGAGTATGCGGAAAAAAGCCCGGCGGGAAAAATGACGCACCGCCCCGTCTATCTCGAGAGGCTCATCGAAAAGCTGCGCTCGTTCCATCCCGGCCGCGAGATCCGTCAGACGCATGCGCAGGATCTCCTCGCTCGCATCGCCGATGACATCGAGGCGGGCAAGGCGCCCTTTTCCCGGATCGAGGATCTCTACCGCGACGACATTCATCTCAACGTAGTGACGGGCCGCTACCTCATGCACAATGCGATGCGCCACGCCCTTGGGCAGCCGCGCTCGGTCGCCGGCTTCGAGGCCATCCCGTCTCCGGTCAAAGCCTACCTCGACGGAGTCCTCGGAACTCTCCCGGACGCAAAGGCGTCAGCAGAATAGCGTTGGGGGACACGGAATTGCGCTTGCGCCGATTCAAAAACGGAGAGACGGCAGGAAGGATGAACGACCCGAATATTGAACCGGTGGAGGTGGCCCACCTCACCGAGGTGGAGATCAAGGATGCCCAGGTGATTTTCACCTCGGTCTGGAAGGGGCTGGTTGACGAGTATGGTCTCGAGAAGCTGCGCTTTCCGAAAGAGATCATCCTGCTCGGCGGAGCGCCTGGTTCGGGAAAAGGCACGAATACGGCCTTCATCATGAAGGCGCGCGGGTTCACTTGCCCGCCTATCATCGTGAGCTCGCTCCTCGACAGCCCTGAAGCGCAGGCGCTGAAGGATCGGGGTATGTTAGTGGGTGATCGTGAGGTCATGGGAATCCTACTGCGCAAGATGCTGGAGTCCGAGTTCCGTGACGGAGCGATCCTCGACGGTTTCCCCCGCACGAAGGTGCAGGTCGAGTGCATGAAGCTGCTCGTGAAAAAGATCGGGGTGCTTCACCGCAAGTATGCGGATACCCCGCTCGCGAGTCACTTCCGCCGGCCGACGATTCATGTCATGGTCCTCTTCGTCGATGAAAAGACGAGTGTGGAGCGCCAGCTCTTCCGCGGCCGCCAGATCGCGCAGCACAATGAGGAGGTTGAGGCGACCGGCGTCGGTGAACTTCAGGAGCTGCGTGCCACCGATCTTGACATCGAGTCGGCAAAACATCGCTACCGCATTTTTAAGGAGAACACCTGGGAGGCCCTGCAGTCGCTCCGCGAGGTTTTCTTCTATCACCTCATCAACGCCCAGGGGCCGGTCAGCGAAGTGGAGCAGAACATCATCAAGGAACTAAAGTATCAGAGCTCGCTCGAGCTCGAGCCGGCCACCTTTGAAATCGTCCGCGGCATCCCGCTCGCGCACGAGATCATCGTCCATGCGAGGCAGGAGTTGGTCCGCCGCCTCGACGGCTACGCCCGCGAGCATCGCGAGTTGTTCAAGAGCGTCGCCGAGCTCATCAATGCGAAGTTTATCCCCATCATCGAACGGCATGCGATCTCGGGCCGGGCGGTCATCAATAACGAAGATCATGTTCTCGCCGATCCCCTCGCTCTGGGAATGTTGATCGATATCTTTTCCGACCGCGGTTACCACGCCGTCGTCGACAAGCAGCTCACTAAGATCCCCGAGCGGGTCAATGTCCAGACAGGGGAGATCGAGTTTCGTCCGAATACGACCTACCGCATCCGCATCTACTTCGAGGGATCGGAGATACGCGCCGGGGGACGCTGAGTCCCCGCAGCGGTGGCGACTAATAAGGGCTTTCCCGCCGCCTGACCCGGCGGGGAAAACGCTGTGACCGCTCACTCGATCTCGATCTCGATCGCCTCGGTCTTGGTGAACTTCTCACGCGAGTCTCCCGGTCGCACGAGCGAGGCCCAGTAGCTTTCCCAGGGCTCAATGTCAGCCCGTCCCGAACCTCCTGAAAGAAGGATCTTACTGCTCGTCGTCCGGGCGCGGAATTTCCGCGGTCCGAAGGAGGGGCCCTGCACGACAAGGTCACGAATGCCGTTGGGAAGGCGCCGGATCAGCTCGTTGTATTTTTTGGTGTTGTAGCCCATCTGGAACCCGGTCTGGGCCCACTGCGCGGCGTAGTCCTCGCGCTCGGCGCGGGGGAGGTTGAAGATGACTTCATTTTCCTTCACCGCCTGCCGCACCTGGTCGAGCTTGATTCCTTCTCTGGGGAAGTCGTGTCCGTAGTATTTGTCTTTGCTCTCGGTCGCGAGGGCGGGGACACGGAAGTAAATGTGGGCCGAGTCGTAGGTGCCGTCCTTGGGCGGTTCGGCGACGTAGGTCGCATTCATCCCCTTACGGCCCAGGTAGAGGTGGACGCGGAATTTCAACTCATCTTCGAGGACCATCTTCCAGATAATCTCCTTGCCGTCGAAGCTGGGCTCTTCTTCGAGGCGGAGGAATTTGCGGCGGCGGAGGCGAGACCGTGGATCCGGGTGTTCGGGGATCTGTTTCCAACTGTGGTAGAAGAAGGTGATGGGGTTCTGGATGTATTTGCCCTCGGCGTCTTTAAGAAAGATCAGGACACGGGCTTCGGGACCGTAAAAGATGGCGTCATACTCGGGCTCGGAGAGACGATGGATCTCCTTCCATGCCGGATCGACTCGGAAGGTTGTGGGGATGTCGCTGGAGATCTCCGCGCGTGGAGTCGCGAGCTTGATATTCATTTTCGCCAGCTCTTCCATATCGGCCTTTTTTTGATCGGCCATCAGAGAGGTCACTTCGGTTTCCTCGTTGCCGCGCAGTAGCGAGACGAGCGACGGCATCTGCCGACCCAGAGTCTTGTTTGCGATCTTTTTCGTCATCACGTCGAGGAACTCGGTCCCTTTTTCCGCCGGCTGCAGGTAGGTGCGGATCTTGCGACGCCCGAGGAGCTGGCCAAGTTCGGCGGCGATGTCTTCGTCAACGAAGTCTTCGAAATCGGAGAAGACGTAGAGAGAGTCGATCTTCTGCTCGAGGAGGAACTTGATCGCCGCGTCAGTGCCCGCGCCTTCCCAAGTGCCCACCGTGATGAACTGGTTGGGCCTGGTCTTGAAGGTCTCGATGAGCCGGTCCACGTAACGCTGTGGTGCCTTGCGCGGGAGATCGTGCCAGAGGAACCAGTAAGGGGTGTGCGTCTTATAAACCGGGTCAATGGGCACCACTTCATCGGCAATGATAGAGCGCACCTCGCCGTCGCGATTCTGGCGGTTTACAAGCATGTTCCTCACGTAGACGACGGGAGAGTCCTTGAAGCTCTTGTCGACCTCGCGGACGACGGCGGGAAGAAACTCCGCCATTGAGCCCGAGACGTCGAGGATAACCCCGAGGACTTCGCCCTCCATGGGCTGACCGAACATCATTTTTGACTCGGTCGAGGTCGGCATGCCGAGACTCATCGAGGGATTGAATTCCATCCCGGTCTCCACCGCGACATCGGCGATCGCAATATCCGATTTGGAAACAGTAAAGGATGAGGTCGTGCTGACGGAAATAATGTCGGCAATAGCCGAGTTAACCGCCGAGGTCGGGGCTAGGGTGGGCTTGTTGAGCTTCACGTTTTCGATCACTTCCTCGGGCTGTGGTTGCGATGTAGCGGCAACGATCTGAGGCGGGACGCGGGGTGGGACCTGGCTCACGATGAGGGTGAGGCCAAGAATGATGGCCACGTAGATGAGCACAGCGATGGTGACCGAGTTGAATTTGTCGCGGCGGATCACCTGGGCGCGCCGTTTATTGACGGCCTCTTTTAACTCCTGCAGCGCTTCGATCTCGGTGCTGGAAAAGGCGACCTTGGGCAGGGTCATGGGCGAGCCGTCGCCGGACCGCTTCACCAGGGCGATAGCGTGGTCGTGATCGGCATGCCGCAGGACGACTTCATCGTCGATGTCGTCGGAGGTGAGAGAGATGACAGCGGTGACCGCACTGCGAAGTTCAGCCTGATATTGTTTTGCAGGTTCATAATCGGGATCGATCTCAAGGGCCGAGGCAACCAGTCCTCGGGCCTGCTCGATCGCCCCGACCGCTGCATAGGTTTTGGCGGCGGCGAGCCACGGGCCCGGTTCGTGCGGGATTGCTTCGCCCTCGTTGACTACCGCGACGGCGGCGTCATGGCGATCCTCCGCGACAAGCGCCCGGACGAGCGAGAGTCGCAGCTCCCAGTTGCCAGGGTCGGCGGCGAGTGAGTTGGTAAGTTCAGGAGTGGTCATGGTCGTGGAAGTCTGAAGGTTCGTCTTGTGACTATTCCGCCGACATATGGTAAAAACCAGCCCAAAATGTGACATCGGGTATACGCATTTTCGCTCTGGCTGAATTTTACCAGTCCGGGGGCGATAAAAGGTGCGACGAACCGGTCGCGCGCCCGAGAAAAGAGACCAGCCGAAGGGGGGAATTGAACCCCCGACCCACGCATTACGAATGCGTTGCTCTACCCCTGAGCTACTCCGGCGTCGATCCGGCCCTGAAGGGGCGGGCCAAAAAGTAGTCGAGACTGTAGCGGTGTCAACGGGTTCAATGGGGGTGGCAGGGACTAGCCGGCATTTCTCACACCCGTTCTACTGCGACTGGCTGCGGCCCGCCCCTGCTTCGTTCCGGCCCGAATTGTCCCTGGGCAGGGTGTGCCCGTAGAGCCCTTCGGGAAATTCGTCCCGCGCCTCGCAGGAGCAAGTCCTCGCGGCGTCTCGTGACGAAAGGCTATGAGAAATGCAGGCTAGCGAGGAGCTTGTCGGACTTATCCCGTTCGGCAGCGAAAAGCGGGGTTTCGGCTCAAATGTACCTTCGTTCTTGCCATTTGTGTTCCTACAAACTCCTCGATCTTATGAAAATTTTACCTCGAACCCCGCTCCTCTCGTTCAAACGCTCTAAGTCCGACACATTCCGGGGGATGAATTTTTTTTAAAAAAGAGGTTTTCCCGCTGTCACGGACGGGCGGTTCGCGGCAAACTCTCTTGACTTCATGTCATGAACCCAGTCGACCGCGAGCTATTTATCGAGCAGGTCCGCGAGCACCACGCCGGCTTGCGAGGCTTCGTCCGTTCTCTCGGTGTCGATCCGCTCTGGGTCGACGATGTTGCGCAAGAGGCCTTCATCGTTGCCTACAACCGCCTTGGCGAATTCGACCACAGCCGTGACTTCGGTGCATGGCTGCGCGGGATTGCCCGAAATCTCGTGATCAACGAACGTCGCAAGAATGCTCGGCGCAAACGCATCATTTCGGATAATCTCACCGAAGTGCTCATCGCCTCGTCTTCAGCGAGTGATGAAGATGAGGACGAGATGGGTGACCTCGGTCTGGTGCGGCTCAACGCGCTGAAGGAATGTGTCAAAGGCCTCCCCGAGAAAAGTCTGCGACTCCTCAAATCCCGTTACGAAGATGATCATTCGGCTCAGGACATCGCCGAAGAATTTTCCATGAATCCTCCCGCCGTGCGCAAGGCGCTCGAGCGCATGCGCACCGCCCTGCGCGACTGCATGGAGGAAAAGATGCGGATGGCGGCTGCTCTATAAGAAAGATGAAATTCGAACTGACCGGCTCAGAATTGCTGCAGCGGCTCCTCCACGGGGAGCCGGCTGGGGAGGATTTGTCCGCGCTCGCGGAACGGGCGGCATCGAATCCCGGATTTGCCCGCGAGATCGCCGGGGAGCTGGCCTTTTCAGAGTTGCTCAGAGAGGCGATAGGGGCCGATTCGTCGAATGTCGGGGAGCGCTTCGAGGCGAATCTCCGCAGCGCTGCGCTAACGATGGATGACCTTCTCTTACGGGTAAAAGAAGGATCGGCGACGAGTTATGAGTGTGACCGGCTCGTGAAACATCTCTGGGAGGCCCCGGCTGCGGTGAGTCGACTCCGCCGCGATCTCGTGATGGAGGAATTTTTCCAGGAGGCGCTTTCGGAATCGAAGTCCGAGGTGGCCTTTATCCAGTCGCTCGAGACGCGGATGTGGGCCGAGACGCGGCGAGATCACTTTGTCGACGATTTTGCAAAAAGGCTTGAGCGGGAGCTGGCTCCGGCCGTTGAAGATGTCGAGGAGGGCAAGATTGTTCCCTTCACCGGCGGATGGGGTTTCACGGTCTTGAAGATGGGGGCGGTGGCGGCGGTCCTCGCGCTCGGTTCTTTCTTTTCCGTGCAGATGATGCTCGATGAGACGGCGACGAAGCCCTCGCTCGCCTCAGTAGTGAAAACCTCTTCCGGCGTGATCTGGTCGGGCGACTCAATCCCAACGAAGGACGGTTCCCTCAAGTCGGGACTTTACCACCTCAGCAGCGGGGTGGTCTCGATGCGGATGTCATCGGGCAGCGAGCTTAGCGTGGAGGGGCCCGCGATTTTTGAAGTGGGGGACGATGCCTCCACTTTTGTCCATGAGGGCATTGCGCTGGCGCGAGTCTCCGCAACCGATCTTGGCATCTCTCTTCGCTCAAAGGGCCTTAGCATCGCCGAGCCGGCCCGTCTCATCGGAATCGACGCCCGGTCCGAGGGCGCGACCGAGGCGATCGTCTTTAATGGTGACGGCGGCATTTGCCTGACCGAGGGCGGAAAATGCCGCGAGCTCTCCGAGTTTGAGGCGGTCAAGGCCGACCACGTTCGTGAGCGTCTCGTCGATGTGCCCTATAATCCTAAGGCTTTCACTAACGCGTGGGCTCTGCTTTCGGGAGTGGAAAACAATCTCGGCTCGGTCCGCATCGAGATGCCGGGTGCGGCGATCTCGTCCGAGCAGGGCCGCGAGGGCGAGGTCCAGGTCTACGTGGAGAATGAGTCATTCCGACCTGAGAGTGATCTCGAGGTCGACCAAGTCGTCGCGGGCGAGTTCTCTGTCGCCGAGGCCAATCCAGGGCAGCAACTCGAGGCTAAGGGTGAGCTGCGAAGTTATCTTCTTCAGCTCTGGCCGACCCGGGCAGGAGAGGGGGACGAGGTCGAGACTTCGCTGACCTTTGACCACCCTGTCGTCGGAGTGATTTTTTCGTCGGATCGCCTCGTCGGTTCCGACTCCTCGGTGGGTGCGCCCATTTCCCTTGCGGGTGATATCTACAACCGCAATCGTGGGATGGACTCGGGCAATGACGAGATTCTTCTCAGCCAGGATCGACGCACCCTTAATCTGCGATTCAAAGGTGGCGGTGCTCAGGCCGAACAGGTGCGGGTGCTCGTGGCCTTGAATTAGGAAATCAGGTAGGAAATCTTTACATGTGGAACGGGTCTCCAGGCCCGTTCATCGCCGGCCGGGCAACGCGGGAAAGGGCCTGGAGCCCCGTTCTACTTCCCCGACAGCGGCTTCAGCCGCTCGTTCGCTACGCGGAGAGGCTCCGTCCTCAAGGGCTGAAGCCCTCACTCCAGCTCTCATCAGCCGGGCCCACGATCACGCGGATTGCCTCGGCTGCCGCAGCGAAGCCGAAAGTCCCTGTGACGGGAGTCGCCGAACCAAATCCGGTGTCGCAATTAATCCGTCGCGACGCCCCGGGCTCGGGGTCTCTGCGGACACTGCCGTCGGCCCAGGGGAAACGCGCATTTTCCTCGCTGTAGACCGTGCGCACCTGAAAGGGCTCGCGTGTCGCTTCGGGCGGGTAGCCGTAGTGCCTGCGCAACTCTTTGCGGACGAGGCGCAGTAATTTATCATTGCTCGCACCCGCGAGGTCGGCGACCCGGACAGCGGCAGGATTGCTTTTACCTCCGGCACCGCCAGACACAATGAGCGGGAGTGAGCGGTCGCGGCACGAGGCGATCAGGAGCGCCTTGAGCCTGGCATCATCAATGCCGTCGACAACGCAGTCGTAGCTGCGCGAGAGGAGCCGCTCGGCTGTCGCCTCGGTGAAAAAAGCGATCTCCTCGTGTATGGCGAGTTCGGGATTGATGAGCCGCAGTCGTTCCGCCATCGCCGAGACTTTCAAGCGGCCAATGTGGCCCGCGAGGGCGGGGAGCTGACGATTGATGTTCGTCACGCAGATTTCGTCCAGATCGATTAGGGTGAGTTCGCCGACTCCGCTGCGCGCGAGAGCTTCCGCCGTCCAAGATCCGACCCCGCCGATCCCGATCACCGCGACGTGGGCGCGATGGAGCTTCGGCAGCGCTGCCGCCCCGTAGAGCCGGGCGAGACCGGAAAAGCGATCGAGGTAGTCGGTGGAGAGGGGGGCGTTCACAGTCGGAGAGTCGATGAGGAAGGGCCACCTTGCGTTGGAGCCCCGTCCGTTGCAAGTTGGTGCGATGAGAAAATTGATCGCATGAAGTGGCAGATCCTCGCCATCGGGAAACCTTCGCTCCGCTACGCCAAGGGGGGAGTCGAGGAATATCAGAAGCGTCTCACCCGCTACACCACCCTCGAGTTGCAGACCGACTGGAAAGACGCCGGCCAGGTCAAAAACAGCGAGACCCTGCTCGCCGCGAGCGAGGGGGCGGTGCGCATCGTTCTCGACGAGCGCGGCGAGACCTGGACCACCGCTGATCTTGTGAGCCGGGTCGAGGGCTGGCAGATGAATGCGGTGAAACGGGTCGCCATTCTCATCGGCGGCGCCGACGGGCATACCCCCGAGCTGCGGAGCAGCGCCGATCATGTCATCGCCCTGAGCGGGTTCACCCTGCAACACGAACTCGCCCTCGTTGTTTTGCTCGAACAGATCTACCGCGTCCACACGGTCCTGCGCGGAGAACCGTATCATCGTTAGACCCTTCCGCGAAGGCGCGTCAGGCAGAGTGGTTTATTTGCTTCCCCAAATCGGGCAAATGAGTTAATTTTATAATTCTGATAGTTGGAATAATTAACACTACTTAATAAACCCCATGCGACTCGCTCTTTTTCCCCGGATTCTCCCGGCTCTTCTCCTGCTCTTCGCTCCGGCTCTGACTTTAGCGGAGTCGCCTCAGGTGAAACCTGCCGAAACTCCCGCCAAACCCAACGCGCCAAAGGTCGGGAAGGACGAAAAACCCGCCGAGGCAAAACCCAGGCCAGAGTCAACTCCGGCGGCTCTGACCCACTCGGTGAAGACTGAGTCCTTCGTGCAGAAGGTGAAAGTCAGTGGCACCGTCGAGAGCAGCCGCGAGACGCCGGTAGAGTTGAACCTTTTACGCTGGGCCGACCTCACCGTGATCCGTGCGGTTCCCCACGGCACGCAGGTGAAGGCGGGCGATCCGCTCATCGAGCTCGAGACGAAGGATCTCAGAAAGAAGATCGAAGAGACGAAGCTCGCGATGCCCGGAAAAGAAATCGAGCTGTCCGCCGCCGAGCTCGAGCTCGAGAGCGCGGAAAAGTCGACCCCCATTTCGCTCGCGAAATCGCTCCGTGACAAGATGCAGGCCGAGCAGGACCTCGCCCATTTCGAAGACGAGAGCCGTCCCATGCGTGAGCGCGGCGCGAAGGAGGACGTCAAAGGGGTCGTCGAAGCGCTCGCCTACGCCGAGGAAGAGCTCAATCAGTTGAAGAAAATGTATGAGCAGGACGACCTCACCGAAGAGACCGAAGAGATCATCCTGCGACGTTCCGAGAACACCGTCGCGCGCTACCGATGGACGCTCGAACAGACCGAGGCCCGCACCGAACGGACCCTGAATACCCTTATTCCCCGGGAGCACGAGAGTCTCAAGACGAATCTCGAGCTTCAGCAGATCAACTGGCGCGCCGGCGAGAAGTCGATGCGCGAGGGCCTCGAGAAAAAGCGACTCGATACCGCCGCGAAGCGACGCGAGATGGATGAAGCGAAAAAAGCCCTCGCCGAGATGGAGGAAGACCTCGCTGCGATGCGGGTGACCGCCGCGCATGACGGCATCGTCTACTACGGCATGAGCCAGCGCGGCAAATGGACGACCGCCTCCCTCGTCGATCGCAAGCTCATCCCTGGTGGCAAGCTGTCGATGCGTGAGATCGTCATGACCGTGGTCGATCCCGCTAAGGTGCAGGTCCGCCTAGCCCTCACCGAAGACCAGCTCAAGGATCTCGCCGAGGGTCAGAGCGGACCCCTGCATTTGAAATGGAAGCCCGACTTCAAATTCGAAGCGAGGGTGACATCCATCCTCTACGTGCCCTACTCCGACAACACCTTCGATGCGATCCTCAGCGTGAAGACGCCCGCCGACGCGCCCGCCCTTTTCCCCGGCATGACCGCGGACGCGGAGATCACTGTCTATGAGAAGAAGGACGCTCTCGTCATTCCCAAAGCCGCGGTGAAAAAAGAGGGAGAGAAAGAAATCGTCACCGGCGCCGACGGCAAAGCCATCACCGTGAAGACCGGGCGCAGCCAGGGGGATAAAGTTGAGATCCTCGAAGGCCTCAAAGTCGGTGATACGATCCGCCTGCCTGAGGCGAAGCCCGAGGTCAAATCCGAGGCGAAGCCCGAGGTCAAATCCGAGGCAAAATCTGAGGCATGATCTGCTCTCCCCGGCTGTTGTTAGCACTCACCGCGACGGGCCTGCTCGCCGCCGCGATGACCTGTCCCGCCGAAGAGGCGCCGCCGGTGAAGTCCATCGACGAGGCGATCGCGGCCGGGATCGATTTTCTCATCGCCGATCAGAACCCCAACGGCAGCTGGGGCTCCGCGCGCCAGACGAAGGGGCTCAATATCTACGCGCCCGTCCCCGGAGCCCACGATGCCTTTCGCGTAGCCGTGACCGCGATGGCGATCTCGGCCCTGTGCGACTCGGACCTCGCCGAAAAAGAGGGCCCCGCCCGCGCCGCCCTGCTAAAGGGGGAGACCTACCTGCTCGAGTCTCTCCCGACGGTGCGACGTGCCACTGCCGATGCGATCTACAATGTCTGGACCCACGCCTACGGCATTCAGGCGCTCGCCGATCTCTATGTGAGGACCAACGACACGGAAAAACGCGCCCGCTATGTTTCCCTGATCAATAATCAGCTCGAGCGCCTCTCGCGCTACGAGTCCGTCGACGGTGGCTGGGGCTACTACGATTTCCGCGTTGGTACGGCGCGGCCGTCGTCGAGCTCGATCAGCTTCACCTCGGCCACCTGCCTCGTCGCCATGCACGAGGTAAGGGAAATCGAGGGCGTCGAGCTGTCGCAGCCTGTCATCGACCGCGCCATTGCCTCGATCAACCGCCAGCGGAAGTCCGATCACAGCTACCTCTATGGCGAATATCTCAACGCCCGCCCGCTCTATGGCATCAACCGGCCGGCCGGCAGCCTCGGCCGCACTCAGGCCTGCAATCTCGCCCTGCGCATCTGGGGAGACGAGACCATCTCCGACGGGATCATGCTCGAGTGGCTGCAGCGGCTCGAGGACCGCAACGGCTGGCTCGACATCGGGCGCAAACGTCCCGTCCCCCACGAGGCATGGTTCGCGGTGGCGGGCTACTTTTTCTATTACGGACACTACTACGCCGCTTGCGGGATCCATCTCCTGCCCGAAGGCGAACGCGAGGCCTCGCGCCGTCTCGTCGCCGATCTCATCGTGCCGCTGCAGGAAAAAGACGGCTCGTGGTGGGACTTCCCTTTTTACTCCTATCACCAGCCTTACGGCACCGCCTTCGCCGTCATGACGCTGGCCCGCTGTCGGGAGAACGACCTTTCTTTTTGAAAAAAGCAGGGCATTGCTTGTGCGATGCAGACGAGTGACTTCGACTACGAGCTCCCTGACGAGCTCATCGCCCAGCACCCGCCCGAACAGCGCGGCGACTCCCGCATGCTTGTGGTCGATCGTGAAGGGGGAACGATTGCGCACCGGCGTTTCAGCGATTTCCCGGAGTATGTCAGGGCCGACGATCTCATTGTCCTCAATGACACCCGCGTCGTCGCGGCCCGCTTTTTCTCTAACGACGGCTCTCAGGAGATCCTGCGGGTCGAGGCCCTCGGGGAGCGGCTCTGGAAATGTCTCGTCAAACCCGGGAAAAAGTTCAGGCCAGGGCGCACCATCGCGATCGGCGAATGCACCGGGACCGTCACCGCGATCTGCGAAGAGGGCGGCGAGCGTCTCATCGAGTTCGACTGCGCCCCCGATGAATCCGTCCACGGTCACCTCGCCCTGCCGCCCTACATCCATCGTCCCGACGCCGTCACCGACAAGGATCGCTACCAGACCGTCTACGCCCGCGAGGCCGGAGCGATCGCCGCCCCCACCGCCGGACTCCATTTTTCAAAGGAAATGCTCGCGACCCTGCCCCATACCTTCGTCACCCTGCACGTCGGGATCGGGACCTTCCGGCCCGTCTCGAGCGATACGCTCTCGGGCCACCACATGCACAGCGAGCGTTATCAGCTCGACGCCGTCGCCGCCGCCGCGATCCGCGCGAGCGGGCGGACCATCGCGATTGGAACGACCGTCGTTCGCGTCCTCGAGACCTGCGCGCGCAAGGGGGGAGGGGAGCTCGTCGCCGGTCGCGGCGGGACCGATATCTTTATCTACCCGCCCTACGAGTTCCGCGCCGTCGACGCGCTCCTCACGAATTTCCACCTTCCCAAATCGACCCTGCTCATGCTCGTGAGCGCCCTCGCGGGGCGCGACCTCATCCTCGAAGCCTACCGGGAGGCGGTCAGGGAAAGGTATCGCTTCTTCAGCTACGGGGATTGCATGCTGATAATTTGAACAGCTTTGCTGTGCAATTCTTGTTGTTTCCGGCGTAAAGTGACGCAAGATACGATGCTCACGAAACCGTTCGCCGCCATCCGGGATAACCCGGGGCTGGAGAGCCGAGCTGACCGCTCATGTTCCACTTCCTATCGCAGAAGCGTCTTCAGAGCCGCGGGTTTTCCAGCGGACAGAAGAGGCGTAAGCTGAACGAGACTGCGATGTCCGAGATGATGCGGTCTGGCTGGCAGGTGAGCGGGCTGCTCTTCGCCACCTTCGCCGCCCTCGTATCCTTCTGGATTATCTTTTCCTCGAGCAGCGGATCCATCTTTGCCGGGAACCACCTCCAGACCTTCGTGGTGGTCACCGTCATCTCGGCGACGTTGGTGGTGCACTGGCACGTCAGCCTGCCCCACACCTTTCATCAGAACTCGCGCATCACCCTGATCCTTGTCGTCGTCCTCGCGCAGCTCATGCTGGTGAAGCTGAGCGAGTACATCGCGACGACCTTTGCGCCCGAGGGAGGCTTTCGCTTCCTCGTCGAACCCTATATCTTTGCCCCCATCATCGTCTCGCTCCTCGTGGGTCGGCGGCACGGGACCTTTGCGGTGGTCTACTCCAGTCTCTTCGGTGGCATGACCGTGGCAAAGGAGGAGGCTTTCCCCTTCATTATCTTCTCGATGATTTGCGGTTTCGTCGCGATCTTTCTCACGAACAAGGTCCGTCGGCGGAGCCGACTCGTCATGGCCGGCGCCTACTCGGGAGTGGCCTGCGTCCTCCTCGCCACCACTCTAGGTCTCATCCAGTGGCCCGTTTTCACCGCCGAGTTGAGCCAGTGGGAGATGGTTGGGAAACAGGTTCTCTCCGCCATCCTCGTCTCCTCCCTCACCGCCGTGCTCGTGAGCGGGCTCCTGCCGCTCATCGAGGCGACCTTTCGCATCACCACCGATGTCTCATGGATCGAGCTGGCCGATCTCAATCATCCGCTCCTCAAGCAAATGACGATTGAGGCACCCGGGACCTATCACCACAGCCTTGTCGTCGCGACCCTTGCCGAGACTGCCGCTGAGGCGATCGGGGCCAGGGCGATTATGTGCCGCGTCTGCTCCTACTTCCACGATATCGGAAAGATGAAGAAACCCGCTTATTTCATTGAGAATATCGGGGACGGGAACAATCCGCACGACGACCTCACGCCCAATATGAGTGCGCTCGTCGTCATGGCGCATGTGAAAGATGGGGTCGACATGGCCATCAAGCACAAGATGAATGCCGAGATCGTAAATGTGATCATGGAGCATCACGGCAACTCCCTGATCCGCTTTTTCTACCACCGCGCCCTCAAGCAGCGCGACGAGATCAAAAAGCAGTTCGAAGAAGGCAAGGCACACGAGGAGGATGTTCCCGTAGTCAAAGAGGAGAGCTTCCGCTATGTCGGTCCGCGGCCGCGGACACGGGAGAGTGCCATCATCAGCCTCGCTGATGCGGTCGAGAGCGCCTCGCGCAGCCTCCAGAAGCCGACTCCGAAAAAAATCGACGAACTCATCGACGAGCTGTTTAAAGAACGCCTCAATGACGGGCAGCTCGACGACGCCGCCCTCACCCTCGCGGATCTTGCGACGATCAAGAAGAGCTTTTCCACCACCCTTCGCAGCATGATGCACAGCCGCATCGAGTATCCCAAGCTTGAGGAAGGCGGCGAGAAACCGAAGTCCAGGTCAAAGGCCCGGACCGCCCGTCTCACCGGCCCTGCTCCGGGTGGCGCGGGTTCGAGCGGGACTGGTCCGGTGCATCCGCCCGCCGGTTAACGCATCCGCCTGTGCGACCGCGAATTTTCACCTCCGCTCCCATGTCCGTTTCCGCCCTGCCAAGGATCGAGATTTTTCCTCACATTGAATGTGGTGAGATCTCCCTCGATCAGCTTACTGCGCAAGCTCTCGCGGCCTTACCCAAGTGCCTCGCCTCGCGCGGGGGAGAAGAACCAGTTCTCGCGACGCTCGAAGAGGTCGAGGTAAGTCTCGTTTCAGACGAGGTCATCGCCGGCGTTCACGGCGAATTCATGGACGACCTGACTCCCACGGATGTGATTACTTTTCACCACGGCGAGATCCTCATCAGCGTCGACACCGCCCGTCGCGAAGCGCCTGTGCATGGCCACACCGTGGCGGAGGAAACGCTTCTCTACCTCATTCACGGTCTGCTGCATCTGAACGGGCATACCGACCTGAACGAGCCTGACCGCTCCGCGATGCATCGCGCGCAGGAGGGCATCCTGAGACAAGTTTTGGCCGGAACGACGGAGGCCGCGACCACTAACCAGTAAAAGACAAAGACGATGGAATGGTACTACGCAAAAAATGGACAACAGCTCGGCCCGGTCTCGCAGGAGTCTCTCCTCGGGATGTGCCAGAGCGGTGAAATCAAAGGAACGGACCTGGTCTGGAATGAGACCATGTCGGAATGGATGCCCCTGAGCTCCGCCCCCGGACTCCCGGGCGCAACACCGCCGGCGAGCTTCGATGGCTCGGCTGATTCACCACCGCCCTACAGCGGGCCTGCGGGCAGCTACTCGTCACCAGTCGGAGCAGCGCCCGCGACGACAGTGCTTTCCTCGCCCATGTCCTCCGGACAGGCTATGCCCCCGAATTATCTCTGGCAGTCCATCGTTTGCCTAGTCCTCTGCTGCTGGCCATTCGCCATCCCGGCGATCATTTTTGCGACCAAGGTGAGACCGGCCTACGAGTCCGGCGACTATGCGGGAGCGGTCGAAGCTTCGAAGAAAGCGAAGACCTGGTTCCTCGTCTCGCTGATCGTGGGCTTCATCGTCAATTCACTCTTCATTGTTCTCTCGATCCTGGCGGGAATGGCAGAGGCCGCCGGGACCATTCCGCAGTGATCCTATGAGATCCGCCGGGGGAAAGTGGGCGGCGACCGTAGCGGCGCTGCTCGTCGGTCTGGTGTTGGCGCTCTACCTCCGTAGCGTCGACATCAGTTCGCCTCCGCGTTTTCTCCCGCGTTGCGGTTTTCACATGGTCACCGGTTTCCACTGTCCCGGATGCGGGAACACGCGGGCCTCCCACGCGCTCCTGCACGGAGACGTCGCCGGGGCGATGCGGCAAAATGCACTTTTTGTCATCGCGCTGCCTTTTCTGCTGTTCTGGGCGGGGCGGTCCTGGCTAGGCTGGGTCTACCCGCACCGGCTCGGGCTGCTCCCGTTTCAGTGGCGCTACTCCTACTCACTTGGCCTCATCGGGCTGGTCGTCGTCTTTGGCGTCGCCCGCAATCTGCCCTACGCGCCCTTCGACCGGCTCGCTCCCGTGACGATCACGGCGAGTCGGGCGTCTGCAGCGCCAGCAGGGCTGCTCCGAGATGTTCAGCCGCCATCGGAGCACTGACCGCCTCGGGAGCGAGCCTGCCGCTCTGCACCGCGATCTCCGCCGCCCGACCGAGAAGCCAGCTCCCGAGACAGGCCGCGTCGTGGAGCGATAGCCCCTGACCTATGAGAGAGGCGGTGACTCCCGTTAGGACGTCCCCCATGCCGCCGCTGGCCATGCCGGGATGACCGGTCGTGTTGAACTCGAGCGGTGCGCCGGGCGAGGCGACGAGAGTCCGCGCGCCCTTGAAAAGCAGCGTCACTCCCCAGGCCGCGACCATGGCACGGGCGAGACTGGTGCGATCAGGGAAATGTGTTCCCCCCGTGAGTCGCTTCATTTCCCCGGGATGCGGCGTGAGGAGCCGGTTCGGCGGCAGTTCGACGAGACGCTCCCGATCCGCCGCGAGGGCATTGAGCGCATCGGCGTCGACCACCGCAGGGCGGGCGTCACGAAAGATGAGGTTGATGATCTCCCGCGGCACTTCAGCTCCGAGACCGGGGCCGATGGCCCAAACATCGCCGGGAATGTCCGCTAGCCCGCGATAGTCCGCGAGGGGTTTCACCATGATCTCGGGCGGGCACTGGCTCGCAACGATGGAGTAGAGAGAATCGGGCACGCAAACCGTCACGAGACCCGCCCCGCTGAGCGAGGCACCGAGTGCTGTCAATGTCGCTGCCCCTGCAAGACCGCGCGAACCTGCCAGGATCGTAACCCGCCCCGCCGTGCCTTTGTGAGTATCGAAAAGGCGGCGGCGCAGACGCGGTCGGAGATTCGAGGGAAAGAGAAAGTTTCGCGAAGTATCCCCCTCTGCAACAGGGATCTCAAGAGGGATCTCGACGAGCCGACCGACGTGATTGACGGCGGTGTCCGAGGCAAGCCCCGTCTTGGCTGCCGTGATCGAGAGAGTGTAGTCCGCGACCACCGTGCCCTCACCGGGGACTCCCGTGTCGGCGTTGAGACCGGAAGGGATGTCGATCGCAAAGCAGGTGGCGAATGCCTCACGACGCAGGCGGTTCATCTCTTCTGCAAGCACGAGAAAACTCCCGTGCAGGTCGCCCCTGGCCCCGATCCCAAGCAAACCGTCCACGAGGACGATTCGCTCGCTCGCTTCCCCCGAGGTAGGCTCCGGCGTGGCTTCAAACTGCGCCCGTTTTTTGGCCGGCAGATCGGGGAGGCTCGCGGGGTCTCCCGCGAAATGGAGTGAGACCAGCCAGCCCCGCGCCTTCAAGTGTCGCGCCACGACGAGCGCGTCACCGCCATTGTTGCCCTTGCCGCAATAGACATGCGCTGTGGCCGGATCGGGAAAAAAATCGGAAATCGCTCCGGCGCAGCGGCGTCCCGCTTCATCCATATACAGCTCTGGTGAGATGCCGGTGGAAAAGAGGCGTCGCTCGGCCTCGGACATTTCTTCGCAGGTGACGAGCATGTCCGAAGGGCGGGCGGGTAAAGGCTTATCGGCTGAACTGCACGATGCCTCGCGCGATGCTGTCCGCAACGATCTGACGGTAAAGCGGATCCGTCATCGCGGCGCGTTCGTCCTTATTGCTGATGAACCCGCCTTCGACGAGCACGCAGGGGTGCTTTGTGTCGCGCAGCACCGCAAAGTTGGCCGTTTTAACCCCGCGATCGGTCGCCTTCACATTTTTGATAAGTTCCCGCTGCACGAGTTGGGCCAGTTTCTCCGATGAGGAAGAGCGGTAAAAAGTTTCGATGCCGAGGGCGGCGGTGCGATAGCTCGAATTGAAGTGCACACTGACAAAGATCGCGTTGCGGTGGCGGTTCGCGATCGAGGAACGCTCCGAGAGGGCGATGAACTCGTCGCGGGTCCGTGTCATGATTGTTTTGAATCCCGCTTCCTTGAGACTGCGCTCGAGGCGGCGCGAGACATCGAGATTGATGTGTTTCTCATACACGTAGGAGTCGGCCGCACCGAGATCTCTGCCCCCGTGACCTGGATCGATGATCACCGTCTGGAAAGCGAGGGCGGAACCCGCCGTCGCCAGAAGAGAGGCGAGAAGCAGACAGGAGAAGCGGATGAGTCGAAATGCGTGCATGATGAGGAAAATAAAGCTTTATAAAAATTTTTCAAATAATATGAAAGATATTTTAAAATTTCACTGTATTTGATTATCAATGTTGAAAAGAAATAACACCTTCAACGGGGATTTTTGCGAATCTATTTTCCGCACGGAGCGCCGCGGCGTTGATACAGGAACGCGAATCCGTGTGATTTCTTAGGGGCGGCTCCGTCTTGAACCTTTTTCATTCGGGTTTAGGTTCGCCGCCGCTGCGGTCGGTCTTTGAGGACTGAAATCATCCGCTCACCCGCTCACTTCGTTTTATTTCCCATGCAAAAGACTCTGACCTCAATGACTGCGTGTCTCCTCGTCACGCTTTCGACCCTACTTATGACCGCCGATAACGCACGCGCCGAAGAGGCGAAAAAACCGGAATCCCTCACCGAGAGGATTAGTTATGCCTACGGGCTCATGATCTCACGTCAGCTCAAAGAGCGTGGCATCGAGATCGATCTCGCGCAGTTCTCGAGCGCTTTTAAAACCGTCGTAGCCGATGGCGAGCCCATCCTCACTGAAGACGAAGTCGCCGCCGCCTTCGCCGAGAATCAGAAGATCATCGACGCCAAAAACATGAGCCCCGAAGACAAGGCCAACATGGAGGCCGGTGAAGCCTTCCTCGCCGGGAATGCGAAGAAAGAGGGTGTCAAGACCACCAAGAGCGGTCTCCAGTATGTAGTCATCAACGCCGGTGACGGCGCCAAGCCCAAGGACACCGACGAAGTGACCGTTCACTACCACGGCACGCTCATTGACGGCACCGTCTTCGACAGCAGTGTTGAGCGGGGTGAGCCCGCGACCTTCCCGCTTAACCGCGTGATCCCCGGCTGGACCGAGGGTGTCCAGCTCATGCCCCAGGGCGCGAAGTACAAATTCTTCATCCCCTACGACCTCGCCTACGCCGAGCGAGGCGCCGGTGCGGATATCAAGCCCTTCAGTGCCCTCGTTTTCGAAGTCGAACTCCTCAAGATCGCCGGAGCTGAGTGAGGTCGCCCGATTGAGATAATTTGAATCCGACAGGGTCAGGCGTTTCGCCTGACCCTGTTTGCTTTGGGGGAGTGGGAGTGCGACGATCCCTTTGCAGTGATCAAACGCCAAACGGGACCCCGGGATGGAAGGGGAGATAGCGGAGAATCGAAGCGTAGCGAAGGTGGTGACACCTTCGGGCGATGGTTCTGCGAAGCCGAAACTCTCACCAGTCTCGCACCCCTTTCACTCCTCTCCCGCGATAAAGCAGTCTCCTCTAAATCTCCACCATCGCGGGGATAGCGCTTTCGAGCAGCACATACAGTTCGCCGGCGGCTTTTTGTCCGACGGCCATGACTTCTTCGTGACTGAGAGGATGAGCGGAGAGACCGGCACCGTAGTTGGTGAGACAGGAAAGGGCGACGACGCGCATCCCGAGGGCGCGGGCCTGGATCGCTTCGGGCACGGTCGACATGCCCACGGCATCGGCCCCAAGGGTGCGTAGCATCCAGATCTCGGCAGGGGTTTCATACTCGGGTCCGTTGACCCAGGCGTAAATGCCCTCGGGGAGGCGGACACCGGAGAGTTCGAGACTTTCGGCCCGAAGAAGTTCCCGGAGTGGCTTTGAATAGACTTCGGTCTGATCAACAAACTGCGCCGAGCCGGTCAGGGGAGACTGCCGGGCGAGGTTGAGGTGATCCGAAATGAGCATCCAGCGTCCCGGCTTGAGGTTCGCGTTAACGATCCCGGCGGCGTTGGTGAGGACGACGGTGCCGATACCGAGTTCGTGGAAAAGTCGGATCGTGGCGGCGACTTCTTTCGCGCTCCAGCCTTCGTAAAGATGGACTCGTCCCTGGGCAACAGCCACTTCGACTCCGCCGAGTTGACCGAGGTGGAGGCGTCCGGCATGGCCCTCGACCCGGCTCACGGGCAATCCGGCTATGTCGGCGTAATCAAACGATTGCGCGCCTTTGAGTGCATCGGCGAAGCCACCCAGCCCGGATCCGAGGACCACTCCCACTGCCGGAGTTGAGGAACGGAGTGCGGCGGGTAGGGTGAACTCGGACATGTTCTAAACTGCCCCGTTTCCCGTTGCCCTGCAAATTTCAAAGTAGAGCTTTTCGAGCTCGGGCGCGGGGACTCCCTGCTCCCGGGCATGGCGCAGCGGCTCGCCCCAGATCGCTTCGACCTCGACGGCATTGCCCGCGAGGAAGTCGACGAGACTGGAGGGCTGGTAGGGGCCCATCTCCTGCGTCCCGCGAATGTTGCCCTCGGCAAAGGCGGGCTCGATGATGTGCCCGAGGGCCGCGGCGATGGCGATGATCTCTTGCATGAGCGCGCGGGTGCGGTCGAGCAGTTCGGGATGGGCGAGGATCTGTTGCGTGTCGATCCCGCCGGCGGCGATGGAGAGGCCGTTAAAAGGCACATTCCAGATCAGCTTGCGCCAGCGGGCGAGGCCGAGGTCGGGGAGGATACGGCAGTCGAGATCGCCATCGGTGAAGAGAGCGGCGACGGTAGTAATCACTCCGGTCGCGGTGAACTCGCCCATTTCCACACGGCCATGGGCGAGGTGGTGAATCACGCCGGGTTCGCCGCGATTAATGCAGACAAAACACAGTCCGCCGAGGAGCGGGTGCCCGGGAAAGGCGGCATGGAGATATTCTTCATTGCCGAGGCCGTTCTGCAGGGTCAGCAGAATCGTGCCGGGTTTCAGGAGTGGGCCGATCAGGCCGGGAAGGGCGGCATTGGCTGTCGTCTTGAGGGCGATGATGACGAGATCAACGGGACCGATCTCCTCTGTCGAGCCGTAGGCCGCGACTTCGTCGAGGCGGAAGTCGCCCGCGACGCTGTGGACCGTGAGCCCTTTTGCCCGCACTGCTTCGAGGTCCCGCCGCATCAGAAATGCGACGTCATTTTTCCGCGCAAGACGTGCGCCGTAGTAGCAGCCGACGGAGCCCGATCCGACGACGGCGATAGTGGAGAGGAGAGACATGCTCAGAGATACTACCGGGACGGGCCCGGATCAATCTCCAGAACTCCGGGGCGGCTGCACGGTGAGTTGCACGATGGCTTCGAGGGCGCGAGCCTGTTCGACGGCGGTCATGGTGAGAAAGCGATCGCGTTTCCTCCCGGTCGCGTCTTTGCCCGGCGGGGTGAAGCGGGTGAATCCATCGTCAGCGACACTGACCCTGCCATTGAGGGAGAGCCCGAAGTAGCCGCGGTCAGGATAGACGGCATAGAGGACACTGCTCTGGTCCCAGCAGGGGCGGTCGTGTTCGGGACCACTGTGGAGGAGGTAGGCCTCTTTGACGAGGTGAGGGGTGCGATAGCCGAAATCTTCCGCCACGCTGCGCCGGGGAAAGGGGAGGGCTTCGCCGATCTCATAGCCGCTCCAGACGACGGGGACTTCGTCAGGCCACTGATTGGCGACGGTCTGCATGAAAGCGATGCCGTTGATGACGTTCGCTTCGAGGTGGTAGTTCGTGCGATTGGTGAAGGCAAAAGCCCCGGCCATGATAGAGAGCAGCTTCATTTTTTGCCGGATCAGGGCGGGGCCGTCGAGCGGGGAGTGGGCGTCGCCTTTTGATTTCAGCAGGTTCGCCAGGTTCGAGGCGATCCCAACACTGACGAGGCTGACACTGCCGTCGGGCGAGGCGGCGAGGAGTTCGCGCAGCAGATCGACGGCCTCGCGGGCGTCGTCGTTGCGGAGGAGGTCGTGCGGGTAATCGGTCGACCCGGCGAGCGGGAGAAAGCGGCTCTCGCGCTTCTGCGCCGCCGGGTCTCGGGTCACGCCGATGGGGAGATCGGGACGACCGTAAAAGGTATTCTGCGCATCGACGAAGCTGGCGGAGAGGGGATTGTCCTTCGAAATGGTGACCCCGAGCAGCTCGCAAGCACCCCGGTCGGCAAGGGTGTGGCACATCGCGAGCGCGAGAACATCATCGACGTCGCCGGTGATGTCGGTGTCAAAGATGATCCTGACCGGCCCGGCTGCAGCGGTCGTCGCGGCGAGGGCGATCATGAGGAAAAGGGAGGGGAGTTTCATGCTGGAAATGGATAGGAAAATCTGCGGCAGGGCAAGGCTCGAATGTGGCGCGTCTCTGCCGGACTCCGCGGGTGGACAATAAATGTCGCGGCCGCGACATTTATTGTCCGGGGTTAGGCTCACCATTTTCCTTCCCTCTGTCGGACCTGACAGGGTATGGTGCCCGACTCAACCCTGTTTAGTGCCATGCTGCGTCTTCTTTTTCATTTTCTAGCGCTCTCCGTCCCGCTCGCAGCGGCGGACCGTCCGCGTGACATCATTTTCATTCTTGCCGATGATCATCGCCACGACGCGATGGGATTCCTCGGGCATCCGTGGCTCGAGACTCCGGGCTTTGACCGTCTCGCGAAAGGCGGCGCCCATTTCCCGA
This sequence comes from Verrucomicrobiales bacterium, assembly GCA_030730365.1. Classification (GTDB taxonomy): domain Bacteria; phylum Verrucomicrobiota; class Verrucomicrobiia; order Verrucomicrobiales; family DEV007; genus Arctic95D-9. The sequence continues at coordinate 100,873 of JANQVJ010000040.1, forward strand.
AGGCGATGGTGACGACTTCGCTCTGCTCGCCCAGTCGGGCCAGTATCCTGACCGGTCTCTACGCGCACAACCATCGGGTCGTCGACAACTACAATCCGGTCTCGCCGACGCTCGTCTTTTTCCCGCAACTGCTGCAGGAGGCCGGCTACACGACCGCTTTCATCGGCAAATGGCACATGGGCGAGACCGACGAACCGCAGCGGGGCTTCGATCACTGGGCCGTCTTCAAAGGGCAGGGGACCTACTGGCCGGACGGGCGCGGCACATCTCGGGTCGTGCCGCAGACGGCCTACGATGGATTCAACATCAACGGAGAACGCAAGCCGCAGGCCGGATACATCACTGACGAGCTGACCGACATGTCCCTCGAATGGCTGGAGAAGCAGGGTTCTGACAAACCACTCTTTCTTTACCTCTCGCATAAGGCGGTGCACTCGGACTTTGTACCGCACGAGCGACATCTGGGACGATATGCGGACAAGCCCTTTCCCGAGCCGACTACGTTTGCCAACACACCGGAGAATTGGGCGGGCAAGCCCCGCTGGGTGCTGGATCAGCGGAACAGTCGCCACGGGGCGGACTTCGGATACAATCTTCAGGATTTCGATCCCGCTTTTTATTATCGCCGCTACATGGAGGCGCTCCTCGCGGTCGATGAAAATGTGACGCGTCTCCTCGACTGGCTTGAGATGAAAGGCCGGCTGGAGGACACGGTCGTCGTCTACATGGGGGATAATGGATTCCAGTTCGGCGAGCAGGGGCTCATCGACAAACGAACCGCCTACGAGGCCTCGATTCGCGTGCCCTTGCTGATGCACTGTCCCGATTTGATCGAGGCGGGAACCACGGTGACGCGCACGGTCGCGAACATCGACATCGCTCCGACCCTTCTGGAAATCGCGGGCGCGCTGCCGGCCGATGCGTCGGAGCGCTTTGACGGGCGCAGTTTTCTGGGCTTGTTAGATGGAAAGACGGACGGCTGGCGCGAGGAGATTCTCTACGAGTATTACTGGGAGCAGAATTACCCGCAGACGCCGACGATGCACGCGCTCGTCGGGGATAAGTGGAAGTATGTTCGCTACCACGGGCTCTGGGATGTGAACGAGCTCTACGATCTCGAGAACGACCCGCACGAGCAGCGCAATCTCATCCTCGATCCCGCGCAGCAGGAGCGCATTGCGGAAATGAACGAGCGTCTTTTCGACGTCCTCGAAGCGACCGGCGGCGAAAATCTGCCACTGCTGAGAGACAGAGGCGAGGTCTTTCCGTGGCGCAAGAAAAACGGTTCACCGCAGGCACCGTTTCCCGGTCATATGATTAGGGAGTAGTCGCGGTTAGAGCAATCGGGATAGCAGAATCCGGGCGGAGACCGCTGCGGAGACCGCGAGAGGAGTGGTTTTTTCGAAGGGATTAACCTCCACGAAAGGGAGATCTCTCAGCATTTGAAAAGCATGAGAGGCGCCCGCTTGGGTCTGGAAATGAGGTAGGGCTGATTCCAGCCCTCGACCGCCTCGCGCAGTTCGTAGTGGTCGAGAATGAGGGAGGGGGCGAGTTTGGCGTCCGGAGAGGAAAAAGTCGGCGGGGAAGTCCCCCGAGACGATGAGCGTCACGGGGGGCTTACTCTTTCGCTTTTCCTTTTCCCTTGGCTTTCGCCTTCGCTTCCCCTTTGCTCTTTCCGCTGCCGGCACGCGAAGAGGAGTCGGGAGCGTCAATCGCCGGCACTCTCAGCTCACTGCGGAGCCGGGTGAGTTCGGCGTGCAGGTCCGCCTGGATCTTCGCGTAGTCTCCGCTGCCGTAGACGTTTGTCATTTCGTCAGGGTCCTCTTCGCGATCAATGAGGGTCCAGTAGTTCGTGTCGGGTTCGTAAAAGTGGAAGAGTTTGTATCGGTCCGTCACAACGCCGTAGTGTTTGCGCACGCTGTGCGGGCCGGGATATTCGTAGTAGTGGTAGTAGAAGCTGGTGCGCCAGTCATCGGGCGTCCCGCCTTTGAAAATGGGCATAAGGCTGCGGCCCTGCATGTCGTCGGGGACGGGTTCGCCGGCGGCCTCGAGGAAGGTCTCGGGAAAGTCGAGGATGGAGACCATCGCGTCGCTGCGGGTCCCCGGTTTGATCACCGCCGGCCAGCGGACGAGGAAAGGTGTCGTGAGCGATTCCTCGTAGATCCATCGTTTGTCGAACCAGCCGTGCTCGCCGAGGTAAAAGCCCTGATCCGAGGAGAGAATGACGAGAGTGTTTTCAGCAATGCCCTCAGCTTTGAGCGCATCGAGCATCGCGCCGACTGCCTCGTCGACCGCTTTTACCGTGCCGAGATAATCGTGCATGTATCGCTGATAGCGCCAGCGGACGAGATCCTCGCCGCTGAGCTCGGGGATGACTTTGTTGAGTGGTTCGTAGTAGCCGTCCCAGATTTTTTTCTGCTCTTCGTTGAGGTAGGGTGGGGCCGTCTCTTTGGAATCACGCGGAGTGAAGGTTTTTGCGAGGGTCATGTCCTGCTCGAGCTCGGCGATCCCGCGACCGGAGTAGTCGTCGAAGAGGGTGGCGGGCTCGGGGAAGACGCGGTCGCTGTGCCAGCCCAGATGGCGCAGGGCCGGGGCCCACTCGCGGTGGGGAGCTTTGTGCTGACTCATCAGGACGAAGGGCTTCGTTTTGTCCCGTGACTTGAGCCACTCGATCGAGAATTCACTGATGAGATCGGTCGTGTAACCGGTGTGCTGCACCTTTTTGCCGTCGCGAATCATCGGCGGATTGTAGTAGATGCCCTGACCGGGGAGGATATGCCAGTGATCAAAGCCGACCGGATCACTCACGAGATGCCATTTCCCGATCACGGCAGTCTGGTAGCCGGCCGCCTGGAGAAGTTTGGGGAAAGTCTGCTGAGAGGAGTCGAAGGTGCTCCCATTGTGGTAAAAGCCGTTGAGGTGGCTGTATTTACCCGTCATGATGACCGCCCGACTCGGACCGCAGATGGAGTTCGGGACGACGCAGCGTTCGAAGAGCATGCCCTCTTTCGCGATGCGGTCCATGTTCGGGGTTTCGAGTAGCTTCAGCTCATGTCCGTAGGCGCTGATCGCCTGGACGGTGAGATCGTCGCAGAAGATGAAGACGATGTTGGGCTTTGTCTGTTCTTCCGCGGTGAAGGCGGGCGTGACTAAGGCGAGAAAGAGAGCGGAAAGAAAATGGCGGGACTTCATAGGAATGTTCCCGCCAGAGTGGAGAAGGACGGCACGCCAGTCAAGCCCGCCATGCCATTTCGCCGGTGAGCTTACTTGTCGAGATTACCCCGGATGCGCCAGAAATGTCATTGTAGGACACGCCGGAGTAGCGGGAACGAATCGTCATGCGGCGTCCTTTCCCTCGGGGGGCGGAATGATTGAGGAAAAATTGAAAATCACGTTTGGGATTCCGCATTGAATATTCCGTGATCGCCCGTCAAACGTTAGCAGCAGCGTCGACGGCATTGCAAAAATCCATCTTTCATCGTATCGGGCAGTATGTTCGGAGGAGCCTTTTTTCAGTCCACCCTATTTAAAATCGCCGCCTTTCTCCTCGGCACCGTTATCCTCGGAGCGACTTTTGCCCCAGGCCTCTATATTGGCGGCAAGCATGTCGTCGCCGAAGGCTGGCTCGAGGGGACCTGGCTGGAGAGCATCAACGATTCGATGCGGCGCGCCCATTTCTCGCGCTATTTCAACCGTGCCATTCTCCTGGGCGCTCTGCTCATGCTGTGGCCGACGCTGCGCTGGCTCAATGCGGGCCGGGAAAAAAAGGCCATGACCCGACCCACCGGGGAGGCGATGCGCGAGCAACTCCTCCTCGAAGCGAATCCGGTCTGGTGGCGGCATCTTCTCATCGGCTTTGTCCTCGCCGGTGGCACCCTGCTGCTGCTCGGTTCCTTCTACGTGGGACTCGGCTGGTATGAGGCCGTCGACACGCCAAAGCCGCTCGTGCGGGTGCTCTTTAGCGCGCTGGGAACGGCGGTAGCGGTCGGGCTGCTCGAGGAGTTTGTCTTCCGTGGGGCCTTCCACGCCGTCCTCGCGAAGCTCCTAAAGCCGAAGACGCTCTTCTGGGTCATCGCGATTTTTTTTGCCGTGATTCACTTTTTCAATGCGCCTAAATCGCTCGAGGTCGAAGCGGTTCACTACGGATCCGGTTTCTGGATGGTGGGAAAGATCTTCGAGCATTTCATTTCCCAGTTTGCCAATCCCTATTTCCTCTTCGCCGAGTTTGCGGTTCTACTCTCGATCGGCCTCGTCCTCGGCTACACGCGGATGAAGACCGGCTCGCTCTGGCTCGGGGTCGGGCTCCACGCCGGATGGGTTTTCGGGGTGAAAACCCTCAGCCCCCTGACCCGGCGGGCTTTCGACCCCGGCGAGATGATGCCCTGGCTGGGTGATAACCTGCGGGTCGGTGCGATATCCTGTCTCGTCGTCTCCTTCACCGGCTTACTCCTCTGGCTCTGGCTCAGGAAAAAATACAGTTCACCCTTTCTCCCTCGTGAATGAGCACCTGGGTCTCACGCATGCGTCAGGCGGTCATCGGGTGGCTCTACCCTCCCGCCTGCGGCGCGTGTGATCTACCTCTTGAGGCGGCGCGGCAGCTCGTGAAACCCTTTCTTTGCGAATCCTGCGAGGGCACGCTCGTCCCCATCGGGGCGCATTACTGTCGCATCTGCGGACAGGGATTCGAGTCGGCAAGCGCCACCCCTTTTCGGTGTGGGAATTGCGGCGATCGTGAACTCGCGATCGACTTCGCCGTCAGTGTCTACCGCGGGAGCGGGGCGGGAAAGCGACTGATGCATCATTTCAAATATGGGAAACAGCGCCATCTTGGTCGTCTCTTCGGCGTCATGCTCGATGACGTATGGAGGGATGAGCGGCTCCACGGGGGCCCCTGGTGGGTCGTGCCGGTGCCTCTGCACCCCCGACGACTGCGCGAGCGGGGCTTCAATCAGTCCCGTGAACTCGCCCTCGAACTCATCCGTCGGGCTCCCGAGGGGATGGACCTCACCTACCAGCCCCTCCTCGAGCGGGTCAAACAAACCACCCGTCAGGCCCAACTCGACCGCCGCGAGCGACTTACGAATCTGTCCGACGTCTTCGAGGCGTGTGAAAAGCTCCCCTCGGCCCCGTCCGGCGGCGCACGAATCCTCCTCGTTGATGACGTCATCACCACCGGAACGACCGTTTCCGAGTGCGCCGCGGTCCTTTACGAACGGCTCGAAATCGGGCAAATTGCCGCCATTTCCGTCCTCCGCGGGTAGCCCTTCAGGTTGGAAATCTGGTTGTGATCCCGCCATAACCCGCTATTTTCCCGATGCGGCCCAGGTCGTGAAACACCCCAAACACACACTAAATTCCTCCTATGGGCATCTTCAAAAAGCGCTCCATTGCTTCCCTCGGGAAGAAAAAATCCGACATGCCCGAAGGGCTGTGGAACAAGTGTCCGTCCTGCGGAGCGATCATCGATGAGATCACGCTGAAACAGCGCAACCGCGTCTGCACCAAGTGTGATCACCATTTTACGCTGACCTCGCAAGAGCGCGTCGCGATGCTTCTCGATCCCGATTCCTTCGAGGAAATGGATGCGACGATCGAGTCGAGCGATGCCCTCGGATTCAAAGGCTACTCTGACAAGGTCAAAGGCTATCAGAAAAAGACCGGGCTCAAGGACGCCGTTCTTTCCGGCAGAGGTTCCATCCTCGGTCATCCGGTCACTCTCGGAGTGATGGACTTCCGCTTCCTCGGTGCAAGCATGGGCTCGGCCGCCGGCGAGAAACTGACGCGTGCGATCGAAGCCGCAACGGCCGAGCGACGAGCCTCCATCATCGTCTGTGCTTCGGGCGGGGCGCGGATGCACGAGGGCATCCTCAGCCTTATGCAAATGGCCAAGACAAGCGGCGCCCTCGCTCGTCATCACGCCGCCGGTCTGCCCTACATTTCCATTCTTACACACCCCACCACGGGTGGGGTCACGGCGAGTTTTGCGACCCTCGGCGACATCATCATGGCGGAGCCGAACTGCATGATCGGGTTCGCCGGTCCCCGCGTCATCAAAGAGACGACCCACCAGAATCTGCCCCCCGGATTCCAGACCGCGGAGTTCCTCCTCGATCACGGTCTCGTCGACATGATCGTGCCGAGGTCGGTGATGCGTGAGCGTATTGGGCAACTGCTCGAGTTTATGCTGCCGAGACGGTAGTTGGAGCTGTTAGCTGTTAGCTGTTAGCTGTTAGCTGTTTACCGGGTAGACCGGCGATCTCCGTCACCAGCCTTGGGCCTTTGTAGACGAGGCCGGTGTAGACCTGGACGAGGGCAGCACCGGCGTCGAATTTGGCTTTGGCATCGTCGGCGCTCATGACCCCGCCGGATCCGATGATGGGAATGGTGGCATTCATTTCCTGCCGCAGGAGTCGCAGGACGGCAGTCGATTTGGTCGTAAGCGGGGCGCCGCTGAGACCGCCGGCTTCTCCCGCGAGAGAATGCCCGGCGACGGCCTCGCGTTCTATCGTGGTGTTCGTGGTGATGACGCCGTCGATCCCAGTCTCGTTAAAAACACCAGCCAGAGCGATGACCGCTTCGTCCGAAAGATCGGGCGCGATCTTGATCACGATGGGCACATATTTGCCGCCCTGAGCGGCCTGCAGCTCGACTCGTTTTGCCTGGAGTTGCCGGATGAGGTCGCCACAGGTCTCCGCATTCTGCAAGTCGCGCAGTCCCTTGGTGTTCGGTGAGGAAAGGTTCGCGGTCACATAGTCGGCGGCGGCATAGACACCCTCGAAGCAAATCAGGTAGTCGCGGATGGCTTCCTCGTTGGGGGTGTCAAAGTTTTTACCGATATTGATCCCGAGGACGCCGTTGAAATCTTTTCGGGAATGCGCCAGATTCTCCAGCATGCCTTCGATCCCGGGGTTGTTAAAACCCATGCGGTTGATGATGGCCTCGTGCTCCTTGAGACGGAAAAGGCGCGGCTTTTCGTTCCCGGGCTGGGGGCGGGGAGTGATAGTGCCGATCTCAACGTGGCCGAAGCCAAGTTCTCCGAAGGCGTGGACGGCGCTGCCGGTCTTGTCGAGTCCGGCCGCGAGGCCGACGCGATTGGGAAAGCTCAGACCCATCAGCTCGACTGCCGATGCCCCGACAGGGTTGCTTGCGTGGCCTGCCCCTGTTAACCCGCGCAGGATCCCCAGTGTATCGGCAAACCGCATCATCGAGAGGGTGGCGTGGTGGGCCGATTCCGCGTCCATAGCGAAAAGGAGACGTCGGGCGAGCGGGTAGAGGTCTGGCATGGAGACGAATAGACCGGACCGGCACGTCGGGCAACTCTCGCGGAAGGGAAAACTCTGCATTGCCCCGGCTCGTAAGTTGAAGGAAACTATCGCTCGAACCCACCCTCTATGAACCGCATCGTTGCCGGGGCTGCCGCCCTCAATCAGACTCCTCTCGACTGGTCGGGCAACACACGTCGCGCTGTCGCAGCGGTCGTGGCGGCGAGGGAGCAGGGTGTCGGCTGGCTCTGTCTGCCCGAGCTCGGCCTGACTGGCTATGGCTGCGAGGATATGTTTCTCTCACCCGAGGTCGGGGAGCGCGCGCTCGCCTCGCTGCTCGACTTTGCTCCGCAATGCGCGGGCCTCGTTGTGGCGGTCGGCCTGCCGCTCTGGTTTGAGAGTTCGGTTTTCAATGTGGTGGCCGTGATCATCGATGGCGAACTCGCCGGTTTCGTGGCGAAGCAGAATCTCGCGGGCGACGGACTGCACTACGAACCGCGCTGGTTCAAAGCCTGGCCCGAGGGCTGCGTCGAGCGGATCACGGTGGGTGGGCGTGAGGTGCCGCTCGGGGATCTTGTCTTCAAAATCGGCGGTGTGCGACTGGGATTCGAGATCTGTGAGGACGCCTGGGTCGCCGATCGTCCCGGGACAAGACTCGCCCGGCGCGGGGTGGATCTGATTTTCAACCCCAGCGCGAGCCATTTTGCCTTCGGTAAACAGCTCGTGCGGGAACGTTTCGTGCTCGAGGGATCGCGGGCCTTTGCCTGCGGGTATGTCTACGCGAACCTGCTCGGGAATGAGGCAGGCCGTGTTATCTACGACGGTGGCACGGTGATCGCCTGCGGGGGCGAGTATGTCGCGGAAGGGCGTCGTTTTTCTTTTCAGGATCATGTCGTGACCGCTGCGACGATCGATCTCAACCGCACACGCCTCCATCGGGCACGTCAGGTGAGCCATCGTCCGCTCATGGGCGAGGCGGCCGAGCTCACGGTAAAATCGGCCTTTTCTCCCGAATGGCGCGGACCCTACGCGACAGCTTTCAGCGAGGCTGATCACGCTGCAGATTTGAAGGAAGAGGAATTTGCGCGGGTCATGGCCCTGGGACTTTTTGATTACCTGCGCAAGAGCTACTCGGGCGGCTTTGTGGTCTCGCTGAGCGGCGGGGCCGACTCGGCGGCTGTCTCCGTGCTCGTGAAGCTGATGGTGGATCTAGCGGTCAACGATCTCGGGGAAGAAGGATTCCGGAAAAAGCTCGGTCATATCCCCTTGGCGGGTAAGCCCGTGATGGAGGAGCTTCTTTCCTGCGTCTATCAGAGCACACGAAACAGTTCCGAAACGACGAGAAAGGCGGCGGAAACCGTCGCTGGCGCCATCGGGGCTTCGTATCAGGAATGGGACGTCGATTCCCTCGTCGCGGGTTACCGCACCATGGTCGAGGAGGGGATAGGGCGCGATCTGACCTGGGAAGACGACGACGTCACTCTGCAGAACATCCAGGCACGTGTCCGGGCTCCGGGAGTGTGGATGCTGACGAATATTCGCAATGCCTTGCTCCTCTCCACCAGCAATCGGTCCGAGGCGGCGGTTGGCTACGCGACGATGGACGGGGACACCGCCGGGGGGCTCAGCCCCATCTCGGGGATCGATAAGGCCTTTTTGCGCCAATGGTTGCGTTGGATGGAGACGACCGGCGCCATGCCTGAGATCGCGCCCATTCCTGAACTGAGCGTCATCAATGTGCAGGCCCCCACCGCCGAGCTGCGTCCGAGCGAGGAGAAACAGACCGACGAGTCGGATCTGATGCCTTATCCCATCCTCGATGCGATCGAGAAGCACGCCATCCGCGATAAGAAGCTGCCGGCCGAGGTCTGGGAACTGATGGTCGAGACGCATCCCGAGTACGATAGCGAAGTGCTCTGTGCGTGGGTCATTAAGTTCTTCCGCCTCTGGAGCCGCAGCCAGTGGAAGCGCGAACGCTACGCCCCGGGTTTCCACGTCGATGATAAGAATCTCGACCCCAAGACCTGGTGCCGCTTTCCAATTCTCAGCGCCGGTTTCCGCGACGAGATCGCCGAGTTGGAACAGCGGTAAAGCAAGATTTTCCATAAGCTCTGGAATATTTCTTTGTATTTCTTAAAAATTAGAATAGTCTAATTTTTATGATATTTGACCAACATGCCTCGGGATATGGTTGGATTGACTATTTACGACTATTGCGGTCACGTTGGCCAATAGCCGTGCTTAGCTGTTTGCTCTTCCTCCTCGGGGGAATGGCTCTGCAAAAGGGAGTTCCGTGTCTTCATGAGTCGATGGTCCGGCTCGAGCTCGAGCCGAAAAAAGAATTCGGTCAGGCGGCACCTTCGCTAAGCGAGTTTCGGCCGAGTCAGTTAAATGATTTTTCATCCCACATCGCGGAGCTGCGGAGCCACAACCTGCTCTCCGAGGTCGTCGTCACGTGTGATCTCGTGAAACGCTGGGGTAGTGCCCACGAGGCCGAAGCCACCCGCCTTCTGGAAGAGCGCACTGAGCTCGTGGCCCTGCCTCACGATCGCGCAATCGTCTTGCGGGCGCGTGACCTGAACCCGGCCGCATCAGCCGAGCTGGTCAATGCGATCGCTGATCAGTTCCTTTCCCGAAAAGAGTCCGAGATCCGGGGCGAGGCAAATTCCCGGGTGGAAAGGCTCGAGCGCGAGGTCGGAGAGCGACACCGCGCCATTGGGAGGATTGAGGCGAGACTTCTCGAGCTGGGTGCCGACGCCACCGCCAGTGAGGAGGAAAAAACCGATCTGCGGCGCCAACTCGTCAGCGAGGGATATCTGCTGCGGTCGCTCGAGGCAAAACACCAACTCGCCGCGATCGAAGCGGGTGAGGCAAAGTCGCAGGTGCGCCTCGTCGAGCGGGCCGCAGAGAGCTCGGCGAGGCCCTTTGTTCCGATTTTTTTCACAATGCCTGCGCTGCTCTTTCTCGGGCTCCTCTCGGGCGTGGTCGTCACCATTCTCGCAGAGCGTGGTGACATCCGGCTGAACGCCCTCGCAAACCTGATGCAGCGGGCGGAGCTGCCGCTCGGTGGCTTCGTTCCCACCTGCGGGGCGTCGCTCCTCAACGGCGGACTCCTGCCACCCCGTCTCATCGAATCCTACCGGGATCTACGGACAAAATTGCAGCGACTCCCCGCCGGCGACTGCCTGCTCTTGACTCTGATGCCTCTGCGCGGACGCGACGGGCTCGCCGAGGCGACGACCAATCTGGCCTGTGTCCTCGCCGATGGCGGCTCGACTGTGCTCGTGATCGATGCCGACTTCCGAAATCCGCAGTTGCACCGCCATTTCGAGGCAGCGAATCACCCCGGGCTTTCTGATTTCCTTAGCGGGGAAATGCGGATCGAAGAGACGGTCATCAAAACGCTCCGTCCGAATCTCTGGTTCATGCCGAGCGGCCCCCTTCATCAGGATCCCGCGGGGCTCATCGCCGGCCGGCGCATGGGCGATCTGCTCTGGGACATGCGCAGTCGTTTTGACTATCTCCTCATCGCGGCGCCTTCGATCCACGAAGTCTCCGACGCGGGAGCCCTCGCCGCCCTGGGCGATTACACGGCGGTGGTGGCGCCCTATCGTGACTGCTCCGTGCCGCAATTGAAAAAGGCTAAACTCGCCATCGAGGCCGCCTCGGCCCAGCTCACCGCCGTTTTTCTGACGGTGAATCTGGAAGGCGCCGCCCCTGATCTCCCGCCGCTCACGGCTCCTGTCCCGATACCGGAGAAGCAGTTCCAGGCGCGCTGAGCCGGACACTGAGTCACGGCCCGAAGACCATCCTGACCCCACCGAAGACGCCGAATCCGGCTGCTTCGAACCCGCTCGTGTTTTCGTAGTCGAGGTCGAAGACGTTCTCGAGACGACCGCAGAGTTCCACATTGTCCGTCAGCGCGACGCTGCCGAAGAGGCGGGCCACGGTGTAGTCATCGAGAGAGAAGTTCGGGGCATCGAGTCGCTCGTAGGCACCGCGGATCTCGGCTCCCAGCTTCCAGGTGTCCCCGCTCACGATGACTCCGCCGGCGAGGCTGTACTCGGGTCGGCGGGTGAGCCGGTCGCCGGGATTCCCGCCGAAACCACCGAGGTACTGACCGTCGGTGATGATGGCGTCGAGCCAAGTGGCGTTGGTGTAAAAGCGCAGATTTTCCACCGGCGAATAGACGAACTCGAGCTCGAGTCCGCTGGTCTCGGTGTCGACGATGGCGGGATCGACGAAGGTGAAGGGATCGACGTCGATGAGGTTGTCCACGTCGGCCTGGAAGTAGGTAAGGGCGACGGAACTGCGTTCGTTGAAGAAAGTCTGGCGCGCTCCGATTTCCCAGGTCAAACTTTCCTCGGGTTGAAGCGTGGTTGGGTCAATGTTAGGTGCGAGAAAGATGAAATCCTGTCCCGAGGGAGCCTTGTAGCCGGTCGAGCTTTTAGCAAAAAGAGTCGTCCCGGTAGCCTCGATCTCGCGGCTCAGTTGCGCGGAGTAAGTGCCTTTACTGGTGAAGGAGTCGTGCTCGTCAAATCGACCGGAAGTGAGGAGCTGGAAGTTTCCCGGCAACTTGAGGTCAGCCTGGGCGAAGACGCTCGCGTAGCTGAATTTGAACTCGCTGGGCAGATTGAACGGCCCGGGAATGATTGGGGTGCGCTCGAACTCATAGCCGTAGTAGCCGGCCCCGAGTGTCCAGGTAGCCTCGTCGGTGGGGCGGTAGTTAAAGACGGCTTCAAGTTCGTGGCCGGTCTGCTCGAGAAGGTTGTCACTGAAGAAAGCGTCCTTTGTCGCCTCGAGTTCGTTGGTGGTGTGACTGTAAGAAGTCGAGAAGTCCCAGTCGTCGCGCGTCATGGTGAAGCGGGGTGAGAAAAGGGTGGAGAGATTTTTATTGATCTGCTCTTCGGGAAAGCCTGCGCTTAGCGATGAACCGGGGACTTCGAGGAAGGAGTCCTGAATGTAGCCGAGGACATCGAAATGAACGCCGTCGCCCAGTTCAATCGCGACATTGCCCCGGATGAGACCGTTTTCAAAATCGGACGAGAGGCGGTCGTTCGCTGTCTCAAGGATGCTCGTGTCGAGGGCGATGGCAACGGGGCCGTCCTTGAGGGTAAGCTTATGACCGGTCCGGAAGGTGGAGAAAGAACCCGCTTCAATGAATGAGGAAAGGGTATTCTCCTCAATGTAGCGCGCGTCGGTCGAGCGCATGTCGATGACACCGGCGAGCGCATCTGAACCATACAGCGAACTCGCGGCACCCTTCGTTATCTGAACCGACTCGAGCGTGGAGACGTCGAGATACTCGAGTTGGTAGATACCCGCGAGACCGGGCGGGAGACGGCGACCGTTGAGGAGGACGACGGTGTGGTTGCTCTCCATCCCGCGGATAAAGAGAGAGGTCTGTGCGCCCATTTGCCCCGCCTCGACGAGGCTAACCCCTGCGGTCTGGCTGAGGATGTCTCCGAGGTCGTAGCGCTGGAAGGTGCGGATCTCCGCCCCGGAGATGGTATCGACGGCGGGTAGGAGAGTCGTCTCGGTCTTTTCCACGGGGAGGAGGGTCTTGGTGGCGATCGAAGGCGTGTAGAACTGCTGCACGGCCTCCTGCCGGATGATGAGGGAGCGGACCGGACCGGATGATTCAATCGTGGTGACGTCGAGGGTCGCTACTTCGTCGACAAGGGTGGAGGTGACCTGCTCCTGCGCCCGGATCGCGGGGGTAAAGGGGAGTAAAGCGGCGGAGAAAATAAAACAAATCAACAAATCACGATTCATGAATATGATATAGAAGGTATGGCACGACGATGCAAATCTTTTTCGCGCATCGCGACCTGGGGTTTTCGCCCGAATTTCGTTCCGTGTATGACACAAGACCCGCTTGCGAACGTGGCCATGGTGAAGGAAACTCTTCCAAGCATCAGGAGTGGCCCGATGAAAATCGAGTCCGGCAACCTGGTTTGGAGAAGCCAAGGTGCCTTGGATGCTGCGACGGTCATGACCGTGGCAGCATCCGATGTGCGGACGATTGCGTCCGAACAGAATTTCTCCGGGAAACGCTCGGGAGGACCGGGTCCTCCCAAGTCCTGATGCGGTAACTGAATCCCACGGAAACTGCATCAAGAAATGACCTATCAAGACTACCTTAACGAGTCCGCCGGCGGCACGAATTCCGCCGTCACGGGAACCCTCTCCGCCTGTGTCCGCGCTTCGCGGTCGGGCTTGGAATCAAATCCCGATCATCACCTCTGGAACAACCGGGGGACCTGGTGGTGCCACTTCACCCTGCACCGGGCTGACTACACTGCGGAACGAATCCGCGTCTCGCTGAAGACCCGTGATGTCGAGGTGGCGCGCTCTCGCCGCGATGAACTGCTAGGGTCGCTCGCCCGCTAAGCCGATTACCCTTTTCCACGATGAAAGAATATTCATCTACGATTACTTCCGTGCGGCCGCTGCCGCTCCCGAACAACTTCGCCGTCTGGCCGGGCTGCATGCAGCGACGCTACGGTGAACACGCCGGCACGCTGGCAGGCTCACGACCGCAGCCGCAGCCGCAGCGGTCTCACTCGACTTCCGCCGCAGGGTAGGACATCCCGAGGATTGCTCCCAGATCCTGGTATTTGGCGCGGGCCTCTCTCGCTTCGCGGAGACGTTGCTGGGCGATGGAGGAGTCTTTGTTTGTGAGGCCGAGGTAGAGCTCGGCGGCTTCGATGTAGTCCTCGGCGGCGGAGTGAAAATCACGCACCTCGACTGCGACTTCGGTCCGCATGCGGGAGAGCTCAAGTGTGGCGGCATCCGTCCGGCCAAGGAGTTCAGGCAGATTGACCCCCGGATCGTCCACGCCGAAGAGGGGGGTGATGAGATCGTTGATGCGATTGGCTGACAGGGAAATGCGCAACTCCGGTGACTCAGGGCGACGGCCGAACTCGAGCATGGCGCGCGCCGAGAGGTGACCGGGCATGCCTTCGAGGATGGTCTCGAGCCGCTCTATCACTTTCGCATTTCTCGCGAGGTCGGTCAGAGGCATGCGCTCGGCAACCGCCTCGATCTCCCGAAAAACAACCGTGGCGGCGGCGAGTGCCTCGGGCGTCGGTGAAGTGGCGAAGGCGATAGCTTCGTCGAGAGTTGCGTAGGTGACGAGTTCGTTGTGGAACAGAATCCCGAGCTGGCCGGACTTCACGAGATAGTCAATCAGTTCCTCTGCCGCAGAGGCGGGGACGAGGAGGTATTTGCCCCTCATGACCGAGGCGGCGGCCTCGATCGTGGCGAGGGTTTCTCCCGGCAGGTTGATCTGCATCGTCGCCGGATCGAGCTCGCCCGAGAGGATCATCTGCTCGTTAATCGGTGCTTTTCGCAGGATGCTGTCGATGAGGATCACGCCCGGGAGAAAAGCGTCAGCGCGGATAAGGCTGCGGGGCCCGGGCGGCTTGACCGCGGCAGTGAAAGCTACTTCCCCGAGAGTGCCGACCGGCCAGACCCACGACCGGGTAGCGGCCAAGGCGGCGGGAATCTCGAGGCCTTCGACGGGGATGTCGTCGTCCGAAGGGATCAATGGCACGGTCATGTTCCCGGAAACGGCTCGCAGCTCGAGATGATCGCGTTCGGCGCTCCCCGAAGGATTGCGTTGCGTCAGCTTGACCGTCCCTGCGACAGGTTTGGACTCGATCGCCTTGACCTGACGCACCGTATTGAGGGAGACAATGACGGGTTCGATCGGTTCGAGCTGAACGGGTGCGGGCACTTCGGCAATCCCGGACGTTCCCGCAGGGGCGACCATCGTCTCGGTAGCGGGGCGGGTCGGTCGATCGACACGGTTTTCATTTTTCTCCCGTTGGGCGAGGATGGCGCTGCCCTCCTGAGGGAAAATCTGGGCCCGATCGGTGGAGCGATTGGCATCGCGTTGCAGGGTGAGGAATCTTTCCCACGGCAGGTTTCCCCCTTCTACCGCGACGGTAAAGGCGGCGATTCGCTCATCGGTGGGCTCGGGATGGGTGAGGAGCGAGAGCTCCATCAGGAAGGGGGAGAGGCGACGGTGCTCGGGCTCTAGTGGGGGCGAGGCGAGCTGGTTTGCGATCGTCCAGAGGGTCTCGGAGACGACGCTGATACTGTCAAAATAGCTAGTCGCAACTGGAAGCTCCCCGTTTTCGAGGGCGCGATGAGCGAGCCGTGAATGATAATGCATCGGATCGATGCGAAGGGCAATGCCGAGGGCCTTCTCGCGGAGGTCGTCGTCGATCCGGCTGCTCGTAGAGAAGTTCGAAGCGATTGCGGAGAGTGCCTCAAGCAGGCTCGTCTTCTGATCTTCAGGGAGGAAAATGCCGTCGCCGGAGAAGATCAGGGCGTCAAAGTCCGGGCTATCGTAAGCTCCGGCACGGTCCGGCGCGGCCAGCAGGAGGACTGCCCCAAGGAGCAGAAGGATGGCCGGTTGACGTGGATTTTTCATTCTCTCAATAACGGGTGGATGCTATCATTCCGCGAGGGGCATGTCTACGCCACTCTGCTATTGCTGTCTTATTTATGAAAAAGATCACGATCAGGGAGACGGTGCTTTTTTACGACACCGACTGTGGAGGGGTCGTCTCAAACATTGCCTACCTGCGCTTCGTCGAAAAGGCGCGGGCCGCGCTCTTCAGCGAGTTGGGGATGGATCTGCTCTCGATGACAGAGACCGGGCTATTCCCTGTCGTGATCCGGACCGAAATCGACTACCGCACGCCCGCCCGACTCGGGCACGAGATCACCGTGACAGCGTGCCTCGCTGCGGTCGACAAAGTGCGAGCGACCTGCGACTTCACTCTGACGATCACCGGCTCCGACGGAACGACAAAGACCATAGCCGGGGCCCGCCAGATCGTCGCTCTCGTCCAGATGCCGGAAGGACGTCCGAAGCGCCTTCCTGCGGAGTGGTTCATTTTCACCGGGTGAGTGACTCTTTTATTCTTGCTGTGCCTGATGATATAACTCACCTTGTAAAAGCAAACGGAACGCGCAAAACACATGAGCATTGCAGAAGGCGAAGAAGCGGCATCCGGGATTCTTTTTTCCATCCTGAAACGGGGCGAACGGGACCCGATCGGGCCATTTACCGAGACCGACTTGCTGAAGCTCTTCAATGACGGGCAGGTCCGACAGGACGACATGGTCTACTACGACGGCATTGGCGAGTGGAAGCCCATTCACGAGGTCTTCGATGTGCAGGAGCAAATCAGCCACTTCGTCGATGACGGGCAGGATACTCAGAAAGTCGGCATTGCCTTCCGCGAGGTCGCCAATGTGGTCGGTGCGGGCGAGAGTATTTATTATATCGCGGTCCAGGCGAAGGCGGGCCTTCTCAGTAAGACGAAGCAGTGTGTCATCATCACCGATCGGCATCTTTTCCTGATGATGGACAAGCGAGTCGGCTATGAGCTGGAGGCGCACCCCTGGAAAGCCGTCACGAATACCCTCATGCGCGATGAAGGCCGCGGGCTCGGGACTTTTTCCATCCTCCTCGGTGGGGAAAAGCGGTCCGACGTCTGCCACATCCCGCTGAAGCAGGTTCAGCGTCTCTTCCAACTCTCGCAGGAAATGAAAGAGGGCGTCGATTACTGAGTGACAGGCACTCAGCGCTCACCGCCGTCTCAGATACTTCGCCATCGAGCGCAGGAAAGCCTCGGCGAGGTCGGGGTGATTTTCTATGGCGTCATGGAGGTCGCCGTGGGGGACGGAGAGCGCTTTTCCCGCTGTGGCCATGCGAACGGTAGCGGTGGCGAGGGTGAAAGAGACCGCACTGATCTGGCCGACGACTTCCCCGGCTGAGCTGACGCGATTGACGATCTCTCCATCGACAAGCGCTTCTAGTTCACCCTCGATGAGGATCCAGATGCGCTGACCCGATTCCCCCTGGCGGATGAGTTCCTCCCCGGCAGCAAGGTCATAATGCTCCCCCGACTGAATCAACGCCGCCAGAGCGGTGTCCGAGACGCCGGAAAAATCCGCGTTTTCTCTTAGTGCAGCAGACAGCATGGTTTTGTTCATGGACAGAACCTTCTATCACATAAGCCGGGCGGCGGGCAAGCAGGGTTTGTCCGGCCTTCCCCCGCTTCTGTGTCAAAGATCGCCTCGTGGACAATAAATGTCTCGGCCGCGACATTTATTGTCCACGGTTTTCGATAATGTGGCGGTAGCGATGGCGCCCGCGCCGGGACTTAAGGTGAATTTGTCATCCCCAAATCCCCGTTCGCGAATCGGGAAAAAAGCCGTAATCTTGCCCCTCAAAATTGTCGACCACATTATGCTGAACGATCCCTCCAAAGAAGCGGAAAACGAGCCCATCGAGGTCCGCTGCTACTTCGTGCGCGAGCGCAATGCCCTGCTCGTGAGGGGAGATTTTTCCCCGCTCTACACGGATTATTACCTCCACCTCATGCAGCACGGAATCAAGCACGAGCGGGCGCAGGATGATCTGCTCAAAGACGGGCTCGCCGCGCTGACCCTGCACCTCTCCTCGCGGCCGCGCAATGAGGCCGCCGCGTGGACCCTGAGCTGGCAGGATCCGCTCCAGAATTTGTTTGTGACAGGTAGCAACCGCAGCGGCAATGTCGTCGGCCGCGTCTTCACTGAGGATGTCCGCGAGCGGGATACAAATCTTTTCATTGCCCAGGTCATGGTTGCCGGACAGGAGTCGCGGCAGAGCATGATCAAGGCGGAAACGCTTGACATGTTCAAGGTGGCGGAGGCTTTTTACCACCAGAGCGAACAGCGCCCGGGGCGATACTTCCGTCACAGTGAAGAGGACTTCGTGATGGTCTCGGCCCAGCCTGACTGCGATCTCGCGTGGCTCGAGGCGCTTGATGATGAGGGGATCCGGGCGATCGACGAGGCTGAGATGCTCAGTCTTCTCGAGACGCGGGTTTTTCGATTTGACTGCGGTTGCAGTCCCGGGAGAATCTTTCCCATCATTGCCGGCATGACGGAAGAGGCACTCGAGGTGGTCTTCGGCGAAGGTGAGGTTCTCGCGGCCGGTTGCCCGCGATGCGCGGCGCGCTACGTCATCACCCGTGAATCGCTCGAGGCCTTCAAACGCGAACGGGCATCCTCATGAAAGGGACAAAAAAAGACGAAGCGAAAAGGCGGGAGCAGGAGCTCGCCTGGATCGGCGACACCATCCTCGATCTCTACGCCCGCACGTGGATTCTGAGAGAGCGCCGAACCGTCTGCGGGGAGACCCTGCGGCGTATGACCTGCAATCAATTCCTCGCCTGTGTCGGCAATCCGACCTCGGTCGAGGCGAAGATCGGGACGATCTACCGTGAGTCAGGGATGGAGTCCGCTTTTTCGTGGATTGAGGCCGAATTACTTCCCCTGTTTGAAAAGCAGGAACGGAAACGGCGCTGATATTCGCCTTTTTGATCGAAACTCCGAGTTTTACTAATTTCTCTCAGAGACCTATCGTTACGCTTCTGCCCTCCTGGGCTTTTGTTGGCACATTATATGAAACATCTCTCGAACCGCGTCGGGGACCATGATGGGTCCGCTTTGCAAAAACTGGTTATGGGACTTGCGGCGCTCGTGACTGCCGCACTTTTTTCCTCGTGCAGCACAACGGGAGCAGGCTCGAATACCAACAGTGCGACTGGGCAGCTCACTCCCTCGCAGCTGAATCACCCGCAGGTGCGCGCCCGCAACGGGATCATCGCGACGGAAGCACCGGGGAACTACTACATTGGTCGGCGCTGGTGGACCGACGGGACGCGCTTCTGGGGCTATCTCCGCGAGCCCGGCAAACCATGGTCGACGGCAAAACTCGTCATCATGAACGAAAGCATCATTAAGCAGCCCGATCGCGTCCCCGAAGAAGGTTCGCTCCAGGTGCACGGTTACGATCACAACTACGAGTATCGCATCTGGGGCAGCTACACCGGTGTGATGGTTTATGATCCGAACTCCAACTTCAAGATCCCCGAGTTCCGTCTCTCGAAGTATGAGCTGATTGCCGAGAATCCCGGATTTCTCTTCTACCCCGGCGAGACCTACAATCCGCGTCAACTCCCCTCGGTCCACCCGCCGTTCCCTAACTGAGCTCGTTCAACCGGGTCACCTGCGACACCGGATCCTCTCAGGTCTACGCTACCCTGAATACCGTGAGCAAAACTCTCGTGCTAGTGGTGGAGGACGAACCGGCGATCGCCGAGACGATCGTCTATGCGCTTGAGACGGCGGGCTACGAAGCGGTGCATGCGGAAACCGGGACGGACGCACTCGGGATTTTCGCGGAGCGTTCCCCGGGATTTATCATCCTCGATGTCGGCCTGCCCGATCGAAGTGGCTTCGACGTCTGTCGCGAGATCCGGCGACTCTCCGAGGTGCCGATCCTGTTTCTCACGGCGCGGGAGCACGAGATCGACCGGGTCGTCGGGCTCGAGCTCGGTGCCGATGACTATGTCGTGAAGCCTTTCAGTCCGCGTGAGCTGACGGCCCGGGTCCAGGCGATCCTGCGTCGGACGCAAGGCTCTGCAGCCGAGGTGCCCGTCTCGGCGACACCGGAAGGAAGGGTGAAACGAGGTCGACTCGAGCTTTTCCCGCATCGGTATCAGGCTCATTGCGATGGCACTGATCTGGGTCTCTCGCGTTATGAATACGGGATGTTGAAAGTCTTCATTTCCCATCCCGGTCGGGTCTTTTCACGTGATCAGCTCATGGAAATGGTCTGGGACGAGCCCGAGGCGGCTCTCGATCGTACAGTCGATGCGCATATCAAGACCCTGCGGCGAAAGATGCACGGGATCGACGACGCTTTTGATCCGGTAAAGACCCATCGCGGTCTCGGCTACAGCTTTGACGACGGGATCTGAAAGGAAATGAAGGTCACTCTTCTCATCGTCGCCGGATTTCTCGTCATTGCCGGGGGAGGATTTTTCATGCTGATGCGGACGCTGAGCGAGGATATCGAGCGTCAGTATTCACAGGCTTCGGAAGAGCCGCTCGTGGACTTTGCTCATCTTTTCGCCGGTCTGCTTGAACAGGAGGTACGGAACGGGCTGCTTGAAGTCGGGGAATTCCGCCGGGGATTTGCCGATGCCTACGGTCGGGAATTTGTTGCGAAGATTTACCAGCTCGAGAAGACGAAGATTCACACACAGGTCTACGTGACTAACGAGAAGGGAATCGTGATCTTTGATTCCGAAGGCGGTGGGCGGGAAGGCGAGGACTACTCGCGCTACAACGACGTCTTTCTCGCCCGACAGGGCAAATACGGGGCCCGCGCCTCGCGGTCGGACCCGGAGGACTCGAGGACGACGGTCTTCTACGTGGCTGCGCCGGTCACACACGAAGGGCGCACGATCGGGACGGTGACGGTCTCCCGTCCCGAGACGGCGATGGCACCCTTTGCGATGGAATCGCGCTCCCGGGTGGTGCGATCGAGCATCATCATGGCGGTGGCGGTCTTTCTTCAGGCGGCGCTGTGGGCCTACTGGGTGCTCTATCCGATCCGTCATCTCACCAATCACGCGCGCCGCATCGCGGCGGGAGAGCAATCAGTAATGCCCATTACCGGTGTGGCGGAGCTGCGCTCGCTCAGCGCCGCGCTCGAGGAAATGCGGGCGGAGCTCGAAGGCCGCCACTACGTCGAAAACTACGTGCAGGCGCTCACTCACGAGCTCAAAAGTCCCCTCGCGGCGATACGCGGGGCCGCCGAGTTGATCGATGAGAACATGCCCGAGGAACGCCGTCGCCGCTTCCTCGACAACATTCTCGCCGAGACCAATCGTTGCGAGGACATGGTGCGTCGTCTCGTCCAACTCGCCGCGATCGAGAGCCGTACGAAGCTTGCCACGCGCGAGTCCGTCCAGCTGGGCGCGCTCGTGAGAGAAGAGCTCGCCGGCCTCCATGCGGCGTTGGAAAATCGCGGGCTGGAGGTGGTTTTGTCGGGTCTTAACGAAGGGGGGCGTCTCGACGGTGACCCGCTCATGTTGCGCATCGCGTTGCGGAATGTGCTCAATAACGCCTTCGACTTTTCTCCGTCCGGTGGACAGGTCATGATCAGCCTCACGAATGAGGGGAGTCGTCTGCAGCTCGTCGTCATCGACGAGGGGCCCGGCATTCCGGATTACGCCGGGGGCCGCGTCTTTGATCGATTTTATTCCCTTAAGAACGAATTCACCGGACGGAAGGGATCGGGCATAGGACTAAGCTTCGTGAAGGCTGCGATGGACCTGCATGGCGGAACTGCGACTCTGAAAAATCGTGCCGAAGGCGGGGCGGAGATGACGCTGCGCTTCGGTGCGTAATCCACAAAAAAGGGCAGCCGTTACCGACTGCCCTCGTTTTGTTAAAAGAACGAAGTTCGATTAGCTGAGGTAGGGCTTGATCGAGGTGATGCGGTAGCTCTTCATCTCGCCGTCACCGAGGGGAAACTCGACTTCGGTGCCGACGGGCTTGTCGAGGATCGCATTGCCGCGCTCGGAGAGGTAGGCGATGATGCCATTGTCAGGATCGGAATCCCAGGCCCCGAGGACGGTGTAGGTGAGCGCGTCGCCGCCCCCGACGGCATCGAGTGTCACGATGGTTCCGATAGAGACCTTGGAGGTGTCGGGGTCTTTGAAGTCGGTGGGCTGGGCCAGCTTGAGATCGCGCTCCCAGTCTCCCTGGCGCTTCATGAGGACTCGCTGGTATTCCTTGGAGGACTTGTACTCGAAATTCTCGCGAAGGTCACCGTAGGACCGGGCGATCTTGATGTCTTCGCGGTTCTGCGGGATCTCCTCTTTGATGAGCTTGTCGTAGGCTGCCTTCTTCTCGTTGAGGCTGGACTCGGAGACGATGAGGGTTTCCTCCTGCACCTTCTCACGGCCATTCATGAGGTCCTGAATCTCGGGATGGAGCTTGATGATTCGGGCCATCAGCGATTTGCGGGTCAGTTCATCGAAGGAGGCTGAGGTGACGAGGCGGCTCGCGAAGTTGCGGATCGTATTGATGTTCGCACCGGTGATGAAGTCGGGGATGAGCCCATTGTCGTCGGCGACGAGATCACGGAGTCGGTTCGCCGCGCGCACAGAGCCCTCGTCATTGAGTTGGTCGGCCTCGAGGGAGCTCATCACGGAAAGACAGAGCGTTGGGGTGAAGACGGACTGGGAGAGTCCCTTACGCTCGCGACAGATCCAGGCGAGGGAGTCGGAGGTGATGGTACGTTGCTGCAGACCGTTTTCCATGTAGCCGATGAGGTCGGCTTTCTTCTCGGCAGAGTCCAGGTAGCTGGCGATCTCGGCGATGGAACGCAGGTTGCAGGAGGGGATCAGTCCGAGCATTTTCTCGACCCACGCGTCTTCGCCGAAGGCATCGGGGAAACTCTTCAGAACCTGACGCAGGCGGGTGAGGGAGAGCTCCTCAAAAAGACCGGGGATGGCGCTTTCGTCTGCGGCGAGGATCTCGGCGGTGGAGATCTGACCATTATCCGAGTCGAAGCCCTTGAGCTTGGTCTGGAGCTCTTCGCGGATGAGGATGAGCTCGACGGCGGGAGCATACTGCAGCTTCACCCCTTTCCGGGCGATCTCGCTGATCTCGGCGACGAGTTCGACGAGATTATCCTGATGGTCTTTAAAGGCGTTGATCTCCTTGATGATGGACTCGACCGCTTTCACCTTGGCGCGCAGATCGCGGGCCTCGCGGAAGTCGGCGATGAGCCCCTGCGAGGGATCGAAGTCTTCTTCACGCAGTTCGAGCGGGTCGGTGCGCTTGGCCGGAACGATGAACTGCATGTTCTCGCGGAGCTTTTTCTTCGTCGCCTCCCACCAGCTCTTGTATTTGCCTTCAGGGATGATGTAGCCCTTGAGCAATTCCTCGAGTTTGTCGAGAAAGAGACGGTCACCGTGGCTGCTGAGGACTAGCTTCACGAGTTCGACCGGGTCGGAGTTCGCGAGGGCCTTCAGTTCGTCGGACGCGGCGTAACGTTTCGCGAGGAAAGAACCCTCCGCTATCGGAGTCAGGGACATCGCGGCGAACTTCATCCCGAGCTCGTGGCCGGACTTATCTTCGAAGTCGACGACGACTTTTACTCCCAGACGGTCCCAGTCGACCACCTTGCCGGCGCCCCAGCTTTTATGTTGGCAAAAAGTTCCCGGAGGAAGCAGTTCGAGTTGTTCTGCGGTGAGGGAGTCGATTTTGCCTCGTGAGACTAGCTTTTCAAGATCGGGATGCATTGTCCCTCAACATAGGAAGAAGCAGCCCTGAGCCAAGTGAAAAAAAATTTTGGTTGCCAATATTGTGACGTCTGTCTAATCTTCGCTCAAGTATGAGAAGTATTTTGGCAGCTTTTGTTCTCCTCGCGTTCGCATCGGTTTCCTTCGCGGACATCCACGAACCACCCAAAACGAAATACACCAAGTCCCGTAAACTCGGTCGTGGGGTGGCAAATATCGTCTACGGCTGGACCGAGATTCCCATGACCATGCACCGCTGGAGCGAGCTCCACACCGAGCAGGCGGCAGGAATCTTCACCGCCGGCTTCATGCAGGGCGCGCAGCGGGCAGGGGCTCGTCTCAAGTATGGTTTCTACGAAGTGATCAACTTTCAGCGCCCTCTCTACAAGGACAGTTACCGTCCCGCAATGGCCGATATCGATTATCTCCCGATTCGCGGTTATGAAGAGTTTCCCCCGCAAATCGGATACATGACCACCGCCGGTTATACTCGCGGACGGACCTGGTAAGCTCTTTTCTTATCGGATCTCCCCTTCGAAAAGGCTGCCTCAGGGCAGTCTTTTTTCGTTTCAGGGGCATCAATCGCGAATTTTCACCGGTAAGTCTCGAGGAAGCGACGGTAAAAATCCGCTCCTGCCTCCAGATCGACGATGGTGAGGTATTCGTCCTTTGTATGGGCCTGGGCAATGCTGCCGGGGCCACAGGCGACCGATGGTATGCCGCCTCCGGCGAGGCGACCGGCGTCACAAAACCACGGGGCAGTGGTGAGACGGGAGCCGATCGACTGGAGCCTCCGGATGCCGTCGGTGGCCGGATCGGTGAGAAGGGGGCAGGAATCGCCGATGACCTCGATGGTGATCAGGTCATGCAAATGGCGCGATTCGAGGAATTCAAGAACGAGCTTTCGTGCTCCGCCTGATTCGAAAAGAGCCGGCGTTTCGCGAAAGTCGAGAGTCGCGTGGCAGTCCGAAGGAACAATGTTCGGGCTGCTACCGCCTTTGATCATGCCGAGATTGACCGTGGGAGAGCCGAGAATCGTGTCGGTGAAATCGGGGAGACGGGCCTCGAGCCAGGGCAGGAGAGCCTCGAGGACGGGGAGCAGGTGACGGATCGCGTTTTCGCCCTGTTCGGGCGTCGAGCCGTGGCATGAGCGGCCCCGTGCTGAAAGCTTCAGCCAGACGCAGCCCTTGTGAGCGTAAACGGTCTCGAGCGATGTGGGTTCACCGACGAGGGCAAAAGAAAATTCGGAGCCGTAGCGTTCCGCGAAATGCTGCGACCCGGGCTGGCCGGCTTCTTCACCCATCAGGCCGACGAAGGTGACCGCGCAGGAGAGCGAGCCGATCTCGTCGCCCATTTCGCGAAGCGCCCAGAGCATCGCAGCCATCGTCCCCTTGGTGTCAGAGGAACCGCGGCCGTAGATTCTTCCGTCCTGAATTTCCGCCGCAAAAGGATCGACCGTCATGCCCATTACGCTGACCGTATCGACGTGGGGAGCGAGGAGTAGCCCCGGTTTCCCTTCCGCATCTGAAGGAAAACGACCGATCACATTGGGACGGCCGGGGTTGACTTCGTCAAAGGAAACCTTGGCACCGCAAGCCTCAAGGATCTCGCCGACGTAGGTAGCGCAGGCCAGTTCACCGGTCGCCCCCTGGCCGGGGGCACAGTCGGGATTCACACTCGGGATACGAACCAATTCCTGCAAGAGGGCGGCGGGTGAGTCGGGAAAACGCATGGGCGGAACAGTATCACCTCGATATTTCCGAATTCCAGTGCTCGGAATTGCGAAAAAGACTGGATTCCGAAGTCGTAATTGATTATGAGTTTGACATTGTTACGCTTTCGATGCCTTAATCAAGGCTCGAACTTTTTAAAAGTTATTCCTTTATGAGTGATCAAGATCCGCCCAAGCCTTCCTCCAGCACTTCGACGGTGCCATTGAAGAAGGAAACGGTTAGAATCAGTCTAAGAGCCCAACCTGACGAGTCGGGACCGGTAGCTCCTAAAGCATCCACTGCACCGATTCCTGCCGGTAGTCCATCCCCCGCCCCCATCGGCGGTGCCTCGGCCCCGATTTCCCCGAACGCTCCTCCGGCTCCTCCGGCTCCTTCTCCTGTCGGGGCACCGACTCCGCCGCCGGCCCCGCGCCCGCCCGCCGCTCCTCCGGCCCCCGGAACCGCGCCCTCCCCTCCAGCCCCGGCCGCTCTTGTCCCGCCATCCGGCGCGAAAACTATTCCTCTCGCGAAAGGGCCGGATCCGCTCGGACCGACCCGCCCTGTGCCGACCGCCGGTGCAGCGGCTCCCCCGTCCGCAGTTGCTCCGGTTGCTGCTGCTCAATCCCCGATCGGTGCCAAAACCATCCCTCTTGCCAAAGCTCCCGTCAGCGGTGGCCCGGGCCCGGTGGGACGGGTCACGACGCCCCTCCAGCCCGGTGGTGCCAAGCCGCTCCCCCAGGCCACGGTGAAAATGGGCTCGCTCGGCACACCGACCAGAACTATCCCGAAACAGCCCAACATCCAGTCCACTGCCGAGGAGGTAGGGGAAGAGTGGGAAGAAGAATACGAAGAATCCGGACTTATGCCATTTGCAATCATCGTTCTGATCCTCGCCCTCGCGGTTCTGGCCATCGAGCTGGTCACCAAGATGGGTGCAGGTAGCTGACCCCGCGCCGCCTCAGGGACTGCCGCTCCGGCGGTAGTTTCAGTCGGCCGGGCAATAAAAGACCCTCCCGGGTTTCCCTTTCGAGGTGAATCCGGAGGGTTTTTTTGTGCCTTCCTTTTGAGTGTACTTATGCCGGAAGCATCGTTCTTTCGCTATTTCCTGCTTGCCCGGCCTCTCATCTTGGAGGAAATAGTCCTCCGCCCCTTGTTGGGGTGAAGACTCAACCCACTATTCCCCACACTGCACCATGGCACACGAATCCATCGTCAATCTCACCAGCGACAATTTTGCGACTGAGGCCGAGCAGGCTACCGTCCCCGTGATCATCGACTTCTGGTCCGAGCATTGCGGACCCTGCAAGATGCTCTCGCCTGTCCTCGACGAGGTCGCTGCTGTCCTCGGTGATACTGCGAAAGTGACCAAGGTCGACGTCATGGCTCACCGCGATCTCGCCATGCGCTTCGGCATCCGCGCCGTCCCGACCCTCATTTTCATGAAAGACGGCGAAGTGAAAGAAACGAAGACCGGGATCATGATGAAAGATGCGATTGTGCAAAAGCTCCAGTCACTCGCCTGATTTTTCTCCGGTCTATCCTCTCTCCCCGTTTTGAATCCGGCTCTCACCTCGCGCCCCTCACTGAAGTGGTTGCTCCCGCTCCTCCTTCTCACGGTCGGGTATCGCGTTGTGGCTTCCTCGTTCGACTTTCTGGGAAACACGGCGCCGCTCATGGCCATCACCTTTGGTGGCGCGATGCTGCTCGGGGTGCGGTTCTGGTGGCTTCCGGTGGTGCTCCTCGTGGCGAGTGACCTGGCTCTCGGGTTCATTCACGGCGGCGGCAGTGGGGTAGGATCCTACACCCTGATGTCGTCGGTTTTTTACTTGTTCGTCGCCTTTCTCGGAGGCAAGGCCGGGCGCCTCGAGAAGATCTGGCCGATGATGTGGTGTGGCACACTGCTCTGTGGCGTCCTCTTTTATGTTGTCGCCAACACTTACAGCTGGCTCGCCTGGCCGGGTTATGCGATGACGCCGGCCGGTTGGATGCAGGCGCAGACGACGGGACTCCCGGGGATCAATCCTCCTGCCTGGATGTTCCTACGCAACGCCCTCATCGCCGACTCGATCTGGTGCGCCGCGGCCGGCCTGCTCTACCTCGCGCAACGTCGCGCTGAGACTCTGTCTGTCGCTCCCTCTGCTGCTCGCTGAGCTTCCCGCCTGCCGCCGGAAAAAATCTCGATTTGCTCCGCTATTGCTTTACGTCGCGGCGCAGGGATTTATCGTCCGTGCATGTCAAAAACGGCCCACCCTTTTCTCGAGAACGAATTTCATATCCGCTGGTCAAAACTCGTCCCCGAGGCGATCGAGCCCGACATTCGCGAGGCCCTCGTGCGGGCGCAGGAGCATATTAATCGACTTTCCTCCCCCTTCGAGGCGTCGGAGCTGACTTTTGAAAATACCCTCGTCGAACTCGAGCGGGCCACTGAAGAACTCTCCATGGCCTGGGGCCGCGTCGGCCATCTCGACTCGGTGCGCAATTGCGAGGCACTGCGCACCGCACAAAATGCAATGCTGCCCGAGGTGACCCAGTTTTACTCGCGCATCCCGCTGAATGCCGCGCTCTGGGGTCGCCTTAAAGCCTACTCCCAAACCGCCGAAGCCGCCGCCCTCACCGGCGTGCGGAAGCGGTTTCTCGATGAGACGATGAAAGACTTCATCAGCAGCGGGGCCGACCTCCCCGGGGAGAAGAAAACGCGGCTCGAGGAGGTGCAGTCCGAACTCGCCCGCATCACGCAGAAGTTTTCCGAGAACGTTCTCGATTCCACGAACGCGTGGGAGCTCGTCCTCGAAGACGACTCTCGCCTCGCCGGCCTGCCCGAGACCTCGCGCGCCGTGCTCCGCAGCGAAGCCTCGGCCAAGGGGCTCAGCACTGACGAAGCGCCTGTCTACCGTATCACCCTGAAAGCGCCGGTTTATTTTCCCGTCCTCGAGTATGCCGAAGACGCGACCCTGCGCGAGCAAGTCTGGCGCGGTAGTATCACCGTTGGCCATCGTGGCGACTACGATAACACCGACCTCGTCTGGGAGATTCTGAAGCTGCGCCACGAACGTGCGGAGATCCTCGGCAAGGCGAACTTCGCTGACCAGGTCCTCGAAGAGCGCATGGCCGGCACTGGAGCGGCCGCGCTGCGTTTTGTCGAAGATCTTGCCGAGCGGACCAAACCCTATTTTGCCCGTGATATCGGGGAGCTCGAGAATTTCCGTCGCCAGCACGAGCCTGACTGGGCTGGCAAGTTCGAACCCTGGGATGTCGCCTACTGGGCAGAAAAGCTGCGCAAGGAAAACTACGCTTTTGATGAGGAAGAGCTGCGGCCCTACTTCGCGATCGGGAATGTCATCGAAGGCATGTTCCGGCTCACCGAGGAAATTTTCGGATTCAAAATCGTCGAGGGCAGTTCGACCTACACCAAACCGGGCGAGACGCCCGCGGGCGATGGTGTCGAAGTGTGGCATCCCGAGGTGAAGTTTTACGAACTGCGCGATGCGGCGAGCGGCGAACTGCTCGGCTCGTTTTACGCCGACTGGCATCCGCGTGAAGAAAAACGCGGCGGAGCCTGGATGAACTACCTGCGCACGGGGTCGCCCGCGATCGAGGGGCAGACCCGTGAGCCGCACCTCGGGCTCATCTGCGGTAATCTCACGCCATCGTCGAAGGACAGACCTGCGCTTCTCACCCATCGTGAGGTCGAGACGGTCTTTCATGAGTTCGGGCACCTTCTGCATCACCTCCTCGGCGAGGTCGAGATCAAATCGCTTAACGGCGTCAAGGTCGTCTGGGATTTTGTTGAGCTGCCTTCACAGATCATGGAGAACTTCTGCTGGTCGCGGGTCAGTCTCGACTTTTTCGCGAAGCACTACGAGACCGGCGAGCCTATCCCCGAAGCGCTCTTCCAGAAAATGATCGGAGCCCGGAATTTCCAGTCCGCCATGGTCATGATGCGCCAGCTCGCCTTTGGCAAGATGGATCTCGATCTCCACATCAAGCATTATCAAAAGCCAGCAAGCGGCGACCTCGACCAGCTCGTGCGCGACATCCTCGACGGCTACACCATGCCACTTGCGACGCACCCGCCGACAATGGCGCGTCGTTTTACCCACTTATTCGCGAGTTCGACGGGATACGCTGCCGGTTATTACTCCTACAAGTGGGCCGAAGTCCTTGATGCCGACGCTTTTACCCGCTTCGCCGGAGCCGGCGTCATCAGCCCCGAAGTCGGACGCGAGTTCCGCGACAAGATCCTCAGCCGCGGTAACTCCGTCGAGGCCGCCGAGCTTTTCCGCGACTTCATGGGAAGGGATCCGGAGCTCAATGCGCTGCTCGAGAGATGCGGGCTGGTGGCGGATTGAGGGATATTGGGCGCGTCTTTCAATAGTTTACTACGGCTCTATAGCGGTCCACAGGGAGCGTTTCCCCATGCACCCCTCTTAATGGTTGCTAAAACAATCAAAAAATGGAATTGTTGGCTGCTTTAGGAAACGTTATGGGAAGG
This sequence comes from Verrucomicrobiales bacterium, assembly GCA_030730365.1. Classification (GTDB taxonomy): domain Bacteria; phylum Verrucomicrobiota; class Verrucomicrobiia; order Verrucomicrobiales; family DEV007; genus Arctic95D-9. The sequence continues at coordinate 130,514 of JANQVJ010000040.1, forward strand.
AAATCAACACTGCTTTTACCTAAGCATGCCCGCCTCCTGGAAGAAGTGGGCGAGAATCTTCGCCTTGCCCGGCTGCGTCGAAAACTCAGTGCTGAACAGGTGGCTGAACGGGCCGGGATCAGTCGATCAACTCTGCAGAAGGTGGAAAAAGGGGACCCGAGCACGGCTTTCGGGAACATCCTTCAAGTTCTCATGATCCTCGGTTTGGAGAAGGACATTCTTCACCTCGCCGCGCAGGATCCACTAGGTCGCAAGCTACAGGACGCGGGTCTCGCGGTTCCGCGTCGTCGTGCTCCGAAGCGGACAAGCTCCCCATAAAGTAAATGATGAGCCGGGAAATCGAAGTGTGGGGAGACTGGATCGAGCTGGGTGGACCCGTTTGCATGGGAACCCTGCGGGCAATCGAGACGCGGGGTAAAGAAGTATTCTCCTTTGAGTATGAAAAGTCGTGGCTGGATCGTGGTATCGCTACGGGATTGGATCCTGACCTCCGATTTCTGGATGGTCCGCAATACCTCGATGCCGGAGAACGGCCGAATTTCGGGATTTTTCTCGATTCGTCGCCGGATCGCTGGGGGCGGGTGCTGATGCAGCGTCGCGAGGCGGCCCGCGCACGTGAAGAATCACGACCCGAACGTCGGCTCCGTGAACTCGATTTCCTCGTCGGCGTTCACGACGAACAACGTTCCGGGGGCCTTCGATTCAGGGACGTTGCCTCCCAAGGGAAGTGGCTGAATGACGATCCGTCTATGGCCACTCCGCCGTGGACCTCGCTGAGAGAGCTTGAGCATGCGAGTTGGCAACTGCAGCGAACCGATTTGCGCGAGAACGCCGAATCGCTGAAGTGGCTGCGCCTGATAATTGCGCCGGGATCGTCTCTGGGTGGGGCTAGGCCCAAAGCCGGAGTGAGCGATGAAAGCGGACAACTCTGGATCGCGAAATTCCCCGGACGAAATGACTCCCGCGATATCGGGGCTTGGGAGATGCTTGCCCATCGACTCGCGAAAGAATCCGGTGTACTGGTATCGAATGCTCGCCTGGAGCAGTTTGGCGGTGAGCATCGAACTTTTTTATCGGAGCGCTTTGACCGACGGGTCGTTGATGGTGAAAGGCGCCGCCTGCACTTCGCCTCGGCCATGACCCTGCTCGGTCACTCGGATGGAGCGGGGGCGGAAACGGGAGCCAGCTATCTCGATCTGGCCGAAATCTTACTGCAATTCGGCGCCGCTCCCGAGTTCGATCTGAGGCAACTGTGGCTCCGCATCATCTTCTCAATCGCTGTCGGCAATACGGATGACCATTTGCGAAATCACGGCTTTCTTCTGACTCCGGCGGGATGGCGACTCTCCCCTGCTTATGACATCAATCCATCCCCTGACGGAGCCGGTCTCAGTCTGAATATTTCCGAGACGGATAATGCACTATCCTTCGACTTGGCTGTCGAGATGGCGCCTTTTTTTCGTGTCGAAAAAAAAGAAGCTAATCAGCTCGTGAAGTCCGTCCGGGCGATCACCGGTCGATGGAGAACGGTCGCTCGGGATCTCAGCATCACCCGATCCGATCAGGATGCGATGGAAGTGGCTTTTGTCAGGTTCGAGTGATTACGCGCCCCCCCGACTCCCCACTTCCTCACCGCCGGTTCTCCAGCGCCGCCGCGATGAACCCTTTGAAGAGAGGGTGCGGAGCGGTTGGCTTGCTTTTGAATTCGGGGTGAAACTGCACCGCGACGTAAAAGGGATGCTCCGGGATCTCGATGATCTCGCCGAGAGTGCCGTCGGGTGAGGTGCCGACGAGCTGAAGCCCTTTTTCGTTATATAGAGTGAGGTAATTCTGGTTCAGCTCGTAGCGGTGGCGGTGGCGTTCGTTGACGGATTGGCTGCCGTAAAGTGCGGCTGAGCGGCTTCCGGCGGTCATCCTTGTCTCCCAGGTGCCGAGACGCATCGTTCCGCCCTTGCTGTTGACTTCTTTCTGGTCTTCGAGCAGGCAGATGACGGGATGGGGGGTGCCTTCGTCGAACTCGGTGCTGTGGGCATGCTCAAGTCCGCAGGCGTTGCGGGCAAACTCGATCGTCGCGATCTGCATCCCGAGACAGATCCCAAAGTAGGGAATGTTGTTCTCACGGGCGTAGCGGGCCGCTGCGATTTTGCCCTCGATACCACGGTCGCCGAAGCCACCTGGAATCAGGATGCCGGAGACTTCGCTGAGGTATTTTTCCGCTCCATCGGCTTCGATGTCGCTGGAGTCGATCCGCACGACGTCTACGTGGGTGTCGTTCGCCGCTCCGGCGTGGGTGAGCGACTCGTAGATGGATTTGTAGGCGTCCTGATGGTCGATGTATTTGCCGACGACTCCGACCTTGATGTTGTGGCTCGGGTTGACGATACGATCGACCATGTTGCGCCACTCGATGAGGTCGGGTTCGGGAGTCTCGAGGCCCAGCCTCGCGCAAATGATGGTGTCGAGCTGTTGATCGTGGAGTTTCAAGGGCGCCTTGTAGATTGTGCCTTTGATGTCGAGGAAGGGGATCACCGCCTCGGGGCGCACGTTACAGAACATCGAGATTTTCCGACGGACCTCGTTGTCGAGCGGGTATTCGGAGCGGCAGATGATGACGTCAGGGGTGATTCCGATCTCGCGCAATTTGGCAACGCTCTGCTGGGTGGGCTTGGTCTTGAGCTCCTCGGCCGCCTTGATGTAGGGGATAAGGGTGGCGTGCATGAAGGCCACATTTTCATGGCCGACCTCGTCCTTGAACTGACGGAGTGCCTCGAGAAAGGGGAGTCCCTCGATGTCACCGGTGGTGCCGCCGATCTCGGTGATGATGACGTCGACGTCGGACTTCTCGACCACTTCGTAAATGCGATTTTTGATGACGTCGGTGACGTGGGGGATCACCTGCACGGTTGCGCCGAGGTAGAGGCCGCGACGTTCGTTCTTGATGACGGTCTCGTAGACCTGGCCGCTCGTGATGTTGTTGAGCTTGGAAAGGCGACCGCTCGTGAAGCGCTCGTAGTGCCCGAGATCGAGGTCGGTCTCGGCGCCGTCGTCGAGCACGTAGACCTCTCCGTGCTGAAAGGGGCTCATCGTTCCGGGGTCGACGTTCAGATAAGGGTCGAACTTCTGCATGAGAACGCGCAGACCGCGACGCTCCAGCAGGGTTCCGAGGGCGGCTGCCGCGAGACCTTTTCCGAGCGAGCTGACCACGCCTCCTGTGACAAAAATGTACTTCATTGACTCAATAATTGCTGGAGTATCGCAGCCTGCTCGGGAGTGTCAACGCCGGGCGAGGTGTCGTCGGTTAAAACGACCCTGATCCTTGCTCCATTTTCCATGGCGCGCAGTTGCTCAAGGCCTTCGGTGCGCTCGAGGAGGGACGGCTCCCAGCGCACAAAGTCGAAGAGAAAGTCCCGACGGAAGCCGTAGATGCCCTTGTGACGGTAATAAAGGAGGTCATCCGGAACACTCCGCGGATGCGGGATGGGGCTGCGGGAAAAATAAAGGGCGTGGCCGTCGCGGGTGAGGGTGACTTTGACGACATTCGGGTCGTTCACGAGGGGATCGTCGGCGGCGAGGGGATTGGCTGCAGTGATCATGGGCAGCGCCGGATCTGCTAGAAGGGCGGAGGCGAGGGAATCAATCAGACCGGGGTCGATGAGGGGTTCGTCGCCCTGGATGTTGATGATGTGCGACATTTCGGGGAAGGCCCGTGCGACCTCGGCGGCCCGGTCGGTGCCGCTCGGGTGGTCGGGACTGGTCATGGTGACATGCCCGCCGAAGGCCTCGACCGCCGCGGCGATGCGCTCGTCGTCGGTCGCGACGGTCACGACGGAGAGCTCGCGGCACTCGTGGCAGCGGTCCCAGACGTGCTGGATGAGCGGCTTTCCTGCGATGTGATGAAGCGGTTTTCCGGGAAAGCGGGTCGATCCCCAGCGGGCCGGGATCACTCCGAGGACTCCCGGAACTTGAGAGGGTTGAGTCGACATCTTGAGAGGGTTGAGTCCTTCTGATGAACTCGCAGATTAGCAATTAATCAAGGGAATCCGATTGAATTACGGGCGGAACCGGTGAAAACGTGCTCTCTGAACCAACCCTCTCTGACCCCGTGGAAATAGCCTGCCTGGATCTCGAAGGTGTCCTTGTTCCGGAAATCTGGATCAATGTGGCGCAAAAAACCGGAATCGACGCCCTTCTTGCGACGACGCGCGACATTCCGGACTACGACGTGCTGATGACACAGCGCCTCCGCATCCTCGACGAGCACGGGCTGAAAATTGGGGATGTGCAGGAGGTCATCGACAGTCTCGGGCCGCTCGACGGGGCGCTCGATTTCCTCGAATGGCTCAAGTCCGAGTTTCAGGTCGTGATTTTGTCCGACACTTTTTACGAATTTGCCAAGCCCCTGATGAGGCAGCTCGGGTATCCGACACTCTTCTGCCACCGCCTCGGGATCACTGCGGACGGTCGCATCGAGGCCTATCACCTCCGCATGCCCGATCAGAAGCGTGAGGCGGTAAAGCGCTTTCACGAATTGAAGTTTAAGGTCATCGCCGCCGGGGATTCCTACAACGACACCAGCATGCTCGGGGAAGCGGATCGCGGGATTCTTTTCTGCCCTCCGCAAAATGTTATCGCCGAGTTTCCGCAGTTCCCGGTCGCGATGGATTATGCGCAGCTCAAAGCCGAATTTCTGGAGGGTCGGGCGGCGGTGAGGAGGTGAGGAGACTTGCGACTAACCCGCATTTCTCTCACCCGTTCTACTGCGACTGGCTGCGGCCCGCTCCTGCTTCGATCCGGCCCGAATTGTCCTTGGGCAGAATGTATTCATACAGCCCTTCGGAAAATCCGGCCCGCGCGTTGATGCCTTGGGCACCCTTCGGGCGACTCTGCGAGTCGTCTCTCTCCGCTTAACTTCACTTCGTTCCGTCGATCTTCGCTTCGCTTCGCTTCGATTCGCTCCGGCTGCAAGAGCAGGTCCTCGCGGCGTCTCGTGACGAAAGGGTGTGAGAAATGCGGGCTAAAGCCGAAGGAGGCGCTTTATTCACCATAGATCGGACCTCTCTCTCACGAGCTCTCATCAGGGAAAAGGTTTCCCTCACCGCATCCCCACCGCGCTCGTGACCATCGCGCCGCGCTCGTCGGTTACCGTCATCAGCCAGGTGTTGGCGTCGGCGGGGAGACCATCGGCGATGGCCTTGCCGTCTTCGATCCGGGTGGCGAGGCTTTTCCATTCGCGTTCCGAGCGCTTGCCGGTGGCGGAGGTGTAATACAGTTCCGCTTTCACCACTTTCGTTTTGGCTGTGAAGGCAACACTGACGGTCTCCGCGTGGAGGTTCATTCCCCCGACGGTCGGCAGTGGATCTCCGCCCTTGAGAATTGAATCCACAAAGATCCCGATCTCCGCCGGAGCCCACCCCGGCTGGTGCCCGTGAGGCATGCGCGGTTGGATGCGGTAGGTGCGTGGTCCTTTTACGAGAGCGGTCGATTTCGTGTAGCTGTCCAGAGGGTAGTGGACATCGTGGGTGCCGTTGACCCAGAAGGTGGGCACGATACATTTGCCAAGGTGGCTGGAGGGGTCGTAGGCGGCGATCCAGTCGGCGCGCCTATCCCCGAGCTTGTCGATGGACGGTTTCTGGACTGACTCGCCCTCGTGGAGAAATCCGCACCCGTAGACGGGGACGGCGGCCTTGAACCTGTCGTCGAGTGAGGCGGCGAGGCAGGTCGTGTAACCACCCCAACTGATCCCCGTGACGGCGGTGCGTTCGGGGTCGACGCCCCGCATCTGGCGCAGGAGAGTGTGGGCTTTCATCACATTCGCGACGGCGTGGTAGGGCCAGTCGTCCTCGACGGAGCCTCCGATGCAATCGAACTTTTGTCCATGGCCGTGGTCGGGACCGCCGTCCGTAAGTCGTGTCCGGGTGGTCGGGTTATGTCCATGGTCGGAGATCTTTTCGTCTTTTTCATCGTATTTGGGCGCAGGCGGACGGTGCCCCGAGAGATCCATCGCGATGGCCGCGTAACCGCGCTTTGCCCAGAGCCAGACCCAATCGGAAAATGCGGTACCGCCGCCCCCGTGGATGAGGACGATCCCGGGAAAGGTCTCGCCTTCCTTTGCAAGGCCGAGGGTGACAGGTGAGGCGTAAAAAGCGAAGACCGAGGAAGGTTTGCCGCCGAATTTTTCACCTTCGTAAATGAGTGACTGGATTTTGGCCTGAGGATCCTCGACCCGGAAAGAGGGAATTTCGGACTGGAGTCGTTCGATGGGCCAGACTCCGGCGAGAGAGTCTTTCACGGGATCGGCGGCGAAAGCGGGAGAGGACAAGGTGGCAGGGAGCCAGAGGCAGGCGAGGAGGGCACGGTGGATTGCAGTATTCATTTTACTAGAAAGGCTCAAAACAAGCCGTTGTGCCAGATTTTTCAGCGGGCGGCGAAATGTCCGTGTTGAAAGTGATGCCTCGAGGAGCCGGAAAAGGGCCTTCATCGGGTCGAATGAACGATTTTTCTCCTGAATGGAACCCTCCCTGCTATCTCTGGTCGTGGCGGAGGCAGGAGGCCTTGCCGCTGAACCGATTGCATTTATCCAGAACGAACTTATCAACCCTCGGGGCGAATTTCTGTCCTGATACCCCATTCTACCTGAACGGGACGCCGAAACCCACGTAAAAAACTTCAACTATGGAAATTTCCGATGAAAAACGCCGCGAGATCGAGACCCTCAAAGAGGAGATCCTGAACCACCTCGTCCGCGACCAGGCCCATGACGCCGAGACTGCTACCCGGGGCGACTGGTGGCGTGCCGTCAGTCTCACCGCTCGCGGGCGCATGATGGAGCTCGCCTGCGACGTTCGCAAAACCCGGAATCTGCGCAACGTAAAACGCGCTTATTACCTTTCTCTCGAATACCTCATGGGACGTCTCCTCGTGAACAACCTGGTCAACCTCCTCATGCTCGATGAGTGCCGCATCGCTCTCGCCGAACTGGGTCAGGACCTCGAGGATATTGTCGAAGAAGGGCCCGATCTTGGGCTCGGCAATGGCGGCCTCGGTCGACTCGCGGCCTGCTTCATGGACTCGCTTGCGACCCTCGATTACCCTGCGGTCGGTTACGGGATCAACTACGAGTTCGGGCTTTTCCGGCAGAAATTCATCGACGGGCAGCAGGCTGAGTCGCCCGACGAGTGGCGTCGTTTCGGGAGCCCGTGGCAGATCTGCCGGCCCGAGTATGCGGTCGAGGTCCCGCTTTTTGGTCAAGTCGAGATGCAGTTCGACGAGCTCGGGCATGGTCGTCCGGTCTGGACCGGGACGCGCTCCATCCTCGGAGTACCGTGGGATCTCGCGGCGGTCGGCTACGGCGGGAAGTCGGTGAACTACCTGCGACTCTGGGAGAGCAAGGCCTCGCGCGATTTCGATCTCGATATCTTCAACCGCGGCGGCTACGTCGAGGCCGTGCGCGAGAAATCGATGAGCGAGTCGGTCTCCAAAGTTCTTTACCCGAACGACTCGACCGAGGCCGGAAAAGAGCTCCGTCTCGTGCAGCAGTATTTCTTCGTGACCTGCTCATTGCGCGACATCGTGCGCCGCTATCGGACCTACAATGACACCTGGGACAATCTCCCTGACAAGGCCGCGATCCAGCTCAACGACACGCATCCGTCCATCGCCGTGGCTGAGCTGATGCGTCTCCTCGTCGATGATGAGAATGTGGAGTGGGATAAGGCCTGGGGGATCTGTCAGAAGACCTTCGCCTATACGAATCATACCCTCCTCCCCGAAGCGCTCGAGAAGTGGAGCGTGCCGCTCTTTGAAAGAGTGCTGCCCCGCCATCTCCAGATCATCTACGAGATTAACCGCCGTTTCCTCGACGAGCACGTCGCGAAAAAGTGGCCGGGTGATAATAGTAAGCTCGCGGCGATGTCCATCATCGAAGAAGGTTCGCCGAAGATGATCCGCATGGCCTACCTCTCCGTCGTCGGCAGTCACACGACCAATGGTGTCGCAGCCCTCCATACCGACCTGCTGAAGCGCCATCTTCTCAAAGATTTCTACGAGCTCTTCCCCGGCCGTTTCCAGAACAAGACCAACGGGATTACCCCTCGTCGCTGGCTCAAGGCGTGTAATCTCGAGCTCTCGGCTTTGATCGACCGCTCCATCGGGACGGAGTGGCCCGCGAATCTTGACCTGCTCCGCGGACTCGAGGCCTTCGCCGATGATCCGTCCTTTCAGGCCGAGTTCATGGCGATCAAATTCCGCAACAAGCAGCGTCTCGCCAAGCTCATCGAGAACCGATGTGGCATCACTGTCGATCCGTCGGCACTCTTCGATGTGCAGATCAAGCGGCTCCACGAGTACAAACGACAGCATCTCAATCTGCTGAACATCCTCATGCAGTATCGACGGCTCCTCCAGAATCCCCAGCTCGATGTCGTGCCGCGCGTGTTTGTCTTCGGGGCAAAGGCGGCACCCGGCTATGTCCTTGCGAAGGAGATCATTCACGCGATCAACGCGATCGGCGAGGTCATCAATAATGACGAGCGTATCGGCGGAAAGCTGAAAGTGGCGTTCATCCCGAACTACGGCGTCACCGCCGCCGAGATCATCATCCCGGCAGCGGACCTCTCCGAGCAGATCTCCACGGCGGGCAAAGAAGCCTCGGGCACAGGGAACATGAAGCTCGCCCTCAACGGCGCGCTCACCATCGGGACTCTTGACGGAGCCAACGTTGAAATTAAGGAAGAGGTGGGCGATGAGAACATCTTCATTTTCGGACTCACCGTCGAAGAGGTGGATGGTCTCCTCGCGAATGGTTATTGCTCCGTCGATCAGTATTGGGCCGATGAAGAGTTGAAGGAAGTGATCGACTGGCTCTGCTCGGCGACCTTCGCGCCGAAGGGATCCTTCGACACGATTCGCCGCAGTCTCCTGGATGGAGGCGATCCATATCTCGTGCTTGCGGATTTCCGCTCCTATGTCGAGGCACAGGCGCAGGTCGATGAGGCTTACCGCGATCCGCAGCGGTGGGCGAAAATGGCGATTCTCAACACCGCGCGGGTTGGCAAATTCTCCAGTGACCGCACCATCCACGAGTATGCTCGGGACATTTGGCGGTTGTCACCCGTCCATGTTTAGGCGAGCGGTTCTCTGAATGGACGAACTGGCCGCCAAGCAGGTGCTGCTTGATTTTGAATTGATTACCCTCATCGCGATGGCGCTTGGGGTCGCTTTTTATGTCCTCCTCCGTCGTATGCGGAGGCAGGGGGAGTCACTCGAGCTGATCGACTACGACATGTTCGACCTCGTCCTCATGTTCTTCCCGGCGATTCTTTTTCTGATGAATCCTATTGTCGAAGCGGTCATGGCCGCGTCGGGGACCGCGAAGCCGGTCGAGCCGCCGAAGAACGACCTATTAAGCATCTTCGTAAACATCGGCTACTTCGCTTTCGTGGGGATCATGACCTGCGGCATCATCGAGTGGATCCGCAATCGTCGCGTAGTTGATCTCTTCGGCCTGCGCGAACTCAGTTTCCCTAAGATCGTCGTCATCTCCATCCTCGGTGGCGTTGCTTCGCTGCTGATCTGCGCCTGGGCGGTGGGAGAAATCTCCAATTCGTATCTCGAGGGGATCTTTGGCGATCTCAAGGTGCAGGAGCCCGTGAGGATGTTTCAGGAATCAAAATCCATCGCGCACTTCTCTCTCTCCATTCTCATGGCCTGCATCGCTGCGCCAGTGGTCGAGGAGTTCCTCTTTCGCGGTTACATGTACGGAACCCTGCGACGGCTCACGAATCCCGTCTTCGCCGCCGTCATCATCGGCGGGCTCTTCGCGGTGGTGCACGGGAATCTCCCCGCCCTGCTCCCGCTCTGGGTTTTTTCCATCCTCCTCTGTCTCGCCTACGAGTTTACCCGTTGCCTCTGGGTGCCGGTGGGGATGCACGTCTTTTTCAACGCCGCTAATATCGTCCTGATGCTGATGCCTGAATCGGCGGAATAAAATCGCCATGGCCGAAGAACAAATGACGCAGCGACTCGGGGACCTCGGCGAAGAAGCGGTCGTCGCTCATCTCATCGGCCTTATTCCGCCGGACGCGACTCTCATCGCCGGGCCCGGAGATGACTGCGCTGTTGTCCCGATGAGCAACGGCTTGTGGCAACTGCTGAAAACGGATTGTCTCGTCGAAGGCGTCCATTTTCTACCCGGGACGGCCCCCTCGCTCGTCGGGCGCAAGGCGATGAACCGGGTCATCAGTGATATCGCGGCGATGGGCGGCGAACCGCAACACGCCCTCGTCACTCTCACTGTCGATGCAGATCGCGAGCTCGGGGAAGTCGAGGGCTGGTACCGCGGTATACTAGAGGCTGCGGGCGCCGCCGGATGCGGCATCGTCGGAGGCGAGACTTCCCGTCTTCCGGAAAAAGGCGCCGTGATCTCCATCGCGATGACCGGTCTCGTCGCGCCGCAGCATTGTGTCCTCCGCAGCGGCGCTGCCCCCGGCGATATTATTGCCGTGACCGGACGACTCGGCGGATCATTTTCGAGCGGGCGGCATCTCACCTTTACCCCCCGGCTGAATGAGGCCCGCTGGCTCGTCGAGCACGCCCGGCCCAGTGCGATGATGGATCTCAGCGATGGGCTCGGATCCGACTTGCCGCGATTAGCTCGCGCCAGCGGCAGAGGCTACAGGGTCGAGGCATCGAGCGTCCCCTGTTACCCCGGCATCAGCGTCGAGCAGGCCATCAGGGAAGGCGAGGACTACGAGCTGCTCCTGACCTTTTCCCCGACGTCCTTTTCATCTCTCCTCGGGCGGTGGGAGGCGGTCTTTCACGATACCCCGATCACCGCGATCGGAGAAATCACCGATGAGACGGCCGAACCGCTCGCGCGCGGGTGGGAGCACTACCGAAAATGAGTGAGCCTTTTGCCATCACGACAAATTCCGCCGAAGAGATGATCGCCGCGGGGGAGCGGTTCGCCGCGAAATTGCGGGCCGGCGATGTCGTCGCGCTCAATGGTGATCTAGGGGCGGGCAAGACTCATTTTTCCAAAGGACTCGTCGCTGGTCTCGGGGCGGACGAGGACGTCACCAGTCCAACCTTTCCCCTTGTGCAGGAGTATCTCTCGGGGCGCATTTCCATTTATCACTTTGATTTTTACCGGCTCGAATCGACCGCTGAACTTATCTCACTGGGGTGGGATGACTACCTCGACGAAGGCGGAATCATCCTCGCCGAATGGGCCGACAAGTTCCCCGAAGTCCTCCCTGACACTACGATCCGGCTTGATTTCGTGATCGAAGGGGCCGGCCGCCACAGCGTGAAAATCCGATGATCCTCGCCCTCGAAACATCCACCCGGGATGCCTCCCTTGCGGTGCGGGATCGCGCAACGGGCGCCCTCGTCCACGAGTCTGTCTTCACGACCGAGCGAGCGCACAACGCCGTCATCTTCGGTCCGGTCGAGACGATCGTAAAGGAGTACCGCGACCGCCTCACTGGCATCGTCGTCGGGCTCGGTCCCGGTTCCTATGGTGGGGTCCGTGTCGGCATCGCGGTGGCAAACGGGCTCAGCATCGCAATGGGACTGCCTCTCGCGGGACGATCCTCGCTCGAGGCGTGGGACACGGAGTCGGATTCCTACCTCGTCATCGGGGACGCGCGGCGCGGGACTTTTTTTGTCGCCGAAGTGCTCGATCGTCAGTTGCAGAACGAACCCGCCCTGATCGACGCGGCAGAGATCAACGCTTATCTGGCGCCTCTGCGCGAGAGAGGGCTGTATCTTTACACGCCCGATCCAAAAGTGACCATGATCCTGCCGGATGCGCGGCTCTCTTTCCCGTCTGCGGCGAGGCTGGCAGTTCTCTTTGGCGACGGGGATTTTGAGAGCGGGACGGTCGTCCTCGAGCCCCACTATTTGCGAGCGCCTTTTATTACGATGCCAAAGGCGAAGTGAGGGGGCGGGGGAACGCCTCGTCGCGGAGAGGAAGGCGACGGCATCGTCGCCTTCGAGGCCCCGACATGCCGCTTGCCCCTAAGCTTCGCTGTCCCGGTATCGATAGCGCCATACCGGTGGAGCGGCAGACATGACCCCTCGCGCTACTCCATGCACCGATCCTGCCGTGACGGGAAGGAGTCATCCGCGTGAGTGATTTGACCCTTTGCGGGCGAGATGTCATATTTTGTTAAATTGGGAACAGTATTGCTATTGATTATCCAGTGGGGAAAAATCAAGTTTCCCGCGCAACTAATTGCCGGAGGGAGGCCCGTTGCGGGGCGAAGACCTTGAGGAGGAGGTCATTCGGGCGATTCATCGGGTGAAAAACAGGTTTCGCGATTGCGATTTCCCTCGCCTCATGCAAGGGGTGACAGATTTTAGCTTTCTGGGAAATGCCGCGAGACACATCGATTCAAAAAATTCTACTGATCGGTTCAGGGCCCATCGTCATCGGACAGGGTTGCGAGTTTGACTATTCGGGCGTTCAGGCCTGCAAGGCGCTGCGCGAAGAGGGATACTCTGTCATCCTCGTGAACTCGAACCCGGCCACGATCATGACCGATCCCGAGTTCGCGGACCGCACCTACATCGAGCCCATCACTGCTGCGGTGGTCGAGAAGATCATCGAAAAGGAAAAGCCCGACGCGCTCCTTCCCACGCTGGGAGGTCAGACCGCTCTCAACACGGCCATGGAGCTGGTGCGCTCGGGCTTTCTGGAAAAGGCGGGCGTCCGTCTTATCGGTGCGAATGCCGAGGCGATCGAGAAAGGGGAGGACAGACTTCTTTTCAAAGAGGCGATGATTCGCATCGGCCTCGACATGCCACACTCGGGCGTCGCCCACACCCTCGAGGAAGCGCATGCCATTGCCCTTGAGATCGGCTCTTTTCCTCTCATCATCCGTCCGGCCTACACCCTCGGCGGTAGCGGCGGCGGGATCGCCTACAACCGCGAAGAATTCGAAACCATTGTCGCCCGCGGGCTCGATCTTTCCCCCGTGACCGAAGTCCTCGTCGAGGAATCGCTCCTCGGATGGAAGGAATATGAGATGGAGGTCATGCGCGACAAGGCCGACAACTGCGTCATCATCTGCTCGATCGAGAACCTCGATCCCATGGGCGTGCACACGGGTGACTCTATCACCGTGGCCCCGGCGCAGACCCTGACAGATCGCGAATACCAGATCATGCGCGACGCCTCTTTTGCCGTTATCCGCGAGATCGGAGTCGAGACGGGGGGGTCAAATATTCAGTTTTCCATCAATCCGGACAACGGTCGTATGATCGTCATCGAGATGAACCCGCGTGTCTCGCGCAGCTCGGCCCTCGCCTCGAAAGCGACCGGATTCCCCATCGCGAAGATCGCCGCCAAGCTCGCGGTCGGCTACACCCTCGACGAGATCCGCAACGACATCACCCGCGAGACCCCGGCGAGCTTCGAGCCCACGATCGATTATGTGGTGACGAAGTTGCCGCGCTTCACCTTCGAGAAATTCCCGGGCGCCAACGAGACGCTCACCACGCAGATGAAGTCGGTTGGTGAAGCCATGGCGATCGGCCGGACTTTCAAGGAGAGCCTGCAAAAGGCTCTGCGTAGTCTTGAGATCAAACGCTTCGGTCTCATCGGAGACGGCGCCGACGTCCAAGTAGACGACGAGACCCTCACCACCAAGCTCAGTGTGCCGAACGCCGAGCGCATTTTCTACCTCGCCCAGGCCTTCGCGCGCGGGTGGGAAATCGAGAAGGTCTTTTCTCTCACGAAGATCGACCGCTGGTTCCTGCGTCAGATCGAGGAGATCGTGAAAGAGCAGCAGCAACTCGCCTCCACGGACCTCCGCAAGGCGAAGAAACTCGGCTTTTCCGATCGCCAAATCGCGATTTCCAAAGGCATCACCGAGGCTGCGGTCCGTGCCGAACGCAAGGCAGCCGGAGTCATCCCGACCTACCGCCTCGTCGACACCTGTGCGGCGGAGTTCGAGGCCTTCACGCCCTACTACTATTCCACCTACGGAATCGAGGACGAAGTCCGCGAGAGTGATCGCAAGAAGGTCATCATCCTCGGTGGCGGTCCGAACCGCATCGGGCAGGGGATCGAGTTTGATTACTGCTGTGTCCACGCCAGCTTCGCGCTGCGCGAACTCGGCTTCGAGACGATCATGGTCAACTCGAATCCCGAGACCGTCTCAACCGACTACGACACTTCGGATAAACTTTATTTCGAGCCTCTCACCCTCGAAGATGTGCTCAACATCTACGAACGTGAGAATCACGATGACCAGGTCCTCGGGGTCATCGTGCAGTTCGGCGGCCAGACCCCGCTGAACCTCGCCAAAGGCCTTGAGGAAAACGGCGTCCGTATCATCGGCACCTCGCCCAAGAGCATCGAGCTCGCCGAGGACCGCAAAATGTTCGCCAAACTTCTCGATGACCTCGGTCTGCACCAGGCCCCCAGTGGCACCGCGACCTGCCTTGAAGAGGCCCTCGCCATCACCGCGGTGATCGGCTACCCCAGCCTGGTGCGTCCGAGTTTCGTCCTCGGCGGTCGCGCCATGCAGATCGTTTACAGCGACGCCGAGCTGACCCATTACATGCGGAACGCAGTCGATGCCACGCCCGACCGTCCCGTTCTCGTCGATCGCTTCCTCGAAGACGCGACCGAGGTCGATGTCGATTGCATCAGTGACGGCGAGACCACCGTGATCGGTGCAATCATGGAGCACATCGAGGAAGCCGGGATCCACTCGGGCGACTCGGCCTGTGTCATCCCGCCCTTCTCTCTCAGTGCCGCGATGCAGGATCGCATCCGCGACGCTGCCAAGAAACTCGCCGTTGCCCTCGAGGTGCGCGGACTCATGAACATGCAGCTCGCCGTGAAAGGCGACGACCTCTATGTCATCGAGGTCAATCCTCGCGCCAGCCGCACCGCGCCTTTCGTCAGCAAGGCTATCGGCGTGCCGCTTCCGAAACTTGCCGCCAAGATCATGGCCGGGAAGACTCTCAAAGAACTCGGATTCACCGAGGAAGTGCATCCGGCCCATTACAGCGTGAAGGAGGCGGTTTTCCCCTTTAGCAAGTTCACCGGCGTCGACATCATCCTCGGCCCCGAGATGAAGAGCACCGGCGAAGTCATGGGCATCGACGCGGACTTCGGACTCGCCTTTGCCAAGAGCCAGATGGCCGCCGGAGGAACGCTCCCGACTCAGGGTAATGTTTTCATCAGTGTCAAAGAAACCGATAGGCCCAACGTCGTCCGTCTCGCGAGAGGATACGCCGAACTGGGCTTTACGATCTTTGCGACGAGTGGAACCGGCAGCGAGATCAGCGCTGCCGGCATCGAGGTGAACATTCTCCCCAAGCTCGCGAGTGGCCAGCGACCCAACGTCATCGACCTGATGAAAAATGAAGACATGGCGCTCATCATCAACACTCCCAGCGGCAAAAACCCGCGGGCCGACGAGGTCAAGATCCGCACCGCCGCGATGCAGAACCGCATCCCCATCATGACGACCCTGCGCGGCGCCGACGCCGCCTTGCGAGCGATCAAGTCCTTGCAGGGTAGTAAAGTGGAAGTGCGGGCGTTGCAGGAGTATCACTCGATCTGAGGGGCGGTCGGTTTGCCGTAAAAGAGGAATTTTTCAGGAAGAAGATTTTTCCCCTTGGATTCTGCCTTTTGCGGCGTAGGGTAAATGTGTTCAAACGATTACTTATGTTTTGCGATCAAAGCGAATCTGAAGACGGGAGGTGGTCGGGGCTCGAGGGCTTCGAAGAGGTGACGTCGTCAGGCTCATCCGGACACCGCGGTGTTACACCTCATCCGGCAGAATCGGCCGAATCTGTTAAAGAGGGTGCGTCCGGGACGGCCCACGCCCTCATCCATCGTGGCTACGAGCGCGAGTTGATTCAGAGCGTTTGGGAATTTGCCGAAATCGTCCCGGGAAATGATCCCGAGATCTGGCGCAAGGATGAGTTCGGTGACTGGATTTACCGCTTCGATTACGGACGTCGCTCGTCCGAACTCGGCTGGGAGATTTTCGATCCCGGTGTCGGTCGCCACGCCCAGGGCGTCTACGCGATGCGACCGATGCAGTGGCAGAGCTACATCCGCCAATACGAGACCTTCGCTTGAGCGAATTGCTCCGCACTGCCTCCGCGACCGACAGACTGCTGGGCCGACGGGGGAATGTTGGTAAATTCCGCTACGGAAGGGATTGCCCTCTGAAGCTTTCTCGCCCGGCATCGTTCCTCACCTTCGACCCGGCAGGGGAGGCGGCAGCCGCCTTGTCGGCGGGAGAGGCGGGGGGAGGAGTTTTCCCGGGGTGATCTTCCCGGAGAGCACGAGCGGATCCTGCCGGCTCAGGGTGCGGACGATTTCCCGCAGTTCGGTGATGCGCATTTCCCGCGCGGGATCGGACCCGAGACGCTGCCGCTTCTGCTTTTGATAGGCGAGCTCGGTCGCTTCGTGGAGGAGTCGTTTACGCTTCAAGACAAGTCCGAAGCCCTTTGAGAATCCGCTCAGACTGCTGCGGGTGCGGAAGGTCGCAGCGTCGAGGGCTTGCTCTGCACAGAGGACACCGCGGGCGACTTCATCGGAAAGATGGATGCGGATCCAGCGGTTCTCATGGCGCAAGCAAACGACGATCATGGCGATGAACCAGATCATCCCGATCATGACGCCGAGAACGGCGTAGAGAAGATAGTGACCGCCTAGGGTGGCGAAATAATTGTGGAGGGCGTGGGTGAACATGGCAAGCCCGAGCCCCGTCGCGGGCCAGAGGAACTTCATTAGCGGGCTCGCCGAGAATTTTCCCAGCGCGAGTCCGACACCAAAAAGTCCGGTGAAAAGAGCATGGAGCATCCCAAAGATAAAAGCGCGCAGGAAGAAAAGGAAGATGAGGCTGCCTGCATCAGGCTGACTCGAGAAGTAGAAGATATTTTCCACCGCCGAGAAGCCGAAACCGACCATGGTGCCGTAAATGAGACCATCGAGGACCGAGTCGATTTCATCCCGATAACGACGGAAGAGGATGATCAGCCCCAGCCCCTTGAAAATCTCTTCAGTGAGCGGCGCGAGAAAGCTCGCCGCGTAGAGTTCGCCCATCAGAGAAATCTCACCGCCCTCTCCCGGAGTGGCTCCGAAGACGGTTTGGGCAATGAGGGCGAAGAAGATCGATGGAACCGCACCCCAGAGAAAAGCGGCGAGCATCAGGGACAAGGGCTCCTTTTCCCAGCGATCAATCCGCCAGACGATGAGGGCGTAGACCGCCATGGGAATAATGCCGAGAAAGACCGAGGCGAGAAGAAGATCCATTTAGGGTTGAGGCTAAGGTCGGGCTTCACGGAAGGCGATGGCTTTACCTGGCACGAAAAAAGGCGGCCTGTGGGGACCGCCTTTTCGGAAGGACTAAATAACCATTTTTAAACCCGGATCACTGGCAGGCTTCGCATTCGCCTCCGTTAAGGAGGGCATCGAGGGAGCAGGCCTGTTTCTCGGCATCGGTGAACTCGCGGGGAGCATCGGCGGCGTAGATACGCACTTCCTTGTTCACCTTGGTCGTGGCCTTCTCGATGTTTGAGGCCTGTTGGGTGCGTAGGTAGTAGGTGGTTTTTAGCCCTTTGTGCCAGGCCGCGCGATACATGTGGGAGAGGGTCTTCAGGTCCGGTGTCGCAAGGAAGAGGTTCACCGACTGGGACTGGTCGATCCATTTCTGACGACGGGCGGCGGCTTCGATGAACCACTCGTAATCGATCGAGAAGGCGGTCGCGTATTTCTTCTTCAAATCAGCGGGGATCTCCTCGATGTCGGCTAGTTCACCGTCGTAGTACTTCAGTCGTTCGACCATGTCCTCGCCCCACAGACCGAGGGCCTTGAGATCGCGGACAAGGTAGGTATTGAGTACGATGAAGTCTCCCGAGAGGTTGCCTTTCACGAAGAGGTTCTTGAAGGTCGGCTCGATACACGGGGTGCTACCCATGATGTTCGAGATCGTCGCGGTCGGGGCGATCGCGAGGACGTTGCTGTTGCGCATACCCTGACGCTGGATCTTCGCGCGGAGGACGTCCCAGTCCATGCGACCGCCGCGGGGGACGTCGATGGATTCGCCGCGCTCTTCCTCGAGCATGTCGATGGTGTCGGCAGGCATGATCCCGCGATCCCATTTCGATCCTTTAAAGGTCGAGTAACTGCCGCGCTCGGCCGCGAGATCGCTCGAGGCTTCATAGGCGAAATAAGCGATCGCCTCCATGAACTCATCGTTGAACTCTACTGCCTCTTCACTCGCGAAGGAGATATTGCGGGCGAAGAGAGCATTCTGCACGCCCATGACACCGAGCCCGACGGGGCGGTGTCGGCTGTTGGCATTCTTCGCCGCATCGGTCGGGTAGAAGTTGATGTCGATGACGTTGTCGAGGGCACGAACGGCGACGCGGACGGTCTCGCGCAGTTTCACGAGGTCGAGGGTGCCGTCTTCTTTGATGTGCGTGTCGAGAACAATGGATCCGAGGTTACACACCGCAGTCTCATCGGCTGAGGTATTAAGGGTGATCTCGGTGCAGAGGTTCGAGCTGTGGATGACACCGACGTGGTCCTGTGGGCTGCGGACGTTGCAGGGATCTTTGAAGGTGATCCAGGGATGACCGGTTTCAAAAATCATCTTCAGCATCTGCTTCCAGAGGTCAATCGCCGGCACGTCGCGCCCGAAGATCTTGCCGGCACGGGCATCGGCCTCGTAGGCGAGGTATCGCTCGGTGAAGGCACTGCCGTAGAGCTCGTGGAGATCGGGCACTTCGTTCGAACGAAAGAGGGTCCAGTTTTCCCGGGCTTCCATACGCTGCATGAAGAGATCGGGAATCCAGTTCGCCGTGTTCATATCATGCGCGCGACGGCGCTCATCACCGGTATTCTTCCGGAGCTCGAGGAAGTCGGTGATGTCGTTGTGCCAGCTCTCGAGGTAGGCACAGCCGGAACCTCGGCGTTTCCCACCTTGGTTCACGGCGACGAGCTGATCGTTGTGCAGCTTGAGGAAAGGGATAACGCCCTGACTCTCGCCGTTGGTGCCCTTGATGTAGCCGCCCGTGCCGCGGACCGAGGTCCACGAGCCGCCGAGGCCCCCGGCCCATTTTGAAAGGTAGGCGTTTTCAGCGATGCCGCGCTGCATGATGGACTCGATACTGTCATCGACCTTGTAGAGATAGCAGGAGGAGAGCTGGCTGTGGAGCGTGCCGGCATTGAAGAGCGTCGGGGTCGACGAGCAGAAACGGCGGCTCGCGTAGAGACGGTAGAGGTCGATGATCTTGGCTTCCGGGTCGTCGGTCTCGCCAATCATCAGGCCCATCGCGACCCGCATCCAGAAGAGCTGGGGCGCTTCGATGCGCTTGTGGGAGTCGCCGGTCTTGTCGATGATGAGATAACGATCGTAGAGCGTCTGGATGCCGAGATAGTCGAAATCCAGATCTGAAGTTGGATTGATCGCGTCGGCGAGGCGGTCGAGGTTGTAGTTGAGGAGACGGGGGGAGATGCGCTCGATCTCGACGCCGCGAACGAGGTTTGCGCGGAAGGCGCGACGGTGGAAGGCGGCAAGCTGGGCGACGCCATCCCGGGCAATGTTCCAGTCGAGGACTTCCTCGTAGATGTAGGTGAGAAGGATACGTGCCGAGAAACGGGCAAAGTCGCCGTCGCGCTCAATGAGACTTCTCGCATTGAGAATGACTGTCTTGCGGAGGTCGGACTCGGTCATCTCGTTAAAGAAAGCGCGTCGCAGCTCGTGCTCGATTTCATCCTGCGAGAGGCAGAGGTCGAGGCCGGTGAGGGCGAACTCGACGCGACGGCGAAGATCAACCCCGTCCCAGAGCTCGCTCGAGCCGTCAGCCCGCTTCAGCACGATCATGGAGTCCTGAGTGGACTCGGAGTCACGCACGGTTTCTTCCTCTTCGAATTGACGATGCTGCGCACGATGGGCGCGATAGAGAATGTAGGACTCGGCCACTTTATAGTGCCCCTGACGCATCAGTTCCTCCTGGACCCGGTCCTGGAGGTCTTCGATGCGCATGAATTCCTGTCCGCTGCGGGCAATGCGGTCGGTCAGGGCGTCGGAGATTTCCTTGGCCGGGGTCGAGTCCATCCCGAGGGAGAGGAAGGTACTGCGGACCGCAATCTCGATCTTGTTGGGATCCCAGGAGACGACTTCTCCGTTGCGACGGATGACTCGGCAGAGGGGCTTTTCAGTGCTGTCCATGGAGATATCGCGACGGGCGTGAGCGGCTTTGCGGCGAATGAGGAGACTTTTCGCGACATCGTGGGCATTCTGCCGAACGAGGGCCATCTCGATGATCGTTGTCAATTCGGTGGCGCTGAGGAGGACGGTGCCATCGGTATCTTCGCTCTCGGCTTTGGTGGTGAGGATCTCGGTGACAGACTTCACTATATTCGCAACGAGGAGGCGGTTGGTATCGTTGAAAATGTCATCCTGCTTGCGGGAAAGGGCGAGGTCGGTCACGGCCTTGCCGACGGTCTCGGCGATCTTGGCGATACTAAGGTCAGATTGCTCATTCCCCACCTGCACCATGATGCGGGCGGAAGGTCCCTGATGGCTCGTCGCCATATCGCTCCAGTCGAAGCGCGGTTTCATTTCCTGGGGAGTGGCAGCGCAGCGTTGCAACTCGAGATCTTGTTCTATCAGTCGGCGGGTAATCATTGCGGTGGGACGGGTGCGGTGGAACGGGTGCGGTTGGGATGGGGAACTAGGGAATAACGGGGGGACAAAGGGAAGGGGGATTCAACAGGGGCAGGAGCAGGGCCCGACCCTGTTGAATCTTGAGTGGTCAAACTCCCTTAGAGATCGTCGTCGTGAACCGTGGAGAGGGCGGAGGCCTTCTGGTATTCGGTCACTTTTTGCTCGAAGAAATTGGACTCTTTCTTGATGTCCATGGTCTCGGCGAGCCAGGGGAAGGGATTGCGGATGCCGGGGTGCAGGGGATTGAGCCCGATACCCTCAAGGCGCCGATCGGCGATGAAGTCGATGTACTGGCAAAACTCGGCGGCATTGAGCCCGACGGCACTGATGGGGAGACAATCATTGATGAACTCTTTCTCGAGAGCGACAGCCTCTTTCATTGTGTCGACGAGTTCCTGCTTGAACTCGGGAGTCCAGATTTCCATGTTCTCGCTGACAAGATCCATGAAGAGGTTGCGGAAGACTTCGATGTGATTG
This sequence comes from Verrucomicrobiales bacterium, assembly GCA_030730365.1. Classification (GTDB taxonomy): domain Bacteria; phylum Verrucomicrobiota; class Verrucomicrobiia; order Verrucomicrobiales; family DEV007; genus Arctic95D-9. Next base: position 151,699 of record JANQVJ010000040.1, read on the forward strand.
GACTCGTCGCGCAGGGTGTACTGGAACATCTGGCCGATGCCGGGGAACTTGTTCTGACGCTTGAGGCTGAGGATCATCCCGAAGAGACCGTAGAACTGGGTGCCTTCCATGCACTGGCCGAAAACAAAGATGTTTCGGGCAAGCGCCTTTTTGTTCATCGGATCGGTGAGATCGATGTCGCGCCGCAGATCGTGCGAAGTGCGGGTGACGAACTCGTTCTTGCGCTTGATCGTGGGGATCTGCTCGAACATGGACTCGCACTCGTGCGGGTTGATCCCGAGACTGCTGATCATGTAAAGGAGGCTGTCGGCGTGGATGTTTTCCTCGTGGGCGTGACGACCGAGGACGAGCTTCAGCTCGGGGGCGGTGACGAGCTCTCGGACGACGTGGAGGATGTTGTCCCCGACGATGCCTTCGGCGGCGGAAAAATAGCCGATCCCCATGCGAATGATCCAGCGCTCGGAGTCACTCAGCTCATCCCCCTGCCACTGTTCGATGTCTTTCTGCATCTGGATGTCCTCGGGCTCCCAGTGATTCGCCTTCATCGTGCGATAGAGCTCGTAGGCCCACTGGTATTTCAGCGGCAGCAGATTGAAGGCCTCGGTCTTGCGACCATTGATAATGCGTTTGGCGGCATAAGCCTCCTCAGCTTTATCCTGATCGAGAACAAAGGTGCGGTCTCCAATAGTAAACGTCTTTTCCATGATTTGTCGTGCGTGAGGGATGTGGTTAGTGAGGGGAACGGGGACGGAATTATGACTTTCGTAATTTTTCCATTTATCAGATTTTTAGAGGGGGCGAAAGCGCCCGGACCTTCTAAAAACCATCAAAACAAGCAAATAACGCGACCTTCAGGATTTTGGTAAAAGCACCATATCTTGTTGGTCGGCCTTTAAGATGCACAATATGTAGTGGTATTTCAACAATATTTTACCTAAATTAGCGTTTTCTGCGCCATCCCTTGTGCCATAAGCAATTATCTGTCGAGGAGGGGGAAATTTCTTTCGGATTGACTGATGTTTCGGGAATCCGAGCCTTTTCCCAGGGGCATGCCGCTTCCGGCCCGATTGAAAAATCGGCAGGCGGAGAACGCCGGGGGAGGGACGTATCGGCCCCTTACCCGGCGTAGTGAATGACCCGGATGCGGGTTATTATTTCGCGGCGGCGAAGCGCTCCGCGACGGCGTTCCAGTTCACGACTTTCCAAAAAGCGTCCACGTAGTCGGGACGACGATTCTGGTAGTTGAGGTAATAGGCGTGCTCCCATACGTCGAGGCCGACGAGCGGGGTGCTGCCGCAGCAACCGGCGGCTTCGCCCATGATGGGGTTGTCCTGATTCGGTGTGCTGGTCACGGCGAGGGTCCCGCCAGCTTTGACGACGAGCCAGGCCCAGCCGGAACCGAAACGGGTCAGAGAAGCGTTTTTGAAAGCGTCCTTGAAAGCGTCGAAAGAGCCGAAGGCACTGTCGATTGCGGCACCGAGATCACCGGTAGGAGCCCCGCCGGAGTTGGGGCTGAGGATGCTCCAGAAAAGGGCGTGATTCGCATGACCGCCACCGTTATTGCGGACCGCGTTCCTTATCCCCTCGGGGACAGCCCCGAGGTCGGTGATGAGTTCATCAATGGTCTTGGCTTCAAGGTCGGCATTTCCCTCGATCGCTTTGTTGAGGTTGGCGATATAGGCGGCGTGATGCTTGCCATGGTGGATCTCCATCGTCTTCGCATCGATGTGAGGCTCAAGGGCGTCCAGTGCGTAGGGGAGTGCGGGTAGTTCGTGTGCCATGGGTCGTAGTTCGGTAGGTTATTTCGTGGTTTCGTTCCGGCAAAAATGCCGAGTATCAATGAGACTTCATCGGAGCGGCTTGTCAAAAGCCGTTACGAGTGAAATGTCGATTTTGACCCGAGAATCTGAAAAATTCCGTACTGACTGCAAGGGCTCGACGCCTCTGTTTTCTCAGAAGAGATAGACGGGCGGTGGCACCGTGACGAGGCCCCTCGCGTTGGCGAAGTTGAGTCCCTCGGATTCGGAGATGGCGGTAACGGTGTCATTGGCAAACTCGATCTGGACGCGGCCCGCTTCGACTTCGATGTATTGGGTCGTCGTTGAGAGGCGTCCGAACGCATCAATGGAATTCGCCGCCTGCGGAACGCGCTCGTAGGAGATGTAATCGAGCGAATCGACGCGGCCTTCGTTGGTGACCTTGGACTGGCGTTTATCGGGAGGGCCGATCGAAGCGATGACTTCGGCGACGGTCATCCCGAGTGCGACTTGTCGGTTTTTAATGAGTTCAGAGACGATGAGATAGCGTTCGTGAAACTCGCGGAGATTCGCCTCGAAACCTTCGGGCAATCCCGCGACGACTGACTTGCTGACCCAGCCGGCGACTTGTCCCTGTTTTGCCTTTGCGCGGATTCGGTAGGCCTTGTCGCTAATGGCAAGGAGGACGGCATTCTGATTGGGGAGGGCGTTCCCGAGCCAGCGATCGCCTTTGAGCGACGAGTAAATCGCTGCGGCCTGAGTGACGCGAACCGGAAGCTCTTTGTCGAGCATCACCTCGAGGTAAATCGCCCCTGGCTCTTGGACGAGGGCGCTCTTGGTGCGGTCTTCGTGTTTGATCGTTGCGAATCCGGGTCGGCGCAGCTGAGCGTCGGAGGGGAGGGGAAAATGCACGACTAACAGAAAGAGCCAAAGAGAAGATCGGGATTTCATGGCGATGAGGGGAACTAATACTGTCTTACGGGTCGGATAAGGCTAGCCGCGCGGTGCTTGCCGCGCGCCGCGCGCCGGTAACATCCGGTAGGACGAATCATGGCCCCGACCTATGCAGGATTATTTCCTGGTCCGTGCGATCCGGCAAGGGAATCCGGCGGGGGGATTGTAATCCGGCCTAAACGCGAATCTCTTTCTGGGTCTTCGCGTCGGCGATGACGACCTGTTCACGGTAGTAAGAGGCGTCGCTGCGGAAGGTGAGGCGGGCGTTGTGGCGGCGCTCGAGTTCGACGAAGAGCTCCCCATCGTGCGTGCGGAGGCGCTCCATCACATCGGGGTGGACGATGACGATGAGCTCGCGACTGATGGTCTCGACGCGGCTCAGGATCGTGTTGATACGGCGCTGCAGCTCCACACTCATGGACTCGGCGCTCTTCACCATGCCGCGGCCCTGGCAGTAGTGGCAGGGTTCGTTGACGGTGATGTTGAGACTCTCGTGGAGACGCTGGCGCGTCATTTCCATGAGCCCGAGTTGTGAGATCTGAAGGATCTGGGTCTTTGCCTTGTCGTTGCGGAGACGCTCGCGCATGACCTTGTAGACGGCCATCTGGTCACGACGGGACTTCATGTCGATAAAGTCGATTACGATGAGGCCGCCGATGTTACGGAGCCTGACCTGACGGGCGACCTCCTCGGCTGCCTCGATGTTGGTCTGGAGGATCATCTTGTCCTGCGTTTTCGCGCGGCCGGTGTTTACGTCGATGGCGATAAGGGCTTCGGTCTCGTCGATGACGAGGTATCCGCCGTTCGGGAGCCAGACCTGCCGATAGAAGGCGTCGTCGATTTGTTTCTGAATACCGAGTTTCTCGAAGATAGGGGTGGTCGTCTGGAGATGCTGGATGCGCTTGCGTGAGCGGCGCGAGATCACCCCGATGAGATCCTTCATCCGCTCAGCGGCCGCGGCATCGTCGCAGAGGACTTCGTCGATCTCGTCGGTGAGGAAGTCACGGACGGTGCGCTCAATGAGATCGGGCTCCTGAAAGACGCAATAGGGGGCCTTGTTGGTCGAAGCCTTTTCTTCGATCTGGCGCCACTCTTCGAGCAGGATGGCAAGGTCGCGGACAAAGTAGCGGACTTTTTGCCCGGCCGAGACCGTGCGCAGGATGACGCCCATTTTTTCCGGGATGGTGAGCTTCTCACCCATGATCTTGCGCAGGCGAGCCCGCTCTTTAGGATCTTCGATCTTGCGGGAGATGCCGAGTTGGTCATTGCGGGGCATTAAGACCATGTAGCGCCCGGGGAGCGAAATATTAGTGGTGATGCGCGGCCCTTTTGTCCCGATGGGGCCCTTGGTCACCTGCACGAGGACTTCGGAACCAACCGGGTAGAGGCCGGGGATGTCTTTGGACTGGATACGGCTCTTGTGCGGCTTGCCTTTTCCTCCCTTACCACTTTCTCCGTTCTGACTTTTGCCGCTGCGCTGGATTTCCTCGAGTTCGGCGTCGAGGGCTTCGGGGATCGCGTCCCAGAAGTGGAGAAAGGCGTTTTTGTCGAGCCCGATGTCGACGAACATCGCGTTCAGTCCGGGTTCGATATTGCGGATGATGCCTTTAAAAATTGACCCAACGATATTTTCGTCATTGACGCGCTCGACGGTGTATTCCTCGAGCGAGCCGTTTTCGAGGAGGGCTACACGGGTTTCCAGTTTCTCACAGTTGACGACGATTTTGTTGCCTTCGCTGAATTTTTTAGAGCCGAACAGTTTGCGGATTTTGCTGAACATGATGTGTTAAAGGGATTGTTGAAGGGTGCGGGTAAGGCCGCGAGGGCCATGTTGAAGGGGAGCGAAGATGGTAAGAGGGGATGGTTCATCGAGCTTGCCTTACCGTTTTTTCTTGAGCCACTGCAGAGGTCGAAATTTGGGATATGGCTTCGCGTTCAGGTTGCCGACCCGGCCGCGGCTGTCGCTGGTTTGTTTGATCGTGGGTTGCGCTAGATTGCCGCTAAGAGGGCGAAAGTTCCTTTCCTGCAATGAGTCGGGTACGAATGCGGCTACGTCCACTGCAGATTCGGAGGCTTCGTCTGCCTGAGCGAAGGCGGCGAGGTCGGTGTCGTCGAAGGCGACGCTCATGACGCGGTCGGTCTGCCCGATCGCTTCGGGCAGGGCGGTGACCTTAATCTCGCGTCCCTGATTCATCGTCGCAATGTTGTCGATGATGTTCTTTGCGATGGGAGAGGCGGCGCCGCCGCCGGAATTCCCGTTCTCGACGAATATGCAGACCGCCATTTCGGGATCGTCGTAGGGGGCGAAGGCAATAAACCAGGCGTTCGTCGGCTGGTTAGGGTTGGCGGTCTGGGCGGTGCCGGTTTTACCGGAGAGGACTGTGAGATCAGATTTAGCTCTGCCGGCGGTGCCGCCGGGTTCGTTGACGACGCGCCACATGCCGCGCTTCACCACCTCGATCTGTTCGGCGGTGATTCCTTCGCGGGTAAGGTCGTGCTTCAGGATGGGATCGTCGGCTTTCACCACTTCTCCGTCTTTCTCGGCAATTTTGCGGATGAGACGGGGCTGGTAGACTTTGCCTCCGTTTGCCACAGTCGCGGTGACGGAGGCCATCTGCAGGGGGGATGTCTCTGTTGCACCCTGGCCGATCGAGACGAGCGCGGTGAAGGCATCGCTCCAGAGAAGGCCCTGCATCCGCAACCACTCGGGATTGGGGATGTTACCGGGATTTTCGCCGGTAACTTCGATCCCGGTGGTTCGGCCCAGCCCGAGCAGGTTTGTCATGGTCTGGATGTTGCGGATCCCAGTGTGGTTGGCGAAGCGGTAAAAGTAGCCGTTGCAGCTCACCTTGATCGCGTTGCTGAGATCGAGGGTGCCATGTTCCGAGGACCAGCACTTCATGAATTTGTTTCCATATTGGGCGCCGCCGCCGCAGGGGAAGCTGCGATTACAGGTATCAGAAAGGCAGCCGGCGAGAGCGACTGGAATCTTACCCGTCGAGCCTGGGGAGTAGGGATTGATCGCCCGACTGAACATGGGGCTGGTGGGATCCTCGGTATAACGCTTCCAGTCGTCAATGCGCACTTCGGGGATGAAGACATTGGGATTGAAAGAAGGGACCGAGGCGATCGCGAGGACTTCACCGTTCCGCGGGTCAATCACGACGGCGGCGCCGCGACCGATCTTGCGCAGGCTCTCTTCGGTGATCAGCTGGATACGGGCGTCGATCGTGAGGTAGACGTCGGATCCGGGTTCGGGTTCGGTGCGGCTCACCTCGCCGACAAACTTCCTTTTTTCGTCCTTTTCGATGATGAGCTTGCCCGGCTTGCCCTGGAGATAATGGTCCATCGTCTTCTCGATGCCCATGACTCCGTAATCGTCCCCGACGTAGTAGTTGAAGTCCCGCTTTTTCTCCTCGGGCACCTGATCGATGTCGGCGAGGTTGAGGTAGCCGAGGACGTGGCACGCGAGGGAGTCGTAAAGATATCGGCGGCGACCGGTCCGCGTCACGGTTACGCCGGGAATCCCGACGTTGTTTTCCGCGAACCGGGCGAACTCCTTGAAGCTGAGGTCGCGACGGTAGGTGAAAGGGACGATCCCGCGAGTGGAGCGGTAATGCACCCGCATCGAGCTGGAGCTGTAATCGGCGAGCAGCCCGAGGTCCTGCAGTCCCGGAAAGACGGTCGCCTCAACAATGGCGACGATGTCGGTCTCTGTCTTGATTTCGCGTTGTCCGTAACTGTCGAATCGCTCCCAGGTATAGGGCTCGGGCAACTTGGAATGGGTTTTGAGATAAGCGGCGACGATCTCCTGCAGGTCGAGACGTAACTCGTAGTTGGGCGTGCTGTCGACGAGGGTGATGCCGTTGCGGTCCTTGATTTCCCCCCGGATGCCCGGAATACGGACAGACTCGAATTTACTTCCGGGAACGCGGGCGGCCCAATACTGATGGTCCGTGACCTGGATCACATAAAGGCGGTAGATGAGCAGGCTAAAGCCCGCCATCACCAGGACGGCTAGGAGGTAGAGCCGGACTCTAAAGTGCGTCACCATCGTAGGTATGCCGTCGCTTAAGGCCTTCGGTAGGGATTCGATACCTCATGCGGCCCGCGACGCGACTCAACAGTAGCAGCAAAAAGGGGGAAACGAGAGAAGAAAACAAGGCGGTCATCAGCAATTTCCACCAGAGTTCGATCGAGATTTCGTGTCCGCCGCGTTGGAAACTGATCACGAGGTATTCAATCAGCAGAGAGAGCGCGGTGCAGAGTCCGATCATGAAGACGGGGAGTTCCCACCGGCCGCGCCGGAAGAGGGGGCGCACCCCCTGAATGAGAGCTCCTGAGAGTCCGAAGAGCAGAATCGTAAAGCCGAACGGAATCTCGGACTGGGTGAACATCGCAGCGACGACATCATCGGGGTAAACCGGGACGTGGTAGCGGGCGTCCCAGATCAGGCCGGTGATAAGGGCGAGACCCAGCATGGCGGGGAAAGGAACGGCCACCGCCGCAGCAAGAAAGACGGTGTGAACGAGCATCAGTCTCGAACCATAGGCCCAGTCAAACACCGGGAGGAACTCCTGGAGAATGAAAGAGAGCAGGATCATGCCTGCGAGCAGGGCAAAAAACTTCATGGAACCGGCGGCGCGGGCGTGACAGGGGGAGAAGGTGAGAGGGCGCGCGTAGGGGCTTCTACGGCCGGCTGATCGCTGGAGCGATCAGCCGGGAGGATGACGAAGACATCAACGAGATCGTCGAAATTCACCGACGGCTTCACCACGGCCTCGGCGTCGATGATGCCCATGGAGACGCTGAGAACTTCGCCGAGGATGAGGTTGGCGGGGAAAAGTTCGCCTGTGCCGGAGCTGATAACTTTCTGCCCGGGGATGGCGACAGCCTCTTTAGAGAGATAGCGCAGTTTCAGATTTGGGAGGGCGCGCAGAGCCCCGCGCTGACCGTTGAGAATGCCCTGCTCGTGCGAGTTCTCCAGCTTCGCAGAGACTTGGCACATCTCGTCAGTGAGGAGGAGCACCACGGCGGACTTCGGGCCGATGACCTCGGAGATCTTGCCGACGAGCCCGGCTTCGTCGCCCATGGGAATGATCACCGGGCTGTCGACGACGATCCCCGCAGCACTGCCCTTGTCGATCACGAGCGTGTTGTACCAGTGTGAGGGCTTGCGACTGATGACCCGGGTCGCAACGAGAGAGAGGGGTGACTTCTTCCGATACTGAAGCGCCTCGCGGAGCTGATTGTTCTCGGCGAGCAGTTCATCGAGCTGGATCACCTCGAGCTTGAGGCGGTCGCGGTCCTGTTCCACGGAGGAGAGTTTTTCGCGGAGCTGGACGGGGCTGAGGGACTCCTTACCGACGGCGTTGATGGCTCCGTCGAGTTCGTTGGAGGCCTTCATGAAGGGCCGCAGGATGACCATCGCTCCGCGCTGGATGCGCCCTACCGAGGACGGGTGGAAGAGGGTGATCCAGATGAGGAGACCAACAAAAGTGATGAGGAAAATAATATTCAGTCGACTCATAGTGAATCCAGTAAAGTCGCAAAAATGAGTTCAGCTGTTCGATGGATCAGTGGCGCCCGGGTTGGGAAACTTTCTTGAGGAAGTCGAGTTCGTTGAGGAGTTTTCCAGTGCCCTCAGCCACGGCGCTGAGTGGATCGTCGGCAACGTGGACGGGCAGGCCGGTCTCTTCGGAGATGAGTTGATCAAGTCCTTTGAGGAGGGCACCCCCGCCCGCGAGGACGATCCCCCGGTCAACGAGATCAGCGGAGAGTTCGGGAGGGCAGCGCTCGAGCGTGACCCGGATCGACTCGATGATGATGCGGAGCGGGTCCATGAGTGCCTCGCGGATCTCAGTCGAGGTAACTTTGATCGTCCGGGGTAGTCCGGCGATGAGGTCGCGGCCTTTTACCTCGACCGACGTTTCCTTTGGCTGCGGGTAGGCCGAGCCCATGCGGATCTTGATTTCTTCGGCGGTGCGCTCGCCTATCAGGAGATTGTAGGCACGTCTCATGTAATTAATGATCGCCTCGTCGAGTTCGTCGCCAGCGACGCGCACGCTGCGGCTGTAAACCAGGCCGTAAAGAGAGATGATGGCGACCTCGGTGGTCCCGCCGCCTATGTCCACAATCATGTTCGCGGCAGCTTCCTGGACGGGAAGTCCGACGCCGATGGCGGCAGCCATGGGCTCTTCGATGAGATGGACTTCGCGGGCCCCTGCGGCGGCGGCGGATTCGTTCACGGCTCGCTTCTCCACTTCCGTGATTCCCGATGGCACCGCGATGACGATGCGGGGACGGATCCAGTTGCGCCGGTTGTGAACTTTTTGGATAAAGTGGCGGAGCATCGCCTCAGTCACTTCGTAGTCGGCGATGACCCCGTCGCGGAGCGGACGGATCGCGACGATGTTGCCCGGAGTGCGGCCGAGCATGCGCTTGGCGTCATCCCCGACAGCGAGCACGAGATTGGTGCCCGCCTTCACCGCCACGACGGACGGTTCGCGGAGGACGATTCCATGATCCTTGACATAGACCAGGGTATTGGCGGTACCGAGATCGATGCCGATGTCGCTGGAAAATGCTCCGAGAAGTTTGCCGATCATGAAGTCTGAAACGAGGGTCAAAAACTTTCCCGGGTGAGACAGAAATATCAGGCTCGTGATGGATTAGTTTTAAAATCCGTAAATCTAACACGCCCCTCTTCTTTTGCCAACAAGCCCCGTCATTCGCCCGGAAAAAAGGTCATCGTCAGATTTTGGTGTTTTGAATTGATTTTGGAGGATGCGTCCGTTCCCGAATGCGGCGATGATAGGGACGTGAGTGTTTACGATATGGAAGAGGGCGTGCATTACGCATGCCGGCGTTGTGGAAACTGTTGCCGGTGGCCGGGTGAAGTTCCACTCTCGGATGCCGAGTTGGATCGTATCTCCTCCCATCTCGGGATGAGTCTGCATGACTTCATCGCGGACTACACTGATCTGCGTCTTAATCGCAGCGGGCTAACACTTATCGAAAAACCCAATCACGAGTGCATCTTCCTCGACGGGATCGACTGCCGTATCCAGGCAGTGAAGCCCGATCAGTGCGCCGGATTTCCGAATCAGTGGAACTTCCCGGGATGGCGCAAGAGTTGCGAGGCGGTCCCGGTGCGGAAGGAAGCTCCCGGCATCGCGCTTTGACGGGCGAACGTCTCGGTTTTTGCGGGCGCAGTTTTCACACCCGAACACAAAAAAGCGCAGCAGAGAACTGCCGCGCTTTTCAGGTAAATTTTAGGGGTTTAGCGTAGCTCAGAGTGAACTCTTGAGAGCGGACGAAGGCTTGAAGCCGACGGTCTTGGACGCTTTGATCTTGATGGTCTCGCCAGTTTTCGGGTTACGACCGCTACGAGCCGCGCGCTTGCGGACTTCGAAGGTGCCGAAACCAAGAAGCTGAACACTGCCATCTTTCTTGACGCCTTTGGCGATTGATTCGAGAACAGCTTTCACTGCTTCTTCGGACGCTTTTTTGGATGTGTCTCCACCAAGCGATTTCTGGACTGCTTCAATAAGTTCTCCCTTGTTCATCACTAATTTGTAGTTTGAGTCAGAAGGTAAGTAAAGCCGTTTTTTGCGATCGGCTCACCGTGAAACCGCCGTAAATTAACGGATTGGACTTCTGTTTCGCTGTATTTACAGAGATAAGATTTATTTGGCAAGCTTAAATTTCAACTTTTACGGTCTACAAATCCGCTGCCTGAAGCGGAAACCCCCCCTGACATGGACATAAACGGCGTTTGCACCCACCTCTTCACCCTTCCGCATATCCATCCCGGTGCCTACGTCACACCCGGCGCGGTGGTCATCGGTGATGTCACTCTCGGAGATCTTTCGAGTGTCTGGTATCATTGCGTTCTGCGGGCCGACATCCAGCGAATCGAGATCGGAGAGGGTAGCAATATCCAGGACGGTTCCGTCATTCATCTCGCCAGCGACCTCGGCACCACGGTGGGGTCATATGTCACGGTGGGGCACAAGGCGCTCCTCCATGCCTGCGAGGTGGAGGATGAAGTTCTCATCGGGATGGGGGCCATCATCATGGACGGTGCTCGTATCGGTGCGCGCAGCATCGTGGGGGCGGGAAGCCTTGTCCCGAAGGGGATGCAGGTTCCGTCGGGCTCACTTGTGATGGGCTCGCCGGGACGTGTCGTGCGCGGTCTCTCCCTTGAGGAGCAGGGGGCGATCCGTCACTGGGCCGAGAAGTATATCGTCGTCGCAGCGGCCCATCGTGAGTATCACGGAGGGGGCGTATCCGCCGGAGAACCGGTCCCCGGCGGATTACCGGACTGACTGTTTGCGAATTGGAGAAATGGTCGCCATAGTGGGGCGATTCGCAGATGATGGATAAATCGGTGGTACAGATCGAAGTGAAAAATGTCCTCGCGACGAGCGCGGGCTCAGCCGTGTTTCTGGGAAACGCGGACAAGGTTTTTGTGATCTACGTTGACCACTCCGTGGGCTCAGCGATTAACATGTTCCTCCATGGCACGCCGAAACCGCGTCCACAGACCCACGATCTTTTTGCCGACGTCCTCACCGCTCTCGGGGCCCGCGTCGAACGGGTCGTGATCAATGATTTCACCGATACAGTTTTTTTCGCACGGCTCATTATTGTGGCTGAAAATGAACTCGATGAGCGCAAAATCATCGAAATCGATGCCCGCCCGAGTGATTCCATCGCCCTCGCGGTGCAGGCCGAGGCACCCATTTATGTCGCCTCTCACGTCTGGGAAGCGGTCGAGGACATGTCTATCGTCCTGAAAAAAATGCAGGACGCGAGCGGGGAGAAGGACGAAAATCTCCCCGAGTTCTGATCTCTCCTTCAGTGCCCGTCCGATGGATGACCACCTCAGCGACCAGAGCTACCAGAGCGGCCCAGCGGCGGAGGTGACGATCCATCCCCCCTTTGCGAAGGCCTTGCGATTCTGGATCAAGCTGGGATTCATCAGCTTCGGCGGACCGGCCGGGCAGATCGCGATCATGCACCGGGAGCTGGTCGAGAAAAACCGCTGGATCAGCGACGGCCATTTTCTCCACGCGCTGAATTTCTGCATGCTTCTCCCCGGGCCCGAGGCGCAGCAGCTCGCGACCTACCTCGGATGGCGGCTCCACGGGGCCAGGGGTGGGATCGCGGCCGGCCTTTGGTTCGTTCTGCCTTCGGTTTTTCTCCTTTTCGGCTTGAGCTGGCTCTACATGGCGGGCGGACATCTCCCCTGGCTTGCGGCGATTTTTTACGGTCTGCTCGCGGCAGTCGTCGCGGTGATCGCCGAGGCGATTCTGCGGATCGGGAAAAAAGCCCTGCGCAGCCCCGCGCTCTGGATGGTGGCGGCGCTCTCGTTTGTCGCGATCCACTTTTTCGGGATCTCTTTTGTCTTCATCATTCTCGCGGCCGCTACGGCGGGGTGGGTGGGAAATCGTCTCTATCCGCGCGCTTTCCCGAGAGCGGGAGCGGTGCCGTCGTCGAAGCTATTCCCGATAGCAGAGGTGAGCCTTCCGGCCGCGCCCCGCGCGACACGGGCAAGATCGCTGCGGGTCATCCTCGTCTCGACGGTTCTCTGGGGGCTTCCCCTTCTCGCGCTCGGACTCTGGCTCGGATGGGAAAGCACTCCGGTGCAGCAGGGACTTTTTTTTACCAAAGCCGCCTTCGTAACTTTCGGCGGGGCCTATGCGGTGCTGCCCTACGTCGCCCAACAGGCGGTGGAGAATCATCAGTGGCTGACCCACCCGCAGATGATGTCCGGGCTCGCTCTCGCCGAGACTACCCCGGGACCGCTCATCATGGTGTTGCAGTTTGTCGGGTTTGTCGGCGGATGGCAGCATCCGGGGGGGCTGTCGCCGCTGGGCGCGGCGACTCTGGGTGCCCTGATCACCACCTGGGTCACTTTTATACCGTGTTTTCTCTTTGTCTTCCTCGGGGCGCCCCACGTCGAACGCATGGGCGGGCATCGCCGCCTCAGCGCCGCGATGACCGCGATCACCGCCGCCGTTGTCGGGGTGATTCTGAATCTCGGGGTTCATTTTGCCCGACACGCGCTTTGGCCGACGGGGCAGGAGGGACGAGCGGACTGGTTCATCGCCGGGCTCGCCATTTTCGCCTTCGTCGCGTTGCATCGCTTCAAAGTCGGGTTGATCCCCGTGCTCGGCGGGTGTGCCCTCGCGGGATTTCTGGCTTTTTGAATCAGGATTTTGCCTGTCAGGTGTCGTGCCCCTTGCGACAACTCCCGCACAACGGTGCGTATCCTAATTCTCTGCTTTCTTTCTTTGAAATACATCCGGGTTCTCCTTGCGCCCTCGACGCCCGTCGTCGCGACTCCCAGATTCACGATTCCACCGCTTGATGTGGACGAACTGGTCTCATTTAATATCAACGGAGTGTTTCAGGATCCGGCCCGGAACAAGGAGGGTCTCATTATCACGCTGGATGAGTCCATAATCATCGCCCTGCACGACAAGGCGGTGCCGAAGAATGTGGAGAACTTTCTGGGTTATGTGACTAGATCGGATTATTCCAACTCCTTTCTACATCGCTCGGTGTCGAATTTTATCATCGAGGGGGGCGGAGCGAGACCTGCCTTTCCCGGTGCTTCACCCGCACCATGGGCGAACATGCCGGTGCAGGCTGCAGTGCCCAACGAGCCGTGTATCTTAAACCGCCGTGGCACCATCGCCATGGCGAAATTGGGCGGCAATTTCGACAGCGCCACCTCGGAAGCTGGTCCGGCTATTTGCTTCCGCTACACTCCAGCTACTTTCGGTTCCACTTCGTTCCGATTCAATGCTCTTGATTGTCTACCCGCTGCGCGTGTTCATGCCCCATGACCCGTTCACCCCGCCAGCGCGCGCGGCTTCCTCGCGGGGAGGTGGCGCAGCGCTTTCGCAACCGCATTCTCCACGGTGAGTCCGTGCTTTTCCCTGAGGATGTCGGGGCGTCCGTGCTCGACGAACTGATCGGGCCAGCCGATGCGTTCGACCTGGGTTTTGAGACCCGCATCATTGAGATGCTCGATCACCGCGCTGCCGAAGCCGTTGCAGATGGTGTGGTCCTCGAAGGTCATCACGAGCGGACACTGTGCCGCGTATTTCTCGAGGCAGGCGGAATCGAGAGGCTTGATCCAGCGCGGATTGATGAGGGCGACAGAGTATCCCATCTCTTCGAGTTGATCGCGGGTCGCCTCAGCCATTTCGAACATGTTGCCCAGTCCAATTAGGGCGATATCGGTCCCGTCGGCGATGACTTCGGCTTTACCGATTTCGAGAATCTGTGGCTCTGCCTTGGGGATCGCCCCTGTCCCTGATCCTCGCGGATAGCGGATCGCGGTGGGTCCGCCCTCGTAGTTGGCCATCGTCCAGAGCATGTCGACGAACTCATCCTCATCCTTCGCCTGCATGAGGACCCAGTTCGGGATGTGGCGCATGTAGCCGATGTCGAAGAGGCCGTGGTGAGTCGGTCCGTCGTCGCCGCTGAGCCCAGCGCGGTCCATGCACAGGCGCACTGGGAGATTCTGAATGCCGATGTCGTGGACCGCCATGTCGTAGGCGCGCTGGAAGAAAGTCGAGTAGATCGTGAGGAAAGGCTTCAGTCCCTGGACCGCCTGGCCGCAGGCAAAGAGCGCGGCGTGTTCTTCAGCAATACCGACGTCATAATAACGCTCGGGCACGACTTTCTGGAACTCGACGAGTCCGGTGCCGTTCGGCATCGCGGCGGTCACGGCGACGATCTTGTCGTCTTTCAGTGCGAACTTGCCGAGATGGGTGCCGTAAATCTGCGAAAAGGTGAGGTCGCCACCGGGAGGCGTCTCGCCGGTCTCGGTCTTGTAGGGACCGAGGCCGTGAAATTTCATCGGATTGGCCTTCGCCGGCTCGTAGCCGCGGCCCTTTTCGGTGATAATATGAAGGATGACGGGCTCGTCCTGATCCTTGAGAAAGTCGAAAGTCTTCACGAGGAGGTCGATGTCGTGACCGTCGATGGGGCCGTAGTAATGGATCCCAAACTTCTCAAAAAGCACGTTGGGGAAAAGCAGGTTTTTCGCCCCGCTTTCGACCTTTTTGGCAATGGTGCGGATGGATTTGCCGGCGATGCGCTCGACGAATTCGGCAGCCTTGTCGTGGATGTGCGAGTAGGTCGAGCTCGTCTGAAGAGCGTGGAAATACTTCGCGATCGCTCCCACGTTGCGGTCGATCGACCACTCGTTGTCATTGAGGACGAGGATGAAGCGCTTCGTTGCCGAAGCGATGTTGTTGAGTGCCTCGAAGGTCGGTCCGCAGGTGAAGGCGGCATCGCCTGCGACCGCGACGACATGGTCGTCTTTGCCGAGGAGGTCGCGCGCCGACGCCATCCCGAGGGCAGCCGAGACTGCCGTGCCGGCATGGCCGGCTCCGTAACAATCGTGCTCGCTTTCGGTTCGGAGGAGGAATCCGTTGAGCCCTTCATACTGACGTATCGTGTGGATCTCGTCCCAGCGGCCCGTCAGCATCTTGTGGACGTAACCCTGATGGCTGACGTCGAAAACGAACTTGTCATCAGGCGTGCTGAAGACGCGGTGCATCGCGATGCTGAGCTCGACGACGCCGAGGTTCGGCCCGAGGTGACCACCTGTCTTCGCCAGGGATCGGATCAGCGTGCGCCGGATGTTTTCGGCGAGCTTCGGGAGGTCCTCCATCGGGAGCTGCTTCAGCGCGACCGCATTGTCGACCTTGGGCAGTTGCTCCGTGGGGATTTTGGGAAATTCAAAATAGTTCTCCATTTGTCTGGGTGTCGCCGGATCTCGTGGTGATGGCATCGGCGGAGTCCGTCGCTGCCTCCCCGAAAGGTTCCAATACGGTCTCTCCGTTACGATTTTTTCGAATGATTTCGATACGTCCCTGCGCTTCGTCGAGCCGCTTTTCGCAGAGGCGGTAAAGTCTGGTCCCTTCCTCGTACTTCCGGATGAGATCCTCGAGGGGAATCTGGTCGGACTCCATCTCCTCCACCATTTCCTCGAGCTGGGCGAGGGCGTCTTCAAACGCGGGCGGAGACACGTCGGACGCGTCGGGAGATTTTTCGATCTTGGAAACTCTGGGCATGGGAAGGGATCGCGGTCTGCACCGCGCAAGCCCTACTCCTGCCCTTGGAAAGGCCTAAGTTCAAGCCTTTTTGGTGGGGGAGGGGTAGACGGAGTGGTCTGGTTCATCGGAGAGAGACCGGGTGTTGCCAAGTCGTCGCGTTGCCGTCAAGATTCCGGCTCCATCCCCCGAATTCCCCATGAAACCGCTTCCCCTCCTTCTCTCCACGCTTCTTGCCACTCTCGCCCTCGCCGATCCGGTCAAGCCGGTGCCGAAGCCGCCCGTCCTTCCCGAGGGAGTTCGGATGGAACGCGACCTCGCCTATATTCCGGACGGCGACGAAGCTCAGCGGCTCGATCTCTATCTGCCGGAAGTGACTCCGGCAACCCCGTTGCCGCTCATCGTCCATATCCACGGCGGCGGGTGGATGGGCGGTAATAAATATCCCTGCCCTGTCGTGGGAATGGTGAAGCTCGGTTATGTCGTCGCCAGCGTCGAATATCGATTCAGTCAAAAGGCGAAGTTTCCCGCGCAGATTCAGGACTGTCAGGCCGCGATCCGCTGGTTACGGGCGAATGCCGTGAAGTATCAGATCAACCCCGAAAAAGTCGGCGTCGTGGGAGGCTCGGCCGGCGGGCACCTTTCCGCTCTTGTCGGAACAGCAGGGGGCTCCGGCACTTTCCCCGCCATCGGTGGCAACGAGGAACAATTCGATCGGGTCCAGGCGGTGTGTGACATCTTTGGGCCGGCCGATTTTACGACGGTGGCGGAGCAGGCGGCGGCAGACCCGAACGTGAAATACGTCTTCACCTTCAATTCAACGAACGATCCCTATTCGCAGCTCATCGGGGTTCCACTCGAGACGACAGAGAAGAGCCGGGCAGCCAGTCCCGTGACTTACCTCAGTGAAGACGACCCGCCGGTTCTCATTCTCCACGGCACCCACGATACTCTCGTTCCCTACGCGCAAAGCGTGCAGTTCGCCGACGCACTGCGGGAGAAAGGCGTCTCGGTCTGGCTGCAAACCCTCCCCGGGGCGGGCCACGGCGGTCCCGCTTTCACGAAAGCCCCCGTTTTGGCGTTAATGCGGGACTTCTTCGGGAAATTTCTTCAGGGTGCCGACGTGGAAATCGTCCTCGTGCCGGAGGCGGAGGTGACGGTAGAACCTCCTACTTCTTCGGGAGCCCCTTGATAAACAGCACCACCGAGTCGATCTCGTGGTCCTTGAGCACTCCGAGGTAGGAGGGCATGCCGACTCCCGTGCGTTCCATCTCGTAGCCTTTCATGACGCGGCGGGCGGGATCGAGAATGGATTCGCGGAGATAGGCTTCGTCGATTTTTTTGATCTCGGACCCGTCGGTGAAAACGCGGCCCGCGCCCCAGAGGCCGATCCAGGGTGGTCCGACCGCGACTTTGGCCCCTCCCTCGGCCGCGACGGGCGGGCTCGGGATGTCGGGATCACCGGTGGCGTGACAGGCGACGCAGCCGTAGCGCACCGCGACCTCTTTGCCGAGGGCGGCGGTGGGTTTGACGGCTCCGGCGGTGCCGCTCAGATCGGCGCGGGGAGTGAGATCGACTTTGTTATCAGCGAAGCCGGCTTTTGAAAGGTCAAAAGTGGGGAGCGAATGGATCGTGAGATAAAGATTCTCCACCTGGATCACCTCGGGTGCGGGCAGGCGGTAGGTGAGCCGCAAGGTGTGCGAGGGCTTCATTCCACCTATCCCGAGGAAGAGTGATTTGCCATCGGAAGAGAGTTTTGCGCTGAGGACGGGTAAAGCCTCCTGACCGGGTTCTCCGTCGAGGCGGTAGTTGCCCGAGCCGTATTCATGGCTCTGCCGGTAGTTCCATCGGTCGGCGGAGTAGCGCCCCAGTTCGGCGGCGAGTTCCGGAGAGAGTGCTTCGTCGAAGGTGAGAAGGATGCCGCGTTTTTCCGCCTTCACTTCGCGGGGGAGCCATGCCTTCACCCTCCCCTGCCGCACCCGGTAGACGCCGCTGATGCGACTGCCCGTGCTGCCGAAGATCTGGAATCCGGTGACGTAGAGAGAGCCGTCCTTCGGATTGACCCGACCGTTGAGCAGCCCTGAGGGAAAGCCCGAGAGTAGCGGCATCACCGCTCCCTGTTCACCTTTTTCATCGAGATAGACCTTGAATATTTCGGGCCGGTTATAGCCGATATGGACGAGCGCGTCGTTGAGCGGTCCCATCTGCAGCGACGCTTCCCCGTTCTGCCGAACCCAGACCTGCCCGGCGCCGGACTGATTGATGAAATGAGGAATCCAGACTTCGGCGGGCGAGATCGAGGCGGGATGGCTGACTTTGTCTTTGAATTTCTCGGGCTGGAATCCGAAGTAGCGACTCTCTTCGACGCGATAGATCGGTGTAGCGGGTTTCCAGTTTCCCTGCTGGTCGCTTGCGGTAAGAACTCCCGTTTTGACATCGTAGCCGAGATAGGGTTGGCGGAAGCCGGTCGCGACGACTTCGTAGGAATCGCCGTCGGGGGCGATGCGGATGACGGTGCCATTGAGCTTGCCGACAGTCGAGCCGATTTGACCGCCGAGGGCGACGTAGAAGCCGCCATCGGGCAGGGCAATGAAGTCGTTCGCATACTGCCGGGTCTCGGCGGACTGGGCAAAAATGTTCGAAGTATTTTTATACCAGTCGGCTTCCCCGTTCCCGTCGGTGTCGTGCAGAGCGACGATTCCGTTGCGGTCGAAGACGTAGATCACCTCGTCGCGGATCGCTAGATTCTGCGGTTCGTGCAGGCCGGAGGCGAAACGGGTCCACTCGACACCGTCGTTGGATTCGAGTCCTTCTGCGATCCAGACATCGCCGTCGAACGTCACCAGAGCGGCGCGTCCGTCGGGGAAAAATTCGAGATCGGCGATCCTGACATTGCGCTTCCAAGGATTCGGGACCGGCAGCGCGAGGTCGTCGAAGACCCAGGCCGCGTCTTTCGACGTGAGAAGGGCCGGTCCGGGTTTTACGGAACTTTTCCAACGCCGGTCGGGTGGGGAAATCGTCTCGAACGATCCTCCCTGCGCGCGCCGCACTTCCCCCTCGCCATTCACGGAAATGCGGTGAGTCGTCGCCTCATTCGAGGCATCGAGACTGATCCAGTCTCCGTCTCCCGCGCCGGTGCGCAGGTGGACTCTGCCGGGGCGCGGCCCGACTTCGATAACACGGGTCACCTTCCCTTTTCCGGACTCCAGTCGCTCCTTTAGGGGGATGCCGGCGACCGTGTATTCAATCTGCACTCCCTCTCCAACCAGGCGAATCCCCGAGAAGCGCCCCTGCTTCGGAGGGATCGCGCCCAGTCCCAATTCTCCTTCTTCCGCATTGCCCCGTTCTCGCGGGTCGACGTTGCCGGGCGCTTCCCCCGTCGATACGCCCGCTTGCAACGGCATCGCAAGCAGAAGAGTTCCGAGCGGACGCGGCAGCTCCTTTTGCCCCGGGGCGGACTTACGATTCGGGAGGCGATAACTGCCCGTGCCCATGCCGTCCATCGTCAGGTATTCTCCATCCCCGTTCTCTTTCCAGAAGAGAGACCAGCGCAGCAGGTCGGGATCAAAGCAGCCGTAGACGCCATCTCCCGCCGGGACCACAATCCCCCGCGGCGTCAGGTTCGTCGGCTCGGGATGTGTCCCGAAGGCCCGCGCATCGACCGTCTGGGTGAAGAAGGGAGTTCCCTCCTCGACGAAAGAGGCAAAGGGCGAGTCGAGCTCGAGGTGCGCCTTTTCCTGCGCCGCTGCGGAGAACGGGATCAGGAGCATCGAGACAGCGAGCAATCGGTCAATGGAATTCATGGAAGAGCAGGGGAGTGACCAGCCTGTCGCATTTCCCGCTGCGGTTCAATAGCGCGATTGCCCCGCTCTCACAGCCCGATCACATAAAAGCGTTTTTGCGAAACCTGCTCAGCTTCGGGGAGAGTGATCCAGCGTTCCGTGTAGTTCTCCCCCCATGAGTCAGAAAAGGCGATCTCATTTGTCTCTTCATTGTAGCCCATGATAATGACGACATGGGCGGTGGACGAGTCGGGCGTGAGTGATGGATTCGCGGCGGCGGCGGCGACGATGCCCTTATGCGAGTCCCACGATTCGAGACGGCTCTTCGAGCGATTGTTGGAGATCTCGTTGAAGGTCTTCGTGCTGAAAAGCGCCCAGATCATCGGGATGCCGCCGTCGATGGACTTTTTGATGTCGCGCATTTTCAACTCGCCGTCGGTGATTTCGAAAGAGCGCCCCTTCCGTTTGATGTCGCTTCCGATATTGGACAGGAGACGCTCTACCGAGGTACCGCCGCCCGCCGTCGTCTCACCGGCCATCGCGAGCAGATACATATCAGCGGGAATGCCGAGGAAACGCATGCAGCGCTCCGCCGTCGCGGGGACGCAGTAGCCTTTCGGCCCCTGATCGACCATGGGGATGTTGGAAATGACGACATCTCCGTTGTCCCTCTTTTCGATAAAGCCGCGGGCGCGCTCGCGGATGACGGCGTCGGAGACGCGGGCGGTGTTGCCGCGGTTGTCAGCCGCTTCGAGCGTCTGGATCGCGAGAGAGACGTATTCATCCGGCACGTGGGAGAGCAAAAACGAGTGTCCCGCCCAGTCCCAGCGATCGACTTCGACCCGGGATTCACCCTCACCGAAGCGCTGTTTTTTCGCCGCGCCGAGGAGAGCGGTGAGTTTCTCCATGATGAGTTCCGCATCGTTTGCCATGATCAGGCGCACGCCCTCCATGCCCTCGGGGACCGGTTTACCTTTGATGAAATGCTCTTCACCCCGACCGCCTGTGCTAAACGAATCACCCTTATTGGCAAAGACGATGGAAATCGCGGTGACCTGCTCGCCCTCCCCGTAGAGCGCCGCGGAAAAGGGACGGGCACCAAGGAAGCGGTATTCCGTATCCGGATAGGCACGGTAGCTCTCGCCAATGGCGGTCTTGGACTCGCGCGGCCACTGCAGGCGAGTCGCGACCTCCTCGGGCTTGTTGCTCCAGAGTGCGGTGGAGGCAAAGAGCGGGTGACCGATCGCTTCATTGAGCTGCTCTAAGGTCACGCCGCCCGTGCTCGCAATCGGAGTGGCAGCCGGTTTCCACGTCGCGAGAAATTCGCGGTCGGCGGGCGACAGAGTGGCGAGGGGGATCTCGAATTGCTGACCGCCTTCCACGGCGATAGAGACCTTGTCACCGGTGACGGCAAGAATCTTCGCGCGGATCTCTTTGCCGGCCGAATTCTTCAGGGTGCGGTAATCGTCCGCATTCGTGCCGGAGAAATTCAGCATCGCAAATGCGGCGACGAGAAAAAAGTAGCGAAAAGGCGAGGGGGCATTCATGAGAGGGAGCGTAACCTACCCCATCTTTCTCTGCAAGAGTCGCGAACCGGTGTGGACTTCCGCCCAACTCCCCGAAAAATCCCCCGAATGAACGGGGAATTCATGTAATTTGTGTCGTGCCACCCTTCATGAACCGTAAGAACGAGTCATGCAGAACTTCCTTCACCCCGGTGATCGGTGAGCCATCCGGGCAGACGGGAGCGGATTCTCCCGCTAACAACTATCGCGAAGGAATTCGGGATGATGGATTTCGCGGATCTTCGCCACCCGAGATCGTCGAAAAGTTGCCCCGTATGACCGAATCCCAGCGTGAGCAGATGATCTTGCACATCGAGGAGATACGCGAAAAATCGTCCGCATCGGCGATCGCGCGAAGTCTACGCGTCTTTGCCCGGGACAATAAATGTCGCGGCCGCGACATTTATTGTCCACGTGAGGGACGGTTTAATCTCCAATGACTTGGTCATACGGCATTTTCTTGCCTGCGGGGTCCAATCAGACGAACAATCCCAGAATCACCCCGGGATTGAATCCGGCAAGGATGATCAGGACCATGAGAGCGATCATGGTGATCTTCGCGAGCGGGCTAACGGTGATGGCGGAGACCTCGCTGTCTTTGGCCGGTTCGCTGAGATACATCGAGGCGGCGATCTTCAGGTAATAGTAGAATCCGGCGGCGGCACCAATAAGGCCGGAGACGAGGAGCGCCCACTGCTCGGCCTCGACGGCGAGCTTGAAGACAAAAAACTTCCCAAAGAATCCGGCGGTGAGGGGAATTCCCGCTAGCGAGGCCATGGACACGACCATGGCGAAGGCGAGGAAGGGCGAGCGCTTTGCGAGTCCGCGAAAGGAGTCGAGTTCTTCCCCGGCGATCTTCGTGCGCAGACTCGTCATGACGAGGAAGGCGAGCAGGGTCATGAGGAGGTACGCCCCGAGATAAAAGGCGATCACGGTGACAGGTGTCATCGAGATGCTCCCTCCGGCGGGAGGCGAAGACGCGAGAGCCATGACGAGGAAGCCGGCGTGCGCGATGCTCGAGTAAGCGAGGAGCCGTTTGAAGTTTTTCTGGGGCAGAGCGGCAAGGTTGCCGACGAGGAGGGTGAAGATCGCGACGACGGTGAGGACGAGGGTCACCTTTCCTACCAGCGCGGGACTCGCGAGAAACGGGGTCACGAGACGAAGCATGACGATGAATCCGGCCGCCTTTGAGCCGACCGAGAGGAAAGCGGTGATGGGCGTCGGGGCACCTTGATAAACATCTGGAATCCAGAGGTGGAAGGGAGCGGCGCCGATCTTGAAGGCGAGGGCAACGAGGATGAGGGCGAAGGTGAAGAGCGCCATCGTTGTGTTGAGCCCGGGATTCGCGAGGGCGGTCGCGATTTCAGAGATCTGCATGCTCCCGGTGAGGCCGAAGAGCCAGGCAAAGCCGTAAACGAGGAATCCTGTCGAAAGGGCCCCGAGGATGAGGTATTTCACCCCGGCTTCGAGGGATCCGACATTGCGCCTCAAGTAGGCGACCATGATGTAAAAGGCGATCGTGACCGTCTCGAGCGAGACGAAGATGCTGACGAGGTTGTTCGCCGAAGCCATCCACATGAGACCGGCGCAGGCAAACATGGGCAGGGCGAAGAACTCGCCGAGACCGGCCTGCCGATGCGCGCCGGGCTCGGGATTGGCGATTTGGGAGAGGATCGTGGGCGTGTAGTCCACCGCCATGATGAGGACGACGAGCGTCGTGAGGACGGCGATGCCTTTGAAGTAGAGGGCGAGCTTGTCACCCGAGCTGTAAAACTGCCAGAAGGCGCCCTCGGTGGACTCGGGCCATTTCACTTTAAAGAGCAGGACAAAGACGACCGCGAGCCCGAGCATGCCGATCCAGGCGATAGATCGTTTGTCCTCCAGCTTTACGAAGGCATCGACCATCAGCATGACAAGGCCGAGAGCGACGACAATGATTTCGAGATAATAAACCGGCATGGACGGAAA
>JANQVJ010000041.1 GCA_030730365.1 Verrucomicrobiales bacterium
ACTGAACTTCACCCTGCGCCTCTACCTGCCCCGACCCGAACTGCGCCTCGAGATGACGCACCGCATCAACACCCTCATCCACGACCGCTTTCTCAATGCCGGCATCGCCATCCCCTTCCCCCAGCGCGATCTCCATGTGCGCTCGATCGACCCCTCGATCCCGCTCGGACCGAAGACCATGCCCGGGGAATGAGGTTCGCCGCAGGGAGTCGCTAAACCGCCTTTTCACGTTTCTTCTTCCGCGCAGGACCTGCCATGAGCGACGACGCTATCCACCAGCCCCATGATAAGTTGTTCAAACAAGGCTTCGGAGATCCGGCCAACGCCGCAGGGTTTCTCCGTCACCATTTTCCCGCCGAAGTCTCCGACCGGATCGACTAGGACGGACTCTCCCTGCGACCGGGGAGTTTCGTCGATTCGCACTTCCGTCAGCACGAAAGCGACTTGCTTTTCTCCACCGGTATCGAGGGCGGCGAAGCGCTGATCTACCTGCTCTTCGAGCATCAACTCGCCGAAGATCAGCGCATCGCCCTGCGCCTGCTGCGCTACATGGTCCGCATCTGGGAGGTCTATCTCAAGGAAAATCCAGGAGTCGCGCTCCCGCCTATCCTGCCGGTGGTGCTCGCCCAGAACGAAAAGGCATGGAAAATCTCGCCTCAGTTCTCCGCCCTGCTGGACCTCCCTCCCGATCTCGGTTCAGCCCTCGCCCCCTACCTGCCCGACTTCCAGTTCCAGCTCGTCCAGCTCGCGGAAATGCCCTACGAGGCGATCTGCGGAACCCCTGCGGGCATCCTCCTGCTGCGGGTCATGAAGGCGGAGCGAAGCGATCAGTTGCTTTCTGATCCGGTCTGGGACGAAACCCTACTGGCGCAAGTCGCGAGGCCTGTTTTCGAAATGCTGCTACGCTACCTGCTCGAGGCGGACGTTGACAGTGAGGGCTTTCGCCTAAGACTTAAAGGGATCACCCAAACCGATTTAAAAGATTCCGCCATGACCCTGGCTCAACAACTTCGTCAAGAAGGCCGTCAAGAAGGCCGTCAGGAGGGTCGCAGGGAGTCTCTCCGCGAGATTTTGCTGGAAACGCTGGCGATTCGCTTTGGCGAAGTTCCCGAAGGTTTGGCCGAAGCAGTCCGCAGCGTCGGCGAAGAGGACCGCCTCCGGGCGCTGCACCTTGCCTCCCTCAGCTCTGAGACGCTCGACGAGTTCGCCCGCGAACTTTGATTGATTTCTCCCGCCTCGATCACAGGTCGCCGGAGAAATGAGGCTTGCCAAGCCCGTCAGTGATTCCCTGATGACGTTCCTTTCCGCACTTGCCAGGGGAAGGGTTTTTCCCTTCTTCTAGCGTATGCATCGTAACTTCTTCGCTCTCGCGATCCTCGTCGGTCTCGTCAGTCTCGTCTCCCCCGCAAGGGCGCAGTCAGGCTGGAAAGCCGGGGCCGCCTCAGCACCCATCACGCCCGACGACTTTCTCTGGATGGCCGGTTACGGCGGCCGCACCTCCCCCGCCCAGCGCAAGCGCACCGAACTCTTCGCCAAAGCCCTTGCCCTCGAAGACGCAGAGGGAAATCTCGGGGTCATCATCACCCTCGACCTCGTCGGGATAGACCGCGAATTCTCCACCCTCGTCACGGACAAGCTAAAGGAGTCCTACGGACTCTCCCGCCCGCAGATCGCAATCTGCACCTCGCACACCCACAGTGGCCCCGTCGTCGGTCGCAACCTCGGCCCGCTCCATTATTACGCCCTCGACAGCGACCAGCAGAAAAAGATCGACGACTACGCCGGCTTCCTCCTAGCCAAAATCAACACCGTGACCGGCTACGCCATCGCCGCCCTCGCCCCCGCCCGCATCCAAGCAGGCAGCGGAAAATG
Organism: Verrucomicrobiales bacterium; assembly: GCA_030730365.1. Classification (GTDB taxonomy): domain Bacteria; phylum Verrucomicrobiota; class Verrucomicrobiia; order Verrucomicrobiales; family DEV007; genus Arctic95D-9. The sequence goes on from JANQVJ010000041.1 coordinate 1,873, forward strand.
CACCTTCGCGGTGAACCGCCGCGAGAATGCCGAGAACGACGTCCCCTCCCTGCGGGAGAAAGGTCTCCTCAAAGGACCAAGCGATCACGACGTGCCTGTCCTCAGCGTGCGCGGCGAAGACGGTGCCTTGCGCGCCGTCCTCTTCGGCTACGCCTGCCATGCCACCGTCCTCAACGGCCCCGAGTGGAACGGAGACTACCCCGGCTACGCCCAGGCCGCTCTTGAGAAAAATTTCCCCGGTGCCATCGCCTTCTTCTGGGCCGGATGCGGCGGAGACCAAAACCCCGTGCCACGCCGCGATCTCACCCTCGCGGAACACTATGGCAACGAACTCGCCGCCCGTGTCGGCGACGTCCTCAGGGCTACTATGCCCGAGCTCAGCCCCGAACTCGTGACCGACTACCGCGAGATCGCCGCGCCCCTCGACACCCTGCCGACCCTGCCGCAACTCAAAGAAAACGCCACCTCGCACAACCGCTTCGAAGTCGCCCGCGCCAAATTCCTCCTCCGCGAGCTCGAGAAAAAGGGCGCTCTCGACGGATCCTACCCCTACCCCATCGGCGTCTGGCAATTGGGCAAAACGATAGACTTCGTCTTTCTCGGCGGCGAGGTCGTGATCGACTTCGCCGTCCGCCTCAAGAAAGAACGCCGCGGCACCTCCACCTGGGTCGCCGGCTATGCCAATGACGTGATGGCCTACATCCCCTCGCGCCGCGTCCTCGACGAGGGCGGCTATGAGGGCGGAGAGTCCCACGTCTACTATGGTCTCCCCTCGCTCTGGGCTCCCACGATTGAGGAAGATATCATCGAGGCCGTCCACACCTTCGGAAAATGAAGCTCCGGCTTTTCACAATGATGCTGCCTCTCGCCGTCCTGACAAACGCACAGGACGCCCCGCCCGTGCCAGGCTATCCGCCCGCAATCCGGGAGGTGCGCTACCCCTGTCCCGACGGATCGGACCAGCCCGCCCTTTTCTGGGCACCAACCGAAGGACCCGTCGCTGCCGCGAAATCCCCCCTCCTCGTCGCCCTCCACACCTGGTCGGGCGACTACCGCCAGGCCGGAGGCGAAGTAAAATACGCCGAGTGGTGCCTGCAGAACGACTGGGTCTTCATCCACCCGGATTTTCGCGGTCCCAACCGCACCCCCGAAGCGCTCGGCTCGGACCTCGTCGTCGCCGATATCCGCGCGGCTGTCGAGTGGGCAAAGACGCAGACCGCCATCGACGAGACCCGCATCTACGCGATCGGCGTCTCCGGCGGAGGCCACATCACCCAGCTCCTTGCCGGACGCACCCCCGAGATCTGGGCCGGCATCTCCTCGTGGTGCGGCATCGCCGACATCGCCGCCTGGCACGGCGAGACGAGCGCCACCGGACGTCTCAACTACGCCGCGCATATCGAGGGCGCCCTCGGCGGCCGACCTGACGCCAGCCCGGACCACGAGAGCGACGCCCGCCACCGCTCGCCCCTCGCCTGGTTGAAAAATGCAGGCCCCGTTCCCCTCGATCTCAATCACGGCATCGACGATGGTCGCTCGGGCAGCGTGCCTTTTACCCACTCGCTCCACGCCTGGAACGCCGTCGTGCCCGGGTCGGATCGCATCGATCCCGCCATGATTTCCCACTTTTACGAAACGCAGATTCCTCCCGCCGGAGGCGACCGCGAGCTCGCCGATCCGCTCTACGGACTCCTCCCGCCCGCCTACCGAAAGACCAGCGGCAACACCAGAGTCACCATCTTTCAGGGCGGCCACGAGATCATTCACGAAGCCGCCCTCAACTGGCTCGCCGCCCAGCGCAAGGGACAACCCGCCAACTGGAATCCTCCCAAATTCGCGACCCTGAAAACGACCGCGACGGAACGCGAGAGCGGAAAATAGGATCACCACTCACTTCGCGGCGCGGGCTTTTTCGATCATCTCCGCGAGTGTGACGGGAGCCCCGCCGCGGCGTTTGCTTTCGTCCGCCGCCGCCATGAAGGCGAAAATCTCGATCGTTTCCTCGGCCGAAACGGGAACCTCGCCGCTGCGGAAAAATTTCATCATCTCAGCCATCAGTTCGGGATAACCCGCGCCGGCACTCTCCTCGATTACCGCCTTGCTTCCGAAGACCTTCACCCCGTAGACCGTCTTCGAGGCGCGCAGGCCTAACAGAGTGCCTACTTTTCCGCCTTCCCAGAGCCCGGTGACGACATCGGTCCCTTCCGTATGCGTGCGGGTGACGCTCTGACATCCTCTCCCGATCACGGTGAAGAGCGCCTCGGTCGGGTGGATTCCATACCAGGCGAGATCAAGATGGTGCTCCTCGAGCGAGGCGGGGCCGTAACTGAGGACCGCGGCAATCTCGCCCACGTCCGTTGTCGCCGCTTTTACCACGCCCTTGTTGTAGCGCAGATTCGAACAGCTCCAGACCGGTGTGCCGTGCTCTTTCGCGAGGTCAAAGATCGCGATCGTGTCCTCCAGTGTGGCAGCGGCCGGCTTGTCGATGAAGGTCGGCTTACCCGCCTTGATCCCCGGCGTCGCCTGGGCGAGATGGGGACGTCCATCGACGCTCTCGATCATGATGACATCGACCTCCGGTAGCATCGCCTCGATCGTCTCGTAGATTTGCACCCCATATTCCTTTGTCAGGGTCTCGACATAGCCGTCGACGCGCGAGTGACTTGACTCGATATCAGCACTCGACTGCGCCACCGCCGCGACGACCCGGGCCTCGTAACCGTTCGCCGGATCATGAAGGATCTTCGTGAAAGCGGGAGCATGCGAGGTATCGAGACCGATCATGCCGACGCGTATCGTCTTCTTATCCTGAGCGGAGAGACCGGTCAGCGAGAGGATCACGGCAGGCAGGATGGCTAAGGCGGAAAATCTGAATTTCATCCTGTCGTTGTAGGACCTCGCGTCCATCAAGGGTAGTCCGCAAACGCGGCACCGGTCGCTTGTGACCCGCCTCCTCGTGGCGTAATCTCCCGGCATGACCAATGGATTTCCGCCCCTCCCGATTGGTTGTTCATCGTCAATGATCCTACCCAGCTCCTACCCGAGACGATGTGATTGGGCTCCGGCGAAGCTGCGGCGATCACACTCGCTTCGCAGTAAAAACCGGGGATGCACTCCACAAATTCACGTTAATTTGTGGACTTCGCAACCCTAGGGCGTGCTCGCGCCATTATGCTCTCCATCGCACCGAAGAAGCCCCTCACCCCATCTGCGGCAGCACCAGACTCCGCGCCACCTCGCCCCGCTCCAGAGCCGCGTAGGCTTCGTTGATTTCGCTGAGCGGATAGGTTCTTGTCAGGAGGGAATCGAGATCGATCTTACCGCATTCGTGCAGTTCGATGAGGCGCAGGAGATCGAGCCGCGGGCGGGTCGATCCGTAGATGGATCCACGCAGGGTCTTCTCGGCATAGACGAGTTGATTGACGTTGATGCGGGCGCGGACGTCGGGACCGGCGATGCCGACGACGACGCAGGTGCCGCCTTTTCGCGTCATGTCGTAGGCCTGCTCGATGGCTTCGGCGAGTCCGATCGCTTCGAAGGCATTGTCGACCCCGAGACCACCGGTGAGATCCTTCACCGCGGCGACAGGTTCGTGTTCGGACGCATTAATGAAATGCGTCGCGCCCATGGTGCGGGCGTAGTCGAGCTTTGACGGGACACGATCGATCGCGATGATTTTCGTCGCCCCGGCGAGACGGGCGGACTGGATGATGTTCAGCCCGATGCCGCCGCATCCGACAACGGCGACAGTGCTGCCGGCGGGAACGTTGGTCGCATTCATGACCGCTCCGAATCCGGTGATGACGCCGCAACCGATGAGGGCGGCGTGTTCGAAGGAGACGGACTCGGGAATCTTCACGACCGCGCCCTCGGGCATGGTCGAGAGCTGGGAGAAGGTCGAGACGCCGGCGTAGTGGAGAATGGACTCTCCCGCCGCGTTGCGGAAGCGGGTCTGGCCGTCGGGCATGAGCCCGGTGAAGCGCATCGCCGTGCCGACATCGCAGAGGGCGGGACGTCCGCCGAGGCAGTAGTAGCATTGGCCACACGACATTCGCCAGATCGGGATGACGTGATCGCCGGGCTTCACGGAGGTGACGCCGCGGCCGATTTCTTCGACGATCCCGGCGCCCTCGTGTCCGAGGATGATGGGCATTTTCATCGGCAGATCACCCTTCATCACGTGAAGATCACTGTGACAGACACCGGCGGCCTGCATGCGGACCCGCACTTCCGCGGGACCGGGCGGGAGCACCTCGACCTGTTCGAGGCGCAGAGGTTCGTTGGCTTGGTAGAGGACGGCGGCGAGTGCTTCCATTAATAGTAAGGTCGCTGATGATCACGTTTTCCGCGATGCTTCAGCAAGAGTAAAATTTCACGTCATTGACCCGGATGAACTTCTTTTCGTCGGCGTCCGGTTTTGCGATCTCCATTGGTAGAGGTTAGTCTATGCGATCATGACCACATCACCAAACGGCAAGGGAGGCACGGGCGGGGAAACCGCCGCAGACAGCCTGCGCTACGGCATCCTCGGAAACGACCCGGATTCGCCTCTGGAAAAGCTCGAAAAATACACCGGCGAAGTTGACTGGAACTACCTGCGTCCGCATTTCGCCTCGGGAGCGCTCATCTACGTCGATCCGTCCCTCTCAATCACGGATGTGGGCCACGCGTTCTCGACGGACGACGCGGACCGGGTCAGCGACTGGCGCAAGGCGGGCGACCTCGTCTCCCCATCAGCTCCCCATGCTGCTTACTGGGAAGAGCGCGAGGCCCGCTTCCGCGCCCTCGTCGTCTCTCCCTTTGTCCTCATCCAGCCCCTCGAAGGGGCGTGAGAGGCCGTCCCCTCACTTCTCCACCGGCTGACCGTCGGCGACCCATCCTCCGAAGCCGCTCCTGAGGTGGTAGAGTTGATTGAACTTCAACTTTTCAAAGAGAGGCAGGGCCTGACCGCTGCGTCCGCCCGCCGCGCAATGCAGCAGATAGGGCTTCGCCGGGTCGAGTTCGGCGATTTTTTTCTCAAAGTCGTCACCATTGAAATCAATGTTCAACGCGCCCTTGATGTGGCCTTCAGCAAATTCTTCGGGAGTGCGGACGTCGAGCACGACGATGGACGGGTCGCTCGCCAGCACTTCGGCGGCTTTGGCCCCGTCAAGATCGATCGGTCCGGCAGCCGGTGCGGTCGTTTCAGCCACCCCGCTCTCTCGTTCGCAGGAGATGAGAGCTATGGAAGAGAGAGCGAAAAGGAAGAGTGCTAATTTTCTCATGCCTTTATCCTAGCCGTATTCCGGAAAAGGGCCAATCTCTCTTTTTTGATCGTCTCTTCGCCGAGTCCCCGAGCCGACCTGTTGCCTTCATTGCGGGATTGCCTTTGGCGCGCGGATGGATTGAACTCCCGGAATGCTCCGCACATGTCCCCTCACCGCCCTCATCCTCTTCTTTGCCCTCTCCCTCCGCGCGGAGGAAAAACTGGAGTTCCGCCCTCTCCTCAACGGCAAAGATCTCAGCGGCTGGATCGTCGTCAACACCGCGCCCTCGACCTGGAGCTTTAACGAGGAAGGCGATCTCGTCTGCAGCGGCAAGCCGATCGGGGAAATCCGGACGGAGCGCATGTATCAGAACTTCATCCTCGAACTGGAGTGGCGTCACCTCGTCCCGAAAGGAAACGCGGGCGTCTTTGTCTGGGCTGACGACATCTCGGCGCGCGGTCAGCCTTTCATCCGCGGGGTCGAGGTCCAGGTCCTCGAGAACGCCTATGGCAACACGAACAACTACACGACCCACGGCGACATTTTCCCCATCCATGGTGCGACCCTAAAGCCCGTGAACGGACGCGGCGGGCAGCGTGCTTTCCCGACTGAGAACCGCTCGAATCCCTCTCCCGAGTGGAATCACTACCGCATCGAGTGCCGCGACGGAGCCATCTCTCTCGCGGTCAACGGCAAGGTCGTCACCCGTGGCAGCGAGGCGAGCCCGCGCAAGGGATACATCTGTCTCGAGAGCGAGGGCGGGGTCGTCCACTTCCGCAATGTGCAAATCCACGAACTGCCTGATACCCCTGTCGAGCCCTCGCAGGTTGCAATCGCGAACCGGGGATTCCGCTGCCTCTACACCGGGGTCGATTTTGCGGGCTGGGAGGAGGCGAGTGGCTGGAAATCCCGCGACTGGGAGTTCATCGCCGCCGCCGGAGCGGGACCGCTCGTGACGAATGAAGAATTCAGCGGCGACATCGGCTTCATCGTCGATCTGAAACGCCACGAGGACTCGGGAAGGCCGCGCCTCCTCGTCAGGGGGAAAGAGGTCCCCCTCGACCCGGCCGGTCCGCTTTGGGAAAAGACAGGGGCTTACAATCGCATTGAGGGGTTTTTGCGCGGCGGAGAACTGCGACTTGAGATCAACGGGAAAGAAGCAGGGACATTTTTGGAAATCCCGGGGAAAGGTCCGCTGGGTATCATTCCCGACGGACCTTCGGACTGGGCGAACCCCTATGTGAGGGTGTTGCCGGACTGACAGAGGAATTTTGGCAAATTCCGCTACTCCGCCGGGACGATGCGATGAATCGCACCGCGCCAGTCGAGGACGAGGACTTCGCCGTTCTCATCAGGAAAGAAGCCGGTCGGCTGGGTCGTGGGACTTGCCACATCGGCCGGTTTTTCGATGAGGTGATTCACGACAGACTTGGTGGACTCATCATATCTGAGAGCCCAGAGATTGCCGAATCGCCAGTCACCATAGACGAAGTGTCCCTGCATTGCCGGGATCGCCTTGCCGTGATAGACAAAGCCGCCCGTGATGCTGAGCCCGTCGGCGCGGGAGTATTCGTGGATGGGATCGATAAAGACGGCGCCCTTGGGCGGGTCGGCTTTTTGCCCGAGAGCGGCCATGAGTGGTTCCCGTCCGGGGAAAACGTGAGAGGCCTCCCGGAAATTCCACCCGTAGTTTCCGCCTTTCTCAACGAGGTTGATCTCTTCGTAAAAATCCTGACCAACGTCAGCGAGGTAGAATAAGCCCGTCTCGGGATCGATCGCCGCTCCCCACGGATTACGAAAGCCGTAAGCCCAGATCTCGGGTGCGGCGTTCGGGGTTCCCACGAAGGGATTGTCCGACGGGATCCCGTAGGGAAGCGAGGCGGTCCGCTTGTCGACGTCAATTCGCAGGACCTTGCCGCTCCAGCTTGTGAGCTTCTGGGAGAGCAGATGAAGGCCGTTTTTCATCCCGCCGTCACCGACGCAGAGGTAAAGAAGACTGTCTTTGGGATCAAAGAAAATATTGCCCGAATTGTGATTCCACTCAGGCTGCGGCACCTCGAGGAGAATGCGCTCGCTCGCCGGATCGGCGGTATTCGGATTGGTCTTTGAGACAGCGTATTCGGCGAGAACGAGCCGCTTCGGCCCCTGGCGGGAAAAGCTGAGGTAAAATCGGCCATTCTCTTTGTAGTCAGGGTGAAAAGCGAGACCGAGAAGCCCCTCCTCGAAGTCCTTCTCAACGCTCATGATTCCGGCCATGTCGAGAAAGACCGGTGCCTCGGTCGCGGCCTCGTCGGCGGGGAGGAGGCGGATTTTACCGGTCTGCTCGACGAGAAAACGCCGCCCCGTTCCGTCGTTCGGGATCTGGAGAGAGACCGGCTTTTCCAGCTTTAGCCCCGCATAGACGGGCTCAAGTTTGATCTTCGGGGCCTCGGCGGAAAAGGCCGGGATCGAGGCCAGGGCGGCCAGGGCGGCCAATACGGGGGTGAGGGCGGATCGCTTCATGAGTCCGAAAGTAGAGACTTTTCAACACGATAGCAACCTCTCTCACCACCGCAAAAAAGGCGAAGTGACTTTAAACCGCATTTCTCCTCCCCCCTGCGGCGGCGAGTTGCTGTGGCCCGCCCCGGATTTCCCTTCGGCGTTCTATTCTCGCGGATTAAAAGAAAGACGGATTTAATAACTCCGCTAAACAAAGGCGGCAAAGGCGGCAAAGGCGACGCTCCGCTTGTCGCGGCCTCGAATGCGGGATAATGTCGCCCTTTCCCCATGCAACTCCCGACTCAGCAGGAACTAATTCGTTACTCGAGAGACAGGGGTATCTTAGTCAAGGCGTCACTGACGATAGTAGGCATCTCTATCGGATTGGCCTTTCTGCTCTCCCTCATTTCACCGAAGGGGGATTCGCGCCTCTACAAAATGGCCGATTCGGCCTCCGCTTCCGCCGGAAAAAACGAGCTGATCTCACTGATCCGCTTCGGTCTGCCGCTCGAGCTTGAATCACGATCGGGGACCTGCGTCCATCTCATGGAGGACGCGTCGGAGAATCCCTTTGCCGCTTTCATCGAAACGGCCCTTGCGAAAGAACCCGACGAACTCATCGAGACCTGGTGGAAAGGGCTGAACGGCGGCGGCGAGCCCGAAGCCATCGCCCGGCTCGAGGCGGCTGCGGAAACAGCCCTATACCGGAATGAATTCCTCGGCGATCTCAAAATGAAAGCGGGCGACGATGAGGGTGCGCTGCGCCACTACCTCGCTGAGGCGGCGCTCTCCGACGACGCGCACTACGCCCGCCGCAGTGCCCTCTTCCTCGCCCGGATCGGAGAAGACAGGACGCTCGTGCGGGACTTGCTCGAAGACCCCGCGATGCGCCGCGCCTTTGATCCATCGGATCTGCTCCGCTATCAGGCCTACGCGAAAGATTACGCCGGACTCGCCGGATCGATCACCGTGGCCGAGGGGCAAATGCTCGGGACTGTCTATGTGATCCCGGCGCTCTTTACGGCGGCAATCTGGTTTTTCATCCTCCTCGCCTTTCGCGAGCGCACACGGAAAAATGTCCTAAAGGCATTCGCCGCTTTTTCCCTCGGGATCGTGAGCGCGGGATTGACGCTCTACGCGGCAAGCTTGCAGCAGTATTTGCTCGGGCAGGATTTCCATCCAGAAGATCCCCCTCTGGCCCAGTTCAGCTATTTTCTCTCGGGAGTAGGGCTGCGGGAAGAGACGCTGAAACTGCTCTGCTTCCTGCCGCTCGCACTCATGATTCGGAAAAAGGGGACTCCGATCGAGGCGCTCGTCCTCGCGGGGATAGTCGGGCTGGGCTTCGCCTTTCAGGAGAATCTCGTCTACTTCCAGTCGGGCTCGGGCACGTTCACGGCATGGCTACGCTTGCTCACGGCAAATGCGCTGCACTTTTCCCTAACCGGTGTCGCCGGATTTTACCTGTGGCAGATGCTGCACCGGCGCTTCCGCGGGTGGGAAGAGTTCCTCTTCAGCTTCATCGCGGTGGTCTTTGTCCATGGTCTTTACAATTCGCTCCTCTCGATGCCGTCGCTGGAATCGTATGCACCGCTGAGTCCCTTCCTCGTCGCGATCATCGCCTATCAATACTTCGACCCGGTCCGGCATCACATGGAGACGGCCGGACAACACCGGCGACTCTCGCCACTCGGGATTTTTGTGATGGGCTCGGTCGTGCTGACCTGCACGATTCTAGTGAGCGCGGCAATGGTAGAGCCCTTTCGTTTCGCCCTCGGCGCCTTCGCCTCGAGCGTGGCCGCGATGATCCCGCTAACGTTCGCCTTTATCAGCCGCTTCCGCGACTTGTAGATCACCCCATTTTTGCAGGGCGTAAGCTTCGCGAGCAGTGAGTCGGATGAAGTCCCTGTGGTCGCCCCCGGCAAATCTTCCAAAGAGACCGAGCTGACTGCGGTGACACTCGAGAGAGCGGCGGCGCGCGTCCTGATACGGAGTATTATCCACCCGAAGAAAGGCGGGATCGTCCCAGTTCACGAGATTCGGCAACGGATGCCCGAGCTGACGCGCGAGAAATGTCATCCAGGTCGGGGTCGGTTCACCGATGGAGTCGATGACCTGCTTCACCGCGCCGAAGACGAGGAGGTGCGCGGGATGCCAGTACTCCCCGCTGCTGCCGTGGGAAAGGACAAGGTCCGCTCCCTCGAGGTATTCACAAATCTGCAGGGCGAGCGCCTCGACAGACACGTCGGGGGCATAGACCTTGGACCCTTTTGCAAGGGGATCAAGGTGACCGAGAAAAACCAGCTCATCGACCCCGAGTTCGTCGCAGGACTCCTGCATCTCGCCCGAGCGGATTTCGCCGAGCTCTTCCCGGGGAAATCCGTCGCAAGGGCCACCCTCGCCGCGAGTGAGACAAAGGACGGTCACGTGGCAGCCGAGATGCTTCAAGGCACAAATCAGCCCCGAGCAGAAAACTTCGTCATCGGGATGCGCGACGACCACGACCGCGCGGCCCAAGTCAGCGAAGTGCTCCAATTGCAGCGGCTTCTTCGCGTCGTCGTCGGAGCGGAATCCTCGGGTGAGACCACGGGTCCCCCCGCGGCGGAAGAGGGTATCGGTGATCCGCTGGCAGATTTTCTGTAGTGATTTGATCAACATGCCGCGTCCCCGAAGCGGGGAAAATTCTAACACGAGGACAGGGTTGGTTCCATTGCTCGAAATGATTTCAAGAACCATTATTTCAATATTCAAATGACAGATCCACCTTTAACTCGTTGAGAGTCACGTAAATTTCCGTATTTTCCATGTTGAAGAAAGCTTGACCCTGCCCTTTAGCGGTAAGTTCAATTTCGTACCGATACCCCGACCGAGGGTTTGCAAGGGTGGAGAGTGGGAGTAAGCTTGCGAGTCCCTCCCGGAGCGCCGGGACCTGCAGCCGCCTTCTTTTTTCAAGGAGCCCGCACTCGAGGGGCCTCTCTTGTTCGAACTCGTTTCCGATAAAATTCAATTCCGGATGAAATACCGCCTCTTCTTTGCGATTCTCCTTTTCGCCATTTCGCTGCCGCTGTTGCCTCTCACGGCACAGGAGCAACCCGCCGCCCCGGCAGCCGACCGCGGGATTCTTGAGAGCACCCTTCCCACGGCGCAGACGATGCTCGACTACCTCATGGAAGGCGGCCCCTGGCTGATGGTCCCCCTGCTGCTGCTCTCCTTCATCGCAGTGCTTCTTATCATTTTCTACCTCTTCACGATCCGCCAGGGTGCCGTGGTGAGTGACCGATTCATGAATGCTGCCGACGCCCTCATCCGCAAGCAGGACTACCTCGGCCTCATCGCCGTCTGCAACCGTCAGAACGAGTGCATCGCCCGCATCGTTTATAAAACCCTCGACTTCGCGACAAAAAACCCGACCGCGAGTTTCGACGAGGTCCGCGAAGTAACCGAAGCCGAAGGCACCCGACAGGCCAGCATCCTCGACAACCGCATCAGCTACCTCAACGACATCAGCCGCGTCGCCCCCATGATCGGACTCTTCGGCACCGTCGTCGGGATGATTAAAGCCTTCGAGAGCATCGGCAGCGGCGTGCAGAACATGGACCTCGCCCCCGGCGTCGCCCAAGCTCTCGTGACAACCGCCGCCGGTCTCGTCGTCAGTATCCCCTCTCTCATCTTTTACTCGATCTTCCGCGGCAAGGTGCAAAAGCTCATCGCCGAGCTCGAAGCCGCCATGACCCACATCATGGCCCTGCTCGCCGCCCAGTATAAGAGGGCCAATTACCGCGCCTCGGCCCGCCGCGAGACCGGTGAATCCGATTAATGGCATCCGGCCGCCATCGCCCGCCCACGATCCATGAAATTCAGGGAAATCAACAGTCAGCAAGGTGCCGAGCTCGAGCTCGCTCCGATGATTGACGTCGTCTTTCTCCTCCTCATCTTCTTCATCGTCTCGTGGCAGTCGGCCCGATTCGAACGCGACATGGACATCTCCGTGCCCTCTGCCGAAGAGGCGGAAAACAAAGACCGACAGGCGGGTGAGATCATCATTAACGTTCGCAAGGACGGAACCGTCGTCCTCAACGGGCTCCCCGTGACCAATCCCGAGCTACTGGCGAAGCTCAAGGCCGTCTCCGACGCCTATCCCGACCAGGCCGTCATCCTGCGGGGTTCGTCCGAGGCAAACTTCCAGGCCATCATTAATGTTCTCGACGAAATCAAACGAGCCGGAATCTGGAACGTGGCCTTTGCCACGACCCGGCCCGAGCAGTGAGCCCCCCCCGCACGACCTCGCCGCGCCTTTCCCTCCCCATGCCCCTGGCCCTAACATTACTCACCGCCACCACGATGCGACCGGGCCGCGTCCTCCTCGTCGCGGGGATCATCTGCCAGCTCGCCACTCTCGCCGCGATGGCCCAGATCGATGCACCCGCGCAGCCGCCGCGCCCCCCGGCTCCGCCCGCTGATTCACCCGCTCCCGCTCCAGCACCGTCCGCTCCGGCTCCAGCCGTGGCCTCCCCCGTCCCACAGGCCGCCCCCGTCCTCGAAGACATCCTCTCCTACGCCGACCTCCTCTACAGCAAAGAGCAGTTCGCTCTCGCCGCCCAGCAATACCAGATCTTCATCCGCGAGCAGCCAAATAGTCCCAATCTCCAGGCCGCCTGGTTCCGTCTCGGTGAGTGCTACCTGAAAGTGAATCAGCTTGAGGACTCGACCACTACTTTCAACTACCTCATCAACACCTACCGCCGCGGCGTCTTCGTCGGGTCCGCCGCCTACCGTCTTGCCGTGTTGCGTTTCAATGAAAAAGACTACCGCAACGCCCTCGCCTACTTCAAGGTAGCCAAAGACGAACTCACCAATCCTGAAGCAGTCGTTCAGGCACGTTTCTATTACGCCCGCTGCCTCCAGCTCACCGCCCAGGGCAAAGAAGCCCTCACCGAATTCGAGGCGGTCATGGCCTCGAGTTCGGCTGCGGAAAATCCCTTTTACGAACGCTGCCTCCTCGAGAGCGCCCGGCTTTTCTTCGAACTGGGCGACACCGCCAAGTCCCTCGAGCGTTTCCAGCAACTCGCCGCAAATGCCACGACTCAGGAGTTCAAAGAAGAGGCCATCGTGCGCGGCGGGCTCATGGCCGCCGAAGCCGGGCAGGCCGATCTCAGTGAAAAACTCCTCAACGAAGCCCTCGCCTTCGCCGATACGAGCCCGTGGAAATCCCTCGCCCAGGTCGGGGCGATCTTTAACGCCTTTTCCCGCGGCGATCACGACAAGGTCATCGGCCTGTACAACACCGGCGCCTACGACGCCCCCGACGAATCGCGCGCCAAGATGCTGCTCATCGTCGGCCATTCCTTCCGCATCAAAGGGGACAACGATTCCGCCCTGCGCCTCTACTCTCTCGTCGAGGGCAAATACCCCGAGCGACAGGAGGGTATCGAGGCAGGCTACCGCAAACTCCAGATCCTCCACCAGCAGGGCGATCCTCTCCTCCCCGAGTCCGCCTCGCGCTTTGCCGAGCGCCAGAGTAAAATCGATCCCGAGAGCACCTTCATCGACATGGCCCATCTCATGGCGGCCGAGTGGCACTTCAACCAAGCCGAGAACTCCGCCAGCGGAGCCGGATCCGATTTCGCGATCAAACACTACACGGACGCCGCTTCCGCCTACCGCCGGGTCCGCGAGGATAACATTGATAAAAAATATCACGAAGCCCGTCTCTATAAACAGGGCTGGGCCGAGACCGAGTCCGATCAGGGATCCGAAGGTATCCTCACCCTTTCCCGGTTCATCCAACGCCATCACGACAGCCCCCTCGGGTCCTCCGCCCTCGCGAAGCGGGCCATGGCCTATCAGGCTCAGGAGGATCACCAATTCGCTCTAGGTGACTACCTTGACATCGTAAAGCGCCATCCCGAGTCACCCGAGCTCGAATTCGCCCTCCAGCAGATTGCCCTGATCTATGCCCACCAGCGCAAGATCCCCGAGATGATCCAGGCCTACCGCGATCTTCTCGCAAGATTCCCCGAGACCCGGGGCGCCGGTGAAGCCCACTACTGGATCGGCGTCGGGCACTTCGATCTCGAGGAATATGCCGAAGCTCTCGTTGAGCTCGAAAAGGCCCGCGAGATGGATCCCTCGAACGAGGACAAAGCCACCCTTCGTATCGTCATCTCCCTCTACCAGCTCGAAGACATTCCTAAACTCGCCACCGAGGCGCGGCGCTACCTTGAGAATGCTCCCGCCGCCGAGAACGCAGAGCCGGTCAAGCGCACCGCGATCCCCGCGCAGATCCTCGAGTATGTCGGCCGCAAACTCGCCGAGGATGAAAGTTTTGAAGACGCCGAGTATTTTCTGACCTCCCTCACCGATCCCGAAAAACCCGATCAGACCACCGCCTCGGTCTGGAAGCTTCTCGCCGAGTCCCGCGCGAAGTTGAAGAAGTTCACCGAAACCATCGCCGCCTACGATCATTATCTCAGCCAGACCGAGCGCCCCAGCGATCGCGCCGCCGCCTACCTCGGCCGCGGCCATGCCCAGCTCTGCCTCCGCGACTTCGAAGCCGCCCGCAACAGTGCTCAGGAGAGCCTGCGCTCACAGAAAGAGGGCCGCACCAACGCCGAAGCCCGCATCCTTCTGGGTGATATCTCCGCCGCCGACGGCAAACTTGACGAAGCAGCAAAAGAATATCTCGTCGTCAGCCAGATCTTCACGGACCCGGAGGTCACGCCCAAAGCCCTCACCAAGGCGATCAACGCCTACCGCTCCCTCGGCAACGAAGCCCGCGCCGGCGAACTGACGCAGGAGCTGAGCAAAGGCTACCCCAACTACGTCGCGCCGGAGAAGGCGGATGAATGTTGAGGGTGGTAAATCGGCCTCGAAAAGAGCTCAACGGCGTCGAATCACCCCCTGACATAGCTCACAGTAGCTCAGCTCAGTGGGCTCCGTATAAATCCAGTGCTTTTCCGGGGATTCGCCCGGACCTAGCGCTTTCGGGGCCTTTCTCTCCCGAAACCGAAGTTCTTTGTCGGAAATGTTCGCCGAGAAAAAACCATCTACCTTATAGCCGCTTCTTCTAGTAAGAGGAGTTCTGTTGACCGGACAGATATCTCCCGAAGCACCCAAGTGTAGCGGGGCCGGAACGGTTGAAGCACACGAAGAAAGTGCCCATGCCAATGTAGGCTTGATCAAAAGGATACTGCGGACAGCGGTCATCAACCGATGATTGCCATCATACATCCGTTTGTCACGACCAAAAAAGTTCGTGACCGGTCGAGAATAACACGGGAATACGGACATCCATCGGGGCTAAAAAAGATCGCCGCGCCAACCGCCAACCGCCCCCCTCACTCCCCCTTCGCCCCCGCCGGCTTTGCCGCATCGGGTGACGCCACAGCCTCTCCCGCCTGCTCTCCACCCAGTTCAACAGGCTTTGCCTCGAGCGATTCCGCGTCCTCGCTGATAGGCCAGAGCTCGGGATCGATTTCGATGCGCTCGGTCGGCTTCACTTCAATGGTGGCGTCCTCGCCGAACTCGAAAGTGCGGCTCACGAGCGGCACGGCGCTGAAAACCATCGTGCTGTCCTGGAGTCGCTCGATGTTCAGCACCGCGGCACAGGTCGTCGATTCTTCGATCTTCAAAATCTGACCCGCCTTGAGATCAAATTTTTCGGGAGTCGTCGGAGAAGGCAGGGCAAAATCGACGATGGCATCGGGAAAGGTCGTCGAGCGACCCCGAATCACGATGCCGGAGGGGAAGACCGCGCCTTCGCTGAGCCGCTGCACCGAGAGCACCGTGAACTCGCCCGAGAGGAAGGTCACGTTGTCCAACTCGTGGTAATTCTTCAGGTAATACCGCTTCAAAATGCCGTTGTAGGCGCGCAGATCAGTCGCGCTGAAAGGATAGACCTGAGCGTAGAGATCCTTTGCCGAAAGAAATTTCCCCCGCGGCGCCGTCACCGGGGTGAACCCGTGAATGGGATCGAGTTTATTCAGCTTCGTGAGGAGCCGGTAGTTCATGGGATGCTCGGGCTGGCCAAAGACCCACATGCAGAAAGACCAGGAAGCAAAATTCAGCCCGATCAGCACCGCGATGACCGCAACCCAGAGCACGATATTGCCACTGACAAAGCGCCCCTCATCCTGCTCGCGGATCTCGCGTGAAAAGGCACTCTTGTCAGAGACTGTTTCCATCAATCTTAATCTTAATCTTACCGCCCGCTCCCGCACACTTCCCCGTCCATTGTCGCCGGATCATAAGCCGGAGCCGCATCTTTCCGTGCCGGTTCAAAAGAAGTCCCGCACCCGCAGCTGCGCGCCGCGTTCGGATTTTCGATCTTAAAGCCCGCGTCGTTGAGCGCATCGACGTAGTCGAGGTGGCAGCCATCGAGATAGACGAGGCTCTCCGCATCGACGAAGACCCGCGCCTCGCCGCAGGTGTAAACTTCGTCCCCTTCCGCGAAGGCATCGATCTTCATCGAATAGGACATCCCCGCACAACCTCCCTTTTCGACAAAGAGGCGCAGGCCCCTCTCGGCGGGAGTAAAGTCTTTTTCCTCGAGCAGATCGAGGAGGTGCTTGGCGGCGGATTCGGTAACTTCGATCATCTTCGGCGGGATTGTTTCGCTCCTACTATACCGCCGGGAACGCGTTCTCCCAAATGATTTCCATGTTGCTTTTCGACCGCGGCCGCCCTCAGTTGAAGGTTCTGCATCGTCATGGGAAAAATACGTCTACTGCCCGAAGCTCTCGCCAGTCAGGTCGCCGCCGGTGAGGTCGTCGAGCGCCCTGCCTCGGTCGTGAAAGAGCTCGTCGAGAACAGCATCGACGCGGGCGCCACTACTATCGAGATCCGGGTGCAGCGCGGCGGCATTGCCCTCATCCGCGTGACCGACGACGGGTCGGGGATGAACCGGGACGACGCCCTCATGTGCCTCGAGCGCAACGCCACCTCGAAGATCCGGACGAAAGAGGACCTCGCCGCGATCCTCACCCTTGGCTTCCGCGGGGAGGCCATGCCCAGCATTGCGAGCGTTTCTAAATTCCGCCTCACCACCCGCGAACCCGACGCCCTCACCGGCACCGAAGTCATCGTCAATGGCGGCCGCATCGCCAGCGTCAAGGACTGCGGCGAACCGCCCGGAACCCAGATCGAGGTGCGTTCTCTCTTCTACAACCTCCCCGCCCGCCGCAAATTCCTCCGCACCGAGACGACCGAATACTCGCACCTCGAGCAGGTCATTAAAACACAGGCGATCGCCCACGAGAAGATCCGCTTTTCGCTCGTC
The DNA here is from genome assembly GCA_030730365.1 of Verrucomicrobiales bacterium. Taxonomy (GTDB): domain Bacteria; phylum Verrucomicrobiota; class Verrucomicrobiia; order Verrucomicrobiales; family DEV007; genus Arctic95D-9. Next base: position 18,871 of record JANQVJ010000041.1, read on the forward strand.
CGCGACGAGCGTCTCGCCTTCCAACTTCCCGCCACCACCAGCCTGCGCGAGCGTATCGGAGGACTCGTCGGTGAAGACCTCGCCGGACGCCTCCTCGAGATCGAGCCAACGACGCATAAAAATGTCACCATACGCGGCTTCATCGGACCTCCCGGGATGGGCCGCAGCGACAAACGTCAGCAGCTCAGCTTTCTCAACGGTCGTCCCGTCGAGGCCGCGATCATCTCCCGCGGCCTCCGCGAGGGCTATCACACCGCCCTCATGAAAGGGCAATATCCCGTCACCTTTCTCTTCATCGAGACCGACCCGTCCGCCGTCGATGTCAACGTCCATCCCGCCAAGCGCGAAGTGCGCTTTCACGACGGCTTCGCGGTGCAGGATGCCATCATCGGTGCCGTCCAGCTCACCCTGCGCGAACGCATGACCCGCCCCGTTTCCGGCGTCGGCTTCACCGGCAACACGCCCGCGCCCGAGCCGCGCTCCCTCATTGTGCAGGACGAATTGCTCCCCGCCCACGACCGCTATCAACTGCGCAAAGACCGGGGCGATTCCCCGAAAACCGATCCCGCTCCGGTGCAGCAGCCTCTCTTCACCACCCTCGAGCGTCAGCGCGCTGAAGCGACTTCGCCCGTGCCGGCGACCGAAGTGGGTCAGGTCACCTACCCCACCCTCTCAGATCCGTTACCGGCGGCACTCGTCGATCAGAAACCGAAGGCGGTCGACTACCGTATTATTGGCGTGTTAGGGAAACTCTACGTCCTCCTCGAGGGCAAAGAGGGCCTCGTCCTCATGGATCAGCACGCCGCCCACGAGCGCGTCCTCTTCGAGGAAATGAAGCGCCGCATGGAAACCGAAGGCGTGCCCTCGCAGCGGCTCCTCACCCCCATCATGGTCGACCTCCCGCCGCGCGATTTCGATCTCATCAGCCGCAACCTCGAAACCCTCAACAAACTCGGCCTCTCCGCCGAACCCTTCGGCGGGAATACCCTCAAGATCGACGCGCTTCCGGTCTTTTTAAAAAGCGATGATCCCGAGTCTTTCCTCAACGACGTCATCAACGAGATTCGCTCCTCGAGCGACCGCATGTCCGCCCTGCGCCTCGGCGAAGACATGATCGCCACCACCGTCTGCCGCCACGCCGTCAAAGCAAACGACCCGCTCCACGAGAAAGAGCTGCAAAAACTCCTCGAAGACCTTCTCGTCTGTGACATGGCCTACTGCTGCCCGCACGGACGCCCGACTCTGATTCAAATCAACTACGCCGAACTCGAGCGGAAATTCGGGCGGCGGGCGTGAGGGGCATCGATAAAAATAGGGGAGATCGACCCGATCGAGCGCTTGGACTTGCCCACGAGGAAACCAAATGCAACTTGACCAGGTTTCCGACCAGGTTTTAGCTAAGTAACCATGGAAAACGTAAACCTCTACGAGTTCAAGTCCCACTTTTCCGAGTATGCCCGTCGCGTCAAAGAGGGCGAAACGGTCATTCTCTGCGAGCGCAATGTGCCCATCGCCGAGATCAGGCCGATCTCAAAGAAACACCGCGAACTGCGCCCGGCCCCCGGTCTCTACCGCGAGCAGATTTCCGTGGGGGAGGATTTCTTCAACTCCGATGCCGAAATGGCGCAGGATTTTTCACCAACCGCGGACTGATTCGCAATGGACCTGCTCGTCGATACCTGCGCCGCGCTCTGGTATTGGAGCGGCGATCCCCGCCTTTCGGCCCGGGCCGAGGCGGCGCTGCGCGATCCCGCGAACGAGGTGTGGTTCCACCAGGTTTCCTACCTGGAGATCACGATAAAATTCTCTCTCGGGAAACTGCCGCTCAACGAGTCTCCGGCGCTGCTTGTGCCGAAGGCGTTGGAAACGTATCGATTTGAGTATTCGCCGCTCTCCAATTCCGATATCGCCACGCTCGAGTCCCTCCCCTTTCACCATCGCGATCCCTTCGACCGGATCCTCATCAGTCGGGCCCTCAACCGCGGTTGGACGATCATCACCTCGGACGGGGACTTTCCCGCCTATGGAGTGAGTCTGCTCTGGTAGCAAGACCCCGGGCCTTGACCCGCCCGCGTTTCCTCGGCATGCTTGACGCATGAAAATCCTCCCGGCACTGCTCGCGCTGCCCTTTCTTTCCCTCGGCCTCTCCTCTCTCGACGCCGCCGAGCGCAATGTCATCTTCATCATCACCGATGACGAGTCCCCCACCCTCGGCTGCTACGGCGATCCGGTCGCGAAGACTCCGGCGATCGATGCCATCGCGGCAGACGGCACGGTCTTCCTTAACGCCTACGCCACCACCGCGAGCTGTGCCGCGAGCCGGTCCGTCGTCATGTCGGGACTCCACAACCACCGCAACGGCCAGTATGGCCACCAGCACGCCTATCACAAATTCGAGTCATGGAAGACGGTCGTGAGTCTGTCGCTTCCCCGCGTCATGGCCGGAGCCGGATACCGCACCGGCCAGATCGGAAAATTCCACGTCGGCCCCGAGCAGGTCTACCGCTTCGAAAATTACCTCAAGGCCGACGGCCGCAATCCCGTGGCAATGGCGGAGACATCCCGCGACTTCATCACCGCCGACGATGAGAAGCCCTTCTTCCTTTACTTCGCGACGTCCGACCCCCACCGCGGAGGCGGCAAGGACGAAACGTCGCAGCGCGAATTGAAACCCGATCTCTTCGGGAACAAACCAAATCGTCAATCCTTCCCCGGCGTCGAAGAAGTCTTCTACGATCCCGCCAATGTGCCCATCCCGCATTTCCTGACAGACAGCCCGGAGACTCGCGAAGAACTCGCCCAATATTACCAGAGCCTCTCGCGCGTCGACCAGGGTGTCGCCCGTCTCGTCGAGATCCTCAAAGAGGCCGACCTCTACGAAAAGACAATGATCGTTTTCACCTCGGACCACGGCATGGCCTTTGCCGGAGGCAAAACGACGGTCTACGAAGGTGGCCTGAAAGTCCCCTTTGTCGTGCGGAATCCCTACGAGAAAAAGCGCGGTGTGAAAAGCGAGGCTCTCATCAGCCATATCGACATCACACCAAGTCTCCTCGACTTTGCCGGAGGCCTCAACCGCGAAGCCAATCGTCCGAAAAACTTCGTTCCCGCCAAGGATTTCTGGAAAGACTTCCCCGAAATCGCGATGGACAACCTCGGCCCCAACCTGAACGATTACCACGGCAAGTCCTGGCTCTCCATCCTCGGCGATCCCGCTGCGGAACACTGGGAAACGCTCCACGCCTCGCACACCTTTCACGAGATTCAGATGTATTACCCGATGCGGGTCGTCCGCGATCAAAAATACAAACTGATCTGGAACATCGCCCACGGACTCCCCTACCCCTTCGCCTCGGACCTCTGGGCCGCGAGCAGTTTTCAGGCGCAGTTCCGGCAATCGCTCGACGCCCCCTACGGTCAGAAGTCGGTCGGCGAATATATCAACCGACCCGCCTTCGAACTCTATGACATCGCCAAAGATCCCTACGAGGCAAATAACCTCGCGGGCGACCCCGGCTTCACCGAAGTGCTGCGAGAATATCAGGAGAAAATGAAAGCCTTTCAGAAAGAAATGGACGACCCGTGGATCATGAAGTGGGAGTATGAGTGATACGGACAGTTTCCCCAATTCACTACTCCAGTTGACTTCGCTTCGCTCCGCCCATTTGCTTCCGTTTCACTCCAGCTACCTTCGGTTCCGCTAGCTTCGATTCTCCACCACTTCATCCATGCCCCCTCTCCTCCCACTCTGGCTCGGCACCGGCGGTAAAGGCTCCAAAGGCATCTACCGGACCATGCTCAATACCGAAACGGGCAAACTGACCGAGCCCGTCCTCGCGGCGGAAATCGGTAGCCCGGGATTCGTTGCCCTCAATACGGATCGAACCCTGCTTTACTCGCTCTGCAATATCGACGGAGGCAGTGTCGCGGTCTTTTCCATCGGGGCAGATCATTCGCTCACCCTCCTCAACACCCAATCGACCGGCGACGGCAGCGCTTCGCATCTCTCGCTCGATCAGACTGGAAGGATCCTCTTTTCCGCTCAATACGGGAGCGGCTCAATCACCGTCTATCCGATAGCGCAAGACGGAAGGATCGGTGAGCGCACGCAGGTCATCCGACACAGCGGATGTGGTCCTGACAAAGACAGACAGGAAGGCCCGCACCCGCACTTCGCCGGAGCCAGTCCAGACAACCGCTTCCTCCTCGTCCCTGATCTGGGCGCCGATCGGGTGGTCATTTACCATATCGATCACGACACCGCGACCCTCGTCCCGCACGGAGCTGCCGCCCTCGCCCCGGGGAGCGGACCGCGCCACCTCAAGTTCAGCAACGACGGCACAAAGATTTATCTCATCAATGAGCTCAGCATGACCGTGACCGTCTTCGCCTACGAAGCCGCCTCCGCGACGATGACACCCCTCCAGACCATCCCCTCCCTGCCCGAGTCGATGTGGAAAGTGCCGAACAAGGCAGCCGAGATCCGCCTTCATCCGACGGGAAAATTTGCCTACGCCTCGAACCGCGGACACGACTCCATCACCGTCTTTTCGGTCGCGGGAGGGAGCGGGTTGCTCAGCTTTGTCGAGCACGAAGCGATCCGCGGAGCCTACCCGAGGAACTTTAATATCGATCCGACCGGAAAATGGCTCATCGCGGCGGGTCGGTCTTCGAATACTCTTTCGGTCTTCTCGATCGATCCGGAGAGCGGGAGGCTCTATTTTACGACTGACATTCTGAACCTGCCCGATCCGATCTGTGTGGAGTATTGAGGGTTTAAGCGCCCCCGAAAGTCACACGAGACTGTTACAAAAACGGCGACGTTAGCTCGGGAACTGCGTTCACTTCAGACACGGACAACGACACCTCCCGTTGTCCGTCACGTCAACTAAAGATTCCAGGCGTGGCTTGGAACCCATCCGTCCTGTAATGGAGGCCTTACGCCACCACCACTTTTCCCACGTGACCAGCACCTTTGAGCCGGACGTAGGCGTCTGATGCCTGACCGAAAGAAAAGATGCTGTCGATCACGGGATGGATCCGGTGCTCTTCGAAGAAGCGATTCATGCGCTCGAACATCGCGCGACTGCCGACGTAGATGCCCTGGAGATCGACGTTCTTTTTGACGAGAGGAAAAAGGCTGGTATCGGGAGCTTCGAAGCCGGTGAGGACTCCGATGAGTGAGATAAATCCGCCCGCCGCGACGGAATTCATGGATTTGCCGAGCGTGCCCGGTCCACCGACTTCGATGACGGCGTCGACGCCGCGTTTTTCGGTGAGCCGATAGACTTCACGATCCCACTCGGGAGTCTCGCGGTAGTTGATCGTCTCATCCGCGCCAAGCCTTTGGGCGAGTTCGAGCTTCTCGTCTGAACTACTCGTCAGAATGACCCGCGCCCCCGCTGCCGTTGCGATCTGAAGGGCAAAGATGGAGACGCCCCCGGTGCCGAGGCAGAGAACGGTGTCACCTGAGCCGATGGGACGGCCCCGCTCCATCATCGCGTGCCAAGCTGTGAGGGCGGCACAGGGCAGGGTCGCGGCCTCGACTGCGCTAAGGTAGTCCGGAACCCGCACGAGGCTGTGCGCCGGGGCGACAATGGATTCGGCGAGGACCCCGTCACAGGATCCCCCGCGGGCAGCGGAGTGGTAAGCCATGTCGAAGCGACCTGATTCCCAGTCGCGGAAAAAAGTCGGCGCGACACGTTCCCCGATCCGCCAGGCAGTGACGCTTTCCCCGATCTCTTCAACCACTCCGGCTCCGTCCGAGAGCGGGATGACGGGGTCGGATCCGCCCGACGCGGAAAGTCCCGACTGCATGAGGAGGTCGCGGTAATTCAGCGAGTATGCTTCCATCCTGACACGCACCTCGCCGGGTGCGAGCGGGGAGGGCTCTGCTTCGTGAAGAATGATTTCGGAGGGCGCTCCTTCGCGGGCTTCGAGGAGATATCTTTTCATGAGAGACTATCGAATCGGTTCCAGATTTAAATATTCCTCCATTGCCGCCAGGTCGAGCGTGTTAATGACATCGGCGCGGGTGAGCCAGCCTTTGCGGGCGAGACGCACACCGAACCAGAGGTAATCGAGCTGAGTGGTGCGGTGGGCATCGGGATTGATGGCGCATTTCACGCCACGCTCGACGGCGTACTTCCACCAGCGCCAGTCCATGTCGAGTCGCCAGGGATTGCAGTTGAGCTCGATGACGGTGCCGCTCTCGGCACAGGCCTCAATCACCGCGGGAAGATCCACGGCATAGGGGTCCCGCTCGAGGAGAAGGCGCCCCGTAAGATGCCCTAACATTGTCACCTTCGGATGCGTCACCGCCTTGATGAGTCTGGCCGTCATTTCCGCCTCTGGCATGGTCATCGCGTTGTGCACGCTCGCAACGACGTAGTCGAGTTCACCGAGGAGTTCGTCATCAAAGTCCAGCGACCCGTCTTTGAGGATGTCGACCTCACTACCGGCGAAGAGGCGGAACTTCGTACCCTCGCTCTGATAACCACGGTTCAGTTCACGGATCTCCGCGATCTGCTCACGAAGCCGTTTTTCATCGAGTCCGTTCGCCTGAAAAGAGCTCTTCGAATGATCGGCGATCCCGAGGTACTGCAGGCCGTGCTCCATCGCCGCCGCCGCCATTTCCCCGAGGGTGTTGCGCCCGTCACTCGCGACAGTGTGGTTGTGAAAGGTGCCTCGCAGGTTCTCGAGCTCGATGAGACGGGGTAGAGCTCCCTCCGCGGCCGCCTCGACCTCTCCGGTGTTTTCGCGCAACTCGGGTGCGATGTAGTCGAGCCCGAGAAAGCGGTGGAGCTGGGCCTCGCTTTCAAAGACGGGAGCCTCGGGCGAGTCACTCCCCTCGCGCGGAGCGAGACGGTATTCGTTGAGGGTGTAGCCGCGGCTCAGAGCGAGACCGCGCATCGCGACGTTGTGCTCTTTGCTGCCAGTGAAATAGGCGAGGGCACAGGCGAACTCGGCGTTGGAGACGGCCCGTAGGTCACACTGGAGACCATCGGCGAGATAGACACTCGCCTTCGTCGGTCCCTTCGCGATGACGCTGGTGACGCGGGAATGACTAACAAAATACTCGATGATCTCAACCGCGTTTCCCGTCGCGACGAGGAAGTCGACATCGTGGACCGTCTCCTTTGCGCGCCGGTAGCTGCCCGCGACCTCGGCCCGAAGACAGTCGGGGTGCTCCTTCAGCGAGGTGAGAATCTCCTCCACCGGAGCGACGACATCTCCGAGCCGGAAACGCTCCGCATTGAACTCGCGGAAGGCAATCGCCTCGAGAATCTTCTCCGCCGTCTTCTTACCAAACCCGGCTAGGGCCGCCACTTCGCCTGAGTGACAGAGATCTTTTAAACGCGCCAGCGAATCCACCCCGAGCGAGTCATAGAGCGCCTTGATCTTCTTCGGACCGAGTCCCTGAATGCGAAAAAGCTCAAAAAGACCCGTTGGAAACTCAGCTCGCAGCTTTTCGTAAAACTCGAGTTTCCCCGTCGTGGCGAGTTCATGGAGCTTCTGCTGGAGCGCGTCGCCGATGCCTTTGATGCCCTTGAGATCATCCTCCCGCGCCCGCGTCACGATGTCGCCGGGGAACTGCATGACGGTCTCCGCTCCCATGCGGTAAGCCCTGATTTTAAAAGGGTTCTCACCTTTCAATTCCAGGAGCAGAGCGATGTCTTCGAGCGTTTCGGCGAGGGTTTCACGGGTCATGACGAGGTCTTAAGTTAGGACCTCTGACGAGTCACCGCCACCGATTTCACAGAGCCCCGGGGTTCCACATTTCGGAGAGTCGGGAGCCTTCTCTACATCCTCGCTCAATCGTTCAGGATCAAGGAATTCGCTAGGTGAAGAAAAAGGAATTTTAAATCCGTGAAATTTTTCGGGTTGTCCCCTATATTTGACCTTCGAGGGGTCGCCGTCTTGAGACAACGCACCCCAGGGATCTCAGTCCTTTATGAGTAATCGTTACGAAATCCGCGACCAGATCGGCAAGGGAGGCCTCGGCGCTGTGTATAAAGC
>JANQVJ010000042.1 GCA_030730365.1 Verrucomicrobiales bacterium
GGTGAAAGGTGAAAGGTGAAAGGTGAACCCTTACTTCGGCTTCTCTTCCTCTTTCACTTCTTCCTTTTTCTCCTCTTTCACGGGAGGGAGGGTGAGCCAGATGTCTTCGATTTCGTCGAGGACGTAGGGGCCGCGGTGGTTGTCGTCTTTGAAGGAAAAGACGGCGGTTTTTTCGACGGGTTTGGCGGTATCGCCTTCGGCTTTTTTCTCCGTAGCGAGGATGCGGAGGGAAAGGCTCGCGGCGGGGGCGTCGGGCTTGGCTTCGAGTTTCAGAATGACCTCGCCGCCTTTTTCGGGAACGGTTTCGGGAGCGGTGAGGGTGATTCCACCGGGTAGTCCCGGGATCGTGAAGGCGAGGTTGTCCTTGTGGCCGTGGAGACGGACCACGGTGGCTTTGATCTCGAGTGGCTTGCCGCGCTCCATCGCGTAGAGATTTTTATCAAGGGTTACGGTGAAGCCGGCCACCGGTGCGGTCACGGCGAGACGGTAGCGCATCGTATCGCCGCTGCGGGAAAAGCGATCGATCACGGTGATGCCATATTCGCCATCCTCGGCGACGGTCCAGAGATACTCGGGATCGGCGGATTTGTTGGTGTCGTCTTCTTTACGGATCTCGGAGCCGTCCGCTTTGAGGATCCTCAGGACGGGGTCGATGGGGTAACCGAGGGCGCGGCCCTCGACTTTGACGAGGAGTTTGTCGCCCTTTTTTGCGGTGATCTTGTGACGGGCGGGCTCTCCGGCGGTCTTGAGCGTTCCGACGACGGGCTTGCCGGGAATGAGGATGTCTCCGGCCGAGTCAGGACCGGGATCGGTGGGACCGAGATGTTTGGGAAGCTGTTCGCGCTTGAGGGCGAGGTGGAGACGGTAGCTTGCGTTTTTGGATCCGGTGTAGGCCACGCTCGCCGCGGGTGGATGGGAAAAGCCGGCGAGGGAGAGGATGTAATCCCCTTTTTCGGGAGCGGTAAAGGTGAGGAGGGGATCGAGATTGTCGGGACCGTCGTGTTCGAGGAGGAGCCGGTTCCCCGCGGCATCGTGGAGATGGATCGCGGGATCGACGAGGGAGCGCAGGGCATAGGCCTCGACGGCGGCGAAGAGGGTCTCGCCTTTTTCGAGGGTGATGCGCTTGGAGTCGAGTTCGCCTCCGGCGGAGAGGGTGCCGTTGAGGACGGCTGGCAGTTTGGTGCGATCGATTGGGGCGGCACCGGAGACGGTGCTGTTGTCCTTTTCCTCTTCGAGGATCTCGTTCTGTTCACTGATGATGAAGAAGACGGGCGCCGAGGCTCCCTCGGCGTTGTGGGCGCGGATGAAGACGGGTCCGGGCGCGGCGTCGGGGGCGATCGTGAGCTTGCCGAGACCGGTTTTTTTCGGATCGGGATCGGGGGTGAAGGTGAGACCTTTGCGGGAAAACCAGAGCGCGCAGGGCCAGGGGTCGAATTTCCCGTTCAGGGTGAGCGTGATTTCGCTCCCTTTTTTGCCGCCGGGAGGATAGACGGACTCGAGGGTTGGCAAGGCCGCGGTGGCCGTCAGAGTGACGCAGAGCCCGATGGCCGCGAGCACCGGTGCGATGGGGAACCCGGCCTTCACGGTGCTGGTCAGGCGAAGAGTTCCTTGATGAGTCGCCCGTTGTTGACCAACTGGATGGGGCGGTTGTTGGTGTCGTGCATGACCGTGGTGGGATCGATGCCCATCTTCGTGTAGAGGCTGGTGGCGAAGTCTTCGGGAGCGTAGATGTTTTCGTTCGCGTAGTAGCCTTTCACATCGGTGGCACCGACGATCTGTCCGCCGGGGATGCCTGCGCCGGCCATGAGAACGCTCATGGCGAAGGACCAGTGGTCTCGCCCGGCGTCTTTGTTGATCTTGGGCGTGCGGCCGAATTCACCGAGGAGCACGACCATGGTGTTGTCGAGGGTGCCGCGGTCGGCGAGATCCTGAATGAGGGCACTGACACCGGTGTCGACGCGCTCGGCTTTGTCCTTTTTGAAATTTTCGAAAAGGGTGCGGTGATCGTCCCATCCGCCGCTGTAGACGGTGACGAAGGGCACGCCGACCTCAGTGAGACGACGAGCGAGGAGGAGACGCTGGCCGAAGTCGTTGCGACCGTATTTTTCGCGGACCTCGTCGGGCTCGTGGGAAATGTCGAAGGCCTTTTGCGCTTCGTCGGAGGTGATGAGGTCGAAGGCTTTGGCGTAGTAGTCGTCAAAGGCGATCGCAGGATCTTCGGCGGCGGTGTCGGTGATGCGGCGCATCCGGTCGAGCGACTTGCGCAGCTCGACGCGGGATTTGGCACGACCGTCCTCGAGGTCTTTGGGCAGGGAGACGTCGCGGACGCGGAAGCCCTTGCTGTCGGGATTGTCGGAGATGACAAAGGGAGCGTGCTGGGCGCCGAGGAAGTTCGGTCCGCCCGAGCGCGACATGCGCGGGGTCGAGACGTAGGCGGGGAGCCCGTGTTTGACGATGCGGTTGTGGCTCACGACCGAGCCGAAGCTGGGGTGGAAGGTAACGAATGCACCGCATCCCACCGGAACGGGGGTGGGGCGGCCGGTCATGAGGTAGTGGTTGCCGGCCCCGTGGTTGTTCTGGGCGTGGGCGATGGAGCGGACCACGGTGAATTTGTCGAAGCCCTTCGCGAGCTTGGGGAATTTATCCGAAAAATGGACCCCGGGGACGGTCGTTGCGACGGTGCCGAATTCGCCGCGGATCTCCGAGGGAGCGTCGGGCTTGGGATCAAAGGTCTCGTAGTGGGACGGTCCGCCATCGAGCCAGATGAAGATGCAGCGAGTGTCCGACTTCGCGAGGGAGGGCACAGCCGAGGCGGCGGCCGCGTCGCGCAGGCCGAGCATGCTGGTGAGACCCATACCGCCGAGGGCGCCAAGACCGGTTTGGATGAAATCCCGGCGGCCGACCCCTTCGCAGTTTTGCAGTAATCGTTGATGGATCATGACTTGTGCAAAATAGCGGTCATTTAGTAGCAAGAGCAACTTGCGTCATCGCGTGGCCCGTTCTGGCCGAACCCGTTCGGGCAAGGATCAATGATTCAGGACAAACTCCGCCGAATTCAGCAAAGACCAGACGAGGTCCTCCAGGAGTGGTCGCACGGGGGCTCCGGCAACGGCGGTGGCGAGATGGGCGCTGCCGATCTCTTTTTCGTTTTCCGCGGGGAGGCGCGAGAAAAGGCGCAGGTAGATCTCGTCAATGGCCTCGGGCGCGGGTTTTTTCGCGAGCTCGTCGAGCCAGGGGCTCTTTCCGGAGAGCTTTTTCTGGAGGTTGTCGGAGTTCATGAGATGCAGCGCCTGGACGACGCTGCCGCCGGTCTCGCGCTCGCACGGAGGCGCGGCGCTGGAGTCGGGACGGCCGAAGGCGTCGAGGAAATCACTCGGGAGGAGATGATTCCACTGCTGCATGGCGCGGGCGTCGGCGGGGAGTCCGGTGAGCTTCTCGGGCTGGGCGGTGATAAGGGAGATGGAATCGAGGAGGACTTCACCGGGGAGACGACGTCGGTAGCTGCGGGAGAAATTCCGGTTGTCCCCGACGTTGTGCTCGTTCGGCTCGGAGCTCTGCTGATAGAGCCGGCTGTTGAGAATGAGACGGATGGTGTGTTTCTGATCGAAGCCGTGCTCGGCGAAGTCTTTGGCGAGCCACTCGAGGAGCGGGGCATTCGCCGGGGGATTGGAATCGCGGAAGTCATCGACGGGATCGACAAGCCCTTTGCCGAACATCCCGGCCCAGATGCGGTTAACCATAGCGCGTGCGAAGAAGGGATTCTCCTTTGTCGTGAGCCAGGTCGCAAAAATCGCACGCGGATCGGCGTTCGGGTCCATCTCTGTGAAGGCTGGGGTGTCCGGCGGCTTGGGAGTCATGACCGCCTCGCTCACAGGGTGGGTCACTTTGCCGCCGGGTTCGAACCACCAGAACTCGGGCTCGCCGGAGATAGGGGCGGAGATTCCCTGGCCCTTTTGCTTCATGGATCCGAAGAAGGCGGCCATGGAGTAGTAGTCGTCCTGGCTCCACTTTTCGGAGGGATGGTGGTGACACTTGGCGCAGTTGAGCCGCACCCCGAGGAAGAGCTGGGCGATGAACTCGGACATCTCGGCGGCCTCGCGTTTGTCGCGGATGACGGCGACGGGTCCATACTCGTGAGTGCTGCCGCTGGCGGTGAGGAGCTCGGTGACAAAGGCGTCCCATGGGGTGTTGTCGCGGAATTTTTCGCGAATCCACTGGTCGAGCAGATAGACCGGTTTCACCCCGACCCGCTGGGTGTTGGGGCGCAGTAGATCGCCCCACTTCGTCGCCCAGAAATCGGCGTAGTCGAAGCGATGCTCAGACGAGAGGAGCCGGTCGGCGAGTTTGGTGCGTTTGTCAGGGCTGGTGTCGGCGAGGAAGGCGCGGGACTCTTCGAGCGTGGGAAGACGTCCGAGGACATCGAGCGTGGCGCGGCGCAGGAATTCATCGTCGCGGCAGAGTTCGGAGGGGAAAAGACCGAGTTCCTGAAAGCGGGTGTAAGTGAGGTCGTCGATGCGGTTGTTCCGCGGCAGCTTGGAGTAGTTCTCGGGCGGGAGCAGTTTATCCGGCGGGATGACGACCCGCACCGCCGCGACCTGATCGACGTAGCGAACGATGACGCTGTTTTCCCCGGAGACGCCTCCGGCGGTGATCTTGCCGTCGTGATCGACTTTGGCAAAGGCGGCGTCGTTCGAGGTGAACTCGCTGAGATGGGTGACGTCGCGGGTCTTGCCGTTCGAGTAGGAGACGGTCACTTTGATCGGTTTTGTCTCGTTCTTTTTGAAGGACAGCTCGGACGGGCTGATCGTGATGCCGGTGGGCTCGGGCTCGTCGGGGATGTGGCGGGGCGCTCCCTCGGCGATCCACTGGCGGAGGATTTTGTAGAACTCGGAGTCTTTTTCGAGGCGCTTTTCCCCTTCGTGCGGGACCGCGTTGGTCGCTTTGAGAAGGAGGAGCGAATGGTCGGGCGAGGAGGGGAAAATGCGGCGTCCTCTCGCATCGTAGACGATCTCGCGGTAGTCGGAGTCAGGGTCGAAGGAAAAGATCGAGAGCTGGAAGCCGTTCTGCCCGTCGGCCTTCGCGTGGCAGCTCCCGAGCATGCACCCGGCCCGGGTCATGATGGGGAGGACATCGTTCTCGAACGAGATCGATGCGGGAGACACAGCCTGGAGCGAGGACCAGCCTGACGAAGTGATAAAAAGGAGTGGGAGGAACTTTTTCATCAGGGGGCTTTGGCGGCGGATGCGGCGGCGGTGG
>JANQVJ010000043.1:0-3442 GCA_030730365.1 Verrucomicrobiales bacterium
CAGCGTCGAAGGCGGCGAGAATCGCTTCCTTCTCGAGAATGGCAGCTTCCTCCTTCGTGGTGAATTCGCTCTTCAACTCGCTGATGGCATCGGTACCGCTCTTTTTCAGAGAGAGAAATTGGCTGTGCAAGCCACGCATCTCGCGGCCCCGCTGAGGCAGGAGCGCTTTCCACTGGGCCACTTCAGCCGCTTGCGCGAGCGCGGCGCCCTCGGAGACTTCAAGCCTGGCCTCGAGCCCGGCGATCTTTTCAATGGCGATGACCAACTCGTCCTCCACTCTGCCGGCTGGGTTCTCGATCAGTTTCGCCTCGAGAGACTCAACGAAGGCCAGTTGTTTCTGGTATTGGGCCCGGACATCGTGAAGTTCGTCGTGGGTGTCAATGAGGTCCTGCTCGAGGTCGCGAATGCGCGCCTGAAATTCAGTCGCGGCGACTGCCTCAGCGGATTCCGCAGGAGCAGCAGCGGCCATGGCCGTGGCCACGGGGCCGACGACAGGTCCCGTTTCAGAGACCTCGCGAAGCTGACGATAGGCCGTCTTCTCTCTGTCGAGGGCTGCCTCGAGCTCTTTGATTTTAGCCTTTAAACCGTGATCGACGAGAAGTGCTTCAGGGATCTCCTTCCCCGACGAAGTGAGTTGGTGGGTCAGCGTCGCGATACGATGCTCTTTCTCCGCCAGCGTCATCTCCCACGAGTCGCGGTCGGACTGCCATCGCACCCGCAGCTTTTTAAAGAGATCTCGCTGGGAGGAGCCCAGCGAACTCCACTGGCTCGCGAGATTCATGTTCTCCTCGACCGCGTAATTGAGCCTTTGGGTGTATCGGCCCCATGTCATCTTGGCAAGGAGAAGCCCGATGCTGAAAAAGACGATAGCGGAGACTCCGACCGGGAGCCAGTTTTTGAGAAGGAAGAAAGAGAGGTCGTGCATCGTAGGTCTGTGTTTGGGAAAATCGAGGGAGTGGTTTATTCAGCTCAACTGGAAAGCCCGGACTTGATTTTGGAGATCTCGTCACTGGTCTTTTCGTAGTCAGCTAAGGCGGTGCGGTTCCCCTCCTCGATCTTCTCGGTGAATTTACGTGTATTCTTCCAAATAATCCAGCCGATGAAACAGCCGAGGAGAAGACACACTACCCCTCCGATCAGCAGCGTAATACCCCAGTCAAGGAGATAAATTTCGGCAGATGGCGTGAGGGTGGGAGACATGGAGGGAGGAAAGTGGGATCACGGAGCAGTGGCCGCTTCGGCGGCCGGTTTGAGTGAAATATCGACGCGGCGGGCTTTCCATCGCTGACTGCGGGGAACATTCGAGACATTTTCGACGAAACTGGCGGTTTCTATCGAACTGACCTCAAGCCCGAGTCGCTCAAGCTCGGCGACAACGGTAGCGGCGCGCTTCAGGCTCAGCTCCCGATTCGTTTCCACATTGCCCTTGTCATCGGAGACTCCCGTCACAACCAGGGAAAGGTCCGCCTTGGCCTTTTTCAAGAGCTCGACGAGCGAGGCAAGCGTCGTCTCCCCTCCCTCCTTCAGGACCTCGCTGCCAATCTGGAAGTAGACGGGTGACTCCTTGAGCGCCGCCGCGAGCGTTTCCCGAAGTTCGGGTGTGAGTGGCGGCTTCGGCACAGGGGTGTCGACATGGAGAAGGTCGTTTCGAACTGAAAAGCTCGCCGGCACAGTGTTCACAGCTACATTCTGAATAATTTGCTTGTCGGGTAGGCCGAGCGTCCGTCCCTCGATGGCGAGGAGAGTGTCCGTAAAGCGAAAGACGCCGGTCTGCACCCGAGTGAGGCTCTCGGCAAAAAAGTCGGGCAACCGTGCGGTCCAGTCGTGACCGGGAGCCGTCGCGATGGTCTCGACTTCGTTCTTCACGCTGAGCCTGGGTAGCAGCCCGGTCAACTTCGCCTCTATCCTCCCTGGAATCGCCTCGTCTGAAAGTTTGCCCGAAAGAACGAGCAAATCCCCCTCATATACAGCGATCAGGCTTTGTCCTGCGCCGGGCTCCGCTGCAGGTGCCGCAATCGAGAGGTCAGCAACGACCTCCATAGCAGGCCCAAGGGCCCCCAAAGGAGCCAGTCCCGCTTTCAAGGTTCGGAAAGTAGACTCGTCGGGCGAGCTTCCATGAAGGCGAATCCGGGTTTCAGAGAACTCCGCCGTCATCTCACCGCTGAGGCCCTGCAGCAGAACCGGGAGAACGACGGGCAAGACACCCTGCCAGGGCGCCGGGGCTAGGTCAGTCGCCACGGTGAGGCGGTCCGAGATAGTGGGCGCCGGCGAGAGTGATTTTAGCGCGGCGAGTAGGGCGGCCTTGTCGGCCTCATTGGGCAGAGTTCCCTGCAGAGTGATACCAAAGCGATTTCGGGTCAGTTTAAACTCCGCGGTGCGGCGAAAGGTGTCAGGCACCTCTACGACGATCAGATCAGTCCTTCCTTCTGCGGAAATTTCGCTTGCCAATTCGAGCAGGCTAGCCCGAATGCCGTCGTTGGGAACGGTGCCCTCAATCTTGAGCTTGCCATTCTGAAATGATACCTCGGCCATCTTCGAGTGGGCGAGAAGCCCCGAGGCGAGAGAGGCGAACTCAGCCATTTTCGCGAAGGGCAGCTGGCGAGGGTCGAAAGTGATCTCATTCCGAACCTCACTGATTCCCGGAAGAGCGTGGATTCGGGATGCCAGTAGATTGCGCCCTTCCTCGTCTGACAAGGCGAGGACACCTTCGATTTTGGCCTCGTCGTTCCCCGCCCGCGTCACAACCAGCCGGGGCGGCAAAGTGGGGCGAATCTTGATGGCTGTCGCGTCGGCTTCGGGCCAGTAGGCGGCGGGCAGGGTTTCCCGCAACAGCGCTAGCACCTTTGCTTTATCGTCGGGATTTTCCAAATAACCACCTACCTCAGCGTGGAGGTGATCGAACTTTACTGCGACCCCGCTGTAGCCCGCCCCGGAGAGCGCGGTGTGAGCACGGGCCAGCATTTCGGCTTCGAGATTACCCCGCAAGGCTAACTTAGCGAGCACTGTTGAGGCAATCACGGCAAAGATAAAAAGGATAATGATGACAAGAAACCTCATCCCGAGCGGGTAAAATCAATCACTGACAATATTCAATTTCCACAAGAGTCTCAATCACCAAGTCGCACTTCTAAAAATTAAGATAAATTTATTAAACATTTAAACAGAGATAAATTGATTTTTATAAATTTTATAAAAATGAATAGGGTTCATGAAATGACGTGTGCCCGAGATTGTCCGTATGATGCCTGCTCTCCCTGCCCTCCCCTCTCGTCCGGATTTTCCCGGGACGCTCTCGGCGGGTTCTTTCGAAAAAGCAAAAACAGCCCCCGCTGACGGGTGGAGGCAATAATCCTCTGAATCCCCGTTGATTGCCCATCGCCTAAACTAGGTTGATCTCTACGAGGGCATCGCCCTGATGATAATGAATGAGAGCTCCCGAGGG
>JANQVJ010000043.1:3542-83858 GCA_030730365.1 Verrucomicrobiales bacterium
GGTTGATCTCTACGAGGGCATCGCCCTGATGATAATGAATGAGAGCTCCCGAGGGAGGAGCCTTTTCGGAACCGAACTCGACCTCCTTCGGATGCAGGTTGGCAGCCTGGATCCGATTGCAGCAGTAGCCGCCATCTCACGACGGCGGCCCACGCGAGAAGGTTTCAGCGACAACGCTCCCGGGCTACGCGCCTGCACAAAAAAGCCCGCCTCCGTCTTCGGAAGCGGGCCTTCACTCGAAAAGAGTTGGAGCCGGAGGAGCTTACTCCGCCTTGTTCAGCTCGGCCGCAGCTTCGATTCCACGCTCGGCCATGGCAGCTTTGCGGCTCAGCTTGACCCGGCCACGTTCGTCGACACCGATACACTTGGCATACACCATGTCGCCGACCTTCACCACATCGGTGACCTCGTTGACACGGAAGTCAGCGAGCTCGGAGATGTGGACCATGCCGTCTTTGCCCGGAAGGACTTCGACGAAGGCGCCGAAATTCGTCGTGCTGACGACTTTACCGTAGTAAGTCGCGCCCACTTCGATCTCGGCGGTCGTGCGGCGAACGAGTTCGATGGCACGGTTGAGGGCTTCTTGGTGAGCCGCGTAGATGCTTACGGTGCCGTCATCAGAGATATTGATGTCAGCGCCGGTCTCGGCCTGGATGC
The DNA here is from genome assembly GCA_030730365.1 of Verrucomicrobiales bacterium. GTDB lineage: Bacteria > Verrucomicrobiota > Verrucomicrobiia > Verrucomicrobiales > DEV007 > Arctic95D-9. The sequence goes on from JANQVJ010000043.1 coordinate 4,200, forward strand.
CCTTGATGTTCTTGCCGCCGGGGCCGATGAGTTCACCGATCTTCTGGGGATCGATCTTGATTGTCTCGATGCGGGGAGCGTGCTGGCTGAGGGCCTTCGGAGCGGAAATGATGTTGTTCATCACCTCGAGGACCTGGAAACGACCTTTCGTGGCCTTGTCGACGCCTTCGAGAAGGATGTCGAGGGAGAGGCCGGCGAGCTTGAGGTCGAGCTGGTAGCCCGTGACCCCTTCGCTGGTGCCGCAAAGTTTGAAGTCCATGTCACCCATGAAGTCTTCGTTACCGATGATGTCGATCATCGTGACGTAGCGATTGAGGTTGTCGCCTTCGAACTCGGTCACGAGGCCGCAGGAGATCCCCGCGACGGGACGGATGAGCGGGACGCCCGCATCGAGCAGGGCCATGACGCCCGAGCAGACCGATGCCATCGAGGTCGAGCCGTTCGACTCCATCACTTCGCTGGAAACACGGATTGCATACGGGAAATCCGCTTCGGCAGGGATGACCGGCTCGATCGACTTCTCGGCGAGAGCGCCGTGACCGATCTCGCGGCGGTTCATGCCACCCATACGGCCGGTTTCACCGACGGAGAAGGGCGGGAAGTTGTAATGAAGGATGAAACGCTTCGAGTCTTCGCCACCGGCGTAGTTGTCGAAATACTGCTTTTCGTCAGCCGGTGCGAGCGTCGTGATCGCGAGGGCCTGAGTCTCACCGCGAGCGAAGAGGGCCGAACCGTGGGTGCGGGGAAGCACTCCGATTTCGCCCGAGAGCGGACGGATCGTGTCGATGTCGCGTCCGTCGCAACGCTGCCCTTTGTCGAGGATGCTGATGCGGAAAGCCTTCTTCTGGAGATAATCGAAGGCCTGGGAGATCGCAAACTCACCGGCTTCGGGGTAACGCTCGAGGATTTTGGCGGAAACTTCCTTGCGGAGAGCGGAGACAGCGGCACCACGCTCGATCTTGGACGCTTTGTAGAGGGCGTCTTCGATGCGGTCGCCGGCGACTTCGTAGGCAACTTCGAGGAGCTCGTCCTGCACTTCCATGAGAGCGACGCTACGCTTCGGCTTGCCGGCGCGACGGGCCAGTTCTTCCTGCGCGTCGAGGAGCGGTTGGATCGCCTTCTGGGCGAAGATGAGCGCTTCTTTGAACTTGGCGTCGGGTACTTCCTTGGCGCCGCCTTCGATCATGATGACTTTGTCACGAAGACCGACATAAACGAGATCGAGAGTGCTTTCCTCGCGCTCGTCGAAGGTCGGGTTGACAACAAAATCGTCACCGATCAGACCGATACGCACGGCGCCAATGGGGCCGGCGAAAGGAATGTCGGAGACACAGAGGGCAGCGGAGGCGCCGTTGATGCTGAGAATGTCGGCGTCGTTGACTCCGTCGGCACTGAGGAGCAGGGCGACGATCTGGGTGTCATAGAGGTAACCCTTGGGGAAGAGAGGGCGAAGCGGACGATCCGTCATCCGGCAGGTGAGGATCTCCTTTTCAGTGGGGCGGCCTTCGCGCTTGAAGTAACCACCGGGGAAGCGACCGGCTGCGGCGGCCTTTTCCTTGTACTCGACCGAGAGAGGGAACCAGTCCTGGCCCTCCTTCACTTTCGTTTGCGAGACAGCAGTCACGATGACCACGGTTTCACCGACCTGAACGGTCACAGCGCCATCGGCAAGCTTGCCCATTTTGCCGGTTTCAATCGTCAACTCCTGCGTGCCGACCTGGCACGTAATTTTTTCAATACTCATATGTTTCCTTTTTGCTTAAAAATTCGGGGGTTCCAGTGCAACTCGCGGGTATCTCCCCCACTGCGGCGACTGAGAGCTCCGCCCGGACGTGGACGGAGACATGGGCTTGGAGTGAAAGTGCCTGGCGTAAAGCCGGCTTACACCCCAAAACGGAGAAAGCGCCGGTAAAACCGACGCTTTCAAAAAATGACTAGCGACGCAGACCGAGGGTCGCGAGCACTTTCTGATACCGCGAGACATCCGTGCGGGCGAGGTAATCGAGAAGCTTGCGACGACGTGCGACGAGGCGCAGGAGACCACGACGTGAGGAGACATCCTTTTTGTTGGCCGTAAGATGACCGGTAAGGTGATTGATGCGCTCAGACATCAGCGCAATCTGCACGTCTGCGCTGCCGGTGTCACGATCATGAAGCTGAAGCTCCACTGTTTTGTTGCTTAATTCACTCATTTACTCTCTTTATTGGCGTCGCCTTGACGCCGTGTTATTTTTCCTTAATTCAGGGGCGGAACGGAATCACATTTCAATGCCGATGCAATGGAAAAGATGCCATAAAAGTCAGTTTTCCAGTAAAAACCCCGACGGCGTGTCCGTCCTGTCCGTCCTGTTCGTAATCTGTTTGTGATGGCATTTGAAGACATAGAAATCCCGGAGACGATCCCGGTCATGGTGCTGGGAGGAGCTACTTTGTTCCCTCATGGCTACATGCCGCTTTTCATCTTTGAGATGCGTTACCGGGCCATGCTCGATCATGCTCTGGAGCGCGACCGCATGTTCTGCATCGGGCACGCCCGCGCCGGGGTTGACGTCGAAACGAGCGCTGATCCAGTTCACCGCGTCACCACAGCCGGTCTCGTGCGCGCTTGCGTTACCCATCCCGACGGCACTTCTCATCTGATGCTCTCCGGCATACACCGAGTCGAGATCATCGGGTGGGAACAGCATTCCCCCTTCCGCATTGCCTCCATCGTTCCCCTGCCGACTTACCTCGGTGATCCGCCGGCGGCAGCGTCCGCTGCCCTGGAGCTGGTCGATCTCAGCAGTCGGCTCTGCGGCGAAGGACAGGGAATCTCGGAGCAACTCCGCGAACACCTTCGCTGCGTGAAAGACCCTACCGCGATCGCCGACGTCGTGGGGCAAAGTTTTGTCAGTGATCCCGTCGAGCGGCAACGGCTCCTTGAGATGAGCGATGTGAACGAGCGGCTCGACTTTCTCGTGAGTCACCTGAGCCTCCTCATCACCGGCGGCAAGTAGCCTTTGATCGTCTCCGTCACGCTTTCGCTCTCTGACCGGCGGGGCCGTGGCTCTCGCCGGGCGGGGTGCTCGGTGTTTACAACCGGGTTGGTGCTTACAACTCCAGCGGCATTCCCGGAGTCTTCCCAACGTGTCATTTCTCGAACCGGGTGACGAGGTAGTCGTCTTCGAGGTGACGACTTGCGATGGTCGTCTCCTGGTTGAAACCGCCAAGTGGAGAGACTTTCGAGCCTCGGAACGGGAAAAGAGACGGTCCGCGGTGGGTCGAGACCAGACCGAATGCCATTTCGCGTCGCCACTATTCCGCGAACATCGGCAATTTCGCGAATCCGGAAAAGATACCGGTAAATCGCTCTTCCCGGGGCACGGGAGCGGGCGCGGTGTAAGTGCCGTTCGCCTTGCTGATCGCGAGAATCTGGGCCGATCTCCATGCCGGGCGACCGGCCACACTGACCGCCCAATAGGACATGTAGGCCCGGAAGCGGGCGTGAGCGGGAAACTTGGACAAATGGCATTCAGCGAGGAGCGCCTCCAGAAACTCCCGATCACAATCCATCTGACACGAGCCTATCGTGTCATAGCAGGCGTCATGCTGGCGACAGGCGGCACGGAAGTCGGCCCCGGCACAGCCCTGGAAAAAGAGATAGCGCAGAGGCCCCTTGATCGAATCAGGACCGCAAGGGCGACGCTCGAGCAGCGAAAGCTTTTTTTCGCAGTCGGTGCAATCGTCCGCCCGCGAAAACGTCACGAGAGGAAGGGAGCAAAGCAGGACGCTCCAGAGCAAAAGGGAAAAGCGAACGTTGCAGACGGACATCATCGGTGGGGAGACGTCTCTTTCCTTTTTGCTCTTGTCAAGGGTCGATCCGCTTTACGACGATATCGTCAATTTCGATCGCGTCCCCGCCTCCGTTCTGCATCCAGAGGAGTTTACGCTTGGCTCCCGCAAAGCCCGGTCGACTCAGCTTGCTCGTCCATACTGAGCCATCGAGGGAAACGGTCGCCTCCTCTCCGCGAAAGACGAGCTTGACCTCGCGCCAGGCATTTCCAGAGAGGTCAAGTTTTTCCATCGGCAGGATTTCGTTGAGCCGGTAGGCGCCGCTGAGCGGGTCGGCATCTCTTCCCGCCTTCTGCCTCTGCGGGTGATCGGGATCGAGCGAATGCCCGTCCACCTGGAGTTGCACCCCCTCGCGCAGGAACTTCACCCGCAGCAGGTGATCGACGCTGCCGAAGCCGTCGTCGCCGTCGACAAAAAACCAGAGCCACCCGCCCGGTCCGTTATGGCGGTAGCGAAAGGAGATCTCGAGATCATCCCCGTCGACCGGCAGGTAGACCATGGGCGGGTATTTGCCGCCGCTCGAGCCCTGCGTGCGCATGACCCCGTCGCGGACCGCCGTGTTCTTGTTGGGGAGAACGGTGCTGAAGCGCTTCGGGTCGAAGTCGTCTCCGAAGGATTCCGAAAAAGCCGATAGCGCCGGTCCTTTGAGATGCGTGGTAAAAAAATCATCGGCCGCCTCGATGCATTCGTTAAAAGCCCTCTGCTGCCCGAGAAAGGAGTGCGGCGCTCCGGGGATGAGAACGAGACCGGTGGGAATACCGGATTTTTCCAGATCAGCGCGGGTCTCGACGGCGTGGGTGCTGGAGTCATCGAGCTCTCCGGTCATAAAGAGGAGCGGTGGGTCCGCCTTGTCGAGGTGATGCCGCGGCGAAGCAAGAGCATAGGTCGCGGGAATCGCGGTCTGTGAATCGCCGAGAAAGGTCCGGTAAAAGGGATCATCGGTTTTCCCACTGAGACGGGCGATACGCTCCGACTCCAGATCACTCTGCGCGCCCATCGCGAGACAGGCCTGGACGGCACTGGACTGGTCGGCGTGACCGCCCTCCCCTTCCAGTTCCGCCACTCCCGCACTCGTGGCTAGGAGCGCGGCGAGGTGACCACCGGCCGAAAGGCCTGTGACCCCGATCTTTTCGGGATCGACTCCGAAAGTCTTTGCCTCGCCCCTGAGCCAGCGAACCGCGGCCTTTGCATCCTGAATCGCTGCGGGGAATTTCGCCTCGCCGCTGAGCCGGTAGCTGATCGTCACTGCGACATAACCGCGCGAAGCAAAGGCCATTGCGAGATTTGTCATCGAGGACCGCTCGCCCTTGAACCAGCCGCCGCCGTGAATGCAGACGATGGCCGGGCGCGGCGGCCCCTCCGTTTTCGGACGATAGAGGTCCAGGGCCATCTCCCGATCGCCGTAGCGGGCATAGACCAGATCGGAATGAGACTCGAGTGAGGCCACGACCGCGTCGGGTAGCTTTGTTGGTGAAGGCTTGACCTGGCTAAAACCGGTCGCAGGCGCGAGAAAGAGTGAGAACAAACAGATCGGGAAGGCGAATTTCATGGCGCGACTTTTTCTTTGGCGGCTTTCCAGAGTTTCAGGTTTTTGAACTGGGCCCCCTGCCCTTTCACAATCAAAGCGACGATCCCTTTGGCGTCGGCAAACCGTTCGTGACGGGCCTCGATGACATGGCCGTCTATTGTCGCCCGGTAATGGTCGCCGCTGATTTCGATCGTGAGATCGTGCCAGGCCTCGGGATCGATCGGGGTTTTCAGTTCCTCCGCCTTGACCGCTTTGGTGGTTTTCGCGATACCCGACATGTGCTGGATCCAGATCGCGTCTTTGCTGATAAAGGTCCGCGCGAGATGGTGATGCGGAGCAATCGTGTCGCGGCATCCGAAGGCGAGATGGGTCGCTTCGCCGAGGCGGAACTGCGCGGTGATGACGAGATCGGCGGCATCAATTTTATAAGTGCAGGACGAAGCGTGCTTGTCTTCGGGCACTTCGTCAGCGTGGAGGGCTCCGTCTTTCACCGTCCATTCCCCGATGGAGGCCTGCCAGCCGTTGATGATCCCTTTGCGCGTCGCGGGAGTGTCCTCGTCAAAGGCCGTCGCCACGATCAGTTCGAGAGGTCCGGAGATTTCCGTCCGGGGAGGTGTCTGAGCATGAACCGCGTGAGCGGCGAGCGCGAGGAGGAGCAGAAGGGCGGATTTCATGGGACGCGATCGCTTGGAAATTAGGAGCCGGCTTTAACCCGCATTTCTCATACTGCTTCGTCGCGAGACGTGGTGAGGTAGGGATACCCGACGAGATGATGGAGCACTGAAATGGGAATATCCGCCTCAATGACAGATTCCCGTCGTTCAGGCAAGCACGTCTTTGATGACGTGACCGTGGACATCCGTCAGGCGCCGCTCGAATCCGTTGTGGTAATAAGTGAGCCGCTCGTGATCCAGACCGAGGAGATGCAGGATCGTGGCGTGGAAATCGTGGACCGTAGCGACGTCTTTGACCGCCCGATAACCGAACTCGTCGGTCTCACCGTAGCTGAAGCCCTTTTTCACTCCGGCCCCCATCATCCAGGTGGTGAAGCCGTCAGGGTTGTGGTCGCGGCCGCTCGCCCCTTTCTGGAAAGTGGGCATGCGTCCGAATTCCGTCGTCCATACGACGAGAGTGTCCTCGAGGAGCCCGCGCCGTTTCATGTCCTTCAGCAACGCCGCGCAGGGCTGGTCGAGGACCGGGCCGTGCTTGCTATATTGATCGACGAGGTGCTTGTGACCGTCCCAGTTGCTCACCCCTTCCCCGCCAGTCTGGTAGGCCCCGTTGAAAAGCTGCACAAAACGCACCCCTTTCTCGATGAGGCGACGGGCGAGGATGCAGTTCTTCGCAAAGCTCGCCTTGAGCGGATTGGTCGTGTCATCGGCCCCGTATTCCTTGAGAAGGCTCGCAGGCTCCGTCGAGAGGTCGGTCACTTCGGGCACACTTAGCTGCATGCGGGCGGCCAGTTCGTAACTCGAGATGCGGGCGGCGAGTTCCGAGTCGCCCGGGAACTGAGCAAGATGCCGCTCATTAAGGCGTTTCAAAAAATCCCGCGTCGCCACGTCGGTCTTGCCCGGAGTGCCCTTCGGAACCTCGAGATTGCCGAGCGGTTTCAGGGCCGTGAACTCCGTGCCCTGATAGGCGGCGGGGAGAAAGCCCGGCCCCCAGTTGTTCACACTCGACTGCGGGGTGCCGCGGGGATCCGAGATCGCGACGTAGGCCGGCAGATCCTCGCTCGAGGTTCCCAGCGCCCAGGTCGTCCAGGCCCCCATCGAGGGGAAGCCATCGAGCGTGTAGCCCGTCGACATGAAGTTCTCGCCCGGTCCGTGCGTGTTCGTCTTGCCTGTCATCGAATGGATGAAGCACATCTCGTCGGCCAGCTCTCCGAGGTGCGGGACGAGTTCCGAGACCATCTTGCCCGACTGCCCGCGCGGTTTGAACTCCCACGGGCTCTTTGTCAGCATCCCCTGCTCCCCCTGAAACGTGATGATCTTGTCCGCTCCCGGCATCGCCTGACCGTGGCGCTTGATGAGCTCGGGCTTGTAATCAAAGGTATCGATCTGGCTGCACGCGCCCGCACAGAAGATCACGAGGACCTTCTTCGCCTTGGCCGGATGATGCCCCGCCCGCGCCGCAAAAGGCTGCCCTGGATCAATCACCGGACGGATCGGTCCGCCCGCTGCAGCGAGGAGTTTCTCCTCCTGCAAAAGACTCGCCAGGGCGATGCCTCCGAGCCCGCGGGCCGTGTTGCCGAGAAAGTGACGTCGATTGAGGAGGGTGTTCATGGAATAAAAACAAACTCGTTCGCGTTGAGCATCGCGCGGGTGAATTGGATGAGGCCTTCCTGCTCGATGAAGGCGGTGGCGTCGGCGAGATCTTCGGGAGAGGGCCGACGTTGGAAACAGAGGTCAAAAGCGCGCCCGATCCTGCCCGTGGTGGTAGTCGCATCCGTCTCAAGACGTTTCGCAAAATAGTCCGCCTGTTCCATCACGAAGCTGCTGTTGAGCAGGTTCAGGGCCTGCAGCGGAGTCGTCGATCGACTGCGCTTTGCCACAGCCTGACTGGCGTCGGGACAGTCGAAGGCGCCGAAGACATGATCTTTTTCCTGACGCACCTTCGTCATGTAGATCATGCGACGCCAGTCAGCGGCGCCGTATTCTTTTTTCGGGTAGTAGTGCCGCACATTCTCCAAGGCGACCTCAAAGGCGCTGAAACCGGGTCCACCCCCGGTCTCGAGGTCAATTTTGCCACTCGCCGTCAGGATCGCGTCGCGTATTCCCTCGGCTTCGAGTCGGCGGGAAGGAAAACGCCAGAGCAGACGAGCGGAAGCATCGATTCCCAGGCCCTCGGGCCGCGGCCTATTGTCCTGCTGCCAGGTCCGCGAATAGAGAATGACCCGATGGAGGTTTTTTAAGGACCAATTCCCAGCAATTAGTTCACTTGCAATCCAGTCAAGAAGCTCAGGATGAGTAGGTTTCGTGCCATTTATCCCCAAATCGCTTGGCGTATCAAAGATGCCCGTACCGAAGTGAAATTGCCAAATCCGATTGGCCATGACCCGCGCGGTCATCGGATTCCCCGGGTCCACGACCCATTCAGCAAAGGCACGGCGACGCTCGGCTTCGGGCGCATTGGGAGCCAACTCGAGAGTGGTGAAAACGTCGATCGCGCCGGGACCGACCACTTCCCTTTTCAGATCGGGTTCCCCCCGATAGAGCCGATGCATCGCCCCGGGCTGCTCGAAGCGGCCCGCATAGGCCTTCACTGGGGCAGCGAGGGTTTCCCGTTCGGCGCGCAAACTCGAGAGGGTTTGCTCGTGGAGTTTCCCCTCTTTCACGACCGCTTCGGGATGTCCGCTGAAGTCGTAACTTCCTGTCGGGACGGGACCTGAGCCCAGCTCGAGACGGTCATGCGAATGCGCCACCAGTTCCCATTGGTCAGGCTCCAGGGCGACTTCGAGGCGGTAGCGGGTCGCGAGACGGTCCTTGTATTTACCCTCGCGGTCGCGGCTCCATTCGATGCGCTCGATCGGCATCGCCCCGGGCAGCTCGATCTGGACCCAGCCGTCTTTTGCCTGGGCGGAGATCCAACTGCGGGTATTGCCGTATTGTCCGTCATTGAGATGGGTAAGCTTGTGCGAAGGATGCTCAAAATCGCCCGACGAACTCACCTTTGCCCCGTTGCTCGCGAGAGCGACATTTTTTCCGGCCGAGTAGATCTCCAGTTCATCAAGGCACGGCTGGCCCGAGCTGGATTCCTCGATCGTGAATCGCACGAACCTCGCCGGACGGGATGCGATCGTCTCGATATTGCGCAGCGGATCAACAGCGGGACGCGGCGCGGGGCCATCGATCTTCTTCTCAGCATACCCTGCCGTAGCGTAGACCGGTTCAAAAACAACTCGATCCGCCGTCACCGCCGTTCCCGAATCGCCGCCGACGAGAATGAGCCTGTCCCCCGGAGCGAGTTCATGAACACCGGCATCGTGCCAGCCGCTCCAGCGTTTTTTATTATCGGGAGCGCCCTTGCCTCCGGCGACATGTTTCTGATCGACCACCGCGATCTCGCGACGACCAGACGCCGTCTCGAGGAGGTAACGCGCCGATGAAGTATGGCTCGCGAATCCCGCGCCCCAGCTCAGCCAGATGCGGTGAGGGCCGCGAGCGCGCGGTTTGTAGATGAGAGTGTCCTTCCCGGGCTCATTCGCCCACCAGGTGTAGCCCTTCCCGGGTCCGGGCGGGGCGCCCTCCGCATCGGCCGCGGCTCCCTTTTCCTCAAAGAGCGCCTCTCCCGCAGTCTCATCGAGACTGATCGAGGCGTAGCGGGCCTTCGGCAGAAAAGGCGCGAGCTGCTGCGCCAGACCATCGATGCGCTTGTCGAGAGCGGCGATCTTTAGCTGCGTTTCGGGGCTGTGGGGCAGATCGGTCTCGGCGTGTTGCACCCCCGCGAAGACCGCCTGCATCGCATAGTAGTCCTTCTGCGAAATGGGATCGAACTTGTGATTATGACAGCGGGCGCAGCCGGTCGTGAGCCCGAGAAAAGCCGTTCCCGTCGTGTTGATGATGTCGTCGAGCTCATTCATGCGCTGCATGATGCCGAGCTTGGGATCCCGTCCCTTTACGACGTCGTAGGGCCCCGCGACGAGGAATCCGGTGGCGAGGCGGTTGCCGAGGGTGTCTCCGGCGATCTGTTCGAGCACGAACTCATCGTAGCGCTTGTCCTGATTAAAGGAAGCAATGACCCAGTCGCGGTAACGCCAGGCACTGGGCCGCTCGCGGTTTGTCTCAAATCCGTTCGTCTCGCCGAAGCGAACGAGATCGAGCCAGAAGGTGGCCATGCGCTCACCGTATTGCGGACTGGCGAGGACCTCCTCGACGAGTTGCTCCCAGGCGTCGGGACGGGGGTCGGCGAGGAAGGCCTCGACCCGTTCGGGCGACGGAGGCAGTCCCGTCATGACCAGAAAAAGCCGCCGGATGAGAGTGCGCCGATCGGCCCCGGGTGAGAGGGAAAGACCTTTTTCGTGCAGCTTCGCCTGGATGAAACCATCCACGTCGTCCGCCGAAGTTGGTCGCTTCAGCGGGACGAAGGACCAGTGGGTCAGCTCGACTTTCTCCTCGGCCGGACCATAGGACGCCGGCGTTTTGGCCCCCTCTTTGATCCATTGCTCGATCAGGGCGATGTCGGCCTCGGCGAGAGCGTCTCCCTTCGGGGGCATCTCGAGTTCGGGTTCCTTGTGCCGGATCACTTTCACGAGAAAGCTCGCCGCCGGATCCCCGGGCACCACGGCAGCCTCCCCCGAATCCCCACCCCGCAGCAGCGAGGCGAGACGATCGAGTCGGAACTGCCCTTTCGGCTTATCCTCCCCATGGCAGTCAAAGCAGTTTTCTTCGAAAATAGGGACGATCTCGTCTTCGAAATCGACCTCGCCGTGGGCGACCGCGCCTGCGGCGAATGCGATAACCAGGGTCAGCAGGGAGGAACGAACCGGATTGGAAAAATAAGAGGCCATCGTCAGCGAAGGAAACACCACTTCGGAACCTCTGCAAGCGGATTGTATACAATAACGCGATACCGTCCCCCCCTTCATTCCTTTTGCTGCACACCGTAGACCGGCGCCGTCCAGTCGGGCGGGACCTTTCCCTGCGGCTTCACCCCATAGGCATCGGCCGAGATGGGATGATCCTCCGGCTTCTGCAGCGGCATGTCGTCGGGCAGATGTTTGATTCTAAAATCCTTATACTGGATCGTCATGGCCGGACCGACATGGACCTGCACCGCGAGGATCCCCTCGAGGGCGCGGCCCTTTTCGTCAAAGTCGAGCAGGTCGGCGGTGGGATGCCCGTTGATCCAGTGCCGGTGATGATTCCCCTCCACGAGCACGCGATACTCGTGCCACTCGTCAGCGGGAAAGCTTTTCACCTCCATCTTCCCGACGACCCAGGGCTGCCCGTCGGGGGCAACGATGACTTTTTCCCCCGTGTGGGAAAGGATGCGGCGTCCGCGCTCTTCGTAGAGCATGCCGTTGTAGTTCGGATTATTCGCGACGACGTCGCACTGGTAGCCTGAGACGATGTCGAGATCGACTTCGGGCAGGGAGGTGCCGCGATACTGGATGCCGCTGTTGCCGCCTGCCGTGACCTTCACCTTCACGCGCAGGTCGAAGTTCCGCACCGTCGAGTGGGTCCAGCTGAGGAAACGGTTCATCTTCAGTGAGCCGTCCGTCACCCCGGTGATGGCGCCGTCCTTGACCGACCAGTATTGCTTATCCCCGTCCCAACCGCGCAAGGTTTTGCCGTCGAAGATCCTGACAAACCCCTCCTTGTCCGGCTTTGCGCTGACCGCAGCCGAGGCCTCGGGGTGGGCGTCGGTTGAGGGGGCGAAAGGCTCGCTCAACGGCTCGAGCGGACCGCCCAGCTCCGCCACGACCGCGGTGGTGCGGGCGCGCATGCTCTCCAGCGTCGCCGCGTGGGCCGGGTCAGACGCGAGATTGACGAGTTCGTCGGGGTCCTTCTTCAGGTCGTAGAGGAACTCGTAATTCCCCTCGTCGAAATAGCGCGCATACTTGAAGTCGGCATTGCGGAGGCCTTCCCACGCGGGGATGCGATTCCGCACCGCGAAATGTTCGTGAAAGGTCTCGGTGCGCCAGTCGGCCGGAGCCGCCCCTCCCACCACCGCCTTCAAACTATGGCCCTGGTAGTGGGCCGGCACCTCCGCTCCGGCCCAGTCGAGAAAGGTCGAGGGCAAATCGAGATTGAGCGCCGGAGCCTCCGTCACTTTGCCCCGCTCCGATTCCGGGACACGCGGGTCCGCCACGATGAGGGGCACGCGGATGGATTCATCAAAGTGCGACCATTTCCCGCTGAGCCCGCGATTGCCCATGTGGTAGCCGTTGTCCGCCGAGTAGACGATGATCGTGTTGTCGGCGAGGCCGGCCTCTTTCAGCGCCTCGATGAAGCGTCCGATCTCCAGATCGATCCCGCTGACCATGCGGTAGTAGGCGCGCATGTTCGTCTGGTATTTCTCCGGCGTGTTGAGTCCCCAGAAGTAGCGCTCGCGCGAGAGCGAGGTTTGGTAAAATTCGGGCAGCTTTTCGAAGATCGCCGGATCGTTCAGCTTCGGCGGATACATCTCGATGTCGTCATACATCCCGTCGACCGAACGCGGCCAGGGATAGAAACCTATCCCGGGGCGGCGATCGTTGTCCTCGGCATGGCAGGCATTAAACCAGAGATTCAGGGCAAAGGGTTTGTCGACGGGCTGGTTTTTGACGAAGTCTATCCCGCGATCGACGATCAGCTCCGTCTCGTGCCGCAGCGATCCGTCGGGCTGCTTTTTGTAAAAAGGATTGCGACCGATCGCTTCGAACTCGTCGAAGTGGTCTGCCGCGTTAAACTTGGGATCGGCCATCTTCACGTGCCACTTGCCGTAGAATCCGGTGCGGTAGCCGCGCTCCCGGAGCAGGTCGCTGTAGAGCGTCTCGCTCACCTCGGGTCGGGTTACGTCGGGGGCACCCGGCGTGCCGTAGCTGCGTCCCGTGAGGCCGGTCAGAATCGTAGTGCGGCTCACCCAGCAGATCGCCTGGCTCGCAAAGGCATTCTCGAAGCGCACCCCGCGCTCGGCGAGCGCGTCGATGTTCGGTGTCTTCACGATAGGATTCCCGTAACAGCCGATCGTGCTCGTGGTCTGATCGTCCGTGAAGAAAAAGACGATGTTCGGTGCTTTGGGAGGCGTCTCCGCCATGAGCGGATGGACGTGGGAAAGGAGAAGAAACGCGAGCGCACAAAGAAGTCGATTCATGGAACGGAGATTAAAGAACTAAACCGCCTCCCCTCCGCGCCGGTCAATCACTTTCGCCGCCGTCTTCGAGGAGATGGAGAACTGGTAGGGACGCACCGCGGGGCGGCCTTCCGCCGGGGCGTCCGCATTTTAGCGTCCGAATCTCAACGACGGACGGTTCGGCGAACCATTCCTACCGGACCTCTGTATACCCCCCTTCAATCTTCCTCCGCCAGGCCTCGCTTCTTGAGCGCCAGCACCATCTCATCGAGGATCGCGAGGCCGTAGGAGATCTTTTTGAAAAAGCTCTCATTGTGATGCACCACGACGAAGTTTTCGTGCTGCGACCAGTAGCTTCTCAGCTTCGTGTCGAGCACCACCGCCTCGGCGAGCGTCTCGCGCCGCGCCGGATTACCGCCCTCGATCCCCAGTCCGCCGACGGCGGCGCTTTCGAAAAAGATGACCCCGTCGTAGCGGGCCAGTTCCGCCTCAAGGTTTGTCTCGAGAGACTCGAAAAAATCACCGGTGTCTTCGGGCCAGTAAGCGGCCCCGTCAATCGTGCCGCGATCACAAATGAGGATGCGCTCCGGATACCGCGCCGCCTGGATGTCTTCAAGATTTCGCTGCACGTGATAGATCGCGAGCTGGGCCGAGCGAACCGCCTCCCTTTCGGGATAACGGGGAAATCCGCCCATGAACATCATCGTCGCCGCTTCGGGCACGACCACGACCCCCTCGCCTATCTCACGGCGAAAAAGATCCACCGCCGTTGTTTTTCCTCCACCCGGACCTCCTGTCACGGCGATACGGCAGCGGTGATGGGAAGGCGCGGTCGGGTAAAGGGTGGGATTTTTCATGAGGCCAACGCAACCTGCTCCGCGGCACGGGGTTAATCAAGTTCAAGCCGACCGGGTTACGAGTCATCCAGATTCCTGACCCTGGTAAAAAAAATCGAGTATCTTCCGACATGATCATCCCCCGCCCAGCAAACCTCTTCCGCACCCTCCCCGGTGCGGCCATCGCCGCCGCCTTCGGACTTGCCAGCTTTTCCGGCCAGGCTCAGGAGGAAAAACCCCGCCCCGAACCGCGTCCCGAAGAAAGAGCCGCCGGGGAGAAGCCCGAAGGCAGACCTAGCCCACCGCGAGAAAGCGGTCGCCGTGAAGACGGTCGCCGTGAAGACGGACCACACAAAGACATGCCCCGCGGTGAAAAACCAAAGGGTGAACACGGTGGACCCGATGCCGTTCCGCATCTCATGGCCGCGGCCATGCACCTTGAGCAGGCCGGGCTTCCCGATGAAGCGCATCGACTCCGCGCTCGTGCCGAGGAAATGAAACGCCATCACCGGGAACGCGGACAAGGTCGCCCCGGTCACGGCGATGCCCGCCTCGAAGAGCAACTCAAGGAAATGCGTCATCGTCACGAAGAACTTCGGGCGGAAGTGGCAAAACTCCGCGAGGAACTTCAGGACCGCCCCCGGGGTGGCCAGGAGGGGAACGGAAAAGGTCCCGCCCGGTGATCGAACAAGAGTTTTTCATCATCCCCGGTAGGGACGCACCGCCGGGGCGTCCGCCTTGTGCGACCAGTATCCAACGACGGACGGTTCGGCGAACCGTCCCTACCGCATTGCGCCGAGGGGGCGTGACCTAACAATCCGGAGGAGGCCTTAATCCCGAGCCATTCGAGCCACTCACCGGTTCGCAACGCTTTGCCGCATGCGATCGACGCTGCTTGAAAGCGCCTCGAGATGCTCGCGCGTCAGTCGAAGCGTTTGATTGAGCTCATTGAGCGCCTCGCAGGCATTGCTCGCGTGGAGATGATGCTGGTCTTTTGACTCGGGGGCAAAGGGAACGACGTTCATGGCTCCGTTATCCGACGCCTTTTCATCGACTCCACCTTCAAAGGGACGCATCGCGCTCTCGAGGCGGCTCTGGATCCGCACGACCCGTTCGGAGATCTGAAGCTTCAGCTCCTCGGCATGACTGACGAGCTTCACCTCAAGATTCGCGAGCCGGACCTCGATCAGGGCGACACGCTCTTCATCGCTTGCCACCGTCCCATCAGAGCGCAGGGGCTCGCGTGCAAGCTCTGTTACTTTTCTGGCCTCGACTGCGGAAGAGAACGGTATACGAATCATCAGATCTAACGGAATTATCTAATTTTACTAAAACTTTCATAGATATCAATATTAAAAACATCTTCAGTAAATTTCACCGCCGTTTCTGGCTGGCTTGACATCGCGACGATCCATCGGATCATGCCGCCAAGGAAACCCCTTCCCTATTTAAATCCTTACCTGACCTGATGAGAATTGCCTTTTTGACCGCCGGGGGGATCGCCCCATGTCTTTCCGCTTCCATTGGAGGCCTGATCGAACAATACAACACCCTCGCGCCCGATGCTGATCTGATGGGTTACCTGAACGGGTATCAGGGTCTCCTTCTCGGGAAGTCCTATCATTTCCCGAAGCAGGTTCGTGATAATGCAGCCATTTTCTACAACTTCGGCGGCAGCCCCATCGGGAACAGCCGGGTCAAACTCACCAACGTAGACGACTGCACCAAGCGTGGCCTTGTGAAGCCGGGGGAAATTCCTCTCCAGGTCGCAGCCGAGCGCCTTCAGGCGGACAAGGTCGACATCCTCCACACCATCGGCGGAGACGATACCAACACTACGGCCGCTGATCTCGCCAACTACCTTCACGAGCACGGCTACAAGCTCACCGTCGTCGGTCTCCCGAAGACGATCGACAACGACGTCTACCCGATCAAACAGACTCTCGGGGCCTGGACCGCCGCTCACCAGAGCGCACGCTTCTTCCGCAACGTCGCGAACGAAAACACCACGAGTGCGCGCCAGCTCATCATCCACGAGGTCATGGGTCGCCACTGCGGCTGGCTCACGGCCCGCGCCGCCTACGATTATCATGAGAGCCTCCACCAGTATGACTGGCTCCCCGACGCACTCCTCCACCAGCTTCGCTGGGATGTCGATGCCGTCTGGGTGCCTGAAATGGAGATCAACATGGAAGCGGAGATCGAACGCCTCAATGCGAAGATGGACGAGCACGACAGCGTAAACATTTTCCTCAGCGAAGGCGCCGGGCTCGACAACATCATCGCCGAGATGAAATCCAAGGGGCAGGAGCCGGCCAGGGACGCCTTCGGCCACTACCGTCTCGACTCGGTCAACGTTGGCCAGTGGTTCGCCAATCAGCTCAAGGAAAAGCTCGGAGCCGAGAAATTCCTCGTGCAGAAGAGCGGTTACTTCGCCCGCAGCGCCGCGCCCAATGAAGACGATCTCGAGCTCATCAAAGCCAGCTGTGCCCAGGCTGCCAAGTCCGCTCTCGAGGGGGTCAGTGGTGTCGCCGGTCTCGACGAAGACAACGGCGATGTCATGAGCACGATCGCCTTTCCCCGTATCAAAGGCGGTAAGCCATTCGATATCGACGAGAGCTGGTTCACCAATCTCCTCGTCGAAATCGGCCAGCCCAAAGGTCGGCGGATCGAGGCGCATTGAGGGTTGAGGGACTTGCGGTAAAACATTTACCCACTTGCGGATGAGTGATTTGTCTCATCCGCTTGCGGATTTTTCAGCTATCGACACACCGGGCTGGGTCGCAGCCCGAAAAGGACAGGTGACGAATCCCCACCGGCGCTAAGCTATTTGACACTTGAGCTGCGGCGGTTACAGTTGCGCCGCCTCAGCGTCGAGGCTGTTTCTTGCCGTTCCCCCCCGCAGAGTTTCAGCCCGTCCCGCTTTTCGCCGGACCGCTCCTGCATCTTCTCCGTCTCCACGTTTTCTACACACCAACATCGGATTATCCCAACGAGCTATGGCCAAAACAAAACCCGCGAAAAAAACTGCCGCTAAATCCGGCAACAAGAAGGCACCTGCAGGTGCGGAAAAACTCGTCTATTTCTTCGGCGGCAAAGAAGCCGACGGAGATGGCAGGATGAAACCGCTCCTCGGCGGTAAAGGAGCCAACCTCGCCGAGATGTCCCTCATCGGTCTCCCCGTGCCCGCCGGCATGACGATAACGACCGAGGTCTGCAACCACTACTACGCGAACGGTCTCAAGTGGCCCTCCAATCTCCAGAAGCAAATCGAAGAGAACATTGCCAAGATCGAAGCGGTCATGGGCAAAAAATTCGGCGACCTCGCGAACCCGCTTCTCCTCTCCGTCCGCTCCGGCGCCCGTGATTCCATGCCCGGCATGATGGACACGATCCTCAACCTCGGCATCAACGACGCCGTCGCCGAGTCACTTGCCAAAAAAACCGGCAACCCCACCTTCGCCTGGGACAGCTACCGCCGCTTCCTCCAGATGTTCGGTGAAGTCGTTATGGGAGTCGAGCAGCACGACGACGAGCATCACGATCCCTTCGAAGTCATCCTCGACCGCGGCAAAGCCAAGCGCGGCGTGAAGAATGACTCTGACATGAACCTCGAAGAACTCAAGTGCGTCGTCGCCGAGTTCAAGGCCCTCATCAAAGAGCGCACCGGCAAAGACTTCCCTGAAGATCCGATGGAGCAGCTCGTCGGTTCGGTGAACGCCGTGTTCAACTCCTGGCAGAATGACCGCGCGAAGGTCTACCGTCAGAAGTATGGCATCCCCGCCGAGTGGGGCACTGCCGTCAACGTGCAGGCCATGGTCTTCGGTAACACCGGCAAGAAGTCGGGCACCGGCGTTGCCTTCACCCGCGACCCCGCCACCGGCGAAAACGTCTTCTACGGCGAATACCTCATCGACGCTCAGGGCGAAGATGTCGTGGCCGGGGTCCGTACCCCCAAGCAGGTCCGTGACATGGCGAAAGACCTCCCGAACTCCCACAAAGAGCTCCTCAAGGTCCGCGCCATCCTCGAGAAGCATTTCCGCGACGTGCAGGACATCGAATTCACGATCGAGGACGGCAAGCTCTGGATGCTGCAAACCCGCACGGGCAAGCGCACCGGCTTCGCCGCCGTGAATATCGCCATCGACATGGTGAGAGAGAAGCTCATCACCAAGGAAGAGGCAATTCTCCGCATCCCCGCCGATGACCTCAGCCACCTCCTCGCTCCCATCTTTGATGCGGCCGACGAGAAGAAGGCAAAGAAAATGGGCTCGGGCCTACCCGCCGGTCCCGGCGCCGCCTCGGGCAGGATCTATTTCTCCGCCGAAGACGCCGTTTCGGCACAGGCTCGTGGTGAAAAGGTCATGCTCGTGCGCATGGCCACCTCCCCCGAAGATCTTCGCGGCATGATCGCCGCCGAGGGTATCCTCACGACCGAAGGCGGTGCCTCGTCACACGCGGCGCTCGTCGCCCGCCAGATGGGCAAGATCTGCGTCTGTGGTGCTCACAGCATGACGATCGACTACGGCCGGAAAACGCTTTCGGGGAACGGCGTCACTCTCAAGCAGGGTGACTTCCTCTCCCTCAACGGCTTCGTCGGCAATGTCTACGCCGGTGAGATCAAGGCCTCCCCTTCGCAGGTCATTCAGGGCCTTATCGAGGGCAAGGCTGCAGCGAAGAAGTCCGACACTTATAAGAAATTCGTGGAGCTCATGGAGTGGACCGATGCGTACCGTAAACTCGGTGTCCGCACCAACTCCGACACCCCCGGTCAGGTCAAACAGGCAATCCTCTTTGGTGGAGAAGGCATCGGGCTCACTCGCTCCGAGCACATGTTTTTCGAAGGCAACCGCATCGACGCTGTCCGCGAAATGATCCTTGCCGACGACGACGACGGCCGTGCCAAGGCACTGGTTAAGATCAAAGCCTTCCAGAAGAAAGACTTCATCGGGATCTTCAAAGCGCTCGACGGTCGTCCTGCCACGATCCGCCTCCTCGATCCCCCGCTTCACGAGTTCATCGGCACGATGGACGCCAGTCAGATCAAAGATCTCTCGGCGAAGATCGGCATGTCGGCTCCCGACATCAAGAAGCGTATCCATTCGCTTCACGAAGAAAATCCCATGCTCGGTCACCGCGGTTGCCGTCTCGGCATCAGCTACCCCGCCGTCACCGCAGCGCAGGCGGAAGCGATCCTCGAGGCCGCGGCCGAGGTTCAGGCCAAGGGCATCAAGGTGCTCCCCGAGATCATGGTTCCTCTCGTCGCTTACGCCCGTGAGCTCGAACTGCAGAAGCAGGTCATCGATGCCGCAGCTGAAGGCGTGCGTCGGAAATACGGCCTCAAGAAGTCCGAATTGAAGTATACGGTCGGCACCATGATCGAAATCCCCCGCGCCGCGATCACCGCTGACAAAGTGGCAGAGCACGCCGAGTTCTTCTCGTTCGGAACGAACGACCTCACCCAGACCGGTCTCGGCCTCAGCCGTGATGACTCATCCTCTTTCCTCCCGACCTATCAGGACGCGGAGATCATGAACACGAACCCCTTCGCCAGCCTCGATCAGGATGGTGTCGGTGAATTGGTGAAAATGGGAGTCGCGCGCGGTCGTGCCACCAAGCCGAAGCTCAAAATCGGTATCTGCGGCGAACACGGTGGTGACCCGGAGTCAGTTAAGTTCTTCCACCGGACCGGACTCGACTACGTCTCCTGCTCACCCTTCCGTATCCCGATCGCCCGCCTCGCCGCCGCGCAGGCTGCCCTCGAGGACAGGAAGAGAAAGTAATCGACGCGCATCAGCGTCCGCGTGACGTTTGATTTCCGAAAAGGCGGTCTCGCAAGAGACCGCCTTTTTTCGTCTTTCCCTAGTCGACGATCACTGGAAACCGATGCCCCGACCGGGCTTGCCGCGCGACAGGAATCGCAGCGAAGCGGAGATAGCCAGCCATAGGCGGCCCAAAGGGCAAGCGCAGCGCGGCAATGTTACCCCTCCTTGAATCCCACCCGCCATACCGACCTGTCCCCACTCGCTCTGCAACCCCAAGGAGGTGCGACATTCCTGTCGCACGGCTACCCCCGCCACCCTTCCCGGAATCGGTTGACTTCACCTGCGCCTCTCCCGACACTGCACCTCTTTCCATGGCCGCGCTTTCCCTTCCCACTGACTACCCGCGCATCCGGCAGGTGGGCAGCTTTGACGAGTTGATTTCAACTCCGTTCGGCGACGGAGTTAACGCACTCTGCTGGCCTCGCACGCTCACAGGGGACTTCAGCGAAGTCGTCAGGCATCTCGCGCTCGACGACGATCTCACCACGCTCGACGAAGAAATACTCCTCGCCCTTCCTCTCAGCGAAGCGGGACAAATCGCGGTCGCAATTCTCCTCCGTGACCTGCGAAGCCTCCGTGACCTCGAACTCGATCCCGTCCTGAACGCGATCACCGCCTACCCGCGCGACGAGGAGCCCGGGGCCATCCCCGTCGATGTCTATTCCTTCCATGCCGACAGTGCTCCGGTCGTGGCCGAGACGTGGCTATGCACCTATCACGGAGCCCCCAGTGAAGGGCTCCGCAATGACGAGGGCATCCGACGCCTTGCCCTCCCGGGGATGCGGGAGATTCTGCTCGCCGAGTACGGCGGCACGGACGACGAGGGCTTCACCGACTATCTCAGCGAGCACTGCTACGACCTTCACTACGCGCCCCTCCCCGCCGCGCAGCCTTTCAGCTTCGGCGTCGGGCATCTCTGGCGCATCGCGGTTGACTACCCTGGCAGCCCCGTACCGCCCTGCCTTCATCGTGCGCCTGAAAGCCTCCCCGGGGACCTGGTAAGACTGCTCCTCATTTCCTAAAAAACTCCGCCAGTGAAGCTCGAAGACTTCATTTCCAAACGTCTCCAGATCGGACGCCGCTCCGCCCGCGCTCTCATCCTCGACGGCAAAGTCACGCATCGCGGCGCTCCAACTGAAGACCATCGTTGCGAGGTGACCCGCTTCGATGAAGTCACCGTCGGCGGAAAAATCCTCCAGAGCTCCCTGCCCCGACTCTACCTGATGCTCCACAAGCCCGTCGGCATCCTCAGCGCGACGAGCGATCGCGAGCACCGCACCGTCCTCGATCTCATCGATCACCCTGACAAAGCCACCCTTCACCTTGCCGGCCGTCTCGACCGCGGCTCCACCGGACTCGTCCTGCTGAGCAATGACGGCCAATGGACTGGGTCACTCACCTCGCCCGGTCGCAAGGTCGAAAAAAGCTACCTCGTCGAGACCGACCGTCCCATTCCGGCCGAGGCCATGGCCCGTTTTGCCGAAGGTTTCCCTTTCCCGACCGAGGGCATCACGACGCTCCCCGCCCTACTCGAGATTCTCGAGCCGCAGCGCGCCCGTGTCACCCTGCAAGAAGGCCGCTATCACCAGATCAAGCGCATGTTCCACCGTCTCGACGGCATCAGGCTGCGCTCGCTCCATCGTGATCGCATCGGCCCGCTCAGCCTTCCCGAGGGCCTCAAGCCCGGGCAATGGAGACCGCTCACCGGCGCGGAACTCGACGCTTTCGCCGAACCTCCCTCGTCCGGAATCGATTGACGAGCCAATCTTCTACCTTAACCGTATCCCTACCCAACCAACCATGAAAAACCTCACCTTCCTCTGCTCCGCCCTCCTTATTATCACCGGTCTCGTCGGCTATTTCGCCTGGGAGGCGATCGGCGCGACGAAACAATCTTTCACCTCGCTGATCCCGACTTTTGTGGGAGCGCTCATGCTCATCGGCGGGCTCATCGCCTTGAAAAAGAACATGCTCGGCATGCACATCGCCGTGACCTTTTCCCTCCTCGGCACCCTCGCCGGCCTCGGTCGCCTCGTCCCCGGCTTCATCAAGGGCACGGTCGACTTCGCCGAGGCCGCGCCCAAGCTCATCCTCGTGATGACCGTGATCTGCCTCTTCTACACCGTCACGGCGGTGCGCTCCTTCATCGCCGCCCGTCGCGCCCGCGGCTGAGGTTTTCCTCCCCGACTCTTTCCCCAGCGGCTCGCTGGAAGCGGGTGGTATCCCGCTTCCACGAGCCGTTTTTCTTTTCCCCGCAAAAAAGCTCTACTTTCTTCTTGATATTGAGAGCAAGTATCATTAACGGTAGGGGCGGTTCAAGCAATCCTTCACCCTATGACCATTAACACCCACCGCCTCGCACGAATCTCTCTGGCGGGGATCTTCGCTTTCACCCTGAGCCTTTCCGAGGCTCAGGAAACTAGTTTCGCCCCCGTCATCGACGACGCCACGAGCGAACTCGATGCGACCATCGTGGAATCCGCCCCGGCTCCCGCCCCCGCCGCTGCCCCGAGAGTGCGACAGGCCACCGTGTCGCGCCCCGTCGAGATCGAAGTCTACGACACGATCGAGCCCGAGATCATCACCGGCGGTGTTGAGGAAACCTACGCCCTCCCCGGTTCCGGCTATTTCATCACGAGCCAGGACATCCGTGACAATAACTACACCAACGTGAACCGCGTCTTCGCGAAAGTCCCCGGCGTCTATGTCCGTGAAGAAGACGGAGCCGGCCTTTTCCCGAACATCTCCATCCGCGGCGTCGACGGCACGCGGAATGAAAAGATCACCGTGATGGAAGACGGCATCCTCCAGGCCCCCTCGCCCTACTCCGCTCCTTCGGCTTATTATTCACCGAACATCGCCCGCATGGCCGGTGTCGAGATTCTTAAAGGCTCGAGCCAGATTGGTTACGGCCCCAACACCACCGGCGGCGTCATCAACTACCTCTCCACTCCCATCCCGGAGCATGAGCAGTTCTACATGCGCTCAACCTACGGCAGCAATGCCACGGCGATGGTTCACTCGCATTTCGGCGACACGCTCGAGACCGAAGCCGGTAAGTTCGGTTACCTCGGCGAGATCTACTACAAGCGCTCCGACGGCTTCCGCACGATCGAGCCCGGCTTCGGCATTCCCCGTTCCGACGAGACCGGTTTTAAAATGATCGAACCCATGATCAAACTCTCGTGGGAGCCCAACTCGGCAATCGACCAGAAGTTTGAATTCAAATACGGCTTCTCCGACATCGACGCCGACGAGAGCTACCTCGGCCTGACCGATTCCGATTTCAAAGCCGATCCCTACCGCCGCTACGCCGGTTCCTTCCTCGACAACATCACGACCGAGCAGCACCGCACCTATCTGAAACACAGCATGGCACTGACCGACGATCTCGATATCCGCATCGCCGGCTACTACAATCAGTTCGAGCGCGACTGGTTCAAGATTCGCAACGTCAATGGCGCGGCTCTCCATACGACCCTCGGGCCGACCGGAAATCCCGCCGACCTCCTCACCCTTCGCGGATTCGCTCCCGGCAATCTTGGCTACCGGCACAACGCTCGTTCCTACGAATCCTACGGAGCGCAATTCTCGGGCGACTACCGCATCGAGACCGGCCCGCTCCAGCACAACTTCAATTTCGGCATCCGCCAGCACGAGGACAACATCCGTGTCTTTCAGGAAAATACCGACGTGGTCATCAATGGCCCAGGCATCGCCCCGACCATCATTGACCACGGTCCCGGCTCGGGCGGAAATAGCTTTCAGGAAGCCACTGCCACCGCTCTCTGGCTCAAGGACGACATCGCGATCGGACGCCTCACCGTCTCTCCCGGGGTCCGCCACGAGATCGTCGATCTCCATTACACCGACTACGCCTCCGATGCGACCAACACCGTCACCGGAGTTGGCAATGGCGAGATGGACTGGTGGGTTGCCGGCATCGGCCTGACTTACGAACTCTCCGAGTCGAACTCGCTCTTCGGCGGTGTCCACGAGGGCATCGCCATCCCGAGCCCCAAAGATACCCTAAACGCCAACATCCAGCCCGAAGAGACTGTCAGCTACGAACTCGGCCTGCGCCATCGCAGCGGCAACTTCAATGCCGAGGTCGCCGGGTTCATCACCGACTTTGAGAACATCATCAGCACCAGCGCCGGACTCGGTTTGACCGGTGTCCCCGTGACCAACGCCGGGACCGCCAACGTCCACGGTGTCGAGGCACTTGTCAGCTACGACCCCTTCCAGGGCGAAGCGGTGCGTTTGCCCCTCTTTCTCAGCACGACCTGGACCAGCGCGACGCTCGATCAGGCTCTCGTTGCCGGCGGTGGTGAAAACATCTACGGCGACGGAGCTGGCGGGCCCGGTATCGCCGGAGCGGATATTCCCTATATTCCTGACTGGAAAGTAGCCGTCGGTGTCGGGCTCGAGACCGATGCCTGGGGCGTCGACCTCGCCGCCACCTACGTCAGCGATGCCTTTGGGACAGCACTTAACTCGCCCGTCCCCGTCACCTCGTCCCGTCAGGGTGAGATCGACGGCGGCGTGATCGTCGACCTTGGTGCTTACTACCAGCTCAATGATCAAACCAAACTCATCGGCGGTGTCCACAACCTCTTCGAGGAGGTCATGATCACCAGCCGGGTTCCCGAGGGCGCGCGAGTGAACGCCCCTCGCGAGTTTTATATCGGATTCGAGATCCTCTGGGAGCCCCGCGAGACCTCCATCGGCGGCAAGTCGGTGGTCTCGAAGTAAGTTTTTCCCTGGTAATATCTCATCAAAAACAAAACTCATCTCTGCCGGGAGATCCCGTTTTCCGGCAGAGACGCTTGCTTTTTCCTGACTTGACATTAATTGAGAATGCTTCTCATTAACAAGATGCCCCCCGTTCGTTTTATCGTTCGCTGTTTAGCTTCCGCCATTCTCGCCTTGGCGGCGGCAGCGCCACTCGTGGCGCAGGATCCTGCTGCCCCGGGTCCATCGCTCCCCCCGGCGAGCGAAGTGCAGAGCAAGCTCGAGCAATGGGTCAAAACACGGCAGCTCATCAGTGAAGAACGCGCCGCCTGGGGGGTCGAAAAGGCCACCCTCGCCGGGCTTAACGAAGTGCGCCTGCGCGAGTCCGGGCAACTCGACGAGTTCATCACCGCCGCCCGATCACGGGTCGCCGAGATCGATGCCAAGCGCTCCCACTTCGCCGAAGACGAGACCTCGCTCAAGGCCTGGCGATCCGCTGTGGAGAAAGAAGTCACCTCGCTTGAGCAACAGATCCGCCCTCTCCTCCCACGCTTCCCCGCCCCGCTCCGCGGGAAAGTGGAGGAGGCACTCATCCGGCTCGACGCCCCCGATCCCGATGAGCCGCTCCAGAACCGCACCCGCGACATCCTCCTCGTCCTGCAGGCCTACCTCGAATTCCAGAACACCCTCACGGTCGAGACCGACATCCGCGAGATCGCCGGTTCCCGGCGCGAAGTCGAGATCCTCTACCTCGGCATGTCCCAGGCCTGGTATGTCGACATCGAGGGGAAACACAGTGGCTATGGAGTTCCCGCCGACAGCGGCTGGATCTGGACCGAGGACAACTCCATCGCGCCGCGGGTCCGCTCCGCGATCGAGATCCAGGCTCGTCGCGCCGCACCGACTTTTGTGGAATTACCCCTCGCGAGCGGAAGCCCCGGCACTGCACCGGAGACCAAGTGATGAATCGCCTCTTTTTCTTTCCTCTCTTTTTGAGCAGCCTCGTCCTCACCCCCGTGAGCGCGCAGGAACCCGCCGCCGCCGCGCCACCGGCTCCCGCAGCCAAAATCGCCGCCGATCCCTCGGCCGCCTATCGTGACGCGGCCGCGTCGCTCGATCAGGATCTCCGTAGCGCCCTCGACGAACTCGCCGCCTTACGCGCCGCCATCGCCGCGGAGAAGCCCGCCCTTTCCGCCGAGGCGAACCGCATCGCGGCCGATCTCCGGGAAAAACGTCGTCAGTCCGAGATAGCCCGCACCTCAAGAGACGCCGCCGAAGACGAATTCGAAAAGATCGACAACGATCTCAAGATCTGGCGCGACGAGCGATCCTACCTTGAAGGCCTCCTCCTCGACTTCCGCAAGACCCACCAATCGACCGCCGGTCCCCTTTCCGGCCTGACCTCGTCCGCTCCCGATCCGGTCGCTCCACTCGCTCTCGTCGCCGATGTCCTCGCCGAATTCTCTCGCAGCGGCGGCGCCGTCACCGTGACCGGCGAAGCCGTCGCCGCGGACGGAGTCCTCACTGCCGGCACCTTTGTCAAAGTCGGTCCGGTGAGCTGGTTCCTAGCCGATGACGGCAATGCCGCAGGACTCGTCGCCGACGGTGATGACCTGCGCGCCCACCTCGTCAACAAGGGCACATCCCGCGGCGAGATCGAAAAGCTCGTCAAAGGGGAAGCCGACACGATCACCTTTGATCCCACCCTCGGCAGTGCCATCGCCCTGAGCGAGTCCGAGACTACCCTCGCCCAGCACATCAAAGCGGGTGGCTTCTGGATTTACCCCATCCTCCTTCTCGCCGCCATCGCCCTCGCCGCGACCCTCTTTAAATGGGCACAACTCGCAAAGATCCGCCAGTTCGGCTCCGCCCCTGTGCAGCGCATCCTCGACGCGCTCGAGCGACGCGAGCCCGAGGCTGCCCGCAGCGAGGCTGCCGTCATCAGGCACCCCGCCCGTGCCATCCTCGAACAGGGCATCGCCTTCGTCGAGCGCAGCCCCGGCGGATCGCGCGACGATCTCGAAGAGGCCCTCTACGAGAAGTATCTCGAGGCCGCCCCGCGTCTCCAGCGCGGCCTGCCCTTCATCGCCATCGCCGCCGCCGCCGCCCCGCTCCTCGGTCTGCTCGGCACCGTCACCGGGATGATCGAGACCTTCCGCCTCATCAATGTCTTCGGGACCGGAGACGCCAAGTCGCTCGCCTCGGGTATCTCGGAAGCCCTCATCACGACCGAGTTCGGTCTCATCGTCGCGATTCCCGCACTCATCCTCCACGCCCTCCTCTCCCGCAAGGTTCAGGGGATCAAGGCGACCATGGAGATGACCAGTCTCGCCTTCCTCAACGGCACGAAATCAAAATGAGTCTCGCCGCACAGATCCTGACAGAACTACGTGACCTCAGCTCGGGTGGCGGATGGATCTTCTGGGCCCTCATCGCCCTCGCCTTCGGGATCGCCTACGCCCTTGTCACCCTCTGGAACTCACTCCGTTTTCCCGACGCCACTGTCCTCAGCGCGAACGAATGGCGTCAGTTGCTCCTCCATCCGGGACGCTCGCCCGAGACCCTCGGGAGGCTCTCCGCGAGCCTATCGACCACCCGCGATCCCGACCGCTTCCTGCAGGAGATCGGCCAGCACCTCTTCGCCATTCCCGACCGGCGGTTTCCCTTCGCCTTTGTCATGATCGGGGCCGCCCCGCTCCTCGGGCTGCTCGGGACCGTCTCGGGCATGTATAAAACCTTCGGCGGCATGGCCACCTCGTCGGTGAACGCCCCTATCGACGTCATCTCCGCGGGCATCTCCGAAGCCCTCATCACGACGGAGACCGGGCTCGTCATCGGAGTGCCCACCCTCATCGTCTGCACGCTGCTGAAGAGTCGCTACGACGACCTCGTCCTGCGCTTCCGCCGCCTCGAATCCCAACTGCTCCAGGCGAGCACCCCCCCCTCCACCTGATCCATGGCAAGACGATTCCAGCGATTCAGCGACATCGATTCCGGGTCAAAAAGTGAGATCGACATCTCACCGCTCATTGACGTGGTTTTCATCCTCCTCATCTTCTTCATCGTCACGACGGTCTTTGTCGAAGAGACCGGGGTCGAGATCAACAAACCCCGCGCCGCGACCCAGCAGGATCTCGAGCGCAACAGCATCCTCATCGGGGTGACCCGCAACGGCGAAGTCTTCTACGGCGGCAGTCAGATCGGCGTCGCCGGGGTGCGCTCCACCGTCGCCCGCCTCCTCAGGCAGGACTCCATGCCCGTGATCATCCAGGCCGATCGCGAAACCCCCACCGAGGCCACCGTCTCCGTCCTCGATGAGGCCAAGCTGGGGGGTGCCGTAAACGTCTTTGTCTCCACTCTCAATGAGTAGCAAAGCAGCCATCGCCGGCGGGGATCTGCTCCGCGTTGCCACCGCTCTCGGACTCACCGCCGGATTGCTCCTCTTCCTCGCGGGGATGCGCCTCACCCGCACCTCGCAGGCACCCGTGCTAACCTTGCGCCATCTCAACACCATCAGCCCCGTGAACCTGCCGGCGCCACCACCACCTCCGGCCACCGAGACGCCTCCCCCCCCGCCGCCGCCCGATCTTCCCCGCCTCGACCTCAAGCTCGACCCTGTCGCGCCGCCGGTAAAAGCGACTCTCGCCCGTAAGATCGAGCTCAGGCTCAATCCTTCGGACTTTGCCCCCCTCCAGGAAGCCCCGCTCGCGCAGATGGTCTTCTCCGCCGCAGACCTCGACTCCATGCCGAGACTGGTGAACCGACCCAGTATCGTCTTTCCCGCCGAGTTGAAGGCAAAGGGCCTCACGCAGGTAAAAGTCGTGCTCGATGTCAACCTCAGCGCCGGTGGCATCGTCACGGTGCAGCGCGTCCTCGAGAGCCCCGGCGACGACTTCACCGCCGTCGCCCGATCCTATGCCACCAAAGCGCGTTTCACCCCGCCGAAAAAAGACGGCCGCGCCGTCCAGGCCAGCTTCCGGTGGCCGCTCATCCTCAAACTCTGATGCGTGCCTTTCTCCTGCTTTTGACCACCTCATTCTTGAGTGTCGCCTCCGGTGCGGAACCTCTCCCGATCGATCCGCTCTGGCAGAGCGAGACCTTTCGTAAATCGCTCACCGCGAGCTATGGCATCGACTCGCGCATCGAGCCACGCATCACCGAGGACGAAGCGTTTTACCTCGAACAGGTCGGCTCCTCCATGGCCGCGAACGACCGCGCCGCCGCGATCAAAGCCCTCACCGACTCGTCTCTCCTCGAGGGCAGCCCCGCGATGCTCTCGACCCTCGCCTCGCTCCAGTTCGAAGAGGGAAAAGCGGACGAAGCCGTGAAGCACTTCACCGCCGCGATCGAGAAGTTCCCCAACTTCCGCGACGCCCATCGCAACCTCGCCGTCGTCTATGTGCAGCTCGAGGATTTCGAAAAAGCCAAGACCCATCTCGTCCGCGCGCTCGAACTCGGTTCGCAGGATGGACTCACCGCCGGACTCCTCGGTTACTGCCACGCCCGCGACGAACATCACCAGGCCGCTCTCGACGCCTACCGCCTCGCCATGCTGACGCAGCCCGGCGAACGTCAGTGGCGTCTCGGTGAAGCCCAGGCCCTGCAGGCGCTCGGTCATTCCCGCGAGGCTGCCTCGATCTACCAGTCCCTCATCTCCGACGATCCGGCCGGAACCGCCGTCTGGCTCGCCCAGGCTGATGCCTGGATCGCTCTCAACGAGACGCAAAAAGCCGCCGCCAACCTTGAGATCGTCCACCGCCTCGGCGCCCTCGATCCCTCCGCGACCCTCTCGCTCGGGCATCTCTACCTCCAGAGCAGCCTGCCCGAACTCGCCCTCGAGCGCTACCGCGCCGCCATCGTCGCCGAGGAGCCGGTCAGTCTCGCCCGCGCGGTTGAGGCACTCGAGATGCTCACCAATGCCATGGACTGGCCGCGGGCCAAAGAACTCGCCGCGCTCATCACCGCATCCGAACCCTATCAGGCCGCCCTCGCCGAGGCCGATGCCGACAAGGACCTCGCCTCGCGCCTCACCCGCGGCCGTGCCCTCATCGAACTCGAGAGCGGCGACGCCGACACCGGAGCGAAGCTCGTCGAAGAATGGCTCGCCCGTGATCCCCTCGACGGACAGTCGCTCATCCTTCTCGCCCGTTTCCGCGAGGAAAAAAGCCGGACCGAAGAAGCCGTCATGCTCCTCGAGCAGGCCGAGCGTCTCCCCGCCCACGCCGCCGCCGCCCATCTCGCCCACGGACGTCTCCTCGTCGGCGAGAGGCAGTATGCCGCCGCGGTCGAGCAACTCGAAAAATCCTACGAACTCGATCCCCTCGAGTCCGTCGGCACCTACCTCGAAGCCGTCCGCGAGTTGCAATAGCGTCAGAGCGTCAGGGGCTTGACAGGAGCCCGCGATTTCCCTCTACTCAACAGGTATGGTCAGGCACTTAACCCTGTTATGTCTCCTCGCGATTGCCTTCCCCGGTGTCACCGGCGCCGAGACGATGGAGCACGCCGGAACGACCTACTGGATTTACCGGGTCGCGCCGGGCAAGGAGAAGATCGAACTCCATCTCAGCGAAAAAGCGGGCGTTCCCCATACCTTCCCCAAGCTTGAAGAACGACTCCGCGGAGAAGGGCGTCGTCTCAAGTTCGCGATGAACGCGGGCATCTTTGAGGGCAACTTCCGCGCCAGCGGCCTGCACATCGCCGAAGGCGAAACCATCACCCCGCTCAATCTCGACGACTTCGTGAAGAGGAGCGAAGGCGAACTCACCCCGAACTTTTTCCTGAAACCGAACGGCGTCTTTTTCATCCGCGCCGACGGTTCCGCCGCCGTCGTGGAATCGCACCGCTACGCAACGCTCGGGGAAAAGCCCGTCCTCGCGACCCAGTCGGGACCGCTTCTGGTGGAAGGGGGAAAGATTCATCCCGTTTTCGGCCGGGGCTCTACCAACACCCATTTTCGAAACGGGGTTGGAGTCACGACTGACGGAACCATCGTCTTCGCCTGCTCCGTGCGGGATCCGGAAAAGGGGCGGACCAATCTCTATCACTTTGCGGAGTGTTTCCGCGACAAGCTTGATTGTCCTAATGCGCTCTACCTCGATGGAGCGATTTCCGACATTTTCATCAGGGATGGGTCCGGCCAACTTGAAGAAACCAATTCTTTCGCCGGCATCCTCGCGATCACCGAGCCCCTACCGTGAGGGCGTCGCCTCTTCCTCCTCCTCCAGCGTCTGTCGACTGTTCATGCGGAACCGCATCGCGGCACCGGGCGGCTCGTCAGGCTTTGTCGTCTCGTCAGGTTTCTTATCCTCCTCCTTCCTCGGGAGCGGGACGAAATCAGTCACGGAGACGCCGCCGAGTTCGTTGACGGAGAGACTCGAGGGGAACAGAATCCCCGAGGCAAAGCTCCCGTCCGAGGCATCGGGAAGATCTTTCTCAGTGACAAAGCGGGTCGTGCCCCAGTCGCGTCCGTCACTGGAGATGGCGGCAGGACGACGGCGACTCGCTTCCTTGTAATTGATCTGCGAACTCAGCCAGTAAATGTTGTCTTCGAGTCGCCGATACTGCGAATCGATCGCCTCGCGGAATTCGGGCGGCTTTTTCCCGATGAGTTCGTCGAGGAGAGAGCGGGCAATGTCGAGCGTGCCGAGGGCGGCCTCATACTGATTGCTGAATCGCTGCTCGAGCCCAAGCTCAAGAGATTCGATGAAGTCGAGATACTTCATCATCGTCTGATGCTCGTCCTCACTGAGACGCGCATCGGCCGTCGCGATGGTCTCCTCGAGCTTTTCGCTACGGTAGGTCACCAGTTCGGTTTCGAAAGCGGGATGCGCCTCAGCGAGCTCCGTGATCTGGCGATGCGACTCGATGTAGCTGCCCATCGCGAGCGCCCACTGCTCTGCCGCCGCAAGCCTGTCGCCCGTCTGTGTCCAGCCATAGACGGAGACCCACTTCGCGGCGGGATCTTCGGGCGCCAGAGCCGCAGACTCCTGTGCGATTCCCGGGCCCGCGCTCAGAAATAGCAGGCTTGCCGCGAAAAGGCGCCACGCTGTTCGATTGGTTCGCATCATCATCCTGACCGGGCGAGCCGCACGGCTCACTCATCGACTCCGCGGATGAGGACCTCCACTTTCCGGAGAATCACGGCATATTCGCCCTCGCCGACGCGGTAGCCGGGACGAATCACCTTGATGACCTCACCCGGTTGGAAAGGATACTCGGTAAACTGCCGCGTCCCCCAGCCTTTTCGACTCAAGATCTGGACTTCTTTGCGGTGTTTTAAAGTCAGGATCGTGCGAACCGGCACTTCAAACAGCTGCACGCCGCTCGACTCGATGATCACCGCAAGGCGAGAGCGGAAATCGTCGAGCTCGATGACGACCTCCTTGAGTTTGCGCGAGCCCCGGTAGCCGGTGAGGAGACGGTCGAGGACTTCGAGACGCTCGATCAGGGCCCGATAAATCTCCTGCTCGCGGTCACGGGCGATGACCATGGACTCGAAACGCTCGGGAATTTCGATCTCGGTCCCCCGCCGACTCAGGCCCTGGGCGCGGCGCACCTCGGTATCGACGGCTTCGCGGAATTGTTCAAGATTCTCCAGCACCCCCGCAAGCTCGACCCGCCTCGACTCGGTCTCGGCGAGCAGGCCTTCCTCTTCTTCACGAAGCCGTTCACAGCGCCGACGTAACTCCCCCTGCACCCCTTCCCCGAACTCGCACCAGATCGGCTCGATCAGGTCGAGCTCGCGACGGATACGGGTCGCGACGCCCTCGACCCGGGCAAAAGCGACCTCATGATCGACCGATACATCTCCATGCCCCTCGTCGCGGAACCAGTTGCGCCACTCACCGAGGAGACGCTCGCTCAGCGCAAAGAGCCGTGCCACGATGCTCGAGGCAGTCGCTTCAGCAAAGTCCCTTGCCCCTATCGCGCCGGCGAGTTCCGCCTGGCACAGCTCCAATTCACCCTCGATGGCAGCGCGGCTGGCGAGAGATTGATCGTAGGATACCTGCAGGTCGCGAAGCTGGTCTCCGAGCTGGCGTAGACTGCCGTCGCGACGAGTGATCTCACAGTTCAGCGCGGCGATAGTGCCCTCGCGATCCATCAGAGTATGGCGAGTCTCGCTGAGCTGATTCCGGAGTTGCTGCTCACGCCGGACGCCGTCCTCGATCTCGCGATTGAGTCTGTCCATTGTATTCTCCTGCGCGGCGATACGATCAGAGAGAGTCCCCTTTTCGGCCCGTAGCGAAGCTGCTTCGGCTCCGCTCTGCGCCAGTTGTTCCGCCTCCGCCGCGATCCGCACACTATGCTGCAAGGCCTCGGCACGGAGCGCAGCCACCTCTGCCTCGAGAGGATTGCTTTCATCATTCCGAATCCCTAAGGTTTCACCACCTTCTTCGGCAGGATGAATCGGCCCCGTCGCGTCTCCGGCGGAAGCACCGGAATCCGCGTCCATCTTGAGATCGGCCGAAACCCGGAACTCGGCCGCGGCAAAACGCAGCAAGTCTCCCGCCGAGAGAGTCCGCCGGTCGACGACCCGGATGCCGTTCACAAAGGTGCCGTTGCTTGACCCGCAGTCGACCACTTCGACACTGGAGTCATCATTCACCTCGATGAGAGCATGCTGCAAAGAGACTGAGGCGTGAGAGACCTGCATGTCATTCTCACTGTCCCGACCAACGCGACACACCCCTGCTTTGAGGGGAAGCTGAAACGCCCCCGGAGGAAACAGATCGGGATTGAGAGGTCTCAGAGAAAGCGCCATCCTTACCGGAATTACCGGTCCTTTTCTTTCGCATGGGATGAAAGGGCCTTCAATATTAAATTTGCAAAGTGGGAGGCGGCACCGGGCGTGGCGCAGGGGGAATCGCATCGAGGAATGCGCAGAAATTCCCGTCTAGCATCCGCATGCCCTCTAGCAGCAGTCTTGGACGTCGCCACTACGACCGTCCGGCTCAATGTTCCCCGGTCTTGGCCCGGTTTTCGAAGCGCATGAATTCCTTGTGGAAGGTCAGGGGCACTTCACCGGTCGGGCCGTTCCGCTGCTTGGCAATGATGAACTCGGCTTCGCCGTAAAGGCTCTCTTTTTCTTCATCGTCGGCGTAGACCTCGGCACGCATGAGGAGACCGATGAGGTCGGCATCCTGCTCGATCGAACCGGATTCCCGCAGATCGCTCATCCGCGGCTTGCCGCCGCGGGAGTCAGGATTCCGGTTCAACTGGGCGAGGACGATGACGGGGATGTCCAGCTCTTTGGCGATGCCCTTAATCCCGCCGGAGATCTCGGCGATCTCCTTTTCCCGACCGTCCTTGCGGCCAACGTCGGGCGCTTTGAGGAGCTGGAGGTAGTCGATCATGATCATGCGGATGCCGTGCTGCTGCTTGAGCCGGCGGGCTTTGGCCTGGAGTTCGTTGATCGTGAGACCAGGGGTGTCGTCGATCCAGATGGGCGCCTCGGCGAGTTGGCCGGCGACCTGCATGAGCTTGGGGAAATCGGCCTTGCTGAGAAAACCGCCCCGCAGTTTTTGCATCTGCACTTTGGCCCGCGAACAGAGGAGACGTTGCACGAGCGACTCGGAGGTCATCTCGAGACTGAAGACAGCGACGGGGATAGGGTTGTTTTTCCGGATCGCGATGTTCTCGACGATATTCATCGCGAATGAGGTCTTTCCCATCGAGGGACGGGCGGCGATGACGATCATCTCTCCGCCATGGAAGCCATTGGTCATCTCGTCGAGGTCGTGGAACTCGGTCATGATACCGCCGGAGTTACCGTCGGAATTATACATGTCATCAATGGACTGAATGACCTTCAGGACATGGACGCGCATCTCTTCGATACCCTTTTGCTGGGTCGTTTCATCGCGAATCCGCAGGACCTTCTTCTCGACGGAGTCGAGGAAGTTGGTGGAACTTTCGGGCCCGTCGTAGGCCTCGGTGACGCACTCGGTGCAATCCTGAATGATACGGCGCAGGATGAATTTCTCCTTTAGAAACTCGGCGTAATCGTCAAAGAGCGCAGTGGTGGGGACGTCGTCCAGGAGATCGGCGATAGTCTTGGGACCGCCGACGGCATCGAGAGTGCCCTGATTGGAGAGCTCAGTGTTGAGCACGATAAGGTCTAGCTTGCCCTCGGGCCGTGTCTTGTAGAGATGCAGGAGCGCCTCGAAGATGATGCGGTGGGCGGGGATGTAAAAGTAGCCCGCCGCCAGTTTTTCGATCGCCTTGGGAATGATCGTGACGGGATCGAGGAGCATGCAAGAGAGGGCCGCACGCTCGGCGTCGGCGTTGACCGGCATGGACTTAAGCAGATCTTCCCCGCTGCCGGCGCGACTGAAGGGTTTGCCGTCGCCTCGTTTGCCATTGGGGCCTGTCTTGAGGGAATCGCCGCCCTTTTTGTAGGACGCAACTCCGCCACCGGAAGAACTTTGATCGGGCATGGGGAAAGGGAGCAGTTGAGGTGTGGGAGCGGGGACACCCCCCTTTTCACGCAAACGCAAAAAAGGGCGGAATGCTATGTAAGCAAACCGCCCGCATTTGGCAAAGTGATTCCTCGGGAATCGCTTTTTACGATGCCTCGATTAGTCCTCGTCAGGGGCGGCACCCTCGCCGTCAGACGAGATGACACGAACAGTCACGGAAGCCTCAACCGAAGGGTGGAGTTTAACCGGAATGTCGTAGCTGCCGAGGGTCTTGATGGGCGCGTCGAGAACGAGCTGGTGACGATCGATGTTCAGCTTGCTCTTCTCGTTGATGAGGGCGGCGATGTCGGCCGTGGTGACCGAACCGAAGGCTTTGCCGCCCTGACCCAGGGAGAGCACGATGGAAAGACGGAGCTTTTTGAGCTTCCCGGCGGCGACTTCGGCTTCAGCCACCTCGTCAGCCTCACGCTTGGAGCGGAGTTCCTGGAGATGCTTGACGTGGCGACGATTCGCCTTCGTCGCTTCGTAGGCACGGTCCTGGGGAAGGAGGAAGTTCCGCGCGAAACCGCGCTTTACTTTGACGACATCGGCTTCTGCGCCGAGTCCCTCGATCTTTTGTTTTAAAATCACTTCTACAGTAGCCATCTAAGCGTCAAATTTGGGAATTGGAAAAAGAGCGGGACTTGTAGGCGCGATCCGCTACCTTGTCAACCCGCAGTCGAAAAGATTTAGGTTCACAGTCATCCCGTGGGGTTTCCCTGAAGCAAGCCTGAGCATGATTTGGCGGTGCGTCGGGGTGGTTTTTCCATGGAAAGCCTGTGCGGCCTTTCGCTTCGGTGACCCGCGTGCCTGCCTTGGCGGGGCGGTCTTATCCCATGAGGCTAACGGCGAGCGCTGGCTCGGAATGGCGTGGGTTTGTTCGTAGACCCCGGTCGGGCAGCTGGATGTCAAAGGGTGTCAGTGTTCATTCTCACGCAGACGAGGGATTGACGAGATTCCCGCCGCCTGTCACATTCTCTCCATGACTGATTCTGAAAACAAATCCCTCTCCACCCGACGCGCGGCGATCAAGACCGTCGCGGGTGCCTCCGTCCTCGCCGGCTTTAGTATCCCCCATGTCCACGCGCAGGAAAACTCCGAGCTTAAACTCGCGCTCATCGGTTGCGGCGGTCGGGGAACCGGAGCCGTCAAGAACGCCCTCAGCGTCTCGGGAACCCTCGGGCCGCTCAAGCTCCACGCCATGGCCGATGTTTTCGAAGAAAACCTCAAACGCAGCCACGAGACCCTTTCCAAAGATCCGCAGGTCGGTGACAAAATCGACGTCTCGCCCGAGCACCGTTTTGTCGGCTTCGACGGCTACCGCAATGCGATGGACGCACTGAAGACGGGTGACATCGTCATCCTCACAACTCCGGCGGCGTTCCGCTGGCCGATGTTCGAATACGCGGTCGAGAAAGGTCTTCACGTCTTCATGGAAAAGCCGGTCACGACCGACGGTTTCACGGCTCGCAAGCTACTTGAGATCAACAAGAAGGCTGTCGAGAAGAATCTCAAGGTCGGCGTCGGCCTAATGTGCCGCCACTGCAAATCGCGGAACGAACTGAAAAAGCGCATCGACGACGGCGCCATCGGGGACATCACCTTCATGCGTTCCTACCGCATGCAGGGTCCGGTCGCGACCTGCTTTACGCCGAAGAACGACACGGACATGAGCGAGCTCATGTATCAGATCAAGAACTTCCACAGCTTCCTCTGGCTCAGCGGCGGATCATTCAGCGACTTCTTCATCCACGGGATCGACGAAATGTGCATGATCAAGGGTGACTTCCCGATCGAGGCCAAGTCCGTCGGCGGTCGGCACTACAAGACGATGGAGCGGAACGGTAAGGTCCACGTAGCCGTCGATCAGAATTTCGACAGCTACGGCGTTGAATACACCTTTAAAGACGGCACCAAAGCCCTCTACGAAGGCCGCAACATGACCGGCTGTCATCAGGAGTTCGCCGCCTACGCACACGGCACGAAGGGGTCGGCGGTCATTTCGTCGGCAAGTCACACGCCCGCCAAGTCGCGTCTATACAAAGATCACAACATCGCCCTCAATCCGCGCGGTAATCCGGAGAATCTGCTCTGGTCCTTCCCCACAGGAGACCGCGGTGCCAACCTCGAGGGTAATCCCTACGAGATCGAGTGGGAGGTCCTGATCGATGCGATTCGCGAAGACAAGCCGCACAACGAAGTCGAGAACGGCGTCGCGGCCAGCAACGCGACCTCGATGGGCCGCATGGCTGCTCACACCGGGCAGGTCATCACCTACGACCAGATGCTGAACAACGAATTCGTCATGGCGCCGAACGTGGCCGAGCTCACCCTCGAGTCAGACTCGCCGCTCATGCCCGACGCCGAGGGCAAATACGCCATCCCTGAACCCGGCATCAAAAAGGATCGCGAATACTGATCCGACCCGCCAATCTTTGAAGCACGTGATCGCCGTTTTCCGAATTGACCCGGGGAACGGCGATCATCGTATACTGGAGACTACCACGAACACTCCCGCCCCATGAAAGCTCTTGTCATTGCCCTGCTCCTCCTCAGTCTCGCCCCCAACCTGCCCGCGCAGGAGGAGGGGGACAAAGCCAAAGTGGAACGCCTCGAAAAGCGCATGCGACTCGCGGACGAACTCGAGGCACAGGGAGATGTCGACGGGGCGGTGCAGATCCTCGGGGAAATCTTTGATGCGAATCCGGAAGACCCCGATCTACTGGAGCGGATCGTGGTGATGCTGATGCGGAGTGAGCGCTTTAGTGAAGCTGTCCCGCGTCTCCGCGAACTTCTCAAGCTCAAGGGTGGCAGCGAGGCGGAGCACCTCGCCCTCGCCCGGATGATGATAGAGGTGAAGGAGAACGAGACCGCTGTCGGTTTCATCAAAGAGGCATCGGGGAGCTTCCCCGACTCGGCTGACTTCCCCTTTCTCCTCACCTTCGCCCTCGGGCAACTCGAACGCTGGGACGAAGCCGTCGCCGAATTCGAAAAGACGATCGCTCTCGCGAGGGAGGCGAAGCCCGAACTCCTCAACGAGGGCTTTTACTTCCGCTACGCCGCCGCCCATGAACGGATGAAAAACTTCGACGAGGCGGAGAAGCTTTTCCGCAAGACGCTGGACCTGATTGAGTCGAATGATCGCGAAGAAGAGAATCCGGAATTCAAGGCGACCGCCCTCAACTACCTCGCCTACATGTGGATCGAGCGGGGCGAGAAGCTCGACGAAGCCGGCCCGCTGGCGAAGGAAGCGGCCAAACTCAGCCCCGACAGCGGCGCGATCGCCGACACCCTCGGCTGGTACCATTTTCAAAAGGGCGAATATCCTCGTGCTCTCGTCTCACTGAAAAAGGCCGAGAGTCTCATTGAGGAGCCCGATGCCGTGATTTACGACCACCTCGGCCAGACCCTCGCGAAGCTGAACGAAAAGGATTTCGCCGCCGAATATTTCCGCAAGGCCCTCGAGCTCGACCCGAAGAACGAAGACCTCAAGGCCCGCCTCGACGAGGTCGAGTGAAGGCTGTCCAGCACCGCTCACTTCACCCATACCACCGGACTGATACCCATAACAAAAGGGCTGAAGTCCGGCGAGGTCGGCTGGTAGGGCGGCATGATCGCCCACCAGCTCCCCGTGATGCCGGGCCCTGTCGCGACGGCGCAGAGGAAGTCACCACTCTCCGCGCCGAGTTCCTCCCGAGTGAAACGCCTCTCCCATTTTATCCCTGCCTTGCGCCCGGCCGAATCGTCTACGACGAGATCATCAACCTCTTCGCCGTTCCGGAAAAGGCGCACCCGGTCCGCCCGTGTCCAGCCTGGACCGAGCACTTGCACGGTCACCGAGGATCCATCGGGTGACTCGTCGAGCCGCGCGAGCAATCCGAAGCTCACCCAGGTGCGTCCCGCGAGGATCGAGGCGATGGCCGTGTCGACGGGAATGGCTGCGACATCGTCATCAGGTGCCTCAAGGTAGGTGCGGCCCTGGCCGGGAATGGCGAAATTGACCGTGTGACTGTCGCTCGACCCTATCCCCGCGATGCGATGGCCACTGCGGAGGAGGGCGAACCAGTCGCGCACTAGCTCGAGTGGATCGGTCTGCTGAGCGCCCGAGTTCACTAGTTCCATCGCGTTCGCCTCGAGCTTCCAGCCGTTTTTAAAGGTCCCCGTGACGCGGTCGAAGTTCGCCGCATCGAGAGGCCGGAATCCTCGATGGACATCACGCGCGTGATTGAGGATGCAAATTTTCACGCCGGGAGTGCTGTAGATGTTCGCAAAGATTTGGGGCCAGGGGCGCAACTTATGCTCGGCAGGACGACTCCCCGGATCCACCGGAAAAGCGTTGAAATGTCCCAGGCTCGTCGTCACCTCGCAACCTGCGATCGGAGTGAACCACTTCGTCGCGCCTATTCTTTCCGTCTCTTCACGGTAGTCGATGTGTTTGTCGTGAGCGGTAGAGACTGGCAACTCGATCCCCTCGCCCGCGATCGAGATGAGCCTCTCGGTGAGACTGCTGTCCCCGTGACGATCGAACTCGAAAGTGTGTAAATGGGGATCGCATGCGACGAGCCTCGGTGTGGGGACTTCCCGTTTCAGGGTATAGGCGAGGGCGTGGCTCTGCCCGCTTCCGTCGATTAAGACCTCCTCCCGGCTGAGACTGTATTCAAAGCCGCGCCCGCAATAGACCTCGTAGCGGCGGGGCCGCTCCACATCGCCTGCGAGGCGGATCTCCGCCCTGCCGTCGAGGGTATAGATGATGCCCTCCCGGATCGCAACCTTGTCATCGGACTCCGCTCCGATAAAAGCGAGCGCACCCGTCTCCGCATCGATGATTGTGAAACGGCAGGGCATCCCCACGCCCGACTCGGCGGCGTTCGCCGTCAGGGTGAGCGTCGCCGACATCTCCGGCACAACGCGGCGATACCCGCGCTGCTGGAAGAGCAACTCCGCCCGCGCCTCATCGACGAGTACCTCCATCCCGTCGTGCAGGGCAATATCGCCGAGTCGGATGTCGTCCCCCGGCGTGGCGCCCGTGGAGATCTCAAGGACATTACCGGCTGCCTTCAACAGGCCGGGCGGTACCGCGATGCCATGCTCGAGATGATGATGATCCCGCGGCAGCGCGCCGAGTTTTTGCCCGTTAAGCTCGATCGTCCAGGCGTGTTTTGTCTCCTCCTGCCTCAGGGTCAGGAGCTTCAGCTGCTCCGGAGCGGTCAGGTCGAAGCGGATATGTAACCTGTCCCCATCGGCCTTTTCCGCGAAGCGGGACCATTCGCGCGGTTCGGCGTTCCGAAGATGGAGGAAGTCGGCCTCGATCACGACCGGTTCACCGGCATGCGCGCGGGGAATGACGACCGCAAGGATAAGGGC
Source organism: Verrucomicrobiales bacterium (assembly GCA_030730365.1). Classification (GTDB taxonomy): domain Bacteria; phylum Verrucomicrobiota; class Verrucomicrobiia; order Verrucomicrobiales; family DEV007; genus Arctic95D-9. Next base: position 44,548 of record JANQVJ010000043.1, read on the forward strand.
GATGATTATTCCGGAGTTTACAGCGTGCATGATGCGCTGAGTGTGATCAATTCGCTCTTCCCCGACAATACCCGAGATACGGGATATCCTTGCCACCGCTCCGCCGCGTATGATACAACGAAATCGAAAGACATCAGGATGAGAGCGAAAACGGGCAATTCCCTCCGTATCGTGACGTTCGCGATTCTTCCCTGGATCGTCCTCGTCCCGACCGGTTGCGAAAGGCCGAAACTTCGCTCTGACGCGGCAAAGGAGACGGTCGACCCCATCCCCGCCGAACGCCCCGCCAATCCCTTTAGCGATCCCGCAGAATCCCCATCGGGACCGTCCGAAGGAGTCGGGGCGCGAACGTCTCCTGCCCCCGCCGCTAACGCCCCGTCGCCGCAGGCCATGGCTCCGACGCCTTCGTCCCTCGACCCCGGCGCCCGGGCGCGCGAATATGCGCGTATGCAGAGAATGTGCGATGCCCAGCTCGCAGGGATAGAGGCGATCCAGTCCGACCTCGCCCGGCACTCGGCGACTTTGAACCAGTTGCGTAGCCGGCTCCAGACGGTCCGTGCCCTCAAGGCAGGGGCTAAGTCCGGTGGCGTCCGCGTGGAGCGGATCGGAGGTGAATCGACCCTCGTCAATCGCGCCGCCGAAGCCCACGAGATCGAGGCGAAAATAAGAGCCGAGGAACCCCTCGTCGCCCAGTTTTCCAAAGCGCTCCAGGACGCGCAGCAGCAATACGCCGCTCTGCAGCACAGCATGAATCAACTCCTCGTGGAATAGCGCCCGGGCTCTGGTTCGACGCGCTTACGCCGTCATTCGGCCATTGTCAGAGGCGCCGAAGCGTGGCACGATCCACGCCTATGAGACTACCCAAAATCGCGTTTTACATCCTCACGGCAGGCCTGCCCCTCGCTACCACCGTGGCCCAGGAAAAATCGGGCCCCAAGGCGCCCCCGACCGGATACACGGACACCCCCTTCCTCCCCGGAGGAAAATGGCGTGTTCATGACGACGCCCGGCCCCGCCCCGAGGTCGTCACACCCGGCAAGACAGCATCTGAGGCGCCGTCCGATGCCATCGTCCTCTTCGACGGCAAAGGCCTCGACGAGTGGGTCATGGACAAAGACAACGCCCCCGCCGACTGGATCGTGAAAGAGGGCGTCATGGAAGTGCCTCCAAAAGGTCACGGCGTCGGCGGTTACATCAAGACAAAGCGCGAGTTCGGCGATGTCCAGCTCCACATCGAATTCGCCACGCCTGAGAAAGTCGAGGGTAACTCCCAGGGACGCGGCAACAGCGGCGTCTTTTTCCTCGGCTCCTTTGAGCTGCAGATTCTCGATTCCTACGAGAACGAATCCTACGCCGACGGCCAGGCCTCTGCGCTCTATGGATACAAGCCGCCGCTCGTCAACGCCGTCCGCAAGCCCGGTGAATGGCAGACCTATGACATCGTCTTCGAGGCGCCGAAATGGGATGCCGACGGCAATCTGCTGAAAAAGGCCTACATCACCGTCTTTCATAACGGAGTCGTAACCCACAACCGCCAACCCTACCTCGGCGCGACCGGTCACAAGAGCGTCGCGAACTACAACACCGTCCGCGAGAGTGGCCCGATCAAGCTGCAGGACCACGGCAACCCGACCCGCTTCCGCAACATCTGGGTCCGCGAGCTAAAGCTCAACGCCCACGAGTGACATCCGCCGGTCATGCCCCGGGGAGGAGGGGCATTTCTGTCCTGCTAATTCGGCGATCCATCTCCCGCCGCCGGACTAGCAGGGCGACAGAATGGTTCCCCCCCTCTTGAGTCCGACGCATAAAAGCCCTGCCCCGATGAGCCTGACTCTGCTTGACTATGCCATGAAGCTCCGCGTCCTTTTTCTCACCCTCTTTCTCCTCGTCTCCAATCTTCGCGCCGGTGACTGGCCCTGGTGGCGCGGGCCCGACCGCAACGGCGTGGCGGATGCAGCGCAGGAGGCTCCGACCGACTTCGGTATTGGAAAAGGCATCAAGTGGTCCGCCAATATCCCCGGGCGGGCCCACGGGTCTGCGTGCATCGTTGGGGATAAGGTTTTCATCGCCTCAGCGGACGAAGAGAAGCAACTCCAGTCCATGCATGCCTTTGACCGGAGCACCGGCAAAGCACTTTGGACGGCAGTGGTCCATGAAAATGGCATGACCCAGAAGTCCAACAAGAAGGCCTCGTGGGCTTCCTCTACCCCTGCCTGTGACGGAGAGCGGGTCTACATGAACTTCATCTCCGGCGACGCCGTCTACACGACCGCTCTCGATCTCGAGGGCAAACAGGTCTGGCAGACGAAAATCACCGATTATATTATCCATCAGGGTTACGGATCCTCGCCCGCGATCTATCAAGATCTCGTCATCGTCTCGGCCGACAACAAGAGCGGAGGGGCTGTCGCCGGACTCGATCGCAAGACCGGAGCCATCGTCTGGCGTAACGAACGGGCAGCCCTCCCGAACTACCCCTCTCCTGTCATTCTCGAAGCCGCCGGCAAAGTGCAGCTTTTCCTCACCGGGACCGACAAGGTCTCGAGCTTGGATCCCCTCACCGGCAAAGTGAACTGGGAAATCGAAGGCGCCACCACCGAATGCGTCACCTCCACCCCGACCGATGGCAAACACATCTACTCGAGCGGCGGATACCCGAAAAATCACGTCGCCGCGATTGCCGCCGACGGATCGGGCAAGGTCGTCTGGGAAACGAACGACCGCGTCTACGTGCCCTCCATGCTCGTGAAGGACGGACATCTCTACGCCACGATGGACAGCGGCGTCGCGATCTGTCTCGACTCCGCCACCGGAGCCGAAAAGTGGAAAGGCCGTCTCGGCGGAAACTTCAGCGCCTCCCCCGTCCTCGTCGGGGACAAAATTTACGCGGTCAATGAATCGGGCGACTTTTACGTCTTCAAAGCAGATCCCGAAAAGCTCGAGATCCTCGCAACAAACAAGGTCGGCGACGAAGTCTACGCGACGCCGAGCATTTGCGGAGGCAATGTCTTCCTGCGGGTCGCAGAGTATGAGGGGGAAAAGCGGAGCGAGCGATTGATTTGTTTTGGGGAGTGAGTGGGTGGGAGGTGACGGCTCATCGTTCTTTGGATGGCCTGCATCTCGGTGGCGTGATTTCCGGAGGAATCTCCGCGCTCGTGACGACCGATGCTTACATGCGCCGGGCGGCAGCGTGTCTCGGGGAACGCAGTTTTACCGGCGAGTGCGAAGCGAGGCACAATTCAAGGGCGCTCCACGCCGCATCTGATACATCACCACCACACGGAATTCCGTGAAAACGTCCTTCTGTAAGATGGCGCCGGTAGTTCGCAAACATTCGCTCCGCCGCGCCGCCTGCAATCTCACCCCGGTCCTCTTTTTGACGAAGCGCGTAAAACAACTCCACCCGGTGAAAAAAGAGGTAACCGGACGCTCGGGCCTCCCCTTCATCAAAGCCAGGTAGGCCGGGGAATCCGACTCGGGGGCATAGAGCTTCACCAGTGTCGAGGTGTCCCAGTAAAAAAGTCCGCTCATCGATCCGCCCGACTCTCGTCCCAGTAAGCCTGTGTGGTCACCACGGGATCGCCGAAAGCTTCTTTCGCAGCCGCTTCGGTCAATTCGTCGATCCACGCCGCGCGATCCTCGGCGCGATGCCCGACAACGACACCCGTAAGCTTCACCATCGGTTCCCCGCGCACGGTGATGAGGACGTCCTCACCATCAGCCGCGAGCTTGACCAATTCGCTGAACCGGCTCCTGGCATCTCTCAAATTAGTCACCATGTAGTCGCTGTAGTCACTCAGTTTAGAGTATCAAGAATCTCTCGAAAACACCTGATGGGGAGAAACCGAAGAGACAGGCTGACCAGTCACCTCCCCGCTCCCGCCACTTCCTCCACCTCCCACCGGTGATACGCCTCCTCATATTCCGGACAACCCGCGACGAGTTCATCGTGCGTGCCGTCACCCGTCAGAAGACCATCCTCGAGAAATAAAATCCTTGGTGCCTGCCGCAGCAGGTCGATGCGGTGGGTCACGAGCAAAGTCGTGCCGACGCCGTCGCGGGTGCGTTTGAGGATGGAGTCGTGAATGAGTGATTCGCTCTCGGGCTCGACGCTGGCGGTGGGTTCGTCGAGGAGGAGGATCCTCGGTTCGGTGAGGAAGGCGCGAGCAAGACTGAGGCGCTGGCGCTGGCCTCCGGAGAGCTTCACTCCGTTTTGTCCGACACGGGTGTCATACCCCTGCGGCAGATCGAGGATGAAGTCGTGCGCATTTGCCGAGCGTGCCGCGGCCTCGATCTCGGCGGTGGTGGCGTCGGGTTTACCGTAGCAAAGGTTGTCCCGCACGATGCCGTCGAAGAGGTAGTTTTCCTGTCCCACATATCCGATCGCGCTGCGCAGGTCGGCGAAACGCAGGTCACGCACATCCTGTCCGTCGACACAGATGGCGCCCTCGACGACATCGTAAAACCGCGGCACGAGATTGAGCAACGTGCTTTTCCCGGAGCCGCTGCTGCCGGCGATGGCCACAAACTCGCCCGCCGCGACCGTGAAACTGACGCTGCGCAAAATTGGCTTGGCGGACACATAGTGAAAACGCACCTCGCGGAACTCGATGCGTCCGACCGGCTCGCGCCAGGGCAGCGCCTCGGACTTTTCCTCAACCTTGACCGGGGTATCGATGATCTCGAGGACGCGCTGCGCCGCCGCCCGCGCCCGCTGCAGGATGTCACTGGTCTGCGCGATCGTACGAATGGGACTCTGCAGCCGCCACCAGAAGCCTCGGTAGGCAAGGAGCGCGCCAAGGGTGAAGAGATCGCTCCCCTTCATGATGAGCCAGGCCCCGAGACCGAGCATGATGAGATTATTGATGAATCCGAAGATGGAGACGATGGGAAAGTAGGTGTTGCGGAGCTTGCTCGCCTTGACGCTGGCCTCATAAAAAAGGTCGGCCCGCTCGTCGAAGGTCTCCTTCTCCGCCGCCTCGCGTGCGAAGGACTGCGTCACCTGGATACCCGCGAGCCTGTCCTGTACGAAGGAGCCGATGTGACCCAGCTTTTTGCGGACACCCTCATAAATGCTCTTCACGCGGAGGTTGTATTTACGGATAAAAATGAAAGCAAACGCGAGTGGCAGGATCGACGCCGCTCCCACGACGGGACTGATCCACAGGACCATCCCGGCCACAGCGATGAAGGTCACGATCTCCTCGAGCAGACTCGTGAGGCCCTGGAGAACGGACTGCTCCATCGCATCGACGTCGCTCGTGATGCGCGTGACGAGCTCGCCGGTGCTGGTGTCGCGGTGGTAGGCGAGCGACTGGGCTTCGAACTTCGCAAAGAGCTCGCAGCGCAGATCGCGAACGACAGCCTGACCCGTCTTTTCCATGAGGTAGGAATGCACCGCATTGGTCCCCGCTCCGACGAGGTAGGTGCCGAACATGATCGCCAGCCACATCCCCAGCGTCCCCGGAGTAAGGGTCTTTTCAACAAGGCCGTCGGCGACATATCCCCAGACGAGGGGATGGAAGTTCATGAAGGGAACCGAAAAGATGAGCAGGCTCAGCGAAACAATGAGCCGCGTCCGATATGGCCGGAGCCGCGACCAGATACGGGCGGTCAGCTCTCGATTGGAAAATGTCGGGGTGGAGGGCACGGGATGGTTACGGCGATAAGAAGGTTGCGGTTGAGATACGAACCTGATGAGTCAGACCGGTTAGACCTTTCTGCCGAATCCGAAGATTCCGCAAAGGCAATGATTTAACCTGAAACGGTTCGCATCCCCGTATCACCTCTCAGCGCGGTAGGGACGGTTTGCCAAACCGTCCGACGAGGCCCGAGAAGCGGCCAAACGAACGACCGCCGATGGCCCATTAGGTGGACAGGAATGTCCACCCTCCTTGACTCCCTCCAGTGGCGATAACAATAGTCCATGACTCCCTCACCGCGCCGTCACCCTCACCGGAATCGACTTCGAACAGGGGGTGTTGGAAATCGCGGCGGTCAGGCCGATGGGCACGAGCGGATTCAGCTCGGGGAAATACCCGGCCACCGCCAGGCGCGGGAGCTCGTAAGGGACCGCGAGGAATTGCTCCACCCTCCTGAGCCGTCCGCCGATCTCGTTCTCGATATCGACCTGGGCGAGCGGTCCAATCCCTCGCTCGGCCATGTCTTCGGGATTCATGAAGAGGATGCGACGCTCGTTGCTGATGCCGCGGTAGCGATCGTGCAACCCGTAGACGGTCGTGTTGAACTGATCGTGACTGCGTATTGTCATCAGCATCAGTTCCCCTTCCTCAAGGTCGGCGCTGGTGAGAGGCGCGTCGGAAAAGTTCGCTTTGCCCGTGGTCGTTTTGAAGACGCGATTTTTAGCGTTGTTAGGGAGATAGAACCCACCCGGCTCACGAACCCGTTCATTGAAGTTTTCAAAGTTCGGCAGGGTCCGCTCGATGAGATCGCGGATGCGGTCGTTATCACTCGCGGCATGGACAAAATCGAGCTCTTCCCGTTTCCCGAGCGTCGCCTCGGCGAGACGTGCGACGATCATGGCCTCGCTCAGGAGGTTCCCCGAGATGGGCCTGAGTGTGCCGCGGCTCTGATGGACAACGCTCATGGAGTTCTCAACGGTGGAGAACTGGCTTACTCCGTGGGTATTAAGATCCTCTTCGCTGCGCCCGAGGCAGGGCAGAATGAGACCGGTGCCACCGGTGACGACGTGGCTTCGGTTCAGCTTCGTCGAGACCTGGGCGGTAAGGGAGCATTGACGAAGGGCTTCGGCGGTGAAGTTCGTGTCGGGCGTGGCCTGGAGAAAATTTCCCCCCATCGCAAAAAAGACCGAAGCATCGCCCCGGTGCATCGCGAGGATGGACCCGACAACATCGTGCCCGACTTCGCGGGGAGAGGTGAATTTGAATTCCCGGTCGATCGCCTCGTGGTAGGCCGCCGGCATCTTTTCAAAAATTCCCATGGTGCGGTCGCCCTGCACATTGCTGTGGCCGCGCACCGGACAGAGCCCGGCCCCCTCGCGACCGATCGCGCCAAGGAGGAGATGCAGATTCACCACCTCGCGTATCGTCGCGACGGCGTTGACATGCTGCGTCAGCCCCATTGCCCAGCAAGTAATGAGTCTCTTCTCACCGCGCACGATCGTGCGGGCAACCCGCCCGATCTCCTCGCGGTTCAGAGCCGATCGTTCCTCGATCTCAGCCCATCCGACTGCGGCGGTGCGGGCCGCAAAGCTCTCGTAACCACTTGTTTCAGCCTCGATAAAAGCACTGTCGATAACAGTCCCGGGAGACTCCGCCTCCAGCTCGAGGACGGATTTGCAAAGCCCCTGGAATAAGGCAAAATCCCCGTTAATCTTCACCCGGAGAAACTGTGAGGCGAGCGGACTCGAGGCACCCATCATGCCCGTGATCTCCTGGGGATGGGCGAAGCCGATGAGCCCCGCCTCTTTCATCGGATTCACCGCGATGACTTCGCCGCCGTTGCGCGTCGCCGCCTGCAGGGTCGAGAGCATGCGGGGATGATTCGTCCCCGGATTCTGTCCGACCACGAGAATGGTGTCGGCGACTTCTATATCGTGGAGCGTGACCGTCCCCTTCCCCACCCCGACCGAAGCGTCGAGAGCGGCACCGCTCGATTCGTGGCACATGTTTGAGCAGTCGGGCAGATTGTTCGTCCCGAACATGCGGACGAAAAGACCGAAGAGAAAGGCGCTCTCATTCACCGTCCGACCCGAGGTGTAAAAGATCGCCCGGTTAGGATCGTCGAGGGCTTTGAGTTCCTTCGCGACGAGGGAAAAGGCATCATCCCAGGAGATAGGTTCGTAATGCGTCGCACCCGGCCGCAGCACCACGGGATCAGTGATACGCCCCTGCTGCTCCATCCAGTAATCCGACTGCCGTGAGATCTCGGCGACGGAGTGCCTCGCGAAGAAAGCGGGATCTACCCGACTGCGGGTTGTCTCCGAAGCGAGAGCCTTGGCTCCGTTTTCACAGAACTCTGTCGCGGCGCGGTGATCATCGGGATCGGGCCAGGCGCAAGAAGGACAGTCAAAGCCGTTTGTCTGATTCAGCTTCACCATGCCCTCGACCCCACGCTTCAGCCCGGCAAGCCCGAAGACATGCTTGAACGAAGACGTCACCGCAGCCACGCCGGCGGCGTAAGCCCTGGGGTCGCTGACTTTGATCCCGGTAAAATCGGCCGGAGACTCGGCCTGGATCTCTTCTTCGGGCAAGGTATGGGAGGGGGGCTTTGACATCCTGGTAGCGGGCTGATAAAAAGAAAAGTCGCATCATATGCCCGAATAATCCGGCACTTTCTGTACAACCTCGTTACGCTCCGGCGAGAGGATCGGAATCTTTTCATCCAGACCAAAAATTATGCTGGAAATCGGCCTGCGAAATGGAATCATCACCCATTAGCGGCTCACCTGTCTTCACCGGCCCCCGGTGTCGCATTCGAACTACTCCGAATGCACCGTTTTCTGAGAGAGACGAATTTTCTGCGGTCGCCGAGCGACCGCACCCCATGCCTGAGAAACAAATAGAACTGGCCGTAGAACCCCTCAGTTTCACCCCGCCGAGCGGGAACTGGGCCGACTGTGCCGAGTCCCTCGAGGAGTGGAACGAAGCCTACCGCCGCGTCGAGGCCTACTTTTCCGCCCTGCGGGTCGATAACAAATTGCTCCTCTCCTCCCTCGTTTTCAAAATCCTCGGGCTCGTCAGCGAACGGGCCGCCAGCGAACCCGGACGGCTCCCTGTCGAACTCGCGGCCGAGGAGACTGACCGTCTTCTCGTGAAGTGGTTCCGCCGCGTTCTCGAGAACTCCGAAGTCGAGCCCATCGACCGACTCTCCGCTCGCGGACGTCTCGCGCTACTCTTTGTCGAGAGGCGCGTCCCCTGGCAGCAACTCTTCCTCAGCGACGATCCTATCCCCGAAGATGTCGTGAAGTCGATGCGCACGGCCTACCTCCGCGCCGACCCTGATTTCCGCTTTGTCGAGATGCGCCCCCGTCCCATCGATCTCGGAATCGTGGCTGTCGCCAACCGCACCTTCGAGAACATGGGTGTATGGAAGACTGCCGTGCAATGGCTCCTCTGGATCGGCTTCAGCCTTATCCTCGGCGGCCTTTTCTATCTAACCCGCTGACGGATTTCCCCTGATGAACGAAGAGGAACTCAGCCGCGGCAGCGGCAAAGACGAACGCGGCACGGTGTGGGAAGCCTTTATATTTTTCTCCATCACCCTCGGGATCACTGGAGTCGGAGCCTACCTCATGGCCGACTACCTCTGGGCTCTTGGCTGGAGCAGCTCTTCGACTGCGCTCTGGATTCTCTTCGTTTTCCTTTTCGGCTACCTCGCCTTTGGGTTCACCCATGCCCTCATCGGCTTCCTCCTCCGCCTTTTCAAATCCGCCGCCGCGAGCATGCCGCCGGTCGATGAAGAGGCCTCGAAGATCGAAGACTTCGACGGGACTCCACGCGTCGCCATCATCATCCCTGTCTACAACGAGCCCGTCGACAGGGTCTTCGCGGGGATACGCGCCATCTTCGACTCCGTCATGCGCACCTCGCAAGGTGATGCCTTCGATTTCTTCATCCTCTCCGACTCGAACCAGCCCGAGCAGTGGGTCATCGAAGAGGCCGCCTGGCTCAATCTATTGCGCGACCCCGGAGCTCAGGACCGGGTTTTTTACCGCCGCCGCCCGGACAATATCGCCAAAAAGAGCGGGAACGTTGCCGACTTCTGCCGCACTTGGGGCGATCACTACCGCTACATGATCGTGCTCGATGCCGACAGCATCATGTGCGGTGAGACCCTCGCCGAACTTTACCTGCGGATGGAGTCCAATCCCCGCGTCGCCCTTATCCAGACGGCACCCGGGCTCGTCAACGGCGAGTCGCTCTTCGGTCGCATGCAGCAGTTCGCCAATCGGCTCTATGGACCCGTCTTCATGGAAGGGCTCGGTTACTGGTCCCAGTGCGGCGGTAACTTCTGGGGGCACAATGCCATCATCCGCCTGCGCCCTTTCATGGAACAGTGCGACCTGCCCGAACTCCCCGGGCGCAAGCCTTTCGGCGGGCACATCCTCTCGCACGACTTCGTCGAGGCGGGGCTCCTGCGTCGGGCCGGATGGGAGGTCTGGCTCGCGCCGAATCTCGGCGGCAGCTATGAGGAGGGCCCCCAGGGCATCATCGAGTCCGCCCAGCGCGACCGTCGCTGGTGCCAGGGCAACCTGCAGCACAGCCTCCTCCTTTTCGCCCGCCAACTCAGGGGGAAAACGCGCGTCCACCTCGCCAATGGCATCCTCGGCTATGTCGCTTCTCCACTCTGGCTCCTCTTCATGGCCATCGCCCTCTGGCGGGCCTACCTCCACGGCCCCAACTCGTTCATCCCCGATCATGGCGGCACCCAGGGCCTCGTTGTACTGATCCTGACCTTTGTCCTGCTCTTTTCCCCCAAGATTCTCTGCCTCATTGACCTGCTCTTCGACCGGGAAAGGCTGCGGGGGTTTGGTGGATTCCTCAACGCCGCGACCGGTTCTCTCGTCGAGACCTTTTTCTCAGCCCTCATCGCACCGGTCATGATGCTCTTTCACACCCAGTTCGTGATTTGGAACCTCATCGGAAAAACCGTCGGCTGGGGCGCCCAGCGTCGCGGAGCCCAGGGCACTTCTTGGGATGAGGCCATCACCGTGCACGGCGTGCAGACTCTCTTCGGGATCGGGATCGGGGTCTTCACCGCGATGACCAATCCCACCATCTTCTGGTGGCTTTCCCCTGTCCTCATCGGACTCTGGTTCAGCATTCCCGTCTCGGTTTGGACGAGTCGCCTCGAAATCGGACTCAATGCAAAACGGGAAAAGCTTTTTCTCACCCCCGAGGAAACAAATCCTCCTCTCGAGGTGGTCCAGGCGACAACTCCGATAAAGGATCAGGATAACAGCCGCTACCGCGGCATCACCGCCGCCGTCCTTGATCCCTTCCTCAATGCAGTCCACGTCTCCCTCCTCCGCCGCAATCGGCGCCGGCTCATGAGCGGGCAGAAAGTCTACGGAGCCACCGTCGCCACCAGCGTGCCCAAGGCCGGCGAGTCACGGGCGCGTCGCCTCCTCGCCGAGCGTCTCCTCCGCGAAGGCCCCCGCGCCCTCGACCAGGCCGAGACCCTCTCCATCCTCTCCGATATCGACAACATGCTCTGGCTCCACCGCCAGGCCTGGCTGCGACCGAATAAAGACCTCGCCCCCTGGTGGCAAAAGGCGATTCGCGAGACTTCGGCGGCGGTGTGAGGGTTATTGGATAGGGTCGCGTTAGGGCGGAAATCCCCTTCATTACTTCCAGCTTTAAACAAGCTCATCGGCGTTCTCAAAGCAGTCGAGATTCCGCCCGTGACTGGAATCGTTGAGCGCTTCTCCAGAAATTTCACGAGTCCTTTTTGAACGGGCACTTCTCCCCATCCCCCAGGCCCGCCAAAAAATGCACGGTCTTCGGCATTTACGCGCGCGGGAAAACCGATAAACTGGAGAGGATGAAGCGTTTTATCCTCTTTTCCACCCTCTCCGCCGTCGGCCTTACCGCTCTTTCCCTTCTCCACGCGCAGGAACATCCCGGGGACACGCCTAAGGGCAACGGCGCCGTCATCCCGCCCGGCAAGGAGGAGCGCGGGCTCAAGATTTTCACGGAGAAGGGTTGCTACAGCTGTCACAGCGCCGGCGCGACAAAGCTCCCCGAGGTCGAGGTCGGGCCGAGACTCGTCATCGAACTGGGCGGAGACCTCCACGCCGCCTGGACGCAGGACGACTTTGCCCGGGCCATCATGAATCCGAATCACGTGGTTGCGGAGGATTACAGGATCGCCATGATGCGCCTCGGCGATCATGTTAAGGCGGAAAACTCGCCCATGCCCGAATTCATTGACACGCTGACCCTGGCGGACCTCATTCATCTCACGACCTTTCTCGACAGTCTCTCCGATTAACCCACGCTCTTCCCCATCATGATCAATCGCCGCTCTTTTCTGCAACGCGCCGCTCTCTCCACAGCCGCGCTCGCAAGTCCCGCCGCCCCTTCGCTGATTCGAGCGGCCGGGATGCCGAAAGCCGAGACTCTCGTGAAGACCCTCTACGACAGTCTCTCCGAGGCGCAGCGGACCGCGCTCGTTTTTGCCTTCGACGATCCGTTGCGTTCCAAGATCTCGAACAACTGGCACATCACCGAGCAGCGCATCGGCGCCTTTCTCAACGCCGATCAGAACGCGATGGTGCGCGAGATCTTCCTCAACCTGCACAGCGAGGAATACCGCGACAAGGTCATGGCCCAGGTCGTGCACGACAGCGGCGCGGCGGGTTTCGGGGACTCGTCGGTGGCGATCTTCGGCGAACCAGGCACAGGAAAATTCCAGTTTGTCCTGACGGGACGTCACTGCACCCGCCGGGTCGATGGCGACTCCGTCGCGGGCAAGGCTTTCGGCGGTCCGATCTTTTACGGCCACGCCGCCGAAGGATTCCGTGAAGGGCCCGAACACAAGGGCAACGCTTACTGGTATCAGGCGCAGAGCGCGAACAAGATCTTCCAAATGCTCGACGGAAAGCAGCGCGAAACGGCTCTCATCGAAAAAGAACCCGGCGACACCGCGGCCGTGATCCAGCTGAAACGCCAGGCCGGCGACCTCCCCGGTCTCGCTACTGCCGACATGACGGCCGATCAGAAAACGGCAGTGCGTGGAGTGCTCAATGATCTCCTGATGCCCTTCCGCGAAGCGGATCGCGTCGAATCGATGGCTTTGATCGAAAAAGGCGGCTTCGACGACCTCCACCTTTCCTTTTACAAAGAAGGCGACATCGGCAACGACGGCGTCTGGGACAACTGGCGCCTCGAAGGGCCGCACATGGTCTGGTATTTCCGCGGGTCTCCGCACGTCCATACCTGGGTCCACGTCTCCGATCCCGAAACGCCGCGGGAACCGCGCGCGTGAGGGGCGGGCCATGAGAATCAAGGAGGGTGGACATTCCTGTCCACCTATGGCGCCGTCGAAGATCGTTGACCCACCGCATACCAACAAGCATGACAGGGATGTCGTGCCTCCTTGGGGCGCAAGGTGACATGCCGTCTCGGGGCAGTAGAGCGACACGTCCCGGGAGCCCCCGTTTGCAAACTCGCGAGGGCGGTGGGAAGATGCGTCACTTTCCCATCCATGACAGATTTCGCCTACCACAAGCCGTTCCCCCTCGGTCCCGACACGACGCAGTATCGCCTCCTCACGACCGAGGGTGTCTCCGTCGCTGAATTTGACGGACAGGAGATCCTCACGATCTCGCCGGACGCGCTCACCCGTCTCGCGAACGAGGCGATCCATGATATTTCCTTTATGCTGCGCCCCTCGCACCTGAAGCAGGTCGCCGCGATCCTCGATGATCCCGAGGCGACGGACAACGACAGGCTCGTCGCCCTGACTCTACTGCGAAACGCCGAGATCGCCGCGCGCGGTATTTTGCCAATGTGTCAGGATACCGGCACGGCCATCGTCATGGGGAAAAAGGGTCAGCAGGTCTGGACCGGCGGTCACGACGAGGAGTCCCTCGCGGCCGGCATTTGGAAAACGTATCAGGAGGAAAACCTGCGCTACTCCCAGCTCGCGCCCCTCACTCTCTTCGACGAAAAAAACACGCGTGACAACCTCCCCGCCCAGATCGATCTCTACGCGACGGACGGCGCGGCCTATGAATTCCTCTTCATCACGAAAGGAGGCGGATCGGCGAACAAGACTTTTCTTTACCAGGAGACCAAAGCACTCCTCTCCCCCGATCGTTTTGTCGAGTGGGCCGTGGAGAAAATGCGATCTCTCGGAACGTCCGCATGTCCGCCCTACCACATGGCCTTCGTTGTCGGGGGGACTAGCGCCGAGGCCACCCTCAAAACCGTGAAGCTCGCCTCGACCCGCTACTACGACGCGCTCCCTACCGAGGGCAGTGACCGCGCCCAGGCCTTCCGCGATATTGAGATGGAAAAGACGCTCCTCGAAAGGGCCCGCGCCATCGGGATTGGAGCCCAGTTCGGCGGAAAGTATTTCGCCCTCGATGTCCGTGTCATCCGACTCCCCCGCCACGGTGCGAGTTGTCCGGTCGGACTCGGCGTGAGCTGTTCGGCCGATCGCCAGGTGAAGGCAAAGATCACGAAGGACGGTATTTTCATCGAGCAACTCGAAGTGAATCCGGGCCAGTATATCCCCGATCAGTGGCGCGATCATCAGTTCCACGGTGTTCCTCTCGACCTCAACGCGGGCATGGCCGAGACGCTGAAGACGCTCTCCAAATATCCTGTCACGACGGCGCTGGAGATGACCGGCACGATCATCGTGGCCCGCGACATCGCCCATGCAAAGCTCCGCGAAATGGTCGAGCGCGGCGAGGAGCTGCCTGATTATTTCAAGGAATACCCCGTCTATTACGCCGGTCCGGCAAAGACGCCCGAAGGCATGCCGAGCGGCTCGTTCGGGCCGACCACGGCGGGTCGCATGGATCCCTACGTCGATCTTTTCCAGTCAAAGGGCGCGTCTATGGTCATGATCGCAAAAGGAAATCGCAGCCAGCAGGTCACCGACTCGTGTAAAAAACACGGCGGCTTTTACCTCGGCTCGATCGGTGGTCCGGCCGCAATTCTGGCGCAGAATCACATCAAAAAGGTGGAAGTCCTCGACTTCGCCGAACTCGGGATGGAAGCAGTCTGGAAGATCGAGGTGGAGAAGTTCCCCGCCTTCATCCTCGTCGATGACAAGGGGAACGACTTCTTCAAGGCCATCAATCAGTGTCCGGTGAGCTGAGCCCAGGCCTATGGAGCAGGAACAAATCACCCTCGTCGAACCGGGACAGTTCGTCATCTCGCGAGGCAGTCTGCCCGATCCGGCACCGGGAGAGGCCCGGGTCCGGATCCGGCGCATCGGGGTGTGCGGGACGGACATCCACGCCTACCACGGGCGGCAGCCCTTTTTCGAATACCCGCGCATCCTCGGCCACGAACTCGCGGCCGAGGTCGTTGCGATCAATGGAAACTCGGATCTCAGACCGGGAGAGGCCGTCGCGGTCGAACCTTACCTTAATGATCCCGATTCCCCCGCCTCGCGTCGCGGAATGACGAACTGCTGCGAATCACTCAGGGTCCTCGGGGTCCACTGCGACGGGGGGATGCGTCCCGAGATCAATATCCCACTGAACAAACTGCACCGCGCCGCCTCAGCCTCGATGGACCAACTCGCTCTCGTCGAAATGCTCTGCATCGGTCAGCATGCCGTGAATCGCAGCCTTGTTTCGAGTGCGGATAACGTTCTCGTGCTGGGAGCCGGACCGATCGGGCTAAGCGTGATCAGTTTTCTCAAGGGGTGCACGAATCGGCTCCTCGTTGGTGATCTCAGCGAAACACGCCTCGGCTTCTGCCGAGAGGTCATGGGCGTCGATGCGACCGTTATGGTAAGGCCTGACGCGAATCCCGAGGAGCCGATCCGCACCGCTCTCGGCGGCGCGCTCCCCGATGTCATCTTCGACGCGACCGGTAACCGCGGGTCGATGCACTCGACCTTCGACCTTGCCGCACACGGAGGTCGCATCGTCTTTGTCGGCCTCTTTCAGGGCGAAGTCGTCTTTCATGATCCCAATTTCCACCGCCGCGAGCTCACCGTGATGTCGAGCCGCAACGCGACATCGGAAGAGTTCGGTCAGGTCATCACCGCGATGGAATCAGACGCGGTCGATACATCACCATGGATCACCCATCGACTTAATTTTGCCGATGTGCCCGGACAATTTGGAGAAGTGATTTCGGATCCTAACCTGCGGAAGGCGGTGATTCGGATGGATGACTGAGACAAATCAAAGAGACTACGGGCGAAGTTCGGCAGCCATCCTTTCAGGCGCCTCGGGCAGCGAGGCAAATTGGCGAGAGAATGGAGGGCTCATCTATTTTCGTCAAACCCGGCTTGCGGGACATTACCGGGAAGTCCACCTTCCGCAATAAAGTGAAGAAATCCGGTTGCGTAGGGCCTGTCCTTTCATTACAACCCGAAGCATGAATCGCATCACCCTGTTTTCCGCCGCCCTTGCGTTGAGTCTCTTTGTTCCCGCCGCCGATGCCGGGCTAAAACTTCCCGCCATCATTGGTCACCACATGGTCCTCCAGCGCGATCTCGCGAATCCCATCTGGGGCTGGGCCGATCCGGGTGCCGATGTCACTGTCGCCATCGGCGGCCAGAGCCATCAGGCGAAGGCGGATGAAAAGGGCAAATGGCAGGTCAAGCTCGCTCCGATGAAAGGGTCCTTCCACGCGATGCGGATGACGATCCAGTCGAAAGGCGAAGAGATCGTTCTCGCGAACATCGTCGTGGGCGAGGTCTGGGTCTGCTCGGGCCAGTCGAACATGCAATGGTCGGTGAGCCAGTCCGATGACCCCGATCTCGAAATCGCCACCGCAAACTACCCTAACATTCGTTTTATCTCCGTCCCCCAGACCGGCACGCAGGAGTTGCAGGACGATTTCAAAGGACAATGGGACATCTGCACACCGGAGACCGTGGGCCAGTTTTCCGCTGTCGGTTATTTCTTCGGCCGCCAGCTCCACCAGACCATCGGCGTCCCCATCGGGCTGATCGACAATGCCTGGGGTGGATCCGCCGCCGAGGCCTGGGTCGCCCGCGACGTCCTCGAGGCCGATCCCCGTTTTGCCGACTACATCGCCCAGTGGAAGAATACCGAGGCCACCTACGACCACGAAAAGGCGGTGGCGGACTGGAAAATCAAAGCCGAAGAGGCCAAGGCCGCCGGCAAACCCGCTCCCCGTGCTCCCTCCGATCTCCTCAAAGGTCAGCACCGACCCGGTAACCTCTGGGCCGGCGTTCTCAATCCCGCGATCGGCTACGGCATTCGCGGCGCGATCTGGTATCAGGGCGAGTCCAACGCCGGACGAGCCTACCAGTATGACGACCTCTTTTCTCTCATGATCACCGAGTGGCGCAAAGCCTGGGGCATCGGTGACTTCCCCTTTTATTGGGTGCAGCTCGCCGATTTCATGGCGGAAAAAGACTCCCCCACCGACAGCACCTGGGCCGAGTTGAGGGAGGCGCAGAGCAACACCCTCGCTCTGCCGAACACGGGCCAGGCGGTCATCTATGACATCGGCGAAGGCCGCGACATTCACCCGCGCGACAAGCAGAACGTCGCCAAACGCCTCGCCCGCATCGCCCTCGCCCGAGACTACGGCATCCCGATCGTCTACCAGAGCCCCACCTACAAGTCCATGGAAGTGGCGGAAGGCAAGGCCGTTCTGACCTTTGAAAATGTCGGCGGTGGTCTTTACACCTTCGACACTCTCGATGCGATCGGCTTCGACGTGGCCGGTGAGGACAAGGTCTGGCACCGTGGTGTCGGTAAACTCGCTGGCAAAGACAAGGTAGAAGTGACCAGTTCCTCCGTCGCCGCGCCGGTCGCGGTTCGGTATGCCTGGGCCGACAATCCGGTCGCCAATCTGCGCAACAAAGAGGGCCTCCCCGTTGATCCCTTCCGCACCGACGACTGGCCGCTCTCGACTGAGCCGAAGGTCGAACCGGCAACGGCTCCCGCTGCAACGCCCGCGCCGGCTCCGGCCGCCCAGTAAGCATCGCCGCAATTTCCTACCGATGAAATCCTCAAAGCCTCCAGCCCCTGCCCCTGCTCTAAGTTCCGTCAGTTGGAAACCCCGTGCTGCCTTGTGCGCTTTAATCTGAAGAGTAAATCTTGAACGGCGAATTCTTATAAAGTTCGCCGACTCAAGCTTCGACTTTTCACCTCTTTACTTTTTACCTTTTACCGGGCTTTAGCCCTCCACTCCGTGTCCGCCGACATCTACGATCAGGATCGCTCTCTCATTGAAGAGCCGCCGCGCCACTTCGCAGGGATGCTCAAGTATCTCGGGCCGGGCTTCATCCTCTCGGCTTCCATCGTGGGGTCGGGCGAACTCATCGCCACAACTGCGCTCGGAGCCGAGGCCGGCTTTGTCGCGATGTGGGTCATCATCGTGAGCTGTCTCGTGAAAGTCTTCGTGCAGCTCGAGTTCGGGAAACACGCCATTCACTCGGGCGAGACGACTTTCGAGGCGCTGAACCAGATTCCGGGACCGAAGTTTGGAAAGGGAAATTGGGCGACCTGGCTCTGGCTCGTCTTGATGCTGATCAAGCCCCTCCAGGTCGGCGGCATCATTGGCGGAGTCGGGCTCGTGCTCAACATTCTCGTCCCCTCTGTTCCCGTCTGGATCTGGGTCTGCCTCGCCGCGCCGACCGTTTCCCTGATGATCTTCCGGGGAAAATACCGCTTCATCGAAAAGCTTTCCCTCGTCATGATAGGGCTCTTCGCGCTTTTCACCCTCGCGTGCGTCATCGGAGTACAGTTCACCGAGTTTGCAATGACCCGGGGGCAGATCATCGAAGGCCTCTCTTTCTGGAACGGCATTCCCCTCGCCGCGGTAGGAGTCGCGATCGCCGCCTTCGGGATCACCGGAGTCGGGGGTGACGAAGTCATGGCCTACAACTACTGGCTTATCGAAAAGGGCTACGCCGCCCGCACGGGACCGCGCGAAGAAACCCCGGCATGGAATGCAAGAGCGAAGGGATGGATCAGGGTGATGTACTGGGACGCCTTTCTTTCCATGCTGGTCTACACCTTCATGACGGTTGCGTTTTACCTGCTCGGGGCCGCCATCCTGCATGCTCAGGGTCTCAAGCCCGAGGGATTCGATACGGTCAAGACGCTCTCCCGCATGTACACCGATTCGCTCGGGGGATGGGCCGAGATCGCGTTTCTCATCGGCTCCTTTTTCGTGCTCTTCTCGACTCTCTTCTCGGCACTCGCGGCGTGGAGCCGTCTTTTTTCGGATGCCTTCAGCTCGGTCGGATGGATCGACTATCACGATCCCGCATCCCGCGGTCGCATGATCGCGATCCTGTCCTTTTTCTTCCCGGCGCTCTGGGCGCTGCTGTTCTTCTTTTTCAAAGACCCCGTCTTCATGGTCCTCGCCGGAGGCGCCATCACCGCCGCGATTCTACTGCTCGTCGTAGTCGGGGCTGTTCATTTCCGCTATCGCCGTCTTCCCGCAAGCCTGCGTCCGACGATCCTTTACGATTTCGGCTTCTGGATCAGTGCCGTTTCCATCGTATTGCTTGCCGCGCTGGCTGTTGTGAAAGCGATCGAGCAATATCAGAGCAAAATCTGAAGAGAGCATTCCCCCTCAAAAACCAATAAATTTCGCTTGTTCGCCACCCCGATTCTCATCATGGTCAAAAAATCATGATCAAAGAAATCGTTAGGGACTTCAAAGACTTCGCTTTTAAAGGGAACCTGGTCGACATGGCCGTCGGTATCATTATCGGCGGCGCCTTCGGAACTGTGGTGAAGAGCATGGTGGATGATATTTTTATGCCGGTGATCGGCTACATCACCGGCGGGGTGAATTTCAGCGACCATTATTTTGTCCTAAAAGGCACTGTCCCTGAAGGCATGGCACTGGAGAACGCCAGGAAGATCGATGGTGCAAACCTCCTCACCTACGGAAGCTTCATCACCTCCTTCATCAGTTTCGTCATTCTCGCCTTCGTCCTTTTTCTCGTGATCAAAAAGTTCATGGCCGCACTCAAGAGGGAGTCACCTGCCGCGGCCGCAGGACCCGCAGAGGATATTTTGCTCCTGACTGAAATCCGTGACCTCCTAAAAACGCAGAAGTCAGAATAAACGTGAGGGGAATTTAAGCATTTTCAGGAAAGGCGATGCGGATCTGTTTCCGAATTAGGTATTCACAAGTCGTCATAAAGGTTGTTTTTGCTTTGAGATTCATCGCGTTATGGCTCTGGCGGGCGCGAGTTTTCAACCGCTTGCACGAATTTAAAAAACCTCTCCGATCACTCGGAGAGGTTTTTTGTGGCCCTTTCGAAAGCTTCCCGTAACTTCCCCTCCGCCTACCGCCCCGATTCCCCCTGAAACCTGTCCCTCCCGTGTCCTCGCCGCTTATCATTGCCGACCGCACTTTTTCTTCCCGCCTTATGCTCGGAACGGGGAAGTTTTCCTCGAACGAAGCGATGCGCGACGCCCTCGACGCTTCGGGTACGGAAATTGTCACCGTGGCTCTGCGCCGCGCTGATCTCAGCGGGATGAAGGACCCTTACGCGAACATCCTCGAGTTTATCGATCCAACGCGTTACCTACTCTTGCCGAACACTTCCGGGGCAATGAACGCTGAAGAGGCTGTGCGCCTTGCCCGTCTTGCCGCCTCGGCTGGTCTGCCGAAGTGGATAAAGCTCGAGATCCATCCCGATCCGACCTATCTCCTTCCCGATCCCATTGAAACGCTCAAGGCCGCGGAGATTCTCGTGAAAGAGGGTTTCACCGTCCTCCCTTACATCAATGCCGATCCCGTCCTCGCAAAACGCCTTCAGGATGTCGGCACAGCCACGGTGATGCCGCTGGGGGCTCCCATCGGGTCGAATCAGGGCATCGAGACACGTCGCCAGATCGAGATCATCATTGCCCAGGCCACCGTGCCCGTCGTCATCGATGCGGGGATCGGTCGTCCCAGTCACGCCGCCGAGGCGCTTGAAATGGGAGCGGACGCCGTCCTCATCAACACCGCGATCGCCATTGCCGGTGACCCTGTCGCCGTCGCGCGGGCCTTCCGCATGGCGGTAGAGGCGGGCCGCATCGCCTACGAATCGGGAGGGATCCCCGAAGTCTCAACCGCCGCCTCGGCCAGCAGCCCGCTGACCGGCTTTCTTTTTTCCGGCGACAAGGCTTGAGCATTTTTGCCCGAGACCCGCTCCCTCCCCATGACAGATCCGGCCCCCATTGACCCTTTGACGGTGGACATCATCCTGCCGCTCGACCTCTCCGAAGACGAGACCGCGCAACGCAAGGCCGCCGGCCGCAAGCTCAAGGTGCACCCCGGCCGCATCAAGACGATGCGCCTGCAAAAGCACTCCATCGATGCGCGGAAAAAGGACATCAAAGTGCAACTGCGCTTCGAAGTCGGGATTGACGAGGCCCTCCCCGAACTCGAGCCCATCCGCCTCGACCTGCCCACCGTCACCGCGGCTCAGAAGACGGTCATCATTGTCGGGAGTGGACCGGCCGGCATGTTCGCCGCCCTCACCGCGATCGAACGCGGCTGGCGGCCCATCGTGCTGGAACGCGGGAAGGATGCCTCGGCGCGGCGCTTTGACCTCGCCCCCATCATGCGCCACGGCACCGTCATCGAGGATTCGAACTACTGCTTCGGCGAAGGCGGAGCCGGGACCTTCTCTGACGGCAAACTCTACACCCGTGCGACCAAAAGAGGCCCCGTGCGCAAGGTCTACGAGATCCTTGTCGCCCATGGAGCCCCCGAACGCATCCTTGTCGACTCCCATCCGCACATCGGATCGAATTTGCTCCCCAACGTCGTCAAGGCGATGCGCGAAAGTATCAACTCGGCCGGGGGCGAAGTCCGCTTCGGCGCAAAAGTGACCGACCTGCTCCTCGACGGAGGCGCCATCCGCGGCGTCGTCATCAACGGCAGCGAGGAACTGCTCGGAGACTCGGTCATTCTCGCGACCGGTCACTCGGCCCGCGATGTCTATCGGCTCCTCGCGTCAAAAAACATCCGGCTCGAGCAGAAGGCCTTTGCCGTCGGCGTTCGCATCGAGCATCCCCAGCCGCTCATCGACAGTCTCCAGTATCATTACGAGCGCGGCCTCGAACGTCCCCGGCTCCTGCCGGCCGCGAGTTACGTCCTCGCGACGAAAGTTCGTGACCGCGGCGTGCATTCGTTCTGCATGTGTCCCGGCGGATTCATCGTTCCCGCCGCAACCGAGAATGACGAAGTCGTCGTCAACGGCATGAGCCTTTCCAAACGCGACTCCCCTTTCGCCAACAGCGGCATGGTCGTGACCGTCGAGCCCGAGGACACGCAGGAGTTCGAGGAAGAACACGGCGTCCTCGCCGGTGTCGCTTTTCAAAAACACCTCGAGCAGGCCGCGAAAGAGGCCGGCGGCGGTGGCCAGGTCGCCCCGGGGCAGCGGGCCCTCGATTTCTTCATCCGACGCGACTCGACCGACCTGCCCGAGACCAGCTACAAACCAGGACTAAAGGCGGCGAGGCTCGACGAGATCATGCCACTCTTTGTCGTCTCGCGCATGCGCGAAGCGCTCAAGATGTTCGGCAAACGCATGCCGGGATACATGGGTGAAGAGGCCAATCTCATCGGCTTCGAGACGAGGACGAGCTCGCCCGTGCGCATACCCCGCGATCCCGAGACCCTGCAGCATCCCGAAGTCCGCGCCCTCTTCCCCTGCGGAGAAGGCGCCGGATTCGCCGGCGGTATCGTCAGCGCCGCCCTCGACGGGATGAAGTGCGCCGAGGCGCTGGAGTGAACCTCATCGCCAGGGAGGGTGGACATTCCTGTCCACCTTTTCCCGGATGAAGTGTATGGAGCGTCATTGAGCCGCAACAAGGCGGACAGGATTGTCCGCCCTCCTTGATTCTTCCACGCCGCATCACGCCAATGCGCTTTTCCACCGCTTGCGGTCGGCTTTGCTTTTGCCCTAGCCTGCCTTCATGCGCTGGAACCACTTTCTTCTTACTGCTCTCTGCTGTTTTCTCCCTGTGACCGTCCACGCCGAATTCACGGCCGGATCGGCGATCGTTGATGTGACGCCGAAGCAGCTCCCCGTCCTCGTTAACGGAGGCATGACGAGCCGCTCGGTCGACAAGATCAACACGCCCGTGAGCGCGCGCTCCCTCGCCTTTTCGGATGGAAAGGAAAAGCTCGTCATCGTCGTGGTCGACAGTTGCATGATGTCCCGCGACCTCATCGACCGGGCCAAGGAGATGGCGGCGGAGAAGTCCGGCATTCCGCGGGATCGCATCCTCATCTCCGCGACCCACACCCACACCGCCCCGGCGAGCATGGGTTGTCTCGGGACGGATGCCGACCCGGCCTACGAGATTTTCCTCACCAAAAAACTCGTCGAGGCCGTCCTCGCTCCACTGCAAAAGATGCGTCCGGCCAAAATCGGATGGGGCGAAATCGATGCCGCCGACTATACCGCGATTCGTCGCTGGGTCATCCATCCGAAACACATGCGCGAGGATCCCTTCGGCAATCTCACAGTGCGGGCGAACATGCACGCGGCGGCCAATTGGGACCACGTCACCGGACCGAGCGGCCCCGAAGATCCCATGCTCTCGATGATCTCCGTGCAGACGACAGCCGGCGAGCCCATCGGACTGCTCGCCAATTTCTCGATGCACTACTTCGGCGACAAAGACATCGGCGCGGACTACTTCGGTCTCTTTTCCAACGGCCTCCAGGAAAAGCTCGATCCCGGCAAAGCCGGCTTCGTCGCGATGATGTCCCACGGCTGCAGCGGCGACATCTGGCGGCATGATTACGAAAAAAGCTCCGAGCGCGGCAAGGACGGTCCGACCCTCGAGCAATACTCGCAGGACATGATAGACCTCGCCCTCAAAGCGCTCGAAAGTGTCACCTACGAGGCGCCCGCCTCCATTGCCATGGCCGAGACCCGCATGACGCTGCCTTACCGCGTCCCCGACAAACAGCGGCTCGAGTGGGCGCAGAAGATCATGGCCGAAGTCGGCGATCGTCTCGTCAAAACCACCCCCGAAGTCTATGCCCGCGAGCAAATTCTGCTCCACGAAAAGCAGAAAACCGAGATCGTGGTGCAGGGATTGCGGCTCGGTGAAAACATCACCATCGCGACGACGCCGAACGAGACTTACGCCATCACCGGCTTGAAGATCAAAGCAGCCAGCCCTGCCCCGCACACCATGGTCATCGAGCTGGCAAACGGCGGTGACGGCTACATTCCTCCGCCCGAGCAACACCTTCTCGGCGGCTACAACACCTGGGCGGCGCGGTCCGCAGGACTCGAAGTCGCGGCCGAGCCGAAGATCACCGAGGCTGCCATTCAGATGCTGGAAAGCGCCACCGCCAAACCCCGCACCGACCGCCGCGCCACGGCGGGACCAGCCGCGACGAAGACGCTGGAGATGAACCCAAAAGCCTACTGGCGCCTCGACGAATTTGCCGGTCCCCGTGCGATTGATGCCTCACCGAACGGCCTCGATGCGCTCTACGAACCGCGGGTGCTCTTCTACCTGCCCGGGCCGAACGACAAGGCTTTTGCAGAGGGTGGGATCAACCGCAGCGTGCATCTGGCGGGAGATCGGATCAGTGCGCGGATTCCTGGGATAGCCGGAGCTGATTACACCGTCTCGATCTGGTTCTGGAGCGGCACGGCAAAGGGTGTCATGAATGGAACGGAGTGGATTTTTTCAAGGGGTTCGGACTATGGAACTCATCGAGACGGTGTTGGCATCCGTGAAACAGACTCCGGAAAACGCATCCTTGCCCTGGATTGCCCCGGAGGACCACGAGACATCCCCACAAAGACTGAAGTTCAACGCTGGAAATGGCATCATCTTGTCGTTTCCAGGAAGGGAGAGGAAATGATACTCAGCTTCGACGGAGAAGCGCCCGAGCGGTTTGATGCAAAACCATTCATCGGTCCACAATTTGACACTTTTTTCTTCGGCGGCAGTTGCACCGGAGACGGGAATTTCGAAGGTCGCCTCGACGAGATCGCCGTTTTTGATCGGGCGCTTAGTGTCGAAGAGATTACCGGCCTCTTCCAAAAAGGCACCGCGAACTGAGACCAAACCGGGTTGAATCCCCCATTCGACCCTCTTCAATCGACAATCCGCCTTGCGTAACGACCGGTTCTGAGACAAGAATCTCCACATTATGGGCAGAGCATTTGAATACAGGCGTAAGTCGAAAGAAGCGAGATGGGACAAGATGTCCAAGACCTTTCCGAAAATCGGCAAAGCCATCACGATGGCGGCGAAGGAAGGCGGCAACGATCCCGTAAACAATTCCAAGCTGCGCCTCGCGATTCAGGCGGCAAAAGCGGCGAACATGCCGAAGGACAACGTCGATTCCGCGATCAAGCGGGCCTCGGGCAAGGACGCGGCCGACATCAAGGAGATCAACTACGAGGGCAAAGGCCCTCACGGGGTCATGATCTTCGTCGAGTGCGCGACGGACAATACCAACCGCTCCATCGCGAACATCAAAACTTACTTCAATAAAACCGGTGGCGAGATCCTCCCGAGCGGGGCGCTGAACTTCCTTTTCAAGCGAAAGGCGGTCATCGAGTTCGAAGTGAAGCCCGGCATGGAGGTCGAAGAGGTCGAACTCAGTCTAATCGACTCCGGCCTCGAAGAACTCGAAGTGGAAGATGGGATCGCATACGCCTACGGCGACTTCACCGACTTCGGAAGCCTCACGGCCGGAGTGGAAGCCCTCGGCATCGAAATTAGAAAAGCCGATCTCCAGCGCATCCCCGACAATCCCAAGGACTTCACCGAAGAACAGATCAACGACATCGAAGTGCTCCTCGACAAGCTCGACGACGACGAAGACGTCCAGGCGGTCTTCACGGATGTGAATTGACCCCTCCCGCGATGGCGGTGAGTTGAAGGCTTTTCAGCGGCATCGTCTCTCGCTACAGTGCGGGCCATGAACCGGTTGGCCCTCTTTCTTTCCCTCGCCCTCTCGCTCAGCTTTAGCCTCCTGCGGGCGCAGGAGAGCGCCCCGGCGATTTCTCCCGACGGCATTGTCAATCTGCTTTCCGATCCGTCCCTCGCGGGATTCGCGGCGCACCTGAATCCGACCGCTTCCCTTTCGGACGATCCGAAAAAGATCTGGGCGATTGGCGAAGACGGCGTCATGCAGGTCAGCGGCGAAGGCATGGGCTACCTGCGGACGAAGCAGGCCTACCGCGACTACCATCTCGTGATCGATTACCGCTGGGACGAGCGCACTCTCGCGAACCGAGCCGATCGGGCGAGGGACTGCGGCCTTTTGCTCCATGCCTTCGGACCCGATGGCGCTTACGGGAACACCTGGATGAGCTGCATCGAGGCCCAGCTCATCGAAGGCGGCTCGGGGGATATCCTCGTCCTCGCGGCAAAGGAAGGCGACGGTCCGCCCGCCTCGACAAAGGTGACGGCCGAAGTAAAGAATGATCGCGACGGCGAGCCGGTCTGGACGAAGGGCGCGGCCAAAGTGACTTTTCCCGCCGAGGGCAAAACGATGGCGCGGGTGAACTGGCGCGACCGCGATCCCGACTGGGCCGATGTGAAAGGCTACCGGGGACCGAAGGACATCGAGAATCCACTCGGTGAATGGAACCGCCTCGAAGTCATCTGCGCGGGCGCCTCGATCCGCATCCTCCTCAACGGCGAGCTCGTCAACGAAGTGACCGACTGCCATCCCGCAGCGGGCTTCATCGGGCTCCAGAGCGAATACGCGGCCTGCACGATCCGCCGGCTCGAGCTACATCCCCTCGGCACTTTTACGGAGAAATGGGAAGAGGAAAAGCGCTCGGGCGACATGGGCTATTCCGTCTCGGGAGAGAGCATCCCGCCGCGCCGCCTTCCCCTCAGTCCCGGGGAAAGCGCGAAACTCTGGGAGATCGACGGCGACTACGAGGTGCAACTCGTCGCGTCCGAGCCGCTCACCTGTGATCCGGTCGATGTCGTCTGGGACGCGCAGGGGCGCATGTTCGTCGCCGAGATGGGCGACTATCCCCTGCCCCTCGCCGACGGATCAAATCTCTCGCGCATCCGCCTGCTCACTGACGAAAACGGAGACGGTGTCATGGACAAGGCAGTGACCTGGGCCGACAGGCTCGACCATGTCCAGGGGCTTATGCCGATGCGCGGAGGACTGCTCGCGACAACGCGGACGGCGATTCTTTTCCTCGAAGACACCGACGGGGACAATGTCGCCGATATGCGGAAAACGCTCTTCACAACGAACGACCCGAGTCACAACCAGCTCCAAGTCTCGAGCCCGCGCTACGGTCTCGACAATTTCGTTCATCTCAACAACGGCATCGACGGCAAAGAGATCTATCCGGTCGATGAGCCTGACAAAAAGCTCGATTTCACCCGCCTGAATCTGCGCTACAACCCGCGCACCGGCGAGATGACTCCCGCCACCGGGGTTGGACAATATGGCGGTTCGATCGATGACTACGGTCGCCATTTCTTCAATACGAACCGCAACCCCGTCATCTTTGCGGTGATGCCACTCGACGTCGTGCAGCGCAACCCTCTCGCTGGAATCACGACCGGCCAGGAGGACATCCAGGAGCCCGGTGCCCCGGTCTACCCCGTCGCCCTCAGCCACACGACCTCGGCAGCACACGCCGGCACCCACACCGCAGCGTGCGGGCTCGGCGTCTATCGCGGCGATCTTATACCCGACATGACCGGCGAGGTCTTCGTCTGCGATCCGACCGCCCAGCTCGTGACCCGCAACCGGCTCTTGCCGGCGGGATCAACCTTTGTGGCGGAGCGGGTCGGAGAAAAGCGCGACTTCCTCGTCTCGGGCGACGAATGGAGCCGTCCCGTCCAGGTCCGCAACGGCCCTGACGGAGCGCTCTACGTTTGCGACATGTATCGCCGCTTCATCGATCATGCCCGCTTCTTTCCCGAAGACTTCGCGAAGTCGCACTACATGCGGGCCGGCTTTGACCAGGGCCGCATCTGGCGAATCGTGCCGAAGGGGAAAAAGGCCGGGCCCATCACCGCCCTGCCGACCGAAACCGGCGCCCTTGTCGCGCGCCTCGGACACGTCAACGGCTGGCAGCGGACCGAAGCACAGCGACTCCTCGTCGAAGGGCAGGACAAAGCCGCGATTCCCCTGCTGAAGAAACTTCTCTCGGCAAGCCCTTCACCGAAAACCACCGTCCACGCGATCTGGACCCTTGCCGGACTCGACGCACTGGACGCCGCCACTTTGAAAGAAGTCCTCGAGACCGCGACCGATCCCGGATTGCTCGAAAATGCCCTTCTCGCCGCCCACGGAACCGGACAAAGCTCGGCCCTGCTCGATGCGATTGCAGTCGCCATGAAAAAAGACGCGCCGCGGATGCGCTTTCTCGCGATTTCACTGCTCACCGATCTGAAGCTCACTTCCGAACAGCTCTCCGCCCTCGTGAGTGCGACTCCGGCGGATGCCTGGCTGCGCAAGGCGATCTTTGCCTCGGCGCCCGATCTCGTCCCGGCGACTTTGCTCGCCCTGCTTACTGATGAAAAATTCAGCGCCCTGCCCGCCGCGGTGACGAGCCCGGTCCTTACTGACTTTGCCCGGCTCACCGCAGCGCGGGGCGATACCGGAGAAATCGCGAAACTGCTCGCCACTCTCGCCAAAGATCCGACTCCGGCGACTTTTGCGCTTGTTCAGGGGCTCTCCGAAGGCCTCGCCCGCAGCCCGCTGAAGCAGAAAAACCTCGCCTCACTCATCGGCGCGAAGCTGCCCGAACTCGGCGAAGGCACAGCCCGGCTCGAGGCGGCTTTGAATCAGGCAACGACGATCGCTCTCAACACGAAGGCGACGGAAGAAGCGCGCCTCGCCGCGCTCACCCTCGTGAGTCAGCGACCCTGGGAAGAGAAAAAAGAAGTCGTGACCTCGCTCATCGCCCTGACCGAGCCACCGGCGATTCAGGAGGCCGCCTGCCGCATGCTCGCCCGCGACAAGCGTGAAGTCGTCGCCGATTTCTTCTTCGAACGCTGGGGCTCCCTCACCCCGGCAGCGCGCCGCGAGGCGCTCGATCTCATCACCGCAAATCCGACGACGGGCCTCACCCTGATGAAGAAAATGAAGGCCGGCGAGATCAGCCCGGGCATCATGCCGCCGATGACTCGCTGGTCCTACGGACGCTCGACGAACGAAGAGGTCAAGGCGCTCGCTCTTGAGCTTTTCGGGCAAGCTGACGGAGACCGGGCCGCAGTGATCGAGTCCTACCGCGCCGCGCTCGCCTCGCACAGGGGTGACCCCGAAAATGGCAAACTCGTTTTCCAGAAGGCCGCCTGCATGACCTGCCATGAGGTCGGCGGCATCGGCGTCGACGTGGGGCCCTCGCTCAACGATGTGAAGATCAAGCCGGCCGAGGCCCTCCTCACCGACATCCT
This sequence comes from Verrucomicrobiales bacterium, assembly GCA_030730365.1. Classification (GTDB taxonomy): domain Bacteria; phylum Verrucomicrobiota; class Verrucomicrobiia; order Verrucomicrobiales; family DEV007; genus Arctic95D-9. Next base: position 73,592 of record JANQVJ010000043.1, read on the forward strand.
CGACCCGAACCGGGCGATCGAAGACCGCTGGGTTTCCCAGACCCTTGAGGGCACCGACGGGCGCATCCTCAGCGGACTCGTCCATGGCGAGGACGCCGCCGCGATCACCCTGCGCGTCCCCGGCGGCGTGACGATGACGGTTCCGAGAGTCGAGGTCAAGGCGCTCACCTCTGCGGGAATTTCGCTGATGCCCGTTGGGCTGGAGGCGGCGATCACGAAAGAAGAGATGGCGGATCTGATTGCCTTTTTGAAGCAGCGCTAAACGGTAAGGGCGCGCCCCTCGAGTGAGGCATTTCAGAGGGAGACTTCCCCCAACGGCTGAACCCGTTCCTCCAGCCTAAATTTCCCCGAGCCCGCTGGAGCGGCGCCTTCAGGCCTTTCGGGGAGAAGGCGCAAAGCGATGGGGTATTCCCCTCACCTGCGAATTGCTGATTGTGGGGTTCATTATTACCAGAGCAGGTATAAGTCAATCGGCACCGAGAGAGCCTTTTCCGCGCGTCCCGCCTGCCTCTCTGGCGATACGCTAACCGCGCCCCCCCGATGTCCGGAATCGACGACATACCTGCCGCGCAGGCCGAGGCTGCCGTTTCTAAAAAGAAGCGGAGAGGCGGCCTTGTCTCGTCACTCGTTTTTTTCTTTGTTTTTCTGCCGCTCTTCGTCCTTTTTCTCAACGGTCCGGGCTTTCGCACCCTCGCACGCTACGTCGGGGGAAAAGCAGCCGAGTTGCATGGCCTCACGGGAGGTTTTGATATCCAGGGCAATCTCTGGTCGGGCTTCACGCTGAACGGTATCAACTTTGCGGGTGAAGAAAGCGGCTCGACCTCGCTCGCGGTGGAAGAGGAGGGCTATGAAAAATTCAAGTCGAGCGGGCGCTAGGAGATGAGTAAACGCTTCGGCCGGCAGAGGCAGGATTCCATTGCCCTCTTCGGCGAGGCTGCCTATACCGACGTGCACGACGCCGGGCTGACTGGCATGCGATACGCCGTCGGTCTCGGACTGCGTTACCAGACCCCGATCGGTCCTCTGCGGCTCGAATACGGCTACAATCCAGACCAGCGTCCGGGTGAACCGCAGGGAACCTTCCACATCGGCTTCGGGTTCTCCTCTTGATGCCCGCCGCCAAACAGGCATTCGACCAGGCTTTGCCGATTAAGTTCACGACGATGCTTCACTTTCTCATGATGAGGACAGGTCGCTACGATCCTCTGGAATCGCAGACCGATGTTCTCTGGAGTGTGGGTGGTATTTGATCTCTACCGCGCGAGTTGCTCTTTGATCCACCCTTCGTCCCGTCCCAGCGCCGCCGCCATTCGTGCAGCAACCTTAGGCGAGCAGCGCCGCACTGCTGCCTCATCGAGAAACGCGGCACGAGTGCGCCGACTGAGAACGTCGTCTAGGGTCATCGCCATCTCCTCCCGAACCGCCCGGTCGACATCTCCCATGCCGTAGGGCAGCGCCTCGTCGAGCGGCTCGCCTCCACCCGTAGCCGGATCATCCAACAGGGGCAAGTCACCCGTCAAACAGGGCCTGGTCGGCAGTCCCGCGACAGACGCGGCTCGATCCACCGCATCCTCCCCCATCTGGCGGCAAGTCGTCCATTTGCCACCCGTCATCGTGAGGAGACCGGACGCACTCATGAAAAGACTGTGGCTGCGGGAGAGTTGCGCGCTCGAGCCCGCACCCGACTTCGGCGGGCTGACGAGAGGACGCAGCCCCGCAAAGACCGCGCGGATGTCGCCACGCCCCGGGGCCTCCTTCAAATACATCGACGCATACTTCAATAAATAATCGATCTCATCCTCCTGCGCCTGCGGATGCAGCTCCACAGGGACAGGCTCGGTATCTGTCGTCCCGAGGATGACGCGGTTCATCCACGGGATCACAAAAAGGACACGCCCGTCCTCCGTTTTCGGAATCATCACCGCAGTTTCACCACCGAGAAAGCGTCGGTCGAGGACGAGATGGATCCCCTGGCTCGGACGCACCACCGGCGCCGCCTGCGGCTCGTCCATTCGCCTGACTGAGTCGGTGAAGACCCCGGTCGCGTTAATGACGATCTTTCCCTCGAGCCGATACTCCGTCTCGTCTAGCCTGTCGCTCGCGACCACCCCGGCGACGCGGCCGTTTTCCTTGATCAGTTCGATCACTTTCACGTGATTCACCACCGCCGCTCCCCGTGCCACCGCCGTCTTTGCCATCGCCACGGCGAGACGCGCATCGTCGAACTGCCCGTCGCAATAAAGAGTGCCGCCCCGCAGGCCGTCGCCTCGCAGATTCGGGACTCGCTCCATCACCCCCGATTTTCCCGGATGCCTCGTCGCACCAAGTCCCGATTTTCCCGCGAGGAGATCGTAGAGAGTCAAACCCGCCCCGTAGAAAAACCGCTCGTGCCCGCGGTAGGCCGGCACGACAAAATCGAGTGGTCGCACCACACTCGGCGCATTGCGCAAGAGCCGCCCGCGCTCGCGCAGAGACTCGCGCACAAGACCGATCTCACCGCTGCGGAGATAGCGCACGCCGCCGTGAATCAACTTGGTGCTTTTCGAAGAGGTCCCTTCGGAAAAGTCGCCCTGCTCGAGCAGGGCGGTGCGGTAACCGCGCGAGGCGGAGTCCAGAGCAATCGCCAGTCCGGTCGCGCCGCCCCCGATGATAATGAGGTCCCACCTTTCCGAACGGTCGGCGAGACGAGCAAGCTGGTCTGGTCGATGCATCGCCGACAGTATCGGGAGGGCGCTAAAGAATGTCAACGCGCCCATCCGTCAACCGAAAGCCAGCTCGCCCCAAGAATGGAATTTTTCCCACCATCCCGCAATTGCGTCCTTTTCAAAATGCCCCTTTGCCCTTAGATCCTATTGAGCTCTATAGAGCACTATACTCATGACCGACAACCATTCCCAGAAGGCCTATCGCCACATCCGGCAAAAGCTGCTCGACGGCTCCGTCCCTCCCGGTTCGCGTCTTTCCTACGGCACCATCGGCAAAGAGATCGGCATCAGCGCGACACCGGTGCGGGAGGCGGTGGGACAGCTCGCCAGCGAGGGATTCGTCGAGCTCGTCCCCCAGCTCGGCGCGATCGTCCGCGAGCTGACCCGCGAAGAAGCCATCGAGCTCTACGAACTGCGCGAAGCCCTCGAGTCCTTTGCCGCCCGGCGCGCCGCCGAGCGTATCAGCGACCGGCTTCTCCGCGAACTGGACCACAATCTCGCCGCCTCCGCCGGGATCGTGGAAAAGGTAAAACTCTCCGGCAAAGAGTCCGCCGACCGTGCCATCGCGAACCGCTTTCACACCCTCGATCTCGCCTTTCACATGACCATCATCGAGGCCTCACGGAACCGGCGCATGCTTAAGGTCGTGGGCGACTCCCACATTCTCACCCGCATCTTCCAGGCGGACCGCCACGCCTTCCGACTCGATATACTCGAGACAACCCAGTCCGAGCACGAAGCCATCGCCGCCGCCATCCGCAGTCGCTCGGGCGACGAGGCTCACGAGGCGATGCAGCGCCACATCCGCAACAGTCTCGACCTCACCCTGACCGAAGCAGACAACGAACCCTCGGACCGCTGGTGGGCGGACACCCCGACCGATCACGCCGAATGAGCCTCGCTGTCCAGAATCGCCCTCACCAAAGGCAAAGCGCGCGCGAAGGCGTCGTGCAGCTCGACCACGTCGGGCATGCGCACGTTCGCAAAGGCGGGCTCCATCTCCTCGCGGGTGATACCGTCGTGGCGGACCATGAAGGCGATGTCTTCCATGTCCTGCGGGTCGTCCCCCCGCATCATCTTAGTAAGGATGAGATCAATTGTGTGCGGGCGGCAGAGCTTCAGATGCCTCGTCGGCGGGCGAAGAACCGGGAGAATGTGCTCGTGCCAGTCGGGGCGGAGGAAAACGAGGTCCTCCGGGAACAAATGGGTGATATAAAGACCGCGCGGTTCGAGAAGCTGATTTGTTCGTTCCACCGCATACCAGAATTCCCGATCGGCATCAAACTCCTCAAGCTGACCTATTGTAAGAATCGCGTCCACATCCTGAGTGGCCCGATGGGCCTCATCAATTCCCTCGAATCCGAGGCAGATTGCCGCCCGGCCGTAGAGCACAAGCGAAGCCGTTTCCGACAATTCTTTATCAAGAGTGGAAAGAATCTCAGACGGATTGTCAGCAAAGATACTCATCCGGCAACGACATTTACCGGCCGAATCCACTGCATCACCGTTTCACGACCGTTTCTCGTGAAACCTGTCATCGCAACAAATCTTGTGAGGTGGGGCAGCAGGTCGGGTCTCGGCGCTTCAAAATCGGGCAGCAAATTCAGCAATTTGCTCCAAAAGGGATTATCCGGCTCAACCCTATTTCCGAGACTGGCGATATAATGAACGACCCGCTCGCTATGCTCCTCCACCGCAAGCTTCGCTATCCCGGAAGCCGAGTTTCCCTCGGCCGACAGCATCGCACCACCCATCCGAATCCGCTGCTGCGAATAGGGAAAACAAATGGAAAGCAGACAGATCGCCAGCTCCTCATTGGAAAGGTCGCCTTCGGTCCGGTATTCCACCGTATCCTCACTCACCGTGCCTGCCGGATCGGAGTAGTATCGCAATCCCCGCTTCCTTGCGAGTCCTTCGAGCTTTTCCGGACTATCGAATCCCAGCCTCGCCGCCTTCATCAGCAAAGGCGAAACATGGGCCGTCATGCCGAGACGGTGCGCTAGAGTCTCTCTCTCCATTCTTCCAAAACTAACGCCTCTCCATCACCTAAGCAAGCCCCCACCCCCCTTTCACCCCACGCCCTTTGCCCATGAAAACCAACCCCATCCCCGCCCTCGCCGCCAGCCTTGCGGTCTTCGCGCTCCCGCTCTCCGCGGAGGAGACCGACTGGAAACTGAAACCGCTCCCCTACAACCACCCCGGCCTCGAAGTCGACCTCGGCGTCGGACTCTGGGCCTGGCCCATGCCGCTGGACTACAACGGCGACGGCAGGACCGATCTCGTTGTCGCCTGCCCTGACAAACCCTCCAACGGCGTCTGGTATTTCGAAAACGCCGGTGAACCCGGAGAGAAGATGCCCGTCTTCAAGCCCGGCGTCCGCCTCGGCCCCGCCTCGCAGAACATGCAGGTTTCCTACGTCAACGGCGAGCCCCGCATCCTCGCACCCGGGGTCGAGCACGTGAACTTCCGCGAGTCGAAGTTCGAGAAGCCCCCGAAAATTTACCCGAAGAACAACATCCACGAAAACAGCGTCCGTGCGAACATGTGGCGCTACGTCGACTACGACGGCAACGGCGTCCACGACCTCATCGTCGGCGTCGGCGACTGGACCGACCTCGTCTGGGACCAGGCCTACGATGCCCAGGGGCGCTGGCGCAACGGTCCCCTCCGCGGCTACGTCTATCTCATCGAAAACCACGGCAGCGACGCCGAGCCGAAATATTCCGACAAACCCGTCAGACTTACCACCGCCGAAGGCAGTGTCATCGAGACCTACGGATGGCCCACGCCGAACTTCGCCGACTTCGATGGAGACGGTGATCTCGATCTGCTCTGCGGGGAGTTCATGGACGGCTTCACCTATTTTGAAAACATCGGAACCCGCACGGCACCCCGCTACGGCGTCGGACGCCGCCTCGACGGGTCCGACGGCAATCCCCTCATCATGCACGTGCAGATGATCACCCCGACCGCCTACGACTGGACCGGGAACGGCCACATGGACCTGATCGTCGGCGACGAAGACGGACGTGTCGCCCTCATCGAACACAGCGGCGAGGTCCGCGACGGACTCCCCGTTTTTCATCAGCCCGTCTTCTTCCAGCAACAGGCCGACACCCTCAAGTTCGGTGCCCTCGCCACTCCCTACGTGATCGACTGGGACGGCGACGGACTACAGGACATCCTCTGCGGCAACACCGCCGGCAACATTGCCTTTTTCAAAAATTTGGGCAAAGGCGAAAACGGACTCCGAAAATGGGCTGGGCCCGTTCTCCTCGAAGAGGCCGAGGGCGTCCCCTTCCGCGTCCTCGCCGGACCGAACGGTTCCATCCAGGGCCCCTGCGAAGCCAAGTGGGGCTACACCACCCTCTCCTCCGCCGATTGGGACGGCGACGGAAAGCTCGACATCATTTACAACTCCATCCTCGGGCGTGTCGGACTGCTCCGCGGTACCGACGATCCGCTCCGCGTCGAGCCGACCACCTTCGACAGCGGTCAGAGTGAACTCGCTCCGAAATGGCAGTGGTGGCAGACACCCTCGAGCGACACCCTCACTCAGTGGCGCACCACCCCGCTCGCGCTGGACTTTGACGGCGATGGGCAACTCGACCTCGTCATGATGGATCAGGAAGGCTACCTCACTCTCCGCCGCGGCGGAGGCAAAGCCGAGCGCATCTTCATCGACGAAGACAACGAGCCCATTCGCCTCAATGCCCGCAGTGCCGGACGCAGCGGACGCACCAAGCTCGCCATGGTCGACTGGGACGGCGACGGACGTCTCGATCTCTTCATCAATTCCGAAAATGCCACCTGGTACCGCAACTGCGAGGACCGCGACGGCCGTGTCGTTTTGAAGAAGATCGGCAACGTTACCGAACGCAACGTCTCGGGACACACGTGCAGCCCGACCGTGGCCGACTTTGACGGAGACGGCAAACCCGAACTCGTCATCGGTGCCGAAGACGGCCGCATCTACCACATCCGCTCACAGGACAGCATCCAGTTCTCTGCCGAGCAACTCCAGGCCCGCGCCGCGAAGGAAAAGGCCGCCCCGAGATTCCCCGGATTCGTCAAAGAAGAGTTCATCTACGAAAAGGCACCCTTTCCCCAGTGCCACGCCAGCAGCATCATCGAGAATGATCGCGGCCTCGTCGCGACCTGGTTCGGCGGAACCGCTGAAAAGAATCCCGACGTTGGGATCTGGTCGAGCTACTTCGACGGTGGCGAATGGTCTAAACCCGTCGAGTGGGCCAACGGCATCCAGCATGAGGGCAAACGCCACCCCTGCTGGAACCCCGTGCTCTGGCAGGCACCGGGCGATGGCCTGACCTATCTTTTCTTTAAGGTCGGTCCCGACCCGCAGACCTGGTGGGGCGAGGTCATGGTCAGCTACGATGACGGACGTTCCTTCCGCGACCGCCGCCGTCTCCCCGAAGGCATCGACGGACCCGTCCGCGGCAAGCCGCTCCTCATGCCCGACGGCACTCTCCTCTGCCCCTCCTCGACCGAGCACGACAACGACTGGCGCTTCCACTTCGAGATCCTGACAGACCTCTCCAAACCCGAACTCGGCCCATCGTGGCAGCGCTTCGAGCCGGAGACCCAACCCTATCAAGTCATCCAGCCAACCGTGTTGACCCTCGCCGACGGCAGTCTGCGCACTCTCTACCGGTCGAAGAACAAACGCATCATCGCGAATCGTTCCACCGATGGAGGCAAAACGTGGAGCGAACTCGAAGAGACCAACCTGCCCAACAACAACTCCGGCGTCGAGGCCCTAACCCTCGCGGACGGGCGGCACCTACTCCTCTACAATCACCTCGGCGGTGAACGTGCCGACGGCTGGGGCAAGCGCAACGTCCTCAACCTCGCCGTCAGCAAAGACGGACTCGAGTGGGAAGCCGTCGCCTTCATCGAGAAAGAGGAAAAAGGCGAGTTCTCCTATCCCGCCATGATCCAGGCAGAGAACGGCCTCGTGCACATGACCTACACCTGGAACCGACAGAAGGTGAAGCACGTCGTGGTCGATCCGGAGAAGCTCGAGACGCAGCCCATCGAGGTGTTTGAGCCAAAAGAGTAAGGAGAAGAAAATCTTAATCTTAATCCCGTTCGACTTCCATCGACCGGACATCTCCCCCCGTAAACCGACCCTCGCTCGATGATTAGGAGTAAGATTAAGGATTAAGAGTAAGAGTAGAAAAGCCCCCTCTCCGGATCTTCGCGCCGCCCCCCACATGCAAACGCTCGATACCATCGTCCTCGCGACCTACATCATCATCGTCCTCGCCGTCGGCTTCTGGTTCGCCCGGCGCAGCGGGGACTCGGCCGGATTCATGAAAGCGAGCGGCCGCCTCCCCGGCTGGGTCGTCGGCCTCAGCCTCTTCGGCACCTACCTTTCCAGCAACACCTTCATCGGCGTCCCCGGCAAGGCCTACGCGGAGAACTGGAATTCCTTCGTCTTCTCGCTTTCCATCCCCTTCGCGATCCTCATTGCCTCGCGTTATTTCGTGAAGTTCTACCGCGACTCGGGATCCATCTCCGCCTACGAGCATCTTGAACAACGCTTCGGGACCTGGGCGAGGATTTACACTGTCATTTGCTACCTGCTCACCCAGGTCGCCCGCAGCGCCACGATCATGCTCGGTGTCGCGATCGGCCTGCAGCAGGTCACCGGCTGGAGCATCACCAGCATCATCCTCGTCGCCGGCATCCTCGTGACCGCCTACACCCTCATCGGCGGAATCGAGGCCGTCATCTGGACCGATGCGGTGCAAAGCATCGTCCTCACCGTGGGAGCACTCCTCATGGCCGGGACTCTCATCTTCACCCATCCCGACGGGGCTGGGGCCGCCTTCACGATCGCGGCGGAACAAGGCAAATTCTCTCTCGGGAGCTGGTCTTTCACCGACCTCACCACCTCCACCGTCTGGGTCGTCCTTATCTACGGACTCTTCATCAATCTCACCAACTTCGGGATCGATCAGAACTACGTGCAGCGCTACCACACCGCCGAGTCCGAGGCCGCCGCGAAACGTTCCCTCTGGATCGGAGCCGTGCTCTACATCCCCGTCTCGCTCCTCTTTTTCCTCATCGGATCACTCCTCTTCAGTTACTACCAGGCCATGCCGCAGGAAGTCGCCGCGATCCAGGCCATGGCCGGAGACCGCAAGTTCGAGGATTCAATCCTCCCCCACTTCATGGCGAACTATCTCCCGCCCGGAGTCGGCGGGCTCATCCTCGCCGCCCTCGCCGCCGCCGCCATGAGCACGATCGACACCAGCCTCAACAGCTCGGCCACGATCACCCTCAAGGATCTCTGGACCCGCCTCGTCCGCAAAGGCAAAACCGTCAGCGAAGCCGAAGCCATGAAAGTCCTCCGCGTCTCCACCGTCTTCTGGGGCTTCGTCGGCACGGGAGCCGCCTTGCTCCTCACCGGCAATGCCAAAAACATCCTCGACATCTGGTGGCAGCTCTCGGGAATGTTTGCCGGAGGAATGCTCGGACTCTTTCTCCTTGGTTTTATTGTCAGGAAGGCCGGCAACGCTGCTGCCGTCACCGGCGTCATCATCGGAGTCTTCGTGATCTTCTGGCTCACCTCCTCATGGGTCCCCGCAAACCTGAAGCCCCTCCTCCACAGCAACCTCACCATCGTCGTCGGGACGCTGACGATTTTCCTCGTGGGTTTGGGGGTTAGCCGATGCTGCGGACAGCGACCGAATCAAGCCTAACCACTTTCGCGCGGACTTGGATGAATCGATTATTGCTCTTCAACATCGGCTGCTCCGAGCTCGGCGAGGTCCGCGAGATCGGTGGGACGGCCTGCCCTTCGCTTGGCGGCGACGAGGTCGGATTTGGAAAGGTAGTTAACTCGGATTCCGTCACATTCGGCCTCCTCTCGCCGCCCCCAGGCCTCAGAGAATTCCACGCCAGGAAGGGAGGTAAGGAAGTCGATCGCCACCGGCGCGACGCCGACGTTCAGCTGGGTGCCTTCACATTCGAAATCCTCCCGAACAAGACCGAATGTCGAAAGACCGAAAGCGGCGAAGGCCCTCATCAGCCTCACCGCATTGTCAGGGGCGGGCCGCACCCAAATGTCGAGATTCTTCGTGTAGCGAGGCTGCGCGTAGTGTATCACCGCGTAGCCTCCCACGACGAGGTATTCAACGCCCTCCTGATCGAGAATGACCAACAGATCTTTGAAGTCGGAGTTCATTCTCGTCCAATCCCTTCACTTTCACCCAATAGTCCCTCGCCAGCTCCCAAGCCGCATTGTTTCGGTCGGAGCAAGAGAGACGCTGCCAATCACGTAGTTGCTGCTCCCTCATCGCCTCGAAGGACTCGAACTTGCGAACGGGCCAGTCGCGCCGACTTCGCGCTCTCTCTGTCATACCTTCCATCAGAGGATACTAAAGCGATCTTCGATGCAACGGGTAGCGAAAACTTCGATCCGGGGATCGATGACGGTCAGGGTACGACCTCATGAGCAGGATGCCCGAAACACTCTCCCCACCTTTCACCTTTCACCTTTCACCTTTCACCTTTCACCTTTCACCTTTCACCTT
>JANQVJ010000044.1 GCA_030730365.1 Verrucomicrobiales bacterium
TCGCCGCCAACCGCCCGCGCGCCCTCATCCAGATGGCCACCGGCTCCGGCAAGACTTTTACCGCCGTCACCCAGGCCTACCGCCTGGCTCCGACCTTTGGTCTCCGGGCTGTTGCCCAACCCTGCGGGTTGCCTGTCTCGCCTACGGCTCGGCTCCTCAAGCTCGCCGACGAGATGACCGAGCTGAGCAGCAAAGTGGCTGAGGCCCCCCGCCTCAGTTCTTGGATTCAGGATCAGAGGCGGGACGCCTCTGCCACTATGCCCCGCCCCAGCTCACATCCGTCTTGCCTTTGCGGTTGAGCTTGATACTGTTCGTGAGAACACATTTTATCCCAATGCCCGACAAAAAGCACATCCGCAATTCAACCGCTGAGTTTCTCATCTTCTCCGCCCAATCCGCCGGGGACGGGCTGGAAGTGCGCTACGAGGACGAAAGCATCTGGCTCTCCCAGAAGCTGATGGCGCGGCTGTTTGAGGTCACGGTTCCAACCATCAACGAACACCTGAAGAACATATTTGAGCAAGGTGAGATCAGCCCGGACGCAACTCTTCGGAAATTCCGAACAGTTCAAACCGAGGGTTCCCGCGAGGTGACGCGTGAGGTCGATCACTACAACCTCGACGCCATTATTTCCGTCGGCTACCGGGTCAACTCGGTTCGTGCCACCCAGTTCCGCCAATGGGCAACGGGCATCCTCCGGGATTTTGCCATCAAGGGCTACGTTCTCGACCGGAAGCGGATGGAGAACGGAGCCTTTCTAGATGAGGATTACTTCGAGCGGCTGCTGGAGGAAATCCGCGAAATCCGACTCAGCGAGCGTCGGTTTTACCAGAAGATCACGGACATCTACGCGACGGCGCTGGACTACAACAAGGAAGCACCCACCACCCGAGAGTTCTTCGCCAAGGTGCAAAACAAGCTGCACTTTGCCATCCACGGGCGGACGGCTGCCGAACTCATCCAGGAGCGGGCCGATGCCGAAAAACCCCACATGGGTTTGTCGACGTGGGAAAACGCGCCGGAGGGCAAGATTCTCAAGGCCGATGTATCGGTGGCAAAAAACTACCTCAATCAGGAGGAGCTGGACTCACTCGGCCGCATCGTCAACGCCTACCTCGAACTTGCCGAAGACCGCGCCAAACGCCGGATTCCGATGACCATGGAGGACTGGGCCAAGCGTCTTGATGCCTTTCTAGAGTTCGATGACCGGGCCGTTCTGAAAGACGCCGGGAAAATCACGGCCAAACTCGCAAAGGAATATGCGGAAAGTGAGTTTGAGAACTTCCGCCCACGCCAGGATCTTGAATACCGGTCCGATTTCGATAAGGAAGTCGAGGGGCTCGAATCCAAAAAAGAAAATCATGAATAACGACTCCTCCGCCATTGTCTCCAAGGTTTGGAACTACGCCCACGTCCTGAAAAACGCGGGCGTCGGGTATGGGGATTAGGTGGAGCAAATCACGTATCTCCTATTCCTCAAGCTCGCCGACGAGATGACCGAGCTGGGTTTCGACAACCCCATCCCGTCCGACTATGCCTGGTCCGAACTGAGCCGACGCAGCGGCGACGATCTAGAGATCCATTAACGCCACACCCTCGAGAACCTCGGCAAAGTGCCCGGCCTTGTCGGGATCATCTTCCGCAAGGCGCAGAACAAGATCTCCAACCCCTCAGACCTCCAGCGCGTCATCAAGATGATCGGCGACGAGGATTGGTCGGGCATGGACGTGGACATCAAGGGTGCGATCTACGAAGGCCTGCTCGAAAAGACCGCCAGTTCCTCGGACAAAGGAGCCGGTCAATACTTCACGCCCCGCCCGCTCATCCGCGCCATCGTCGATGTCATGGCACCCAAGCCCGGGCAGGTGATCGGCGATCCCGCCTGCGGCACCGGCGGATTCCTTCTCGCCGCCCACGACTACATCTCCCAGCACAACAAGCTCAGCAAGCCGGAGATGAAGCACCTCCGCACCCAGGCCCTGCGCGGCACCGATATCGTCCCCGGCGTCGTCAGCCTCTGCGCCATGAACCTCTACCTGCACGGCATTGGGACAGCGACGTCCAACGACCTGTCCTCCGTAGCTTCAGCGAAGGAGGACCCACCCGTCGACCGCGCCGACGCCCTCGCCCAGCCCAGCGGCAGGAAGTTCGACATGATCCTCGCCAACCCGCCCTTCGGCAAAAAAGGCGGCTACACCATCGTCGGTGACGACGGCAAGATCAGCACCGAGAAGCAGGAATACGAGCGCGACGAATTCTGGGCCACGACCGCGAACAAACAGCTCAACTTCCTCCAGCACATCGTCAGCGAACTCAAGGTCGGCGGCACCGCCGCCGTCGTCCTCCCCGACAACGTTTTATTCGAGGGCGGCGCTGGTGAAACGATCCGGCGGGAACTCCTCAAACGCTGCAACGTCCACACCCTCCTGCGCCTGCCCACTGGGATCTTCTACGCCCAGGGTGTGAAGGCCAACGTGCTCTTCTTCGAGCGCAAACCCGCCAGCGAAACCCCGTGGACCCAAGACCTCTGGATCTACGACCTGCGCACGAACCAGCACTTCACCCTGAAGACGAACCCGCTGGCACCTAAAGATCTCGCCGATTTTGTGAAGTGCTACAAAGAGAGGGATAGAGTGGCTGCGGCGTCCCGCCGCAGTTCTTCAGCAGATCAGAGGCAGGATGCCTCTGCCACTTTCAAGAAGTTCACCTACGAAGAGATCGTCGCCCGCGACAAAGCGAACCTCGACATCCTCTGGCTCAAAGACGACAGCCTCGAAGACAGCGAGAACCTTCCGGCCCCTGCATTGCTAGCGGCGGAAATTGTGGAAAGCCTGGAAGCTGCGTTGGCGGAGTTCCGCGCGGTAGAGGAGGCGCTGGCAGAATGAGAAACCAATTGAACCATGAAAAATAATCCGACCGAACTGCCGACTTGGGATGAATTTCTAAGACCCTTGCTCGAATGTGCGGCAGCGGGCCCGATCATGCGTCGCACGGTAGTGCTAAAGATCGCCGATCAATATCATTTCTCGAAAGATATTCGAAATTCCAGAGTCAAAAGCGGCCAGACTCACATCGATAATCGATCCGGCTGGGCGATGAGTTCCTTGCTCAAGGCGAACTTGATTTCCAAACACCCTGCCGAGAAATACACTTATCAAATCACTGAGTCAGGCCGCAGTTATTTGGAGAAGCATAGCGGCCCGATAACCATCCATGACTTAAGAAATATCGAGGGATACCAGGAAGCATGGAAAGCGGCAAGTCAGGCGAGAAAGGTGGATGCGCTGGACGTCACATCCATTTCCAGTATCGACACGAGTACTCCTTCAGACCTGATTGAAAAAGCAGTCGAAGAAATCCAGTCCAATCTGCGCTCGGAGCTACTGGCACAGATGGCCAAGATTGATCCCTATGACTTTGAACAGCTTGTGATCGATCTTCTTTTCGCCATGGGATATGGAGGCTCCCGCGAAGAAGCAGCGAAGGTCACCAAGAAATCGAACGACGAAGGGATCGACGGCGTGATCAACGAAGACCGCCTCGGCCTTGATGTGATTTACGTACAGGCCAAACGCTGGCAAGGTAACGTCGGGAGAAAAGAGATCCAAAGCTTCGTCGGAGCGCTTGCCGGGCAACAAGCCAACAAAGGGGTCTTCATCACAACCAGCGATTTCGTGCAAAACGCTCACGATTACGCAAAGTCCGTAAACCAGAAAGTCATCCTCATCAACGGCGCCCGCCTCGCCGACCTGATGATCGAGCATGACATCGGGGTCTCCACGACCCGGACGATTTTAATCAAGCGGATCGATACGGACTATTTTGAAGAGAGTTGAACTGAAGCTGGAAATCGGTGAACGACGGTCAAATTTCTTCAGATTGAACTCGATCCGCTGGTAAAGCGGTAGATTCCGGCCAACACCGAGCTCGGTTTCGGGTAGCAGTTCCACCAATTCGGGAACGCTGGACATCTCTCATCGATCGACCGCGGCCGGGCCTACGGCGACGTTGAGAATTAAACCAAGCCCCCCCCTCACCCGAACAACTCCACGACCGGCTTGCCTTTATCAGCAACCGTAAAGGGCCGCATGCTCGGAGAGTAAAGAACCTGATCGAGGGGCAGTCCGAGGGCGTAGCCGATCGTGGCGTTGAAGTCGGTCACGGTGACGGGGTTCTCGAGGATCTTGGCTCCGCGCTCGTCGGTTTTGCCGTAGAGGGTGCCGCCTTTGATCCCGCCTCCGGCGAGGAGACAGCTGAAGGCCTGGGGATGGTGATCGCGGCCTTCGTTGGTATTGATCTCGGGGGTGCGCCCGAACTCGGTCGCGAGGACGACGAGGGTGTCATCGAGGAGCCCGCGCCGCTCGAGGTCGCCGAGCAGGGTGGAAAGGGCGGCGTCAAGGATGCCGGCCTTCTCGGGGACGTTGACGAAGTTTGAGTTGTGGGTGTCCCACCCGCCCATGTTCACCTCGACGAAGGAGACGCCGTGCTCGAGGAGACGCCGCGCGAGGAGACAGCCCTGACCGAAGGAATTTTTGCCGTAACTCTCCTTGATCGCCTCGGGCTCGGCGGAGAGGTCGAAGGCGGCGAGATCCTTGCTGCGCATCAGCTTCACGGCATCGTCATACATGTCGGTGTAGGCGCGCACGTTCTTCTGGTTATACTTCTCAACGAAGGGCGCATCGAGCTTCGCCGCGAGATCGCGGTGAAAGTTGAAACGCTCTTCGGTCATGCCCCGGGCCATGGCGCTGTTTTGCAGGCCCCCTTCGGGATCGCGGATGATGATGGGGGAAAGACTCGCCTCGAAAAAACCCGATCCGGGGTGCGCGGAAAGATTTCCGATGACGGCGTTTCCCGGCAGGGTGGGATTGTTGCGTCCGTTGAACTTGAGGAGCCAGGCGCCCATGGCGGGGTGGCGGATGGAGCTGCGGATCTCGTAGCTCGTGTGCATGTAGTAGTTCCCCTGCTTGTGGGCACCCTGGGTCGAGGTCATCGACTGGATCACGGCGAGCTTTTCGGCGTGGCGGCGGAGGAGGGGAAGATTGTCGGAGAGCTTGAGGTCGTCGACAGGGGTGTCGAGGCGCTTTGTCGGTCCCATCACCGCTGCGTCGGTCTTGGGGTCGAAGGTGTCGAGATGGGACATGCCGCCGTCCATGTAGAGATAGATGACGCGCTTCGCGGTGGCGACCTGCTTCAGCGGGGAGGCGCCCGCCCCGGCGGCGCGGGAGAGTCCCGGCAGGGCACCGAGGGCGCTGACGCCGAGAAAAGATTTGGCGGCACTGGTAACGAAATGGCGGCGGGAAAGATCGGGTTCGATTCTCATGGCAGAGTAAAGAGGGTTGGGTGAGGGACCAAAAAGGGTCTTATTGGACAAAGAGGAACTGGCGGGTATTCAGCAGGGTCCAGACGATCCCGTTGACGGTGCCGGACTCGGGATCGGCGGCCCATGCCTCGCGGAAGACCGCCTTTTCTCCGTCGGTGGGGAGGCGGCTGAGCATGGTGAGGTAGACGGTGTCGAGACGATCTTCGAACTTCTCGCCCCGCATGTCGCGCATGAGGACGGAGAAACGGTTCGTGACGGCGGCGAGGGCGGGACCGTTGAGCATGGCGAGCGCCTGGGTGATGGAGGCTTCGTCGCTGGAGTTCTCGACCAGTTCGCGATCGCTCTGACCGAACTCGCGAAGAAAGTGGCCCGCGGGAGCGGGCTGGTTGAGTTCCGAGGCACGCTTCATCCGCTCGCGGATCTGCTTGTCGAAGGCACGATAGGCAGCCCTGACTTCGGGCTGTTTGGCTACTTTCCACGCGGCCAGTTCGGTGGCGCGCCGGGCGTCGCGCGCGGACTGGAGCTCGCTTTCGCGTTCGGCGAACATGGCATCGACGAGTTGTTTGACGATGCCGTTACCCTCGGATCCGACGATGCTTTCCATGCCTTCCTCGAAGCTGCGATCGCCCTCGAAAAGAGCGGCGGCAAGTTCGACGATGAGGTCGTCGCCGCCCGCGCTGGTGACGGAGGCGCGCTCCTCACGGGTGGAAACGGAGGCGCGCTCGGCCTGGCCTTTCCCGGTGACTTCGGCAAGTTTGCGCTCGAGACCGTCGCGGTAGACGATCTCTTCGATGCGCGTATCGAGCTCGTCTTTGATCTTTCTCGCCTCGAGGGAAGCCTGCTTGATGAGATCGGGGTCGCCTTTTTCGCGCGCAGCGGCCACCTGGGCTTGGGCGGCCTCGATGCGCTCGGAGAGCTCGCCCTGGATGCGGACGACCTCGCGCATGTGACGGAGGAACTCGGCGGGCGTCTGGTCATAGACGGATTCGGCGATGAGCTGGACGGTGGCGTGGCGCTTGCGACCGGCGACTTCGCGCTCGGCGTCGGGGCGGTCGGGCTCTTCCACGGTCATGGCGACGAGGGAATCCCAGATCTGCTCGGCGCTCATGCGGCGCAGGATAGGCCCGGCGAAGTAATAGGGAGCACCTGGAACGGGCTCCTCGAGGGAGGCTTCGCGCTGGTAGGCCTGTGTCTTATAAAGGATACGCTGAAAGGCCTGAAGGTCGTAATCGAGGGAGATCATGAGTTCCTCGAGGGCGGTCATGAGCTCCGGATTGGGGATGACGGTGTGCTCGCGGAAGTCGTCGACCGGCTCGACGATGCCGAGGCCGAAGGCGCGTTTCCAGAGCCGATTGACGATGACTTTGGTGAAGCGCGGGTTCTCGGGAGAGGTGAGCCAGTCGCCGAAGGCATGGACGGGATGGCCGCTCTCGCTGAGGGGCGCTTCGGGTCCGAAAGGCGTCGCAGGGTTCACGACGGAGAGAGGGCGGGCATCGTCATACTGGTAGTCTTTGGGCAGGCGCAGGGCGCGATCGCTCTCGAGGATGTTGTTGAAGCGCAGCGGAAAGAGGATCTCGGAAGAGGCCCGGCGCAGGGCCGCCTCGTCGCTTTTGCCGGTGTAACCGTTCCCGGCCATCATGACAGGATCTCCGGTGCCGGTGCCGGCAGGCTTGCCTTTGCCCTTCGCTTTTCCCTTGCCTTTCCCTTTGCCCTGGCCGTCGGCCCCTCCGTTAGCGAGCTGCATCGCCTTTTGCACGACGGGGTGATTGCCGGTCCCCATCATGCCGTAGGTGAAGGCGGAGAGATGGTAGTAGTCCATCTGCGTCCACGAGTCGAAGGGATGGTCGTGGCACTGCGCGCAGACGATCTGAGTTCCGAGGAAGACCTGGGTGGTGATGGCGAGATTGTCGAGCGGCATGCCATAGTCCCGCAGGTAGTAGCCGGTGGCGGGATTTTCCCAGCTCGCGCCCGAGGCCGTGACGAGTTCGCGAACGAAGTCGTCGTAGGGTTTGTTCCCGCGGATGGCGTCCTTGATCCAGCCCTCGTAGGCGTGCCCGGCCCCGACGCTCTGGCCATTCCCGGAAATAGAAGTGCGGGTGCGGAGGAGGTTGGAAAAGTAATTATAGAAGTGGGAGACATATCCGTCGGATCCGATCAGTGAGTCGACAAGGGCGGCGCGTTTATCGGGATCGTTCGACTCGAGGAAGTTCAACGTCTCGCGCTTTGTCGGAATGCGACCAGTGAGATCGAGGTAGAGACGGCGGACAAAAACGTCATCCGGAGTGACGGGGTTCGGCGTCAGCTTGTTTTCGATGAGCTTCGCGGCGATGAGCTGATCGATTTTGGCCGCCGCTTCATCGGAACTGACGGGAGCGGAACGGGCGTCAAGAACGGTAGCGGTAAGAAAAAGCACCATAGCGATGCCGTGAACATGGATCTTCATAAAGGAGTGAGTGGCTGAGAGAACCCCGGAGTCGTGCTCCGGTTTCTGAAAAAATTGGCGCGCGGCGCTTGCTAAAAAGCGGACTCAGCGCTTCAGCTCAGCAAAAATGAGCCGGCCCCCGCTGGTTTGCAGCGCACCGGCGACGACGACGTGCTGGGTCGTGCCGAGATACCCTTTTCCATGATTCACCACGATCATGGTCCCGTCGGGCAGATAGCCGACCGCCTGATGATCGTCTTTGCCCTCTTTCACGAGTTCGAGATCGAGTTCGTCGCCGGGGGAAACGATGGGACGCAGGGCGAGGGCGAGCTCATTGAGATTGAGGACATTGACTCCCTTGAGACGGGCCACCTTGCCGAGGTTGGAATCGTTGGTGAGGATACGGGCACCCATCAGGTCTGCGAGCTGGACCATCTTCGCCTCGGAGGAGAGGCCACTCTCGAAGGTCTCTTCGTGAATTACGATTTCGATGTCGGCCCCCTTCATCGCGTTGAGGGCGTCGAGGCCACGTTTTCCCCGGCTGCGCTTGATCTCATCGGCCGAGTCGGCCATTTTCTGGAGTTCGTCGAGGACGAAGCGCGGCACAACGAGCGAGCCGCCGAGGAAGCCGGCCGCGCAAATCCCGGGAATACGACCGTCGATGACGATGTTCGTGTCGAGCAGGGTCGGGAGATCCTGGAGCGCATCCTGACGGAATCGCACGTAGGGGATGAGGAGGGAGAATTCCTCGCGCTTGCTTCGCAAAGCGAGCATCACGCCGATGAAGCCGAAGGCGAGGAAGATGGCGAGGTTGAAAATATTCCCCGCGAGCTGAAACTGCTCGACCCAACCGGCCTGAAAAAATCCGATGCGCGTCACGAGCCAGGCGCAGAGCAGACCGATGAGGAGGCCGAAGGTCCCGTGAGAAAACGAACGGATACTGAGGTGTCGCAGCATCACATCGAAGACGATAACGATAGAAGCAAAAACGAGGCCGAGAAGTGCCCCGAACCACCAGGCATTCGTCGCTTCGCCCATCGCCAGGGATGCACCGATAAATCCCGCGAGGAGCAGGAAGAACATGCGGATGAGATTGAGCAAAGAGGCGGTATTCATCAAAAAAGCGACGACGACGCGCTAGTATAACCCCGCCGGTCACTTTTGCGACGACCGGTTTTCCGCCATGCTCCGGGCGGCCATCCATTTACCCCGCTTGAGGAATCCCGCGAGAGGGAGCCCGGCCTCTTCGGCGTGGCGGGAGACGAGCTCCGCCTGCGTGGCAAGGAATCCGGAGACGATGACCCCGCCGCCAGGAGCGAGTCGATCGGGAAAGAGGGGAAAAAGCACCGCGAGCAAGTCGCTAAAGAGGTTCGCGGCGATGAGGTCGTAGGCGGGACCTCCTTCCTCGGCCATCAGAGCGATCGCGTCGCCCTCGATAAACTCGATCTTGTCAGCAACGCCGTGTCGCACTGCGTTCTCTATCGCGTAACCAAGAGCCATGCCATCATTTTCAACCGCGACGACCCGCGTCGCTCCGAGAGTCGCCGCCGCGATTGCGAGGATGCCGCTACCGCATCCCAGGTCGATCGCGCTCCATTCGTCGCCCGCCCGCTGCGCCGCAAAGTCGGCGAGGAAGCGCAGGCAACCGGCCGTGGTGGGATGTTCGCCCGTTCCGAAGGCAAGCTGGGGCGGAAAGCTGAGAAGGATACGTCCGGGATGCTCCCGCTGGAGCGTCGCGAGCGTCTCGGGCTCGTCGGATCCCGTCACGAGGAGAGAGTCACGCACTTTGATGAGGGTGCCTCCGTTCACGAGCGGCTTCGGCTGCCACTGTTCGGGCAGGATGGGCTTCACGACACCACCGTATTGGGAGCAGAGCACCTCGACCGCGGATCGGCTCGTGGCGTAGCTGCATAACCGCCAGCGCTTGCGCTTCACGGGCTTGTCGAGGACGTAGGAGACCTCGGCGAGGATAAGGCGGGTCTCCCACTCCTCGAGCCGGTCCTCGTCGACAAATTTGGACCAGCAGTAAATCGTTTCCACGAAAAGAAGCTCCGCAAAACTTAAAAAACTGGAGCGGGTGATGAGATTCGAACTCACGACATCAACCTTGGCAAGGTTGCGCTCTACCCCTGAGCTACACCCGCATATGCCACCCAGAGGCAGCGCGGACGGTAATTTGGCGGGAATTGATCATTTTTCAAGGTGAATTTTTTGAAATTCGGTTGGCGGGGAATTGGATGCCAGCGTAACGATGCCAACCATTCCAGACATGAAGAAATTCGGGAACAAACTCGACGAGATCATCGCCGACAAACTGCTAGAGGTGGAACGCCTCCTCCCCGTGCAGGAAAAACTACGTTTTGCGGCCCAGGCGCGGGAGGATTTCCGCTGCTTCGAAACGGCTCTCGGCAGCGCCGTGCGGCATCAGGCCGACGACGTGGGCTACGGGACGACGGAACTCGCCGTCATCGCCGAGGTGAAAAAAGCCTCTCCCTCGGCCGGGACGATCTCCGCCGACTTCGATGCGGTCGAGATCGCACGGGCCTACGCGGACGCCGGGGCGAACGCCCTCTCTATCCTGACCGACGAAAAATACTTCCAGGGCCACCTTTCCTATCTTTCGCAGATCCGCGAGGCGGTCGACCTGCCGCTGCTGCGGAAGGACTTCATCATTCACGAGGTGCAGATCTATGAAGCCATCGTCGCGGGGGCCGACGCGATTCTCCTGATTGTGGGGGCGCTCGAACAGGATCAGCTCCACCATCTCTTTGAAGTGGCGACGAACTACCAACTCGACGTCCTCGTCGAAGTGCACGACCTCGAGGAAATGGAGCGGGCACTGGAGACAAATGCGCGCATCATCGGCATCAACAACCGCAACCTGCGCACCTTCGAAGTCGACCTCACCACGACCGAACGCCTCAGCGAAGAAGTCGGCCCCGATCACATCCTCGTGAGCGAGAGTGGCATTTACACCGGCGAAGACACCCGCCGCATCCAGTCGTGGGGAGCGGACGCGATTCTCGTAGGCGAGGCCCTCATGCGGGCATCGGACAAGACGGTAAAGATGGCCGAGCTCAAGGGGCTCGATGAGATCGTTTCGTAGCACCGCGCGTCACTCAGGCAAAGCGCGGCCACGCCGACTCCCCCCGAATCGTATCCATTTCTCCAACTCCACGGCGAGGAAAGAAGACAGAGCGACCCCGAGGATGCGGCCCCATCTCTCCAGTGAGAGCGGGGTGGAGTGAAAGAGGTGATTCATCGCCGGGGCGTAGGTGAAGAACATCTGCGCCACTATCATCGCCGCTGCGCCCATGATGACATAAGGGTTCGTCCAGAAACCGATCCGGAAGACGGAGCGGTGAAGCGAGCGACAGCTGAAGAGGTAGGCTACCTCGACCATCACGATGACATTGACGACGGCGGTGCGCGCCTCGGCGAGCGTCTCTCCGACGACCCTGAATTCGTGGAAAAACATCCAGTAGGCACCGCCAATCATGATCGAGGTGATCAGTCCCGTTCGCATGATGAGCGGGAAGGTCAGGAGCGGCTGGGCGGGATCAACCGCAGCGTCCCTCTGCCGGATCTCGCCCCGGGGGTCGTATCCGCCTCCGCTAAGGGTGAAAACCTCGCCTCCGGCGAAGATGCGCTGCACCGTCATCTGGTTTTCGGTGAGAGTGCCGGTCTTGTCCGAGCAGATCACCGTAGTGCTGCCGAGCGTCTCCACGGCCGGCAACTTGCGAATGATCGCCCGCCGCTTCGCCATGCGACTGACCCCGACCGCAAGGACGATGGTGACGGCGGCGGGCAGTCCCTCGGGAATGGCCCCGACCGCCAGCGCCACCGCCGCCATGAACATATCGACCGCCCTCTCACCCCGCAGCACCCCCGCCGTGAATCCCGCGATGGCGAGCCCCACCACGACCCAGAGGAGGAGTTTGCTGAAGGCGGCGATCTTTCGCGTCAACGGAGTAGAGAGCTCCACCGTATCGGCGAGGAGCTGCGCAATGCGCCCCGTCTCGGTGTCGTCTCCGATCTCGAAAACGACTCCCACCGCCTGGCCGTAGGTCACCATCGTTCCGGCAAAGGCGAGATTGCGGCGATCGGCCAGGACCATGTCTTTTTGCAGCGCGGACGCCTCTTTAAAAACCGAGACCGACTCCCCCGTGAGCGCGGACTCGTTGATCTGGAGACTGTTGACCTCGATCAGGCGAAGATCCGCCGGGACGAGGTCGCCGCTCTGGAGCAGCACAATATCTCCGGGGACGAGTTCGACCGAGGGGATGCGCTGTTTTCGCCCGTCTCGCCGCACCGTCGCAGCCGTCACGACCATGCGACTGAGCGCCTCGATCGCTTTTTCCGCCTTGGACTCCTGCAAAAATCCGATGATCGCATTGATCATGACCACGCCGAATATCGCCGAAGAATCGACCCATTCCTGAAGAACTGCCGTGATGACAACGGCACCAAGGAGGAGATACACGAGCGGCTGATGAAACTGGAGCAGGAAGCGCTTCCACGCGGGCACCCCGCCCTTGGCCGAGACGGAATTCGGGCCGAATTTTCCCTGTCGTCGCACGACCTCGGCGGCGGCGAGACCGCGTCCGGGCTCGCATTCGAGGCGCCGGAGCACTTCACTCAGCTCGAGATGGTGCCAATGCTGGTCCGGACGTGACGGGGTCGACTTCATGGGGTGAAGGGATTCACGGGAAAAGCCCGAAAATCACTCTAGCTCCCGATGCGGACAGGGTAAAGGGAGGGAAGAAGGACCGCCCGGAAAAGAGCAGGAGACGCGCAGTCTTCACCACTCGTGATGGAGGCGAGGGCGGGAATCGAACCCGCGATAGAGCTTTTGCAGAGCCCGGCCTTACCACTTGGCTACCTCGCCATCACAAGAAAAATCGTCCGAAAAATGGACGGGCGGCACTAAAAGCCTGATCAGGGAGACTGTCAACGTCTTAGACAAGGTCGCCGACAGCCCCCAGCCACCATGCGGATGCCTCAGATGATCATCCCCGCGGCGACCGTTTCATTGGTCTGCGAATCGATCAGGATGAAACTGCCGGTCGCCCGGTTGCGCCGGTAGGAATCGTAAAGCAAGGGTGCCGAAGTCCGCAGGGTGATGCGCCCGATCTCGTTGAGACGGAACGTTTTGTCGTCCTCAATCTTGTGGAGCGTGTTGATGTTCACCTTGTAACGCACCTCTTTAACGATTGCCTTGACCTCTTTGGTGGTATGCCTGAGGTAATATTTCGCGTTCGGCTGAAGTTGATTGGTCTCGGAGAACCAGCAGATCATCGCGTCGATTTCCTGATCCTTCTTCGGCGGATTGTTCGGCTTGGTGATCATGTCACCACGGCTGATATCGATCTCATCCTCGAGCGTGATCGTGCACGAGAGCGGAGCAAAAGCGGCCTCCTGCGGACCGTCGAAGGACTCGATCGCCTTGATCTTCGTCGTGAAACCGGAGGGCTGGATCATGACTTCGTCGCCCGGACGGAAGACCCCACCGGCGACGCGACCGGCATAACCGCGGAAATCGTGGTGCTCGTCGGAATGCGGGCGGATGACCCACTGCACGGGGAATCGGGCGTCGACGTGGTTGTGATCGGACCCGATGTAAACGGTCTCGAGATGGTAGAGCATCGTGGGTCCCTCATACCAGTCCATGTTCTTCGACTTGTCGACAACGTTGTCGCCGTGGAGGGCGCTCATCGGAATCGCGACCATGTCGACGATGTTGTCGAGGCGCGAGGCGAAACGTTTGAACTCATCAACGATTTCTTCAAAGCGTTCTTCGCTGTAGCCGACGAGATCCATCTTGTTCACCGCGAGGATGACGTGGCGGATCCTCAGGAGGTCGGCGATGAACGCATGACGGCAGGTCTGCTCGATGATCCCGAGGCGGGCATCGACGAGGATGATGGCGAGATTCGCGGTCGAGGCTCCGGTCACCATGTTCCGCGTGTACTGGATGTGACCGGGAGTATCGGCGATGATAAACTTGCGCTTCGGCGTCGCAAAGTAACGGTAGGCGACGTCGATCGTGATGCCCTGCTCGCGCTCGGCGCGGAGACCGTCAGTGAGGAGAGCGAGGTTAACGTGCTCGTCGCCGCGCTTCTTCGAGGTCGCCTCGACGGCGTCCATCTGGTCATCAAAGGTGTTTTTGGAATCGTAAAGGAGGCGGCCGATCAGAGTCGATTTGCCGTCGTCAACGCTGCCTGCCGTCGTGAAACGCAGCAGGTCCATGTCGAGATAACCTTCGTCGATGGGAACTTCGGTATGCATGAAAAGAGTAAAAGGTGGGAAAGTGAAAGGTAGGAAAGTAAAACGTAAAAGGTAAAAGGCGGGAAGGTGGGCTCAGCTAGGGCGATTTTAGAAGTAGCCCTCTTTCTTTCTGTCTTCCATGGCGGTCTCGGATCGTTTGTCATCCGAACGGGTCCCGCGCTCGGTCTGGCGGGCCGTGGCCACTTCATAAATGATCGTCTCCATCGTCGAAGCTTCGGAGTAAACGGCGCCGGTGCAGGTCATGTCGCCGATGGTGCGGAAGCGCACCGTCGCGTTTTCCTCAATCCGCTCGCCGGGCTGAGGAATGACGACTTCGGAGACCGCAAGCATCGCACCGCTGCGGTGGACGACGTCACGCTGGTGCGAAAAGTAGAGGCTCGGGAGCGGAATCTTTTCGGACTTGATATACTGCCACACATCCATCTCGGTCCAGTTGGAGAGAGGGAAAACGCGGAAATGTTCGCCGTGATGCTTGCGACCGTTGAAGATGTTCCAGAGTTCGGGACGCTGATTTTTCGGGTCCCACTGGCCGAAGTCGTCGCGATGGGAGAAGAAGCGCTCCTTGGCGCGGGCTTTCTCTTCATCACGACGGCCGCCGCCGAGACAGGCGTCGTACTTGTTCGCCTCGATCGCGTCGAGGAGCGAGACGGTCTGAAGCGCATTGCGGCTAGCGAAGGGGCCTTTCTCCTCCTGGACGCGTCCCTGATCGATCGAATCCTGCACATAGGCGACGACCAGCTCGGCGCGGAGATCGGCGACATACTGGTCACGGTAGTCGAGCGTCTCCTGGAAATTGTGACCGGTATCGACGTGGAGCAGCGGGAAAGGGAGTCGCGCCGGGTAGAAGGCCTTGCGCGCGAGATGGGCCATCACGATCGAGTCCTTACCACCCGAGAAAAGCAGGGCGGGACGCTCGAACTGGGCGGCCGTTTCGCGCAAAATGAAAATGGCCTCGGACTCGAGCTGAGCGAGGTGATTGACTTGATAGGACACTCTTTCTTCTTCCATGATACAAAAATAAGGATTCGGCAGGGGGGTGCCGCTGTTCGCAGGTCAGCGGGCGGTGGTTTTCATGATGACCGCGTTGAGCAACTGGGAGAGGCATTCCTCTTCGCTAAACGCTTCGGTGTTAATGACGAGGGCGGGGCTTTCCGGCTCTTCAAAAGCGGAATCTTTTCCGGTGAACTGCTTCACCTCTCCGGCCGCGACTTTGGCATAGAGACCTTTGGGATCACGAATCTGACAGGTCTCGAATGACGCTTTGACGTAGACCTCGAGCAAGTCGGCCTCGCCGATGATTTCGCGGGCGAGGCGGCGCAATTCGTTGTTCGGGGTGATAAAGGAAGTAATTGTGATCACGCCGCACTCGGCGAAGAGCTTCGCCACTTCGGACACGCGGCGGATGTTCTCGAGCCTGTCCTCATCGGAAAAGCCGAGGTTGCGGTTCAGTCCGCTGCGGATGTTGTCGCCGTCGAGCACTTTAACGAGACGTCCGTCGCCGTGGAGGCGACGCTCGAGCAGGTTCGCGAGAGTGCTTTTCCCCGAACCGCTCAGCCCATACATCCAGATGACCGCTCCGGACTGCCCCAAAAGCGCTTCCTTGGCGGAGCGCGGAAGCATCTTGTCAAAGACAGGATAGAGGTGATCGGGGTGAGAGCTCATGGGTCGTTCCCTTATTACTTAAATGACAAAATCCAATTCCTCATTCAAACCGCACTCGCGTTTCAGGCCGAAGAAGCGGGTCTCCTCCGCGGTCATGCCGTCGGTGAGCTTGTGTGAGGTGTGCCAGTCACCGATCGAGACATAGCCCTCGTCCCAGAGCGGGTGATAGGGCAACCCGTGCGCGACGAGGTATTGCCCTATTTCCATATCAGTCCAGTCGACGATGGGGTGGACTTTGATGCGCCCG
Organism: Verrucomicrobiales bacterium; assembly: GCA_030730365.1. GTDB lineage: Bacteria > Verrucomicrobiota > Verrucomicrobiia > Verrucomicrobiales > DEV007 > Arctic95D-9. The sequence continues at coordinate 15,940 of JANQVJ010000044.1, forward strand.
CGCTGCGAAGCGAGGACAGGGAAAAACTCGCGTGTGCTGCTCTGCTGACGGCGCACTCCTGCCATCGTCGCCGAAAGCTCAAGGTGCCTGAGTGCACGGTCCATCGGCTCGACTTTGTTGAGACGGTTGTATCGTTCGATCCCTTCAACACCATCTTCCCACATTTTCCCCCAACGAGCCTCCTGCCAGGCGGGAGAGAGATCGCTCCGAAAGGTCTTCAAGTTCAGCTCGAGCCGGGTCGTCAGGGCATCAATGAACTGGTAGGTCTCGGGGAAAAGATAACCCGTATCGATCAGGATCACGGGAATATCGGGCCGCTGCCGCGTCACCATGTGCAGAAGCACCGCCGATTGCGCCCCGAAGCTCGAAGTCATCCCGATGCTGTCGCCAAAATGATCCAGCGCCCAGCGGACCCGCTCCTCGGCAGACTCTCCCTCGAGCCGTTTCGAGACGGCGCTGAAATCCTCGATCCCGTGACGCAGTCCGGCCTCCGCAAGAGCGGACGCGGTAGCAGCGGAGGCGGAAGAATCTTCAGTCATGTATAATACCTATTCTAGATAGGATTGATAGGGAATTGTCCTTCAAGTAAATCCGATTCCCCTAGGGCGTCAAGGAGTTTCATCAGATCGCCATATTTTCCCGGTCCGAAATCGACCCGAACAGTCTCTCCAATGGGGGATCATCCGTAGTTGACTCGTGAAAGGGTGAAGCCACCTTCATTCGTGCGGGATTGCCGATGCGTCCCTCTCTTTGAAACCGAACTTACTATTTTATCATCATGTCAGTCCTCGTCGGAAAATCCGCTCCCTCTTTTATTGCCAACGCCGTCGTCAACGGACAAGTCGTCGAAGGATTCTCCCTCGACCAGTATCGCGGCGAAAAGTATGTGATCTTTTTCTTTTACCCGAAAGACTTCACCTTCGTCTGCCCGACCGAGCTCCACGCCTTTCAGGACTCCCTCGCCGAGTTCGAAAGCCGCAATGTCGCCGTCGTCGGTTGCTCGACCGACACCGAGATGTCCCACTGGGGCTGGCTCCAGGTCCCCCGCAACAAGGGCGGGATCGAGGGCGTAACCTACCCGCTCGTCGCTGACACGAACAAGACGATCTCCGCCGCCTACGATGTCCTCGTCGGCGAATACGACCTCAACGAATACGGCGATCTCATCGTCGAGGGCGAACTGATCGCCTACCGCGGCCTCTTTCTTATCGACAAAGACGGCATCGTCCAGCACCAGCTCGTCAACAACCTCCCGCTCGGCCGTTCCATCAAAGAGGCCCTCCGCATGGTTGATGCTCTCCAGCATTTCGAAGAAAACGGCGAAGTCTGCCCGATGGACTGGGAAAAAGGTGCCGAAGGCATGCACGCCACTCACGAGAGCACCGCCGCCTACCTTGCTAAAGGGAAATAAGACAGCAACACCCGCTGAAAGAAGAGACGGGGGATTTCGAAATCGGGACTTGTTTCCGGGACATCAGTTCTTTGCACTCCAGCGCTGACTGCCCGCGCTTTGCATCCGGTGGGAAATCCTCCCGCTCTTCTCTTTACCCTGGCGACTCTGGCCTCGAGTTCGAACCTCAGTGCCGTCGGGGGGCTTCTCGGTCTGATCGATCAGAGAGAACAAATCACCACCACTGGCGCGGCTCGCAACAAAGAACGGCGCAAAGCCCACGCCGAGCGGAACCGTGCCCGGGGTAAAGAACGCGCCGGACCCAATCGCGCCACAGGGAAAGTCGTGGGCTTCAGGGATCTCACAGTCGACGAAGTGATTTTACCGACAGCAGCCGCCGGAATGTGGAATCCAGGCCTTTCGTGGCCCGGCGTTCCTGAACCCGCCCTGACAGGGTAGCGTGGACGATCCCCCCTCTTTCCCCCGAGGGCGGATTTGACGTGTCATTCCCGTGCGCCTATCGTTCTTTACGGATAGTGTGCACCCTCCCCAGTTGACTCCTTGAAGACATCAGCATCCAGTCAACTTTTCCGGGCCGCCGCTCTCTTCCTCTTCCTCGTCGCGGGATGGATGATTCCTCTCCTTGCCCAGCAGGAAAAACCGGCAGCGGCAGACGCAGATTCCAACCCCGCCTCGCCCTGGACGGCGACCGACACCCGGCTCGCCAATCACTACATCCAGCTCCTCCAAAAGGATCCCGCCTACGGCAATGTCCTCGACCTCCTCTGGGCCCTCTACGGCAAAAAGGACCAGGCCTCCCTGCTCCTCGAGTATTTCAAAGGCGCGAGTGAATCCGGCCCTACCGTGGCGAAACTGATCTACGCCCACCTTCTTCGCAAAAACGAACAGGTCGACGAGGCACGCCCCTTTTACGACGCCGTCCTCGAAGCAGACCCGAACAGCCTCCCGGCCCTGAAAGCCCTCGCCGAGATCGCCGACCAGCAAAAGCGCTGGGCCAAGGCGCTCTCGCTCTACACCCGGCTTGTCGAGGTCATCCCCCTCACTGACGACGAGGGCATCGCCATCCGTATGCGCAAAGCCACCCTGCACCGCCTCCAGGGACAGGACGCTGAAGCCGTCACGGACTGGAACACACTCCTTACCGCCTTTCCCGAAAACGTCGCCCTTCGCACCGAGATCGTCTCGCTCCTCCTCGAATCGGGAGAGACCAAAACCGCCGTCGACGTCCTTTCCTCCCTCGCCGCCGGCGGCGACGCCCGGCAAAAGCTCAACGCCCTCATCGAGCTGAATCGCCTCTACGAATTCATCAGCGACTTCGACGGTGCCGCGACGGCGGCTCGCGAGGCCCTTGCGCTGCTCCACTTCAAAAATCACGACCACGCCGACCTGTTTTCGCGACTCGTCAGGATCCATGAACGTTTTGATCGTCTCGATGAACTCGAAAAAGAACTCACCTCCGCCGTCAGCACCGCCAATCCGACCGAGGCCTCGCTCTTTTCCCTCGCCGAGTTCTACCGGCTCACCGCTGATCCCGGCGGTGAGGAAGCGGCAGTGAAAAACCTCGTCACCGCCCTGCCCGGGGTGATCGATTACCGCATCCGCCTCGCCGACATTCAAATGGCAAACGATCACTACGAAGACGCCGCCGCCACCCTCGACGAAGTCCTCAAAACAAGCACCGCGGTGCCGCTCCATCTCATCCTGCGGCGCGCGCGCATCGCCCTCCACGGCGAAAATCGCGAGGCCGCCGCAAAACTCCTCAGCGATTACCTCGGTCGCCAGCCCGTGAACCGCGACGGAGCCCGCGAGATCATCGACTTCGCCCGCAGCAACTACCTCGACGAACTCGTCGAGAGACTCCTCCGCGAACCGGCAGAGGGGGAGAAGCTTCCCCGCGAACAGACCGCCCCACCCATCGAGCTCGCCCGCTTCCTCCACGAAAGGGGCCGCCGCGAGCAATCCATCGAGACGCTCCGCCGCCACGTCGAAGAGGCCGGCGACGCCACCCTCGAAAAAGCCGCCAGGCTTTTCCAAATCTCCGCCGTCCTCAAAGATCTAGACCAGACCGACGAGGCTCTCGCCGCCATCGAAGAAGCTATCGCGCTCGCTCCCGACAATCTCGACTACCTCACCGCGCGGGCCGATCTCTACGTCAGCACCGGAGAAGTGCCGCAGGCGATCACCCAGCTCGAGGCGATCTGGCAGCGCCGCGACAGCTTCGAGGCCCGGGCGGAGATAGACCAGCGACTTTTCAGCCTGCTCCGGGGCCATTACTCTACCGCGACCGCCCCGACCGCCGATCCCGGCGTATTGCAGAATGGAAAAATCCAGACGCTCGCTCAATACCACGCCATGGCCGCCGCTGCCTCCCGCACGGGTCGCAGCGGAGACGAGCCTCCACCGAAGGAGCTCGTCGATTATTACGAGAACATCAAAAAGACCGCTAACGAAAAACCAACGACCTCCTTACGTTACCGCGCCGCGTGGTGGGCCTTCAAGCTGCAGGATAATCAGGAGTGCTTCCAGCAGCTCAACCGGGCCAACGAAGAAGCCGGCAAACCCGTCGTCGAAGTAGAGAAAATGCTCTTAAGTCTCGCCGAACTCAACGAGCGGCCCACCCTCATGGTGCGCCACCTTTCAACCCTCATCGAGATCGATCCCGAAAATGCCGACGACTACCGCCAACGTCGCGCCGAGATGCGCTTCGAGCTCGGCTTCGAAGACGAGGCCGTCCGTGAGCTCAAAGAGCTCGCCGCGAAACCCGATGCGTCTCTCAACACGCTCAGCACCCTCGCCAAAGTTTATCAGCGTCAAGGCAGCAGCAACAAGCAGATCGAAGTCTGGCAGCGAGCCTACCGCGACGCTGACGCCTTTGAAAAGCGGAACATCATCAAGCAGCTCTCCACCGCCCTCATCGAAGGCGGCAAGGCCGAGGACGCATTGCGCGCCCAGCTCGACCTCCTCGAGCGGGAGAACGATCCCGTCCAACGGCGCAAGCAGCTCGACACCCAGCTCACTGTCGCAAGGACCCATTTCCTCCTCGAATGGCTCCTCGAGCGCTATGACGAACTCGCGCGGAAGCATCCTTTTGACCGCTTCTATTCCGAAGCGCTCGCCCGCGTCCACCAGGCCGCAGGGCAGGATGAAGAAGCCTTCGAGGCGATGAAAAAGGCTTACTACATGTCCGGCCAGAGCGAGGATCTCCTCACCGAACTCGGAACCCTCTCTGACCGCCTCGGTGACCTGAAGTCGGCAATCTACTACCGGCGCCAGCTCCTTGCACGCGGCCAGGGCGACGACCTCGAGAACTGGAAAGCTCTCGTGCGCATGCTCGAGAAAGACCTCCGCATCGACGAGGCTGATCAGTTGCGGCGCCGCCTCGAGACGAAGTTCGGCACCGATACCGACTTCCTCGGCGAACTGACGGCTCAGTATCTCAAGGATGGTCGTCCCCGTGACGCCGGGCGCACCCTTTCCCGACTTGTCGAACTTCGCAACTGGGATCTCGAGGCCCGCTTTCAACTCGCACTCCTCCAGATCGAGCGGGAGGAGAACGAAGCCGCTTTTGCCACACTCAATGATATCCTCGACTCCACCAAAGACGCGAAATACCCGGTGGGATTCGGCGAAAAAATCCTCCCCCTCATCCGTATTTCAACCCTCCCCGCCGACGAACGCGATGGGGCCGCGACCGGTCTCGATCGCTTCGTTTTCACCGTCGAGGGTTACCCCTTCATCGGCGGCAACCTGCAGGATGAAATCGCCGACGCACTCCAGCAACCGAGGCCGGAGTTTACCTTTTCGCCCAAAGAGCCCCATCTCATCCGACTGCGCGCCATCGAGGAAGCCGCTGCCCTTGCGGATGCCATGGGCCGCGCCTCGACTTGGCTCGAGCCCTGGAATGGCGAGGCCCGCCCTCTCTTCGAACGGCTCTGGGCGACGCGCTACGCGCGCGCCACCTCTACTTTCGCCACCCTGCTCGATCAGTATCCCGACTCGGGCAATCACACCGATCAGCTCCTCCTCGCCTACTCCCGGATCCTCGCCGGGCAACCGGATCAATTCGTTCAATGGGTCGACGCGAAGAATTCCGCAAGCGAGACCCAGCATCCGCGTTCCCTCTACGCGGGCATGGCCGCGCTCATCCTGTTCAAGGACAACGCCGACGATCCGCTCTACGATGCGAGCACTCTTTACCGCATCTTCGGAGAGCTCCCGCTCAGCAAGACCGTCGCGGCACATCTTTTTTCCGAGCTGCGCAAAACGCGGCGTTTTGAAGAGACCTACCGCATCGGTGCCCGACTCGCCGATTCCGTGATGGGCGACGAAGGCAGTTTCCTCTTCGCCCTTTCCCAGGTCGCCGGATTCGCCGGTCTCCCTAACGAACGCGAAAAGTGGCTCGATCGTTCTCTCTCTGCCGTCTATGCCACCACCGGGACGCGTGTCTCGAATCATTTCTATTCCGCCCTCACCGAGCGTCTCAGCCTGCTCGAGTCTGATCCGGCACGACGCGACTACCTACGACAGCTCACTTCCTTTACCGGGAAAACCCCACTGGGTAAATCCGACGAGTATGAAAGGGATATCCTGCTCTCCCTCGCCGCACGGGATACCGCGGGGGTCGTCGAAAGGCTCCGCCCCCTCATCAATCGCCAGATTCAGTTTATCAACCCTGGCAGCGAAGACCCCGAACAAGTCGGCAACATGCAGAGTCAGAGCTGGCAACGCATGAGCCAACTCTTCCACTACTACGCTGACCGGCTCCGATTGACGCCGGAGAACACGACAGACTTCGTCAACGCGATCGGTGGCGCTCCGGTCGTGCTCTCCGGTGACATACAGGTCACCGCTCAATACGAGCAGTTTGAAATCGATCGTAACCTCCTCCCCCTCGAATGGATGAACGCCCCCGAGCGGGACGCCGCCGTCCGAGAGCTGCAGGGACGACTCACCAATCCCGACAGCCGCATGGAACTCGCCAAAGCCCTCGAGGGCCGCGGCTTTCACCGTGAAGCCATTCCCGTCTATCGTAATGACGCGATCCAGCGCGACCGCGACTACGCCCCGCTCCAGGGGCTTTTCGATGCCGCTTCCGAAGCACTCGAGCCCGGTCCCGCCCTCGCCGTGATCGAGCAGATTAACAGTCGCGAATTTCCCGCGCCACCCGGGCTAACGGTCGATTACCTCAACGAGCAACACGCCCGCTTTCTCCTCCTCGACCGAGACGTCGAAAGGTTGAGTCAACTCGGTCGCCAGCCCGTCGCGGGCAGCAACACGCCTCCCGTCAACAGCCGGTCCCATCTGCCCTATCAGGATGCCCTGGCCATCGCCTACCGTCAGAGCGGCGACAACGATGCGCTACTGCGGCTCCTCATCCAGGTGAAAGAGAGCGGACACGCTAGCGGCGAGCAGATCCTCCTCGGCGCGGAGATCCTCGGCAACGCCTCACGCCACGACGAAGCCCTCGCATGGCTCGAACCTCTTGCTCTCGATCCCGGCGAACCCACTTTGCAGCGACGCGCTATGCTTCTCTCTATCGGGATGCTCGATGCCGGCGGCGGGAACCGGACCGATCTGATTCGCACCCTCACCCTCGCCGCTCTCAATCATCAGCCGGCCGCGGTAACCCGCACCCTCGCCTCTGCCCTCCATCGGGCCGGCGCCACCGACGACGCTATCGGAGTCCTGAATCTGCTCCGGCGCAAAAATCCCAATCCGACTCACCGCTCCGCCACCTCGCAGCATCTCCTGCAACTTGAGAGAGATCGAGGTACCGCCTGGACCGAACTCACCGAAGAGGTCGAAACGTTTTTCGGGGACTTCGTCTGCGGAGTCGAAGATGAGCCCGCCTCCACCCCTGTCAACGCTAGTAGCCCCGTCACCACTAACGCCTACCGTTTCGCCGCATGGATCGCCGCCAAAGCCGACGTGAACCTCGATCTGGCCACTATCATCCATGAAATCCCCAGACCCCGCGAAACCCTCTGGTTAGGAGATCTCATCAGTGGGTTCCTTCGCAATGACCTCGCCCGCGTCGCCTTTTCCGCTTCGGCCGATGCGGACCCGATCACTTTTGAAAATATCCTCGAGACCCTCCCCGCCTTTGGTGAAAACGGAATCGACGTCGCCCGCTCACTCATCGAGGAAAAGGCAAAACCCGGAAACCTCTTTTTCCCCAACGAACCCGCCCGCCAGATCACCTTTTTCCATCGCATCGGGGACCGGGCCCGCCTCATCGAGGTCTACAACCATCTTGTTCGTGAATCGCAGTCCGATCTCTTCCACCAGAGCGGGCTCGAAGACTGGCTCCCTACCCTCGACACACGTCACCGCCTCCCGACCCTACTCGCTACCCTCGGCGAAGACGAGCTTGCCGCTGGCCTCTTCCAGGCCTACGACGAAGCTCTCACCTCCTACCAGTGGAATCACCTCGCCTTTTTAAACGACTACGGGACCTTCCTCATCGGGAAAGACGATCACGAGAAAGCCGAGGCTTTTCTCGTCCGCGTTCTCCGTAAATCGCTGCGAATAGACTTGCGCCTTGTCCCCCGCCTTTACCAGACTTGGGGGAAACTCGATGAGTGGGAATCACACGCCGCCCGTCTCCATCTCAGCCGGGGGCAGGAGCTCCTCATTCGCGACTGGGTCAGCGCACTTGCCGAGGGCCGCGAATTGTCCGACTTTAGCATCTCATGGTAACCTTCCACCCTCACTTCCCGCGCCTCACCGCTCTCACTGCGGCTGTGCTTACCCTCTGCCAGTGTGAGACCCAGCGCACCGTAAAATCAACACGCTCCTCCATCTCCTTCGATGAAGGCTCATGGGGCGGCCAGGGAGGAGGCGAGGACTCAACTGAGATCCGCTCGAAGTTCGCGGAACGCGGATACTCAATTGCCGATGACGGGTCCATCAAGGCCGACAAACCGGACCTTTATGCCGGTAAGAAGCCCCGCGGACTTGACGGAAAATTTGGTAAAAAAGAGGCCCGCTTTCGGAAAATGGAGTCGGAAACCAAAGCCTTCCGCACCCCTGAGTATCTCAAACGCCAGGAATATGCTGGCATCTCCGCCGCTCGGGAGAGCGGCTCCGCCGCCCGGGAAGGGAACTCCAACAACTCGAAAGACAAGGCCGCCGGAATGTTATTCAAAAAGAAGACGCAGAGCTCAACCAATCTCGCCACCTATGAGACAGGCAGCCACCGCGATGGTAACAGCATCTTCAAAACATCCGCCGACCGCATGGCCCCCGCCGTTGTTGATGCTCCCCGGGCGACCGGCACACCCCGAACGATGGGCTATCAGGACAACGTCGCTATGAGCATGGACGACGTCAAAAAAATGTTGAATCCAAACGCTTACGCTCGAGGTACTGGCCTTTCGGACTAAACCGGCTCGCCACTGCTTCGTGCAGGCTCAGTAAAGTTCGACCGGGGAACGTTTCCCATCCTCCACCGAAAGGTTCCTTGCTTCCTCCTCCCCCAGCGTGGCGACTCGGAGATCCCAGATCTTTGAATCGATCTCCTGGAACCGTTCGATCGACCACGCGTAGGGAGCCTTCATCTTCTTCTTCGTCGCCTCGATCCGCACGAGGGCATCATGCAATACAGGATCCGGCAGAGTAGCGATGACCTCGGCCGCCTTTTCCACCAGTTCGACACGGTGACAGATCATCGCCAGATCATTCCCTGCCTCGATACAGGCGCGAATCGTTTCCTCAAAAGTCACCTCGTTCAAGACCGCACCCATATCGAGATCGTCCGTCATGACGAGGCCCTTGTAGGCGAGTTGATTGCGCAGGAACTGACCGATGATATTTTTTGAAAGCGAAGCAGGCCACCGTGGTTTATCCGCATCCCAGCAGGGGTAGTGCGAATGACAAGTCATGATGCTGTCAAGATCGGGAAGCAAGGCACGGAAGGGCCGTAACTCCTGCGCCTCCATCTCTTCGAGCGTTTTATTGATCACCGGAAGCTCATGATGAGGATCACACTCTGCTGAAGCGTAACCGGGGAAATGCTTGCCTGAACTCAGCACCCCCTCTTTACGAAGAGCGCAGTTAAAAACAGAAGCATTTCGAACTACCTCGTCCGGAGTCGCCCCCCAACATCGGCCTTTGAGGGAATTGTCCGCCTCATCGTCAAAAGAGAGATCAAGAACGGGACAAAGGTCCAAATTGAACCCGAACATCCGCAGGACCTGCCCGGTGAGACGCCCGTGTTCTTCGACCAGCTTGAGGTCTCCCTTCTTTCGGAGTTGCTGCGCGTTCGGTGGCTCGCTACCGATCAGTCGGAGTCGCGAGACCCGACCCCCCTCCTGATCGATCGTGATAAAAGGCTCTATCTCACTGAGGTCCCTTAAGTCGTCAATGAGTTTGCGGAGTTGCTCCGGAGATTTGATATTTCGCCCGAAGAGAATAAATCCTCCCGGCTGGAGTTTGCGGAACCGGCGGGCAGTTTCAGGATCGAGCTCACTACCCGGGACACCCGTGAGCAACAATTGGCCTAATGGTGCGCTTTCATGCATGGCGGAGACATAAGCGGATCGCTTGCGATGCTCAATAGGTTTTTGTGAAGCTCTGCAGCTCAGACTTTATCCGCTTCCGCCTTTCCGATGAC
>JANQVJ010000045.1 GCA_030730365.1 Verrucomicrobiales bacterium
TGGAGAGGTGGAGAGGTGGAGAGGTGGAGAGGTGGAGAGGTGGAGAGGTGGAGAGCAGCGGATGCAAAGACGGGATCGTCCTCCACGTCAAATTTCCGGCTTGGCAGAACATTCTGCGAGCATTAGGCTTTCAACGGAATGGACGTGAATGAACTTGCCCCGGAAGTGATGAAGCTTCCCATTAAAGATCGAGCTCTCCTCGCCGCTTTTCTTTGGGAGAGTATTGATGATCCTTACTCTCGGAGTTTCGATCTTGATGATACCGTCGCTCTTGATCTTGCGGAAAGGAGAGATAAAGAGATCGAAGCCGGTCTGGTCACTCCGGTTTCACACTCGCAGCTAATGGAGCGTTTGCGTGGATGAGGATAGAGTATCATCCCGCCGTCGCGGATGAGCTTCTTGAAATACGGGACTTCTACGAATCCCGCTCCACCGGACTCGGATCGGAATTCGTGTCCGAGTTTGAGCGGCAGATGTTTCGAATTGCCGCGATGCCCGAGAGATGGATGGTGGTTCGAAAGGATGTCAGGCGTTCCTTAATGAGGCGATTTCCCTATGTGATCTTCTTTCGATGTGTCGGAGACGATTGCATTCGGGTTACAGTGGTGAAGCACGAGAAACGGCATCCTTCGTTTGGGATGGAGAGACTTTAGGTGATCACCTTCTAGCCTGCATTTCTCACACCCTTTCGTCACGAGACGCCGCGAGGACCTGCTCTTGCGAGGCGCGGGCCGGATTTTCCGAAGGGCTGTATGGGCACATCCTGCCCAAGGGAAATTCGGGCCGGAACGAAGCAGGGGCTGGCCGCAGCCAGTCGTAGTAGAACGGGGGTGAGAAATGCGGGCGAGGACGGCTCGGAACCTCACTTCGCGATCTTCTCGTCATCTCCGTGCGAGGCGTCGTCTTTGACTTTTTTCCCGCCGTGCTGGGTGGCGAGGAAGGCGACGAGGTCGCGGAAGTCGCGGGGCGGGAGCGCGGCGGCCATGGGAGGCATCGCTGAAACCGGAGGAGCGACGGAGGCGATGCGGTCACGCTCGATCCGCACGGGCTTGTTGTCGAGACCGACGACAACGACATGGCTGTCCTTGTCCTCGGCAAGACGACCGAGGACAGGGTCGCCTTCCTTGAGCGTCACCGTCGTCATGCCATAGCCGGGAGTGATCTCGGCTCCGGGATTGGCGACGGACTCGAGGATCTTTTCACGCGAGAGACGTGTCGCGACCTGGCGGAGATCGGGGCCCTGAACGCCGCCTTTGTTGCCTCCTTCACCACCGATTTTGTGGCACTGGAGACAGGCCCCCTGATTTTTGAAAACGATCTCTCCGGCAGCGCCATCGCCGCCTTCGAGGCCAAGTGAAAAGACTGCGTTCACTCCCGAGGCGGCGTGTCTCGTCGCTTCCGCGTGGCTCTGCTCGGCAAGGGCGAGATAGGCGTCGAGCCAGAGACCGGGACGAAGCTTGGCGGAACGCTCTTTCCAGAGCGTGGCGATCGTTTCGATTTCCGAGGAGGCGAGTCCGGCGATGGCGGCGCGGGCGACGGGGAGGGGGGCCTCGTGGATCGCGGCGGAGGCCTGCGCGGCGATGCCGTCCTGACCGAGGGCAAAGGCCGCCCTCATCGCTGCCGCCCGGACGTTTGTTTCTTTATCTGTCAGGAGCGCCGCGACGAGCTCGGGTGCGCCATCTGGCCGAGAGAAGGTGAGACTCTCAATCACGGCGACACGGAGCGCGGGGGTAAGCTTTTCGTTTTTTGCCTGAGCGAGGAGGGTCTGCGGGTCGAGTTCGATCTTCGCGGTGGTGGCGAACTCCATCGCGAGGGTGATGAGTTCGGGATCGTGGGGGGCGGCGAGGAAGTCGCGGAGCGCACCGCCGAGGGCAGGAGCGAGGGCGGCAAAGGAGCGGCCCTCTTTCACGACCTGGGGGCGGTAATGACCGTGCACGGGATCAGTCTCGATCGCGGCTTCCCACTGTTTCAGCCCGTTCAGCGCGGCCTTACGGACGGGTTTGGCGATAGCCTCGTTGCCGGCGAGTTGCAGCATGGTGAGGGCGTGAGCGGGGTTGCCTTTGCGGTAGTTTGCCGTGACGAGGCGGCGTTGCACGGCCTCGGGCAGGGCGGAGAGATTTTCGGCAAAGGCGGCGAGAGTCTCGCCGGCGGGAGAATCGAGCGCGGCGGTGTCGTGGATCGCGCGGATCACTTCGCGAAGGACGAGCGGGTCTTTGTCCTGAAGAAATTTCGCGAGTTCCGGACTTTCGCGGCGGCGCAGCACGAGCACGGCGAGGAGCCTTTCTTCGCGCGAGAGGGATGATACTTTGGCGACGGCATCGGCTTCGGTCGCGACGAGGGCGAGGCTGCTGAGGATGGCGTGACGCAGGACGATGTCGGGCTTTTCCTGACCGTTTGTCAGGGCGGCGGCGAAAAGGGCGGCCGTGACTTCGGCGTCTCCCGATTCGGCGACGCGGCCGAGAGCAATGGCGGTCAGCGAACGAACGCGCAGCGACTCGTCCGCAGCCAGCGCCTTGAGAAGGGCGGGCTTCGCCGTTTCGAGCCTGAGGTCTCCGAGGACGCGGGCGGCGTTGGCGCGCACTTCCGCGTCGGTGTCTTTGAGCAGTGGGATCAGGTCTGCGGCGAGGTCAACCTCGCGCCGTCCGGCCTGACCGAGTCCCCAGATCGCGTGGAGGCGGGGGATGAGCGAGCCTTCGGCTCCGGCCGTTTTCTTTAGGACGGCGAGTCCTTCCTCACCGCGATCGACGAGGGCGAATTGCGCGGTCTGGCGGACGCGGCGGTCGGCGTGCGAGAGCAAGGCGGCGAGATCGGCGGGGGAGTGTTTTTCAAATCCTTCCTTAAAGAGAGCGGCGACCTTGGCCCCGGCTTCGCGCAGGGTGGGGTCCTTCGATCCGGCGACCTGGATGGAGCCGTTCTCATTGACGCTCCAGCCGCCGCCGAAGTCGCAGAGGTAGATGCTGCCGTCGTAGCCGAGTTCGACATCGCAGGCACCGATTCCTTTAATCAACTCACGCTCCTCGACCGCGATGTAGCCGGCCCCGCTCGCTTCGGTTTTGATGAGGAGCAGGTTGCAGTTGTCGGAAGCACCGCGGTAGTTGGCGAGGAGAAATTTGCCGCGCAGATCTTCGGGCAATGAGTCACCGGTGAGCCAGGTCACGCCCGAGGGACCCTGCGAGACGTGTGATCCGGGAGGGTAGACCCACTGCGGCTGGTCTTCGTTGTGGAGGTCGAACATTTTTTCCTTCACCCACATCGATTGCTCGGGGCGAAAAGCTCCCCAATCGAGATGGGTCGCGTAGTGGTGGGGTGACTGGTGCGACATGTCCCAGCCCGAGTCGCTGCCCTCGAGGGCGTAGACGAGACGTGCCTTGTCCCCGATGTCACCGGTGTTGTCGAAGGTAAAGAGATTACCGTGATCGTCGAAGGCGAGCTCCTGCGGATTGCGGAGTCCGGTGCAGAACACTTCGAGTCCCGAGCCATCGGATTCGCAGCGGAAGATGGCGCCGCTTCCCGAGCCGGGATGCACCTTGCCGTCGGCCGTAGTGACGTGGTAGCCGCGGTCTCCGACCGAAAAATAGAGGCGCCCGTCGGGTCCGCGCACGATTCCGTGGAGGTCGTGGCCGATGAAGGAGACCCGCACGCCGTAGCCGGTCGAGATTTCTTTTTCCTCGTCCGCAACGCCGTCGCCGTCGGTGTCGCGCAGCTTCCAGACGCTGGGGATGCAGGTGAAGTAAACCGAGCCGTCATCCGCGAGGACAGAGAATCCGATGCCGTCTTCGGGTCGGTTGAAACGGTCCGAGAACACGCTGCGGTGATCGGCGGCGCCGTTGCCGTCGCGGTCTTCGAGGAGAATGAGTCGATCGGCGACGCGGCTGAACCAGCCTTCGGGGAAGCTTGCCGCGTATTTTTGATACATCGCAAGACGGTCCGCCACGGTGACGGCTTTGAAGTCGTCGCGGATCAGTTCATTGGCCCCGCGCAGGTCGGGCACGCCGAGCCAGAAGCGATTGGCCTCGGCCACGTAGAGACGTCCCTGCGGGTCGAAGCCGAAGCTGCCGGGATTTTCAACAAAGGGAAAAGCGACCCAGGTGTGGCCCTCGAGTCCGTCGTGCTGGATCAGTCCGCGGAATGCCGCTGGCGCGTTCGTGAGAGGCGGCATTTTGTCCTCGGGCACGGTCGGAAGCGGCTTGAAGCGTGCCTCGAGTTCGGCCGGAGTGATGGCCTGCAGCAAGGCCGGAGAAAGAGTAAGGACGAGGCAAACTAAGGAGATCTGGAGTTTGATCATGGGTCTGAAGGTTACGTTGGAGCGGGAATTTGGGCAACCGCGGACTTCGGCCGTGGAGAGGCTCGAAACATTCGGGACTGGACAGGGTTGAATGCCGCATCATACCCTGACGGCTCTGCTAAAACGACGCTCCTCATGAAAATCCCTTTGTTCGGCCTGCTCCTCTTTTTCCTGACGTTCACTCTGCATGCGGCCGACCGGCCGAATTTTCTGTGGATCAGCTCGGAGGACAATGGTCCCCATCTCGGGTGCTACGGCGATGCGAATGCGGTGACGCCGAATCTAGATGCGCTCGCCGCGCGCGGGCTGCGCTACACCCGGGCGTGGTCGAACGCACCGGTCTGTGCTCCGGCGCGGACGACGGTGATCTCGGGTCTCTACCCGCCTTCGACCGGAGCCGAGCACATGCGGTCCGAGACCTCGCTGCCCGAGTCGATGAAGCTGTTCCCCGCCTACCTGCGCGAAGTCGGCTACTACACCACAAACGCTTCGAAAGAGGATTACAACCTCGTCAAAACGGGTCCGGTATGGGACGAGAGCAGCAACAAGGGGCATTGGAAAAACCGCGCCGAGGGGCAGCCGTTTTTTGCGGTGTTCAATTCCACGATTTCCCACGAGTCGCAGATCCGGAATCAGATCGACGAGGCTGACCGCATTCATGACCCGGCAAAAATGCGGGTGCCCGCCTATCATCCCGACACGCCCGAGGTGCGCCGGGACTGGGCGCAGTATTATGACCGGCTCACGATGATGGACGCGCAACTCGGTGGTAGGCTGCGCGAGATCGAAGAGGCGGGACTCGCGGAAGACACGATTATTTTCTACTGGGGCGATCACGGGTCGGGCATGCCGCGCAGCAAACGCTGGCCCTATCACTCGGGCCTGCACGTGCCGCTGATCGTGCATGTTCCGGAGAAATGGAAACACCTCGCGCCCGATGACTATGCCGTCGGCGGCACAAGTGACCGGCTCGTCAGCTTTGTCGATTTCGCCCCGACGATGCTGAGCCTCGCCGGACTGGAGCCGAAAGACTGGATGCAGGGGAGCGCCTTTGCCGGTGAATTCAAAGCGGAGGCGCGGAAGTTCAATTACGGCTTTCGCGGGCGCATGGACGAACGCATCGATCTGGTGCGCTCGGTCACGGATGGCCGTTACGTCTACCTGCGACATTACCTGCCGCATCGCATTTACGGGCAGTATATTGATTACATGTTCCAGACGGCGACGACACGGGTGTGGCGCGATTTGTTTGATGACGGCAAGCTGAACGAGGCCCAATCGCAGTTCTGGCGGGAAAAGCCGGCCGAAGAATTGTATGATCTCGAGACGGATCGCGACGAGGTGAGAAATCTCGTTGATCTGCCGGAACATGCCGCTGCTCTTGCAACGCTGCGGAGCGCTCACGAATCGTGGGAAAAAGAAATTCGTGACGTCGGATTTCTTCCCGAAGCGGAGATCCACGCCAGGAGCGCCGGATCGACGCCCTACGAGATGGGGCAGGATATGGACCGCTACGACTTCGACTCCATTTTCGCTGCTGCGCAGCTCGCGAGTTCGCGGAAGGCGGAGGACTTACCTGCTATTGTTTCCATGTTAGACAGTGCCGATAGCGGGGTTCGATACTGGGCGGCGACCGGACTGCTTATTCACGGGAAACGCGGCTACGTGGCCGGTCAATCGGCTCTGGCAAAGGCGCTGGGCGATTCGTCGGCCAGCGTCGCGATCATTGCTGCGGAGACGATGGGACACTTCGGATCGGGCGGGGAAAAAGAGAAGGCGCTCGAGGTGCTGCTTTCCCACTCCGATCAGGAATCGGGCAATGTCTATGAGGCTATCCTCGCGGTCAATGCGCTGGATTATCTGGGGGCGATCGCCCTGACAAAGCGGGAGGAGATCATGGCGTTGCCCCCGGGGGCCTCAAAACCGGTTCCGCGGACCGGTGGCTATGTGGGCAATCTGTTGAAGCACATCCTCAGAGAGTGACGGGCAAGGACAGTAGGGGAACGGGCTTCGCCTTGCAGGACATCTCGATACGGGCACGCGGGAGCGTCAGCGCGCCCTTACGACACCGGGGACGGGGCACGAGGCGATCTATTTTGAGCCGCCAATGAATGGCTTGATTCTCGTGCCGTTCGTGATCAGCGACAAAAAATCCGCCCCGAACGAACCGGGAGCGGATTTTCAGGAGAGGGAATTGGGAAGAATCAGCCTTCGCGACTGGGTAAGGTGGCGAGGTATTTGGCCCTGAGCTCTTCGATGCGCTTTTTCTGATCGACGAGGGCTTGCTCCTGAAGCTTGCGTTCGGCTTCGGCTTCGGCTAGCTCGCGGGCAGCCTGTTCTTCGGCTTTAGTGCGCTCGGCGATAACCTGGGGAGTCTCGCGGGCAACCTGATCGGCGGCGAGGACGGTGGTCTTCGTTTTTGTCGCTTCGACGTAGGTGTTCGCGAGGAACTGCTCGAGTTCGGTGAGGCGTGATTTCAGGCTGGTGACTTCAGCAGTGATCTCTGCCGGCGTTTTGTAGGAGAGGGTCTCGGCGGCAACGATGCCAATCTCGGCCTTGCGCCCGGACCTCTCTGTCGTGAGAAGGGCGTCCGCGGCAGGGACCGCTTTCCCCTGAATCGCCTCTTCACGAAGGTCGGAGACGGCGCGGCTGGCGACGAGCTTCAGGGCCCGCTCAAGGACGGAAGCGGATTTTTCCTGCAGGGCAAGGGTGCCGGTCTCAACCGTCTTTTTCGCGGTGGCGAGGGTGGACTCGGCTTCGGTCCTCGCGATGGTGGCCTGCTCGACGCCCTTTTTGGCTTCAGTTTCCCCGACAAGCATGTCATCAAGTTTTACGGCCATGTCGTCGAGGTTCTCCGTCTCTCGCATCGCGGTAAGGTTGATCGAGGCGGCTTGCCACTTTTTCTGGAGGAATTGATTGTTCTGAAGTTCGGCCCTGACTATCTCGACGGACTTTTTCGATTCTGCTTCCTTTGCCACAACGGCGGCGACCTTGGCGGTGGAAACTTCCTTTTGCTTCGTGGCCGCGGCGATGAGATCCTCCGCTTTTTTCGCCTCGGCCTGGGCAGAGGCAAGTGCGGCATTCGCATCGGCGAGCTCTTTCTGCTTCGCCGCGAGAGCGGCGGCAGCGGCGGTTGCCTCGGTCTGGGCGGGGGTCACTTTGCCTTTCAGCTCGTTGATCTTCGCCGTGGTGGCGGCGACGAGGGCCCCTGCCTGGTCAGCTGCGGCTTTGGCGTCGTTGCGCACTTTCTCAGCGGCCTGGGAGGCGGTCGTTTTCGCGGCGAGGTCAGCCTGCGCTTTCTTCAAAGTCTCGGCTCCTGCGGCGGCCAGGTCACGGAGAGGCTTGAAGGCGGCCTCAGCCTTGGCGAGGGCGTCAATTTTGACGGTTTGATCGGTCTTCGCAGCAGCAAGGGCGGCGGCGATGGCTTTTACTTTCGCGTCGGCCTGTTGCATGATCTCGGCGGCTTTGAGGTTATTGGCCTCGGCAGTGGTCAGGTTCGCGGTAGCCGTAGCATTTGCCGCGGTTGCGGCGGTGAGACGATCCGCTGCAGCCTTGGCGGCAGCAGCGACTTCCGGAGCCGGGGTTTGGCCGTTGGCGGAGGCAGCAGCGAGGCTGGCGTCGGCCTTCTGTTTTTCGGCGGTGGCGGCAGCGAGAGCGCCGGCGGTGGCATCTGCGGCAGCTTTTGCCTGGGCTGCGCTCGGTCCGGCGGCAGCGACGAGTCTCTTGGCTTCTTCGAACTGTCCGGAAAGAGTGGTCTGCTCGGAAGTGCGCGCGGCAACGGACTGATCAGATGCCAGGCGAGCTTTGGAGGACGCATCAAGAGCGGCGGCGAGGGCGTCGTGCTGCGTTTTCTGCTCGGGGGTGAGAGCGGGCTTGGCGGCGGCGGCCTTCGCTGCGTTCAGAGCGGCGACGGCACCCTGGAGAGCGGTCTCTTTCGCGGTGAATGCGGCGGTGGCGGCGGCAGCGGCGTCCTGTTGCGGCTTGAGACCGGCCGTGGCAGCGGTGAGGATGTCATTGACGGATTTCAGGGCGGCGTTTTTCGCATTCACAGCCTCCTGGAGTGGGGGCACAGCGGGGGTTAGTGCCTTGACAGCGCCGTCAAATTTCGCCACGGCCGCTTTCTGAGCGTCGCGGGTCTGGGTGGCGGTGGCGATGTTCTTATCGATTTCGGCGAGTTCGGCACGGGCGGCGGTCAGTTCAGCGGAGACGGCTTTGATGCCTTCTTCGAGCTTGGGCAGCTGGCCGGTGAGTTCGCCGATGCGCTTCTCGGAGTAGGCGAGTTGCTGCTCGATCGGGGGAGGGTTGGAATCGACTTTGGCTATCTCTGCACCGGTGGCGATGTCCCACCCTTTGATATTGCCGTGGATATCGCCGGTGAAGACCCGCTTGCTATCTTCGCTCACTGCGACGCTGAGAACCACGTCGTCCGAGGCGGCAATGGTTCGGATGGCGGTGCCGTCGCCCTTCCAGAGCTTCACAGTCTTGTCCCGCCCGACCGTGGCGATGGAGCCGTCGGGGGCGAAATCAACCCCCTGGACGCCGCCGGGGTGGGCGTCAAATTTCTTGATCTGGGTGCCACCGTTCATTTCCCAGAGCATCACGGAACCGTCCTCGCTGGAGGAGGCCAGGACGTTTCCGTCCATGCGCCAATCGAGGTCGGTGACGGCGAGGGTGTGGCCTTTTAAGGTGTAGAATTCGTAGCCGGTAGCGGCTTCCCAAACGTAAAGGCCACCGTTGCGGTCACCGGTAGCGTAAATGACGCCGTCGGGGCTGTAGGCGGCGCTGAGAAGCCAGTCGGTGTGTTTTTTTACCGCGTTGAGTTGCTCGCCTGCGATAGTGTCCCAGAGTTTGATGATGCGGCCGGGACCGCCCATGACAGCATTTTTCAGGTCAGGGGAAATGTCGGCACCGAGCACGATGTCGAATTCTTTTCCGACTTCAATAACGCGCTCGCCGGTCTTGATGTCCCAGGCAACGACGTTCCCGGATTTCCCGGCCCGACCGCCACCGCAGAAAAGGTAGGCACCGTTGGGGCTGAAGGAAAGAGTCTGGGGGAAACCTTCGGGGTAGGGGAGGACTCCGAGCAGGTCATAGTCCGCTGAATGATAGAGCAGGATCTGCTTCTGGCCGGCCACAGCAAGGATAGGTGCCCAGGGACTGTGGGCGAGAGCAGGGACGGAGTTCGGGCGCTCGGTCACGATCGAGGGCTCCAGAATGAGGTGCTCAGGCATGGCCGGAGGCCCTTCGGGTTTTCCCGTGGAGGAAATGGAATTGAGGTCGACTTTGGGTTTGTCGGATTTTTTGGCCTTGGAGTTTTTTGTCTCGAGGAGTCCGCCGGCGATCCAGTCGGAAATGATTTTCAGCTCTTCGTCCGTCGCTTTGGTGCCCTTGGGGGGCATGATGGGTTCCTCGGTGTGCGCGGCGAGGGTGTAGAGACGCGATGACTTGGGGTTTTCTGAAATCACGACCGCACCGCCAGAACCGCCCGCCATCGTGGCGCCGAAGCTGGCGAGGTCGAGCCCGCCTTTCGCCTCGTCGGTGTTGTGGCAGCTGACGCACTTGTTGTCGAGGATGGGGAAAACATCGTCGGCAAAAGTGACCTTGGCCGCATCATCAGCGGCGGTAAGGGCCTGTAGACCCGTGAACAGAAGGGCGGCGATGAGGGTGCTGGTGGATTTCATGAATGATGAAGGGGCGGTGAGGGCTTGCTTTAGGGCCGGTTGGCACTATTTGTGACGGGGCGATCTAAATTGCTCGAAATTCTTTCAGAATATACGATGCTTTCTCAAATTCGTCTCGTGGAATCGAATAGCGAGAATGCGGATGCGAGATGGCTCAAATTGGCCCCCCCCCGCATCCGTAGACGCGCTCTACGTAAAGACGTCTCTTGAGTGTAGGATGAAATAGGATTTACTTCCCTCACCAACCAAAACGAAACTATTATGAAAGGCTGCACAGGATTCTTTGACTCAGGCATGGCAAACCGCCGTGAATTTTTGCAAGTCGGCTTTGCCGGAGGGATCGGGCTCGCATTGCCCGAGCTTCTCAAGGTCGAGGCGAAAGCACAGGCTAAATTTTACGAATCCAAGGAAGGGGTAGCCAAGTCCCTCATCCACATTTACCTCCCCGGTGGTTCCGCCCATCAGGAAACCTGGGATCCCAAGCCTTATGCGCCGGTCGAATACCGTGGCCCTTACAACGCGATTAATACCAACGTGGATGGCCTTCAGTTCAGCGAGAACTTCAAGCATCTCGCCAAAGTGGCGGACAAGATGACGGTGATTCGCTCGATGACTCATGGAGAAGCGGCGCACGAGCGTGGCACGCACAACATGTTCACCGGTTACCGTCCCAGCCCGGCGCTCAAATACCCCAGCTTCGGTTCGGTTATCTCTCACGAGTTCGGGTCGCGCAAGAATCTGCCTCCCTATGTCTGTGTGCCGAATGCACCTAACGAGTTCGCCGGCACCGGTTACCTCAGCTCGATGTATGGTCCTTTCTCCGTGGGCAGTGACCCGGCTCTGGATAAAGGCTTCCAGGTCCGTGACCTCACTCTTCCCGGTGGAGTTGATAATGCGCGATTCGAGCGTCGCCGCACCATGCTGGAGGGGGTCGACAGTCATTTCCGCAACATGGAGCAGGCTGACTCGATTGATGCGATGGACAGTTTCTATCAGAAGGCCTACAGCCTGGTCGGTTCGGAAGAGGCTCGCGGCGCCTTCGATCTTTCGAAGGAAGACGAGAAGATGAAGGAGCGTTATGGCAAGAATACTGCCGGGATGCGCATGCTTCTTGGTCGTCGTCTTGTTGAGGCCGGCGTTCGCCTTGTCACCCTGACCTACGGTTCATGGGATATGCATGATCGCATTCATGCCGGTATCGCCAGCCAGGTTCCCGCCTTTGATCAGGCGCTCGCGGCGCTGCTAACGGATCTTGATGAGCGTGGTCTTCTTGACACGACCATCGTCATGGTCTCCTCCGAGTTCGGACGTACGCCCAAGATCAACAAGACCGATGGTCGCGATCACTGGCCCAAGGTGTTCTCCGCGATGCTCGCCGGCGGCGGGATCAAGCGTGGTTACGTCTACGGTAGCTCCGATTCACTTGCGGCAGAGCCCGACGAAAATCCGGTGGATGTTCAGTCCTTTGCCAAAACGGTCTACTCCCAGCTCGGGATTAACGCCGACAAGGAACTCATCGCCCCTGGGCCACGCCCGATCGAGATTGTTGACGGTGGCAGCGTGATTGAAGACATCATCGCCAAAGCCTCGGTGTAATCCTGATTTTACTCACCTACTCATCATGAAACGTATTCTGTTCCCCCAGAGTGCGGTTTCCAAATCTCCCTTTAAGCAGGTGCTGGCAGTCTTCGGGCTGGCGGCACTTGCCCTATCCGGGTCTTTTGTTGAAGCTGCTTCTCCTGATTTCAGCACCTCGATTCCCCGCGGCGGTCAAGCGGGATCCGAGGTCAAGATTAGTATCATCGGCGCCCGGCTTTCGGATGCTGAGGAAGTGGTCTTCCATTACCCCGGGATCACCGCCAAAGATCTCAAGGTCGTTGACGACAAAAAAGTGGATGTGACCCTGGTGATTGCCCCTGATTGCCGACTCGGTGAACATCATCTCCGTTTGCGTTGCCGTAGCGGGATCAGCTACGCCCGGAATTTCTGGGTCTCGCAGTTCCCCAATGTTGACGAAGTCGAGCCCAATGACGACTTTGCCGCCCCTCAAAAGATCTCGATGAATGTCACGATCGAGGCAGAGGCAAAGCCCGAGGAGACCGATTATTATCAGATCTCGGTGAAAAAGGGCGAGCGGATCTCGGTTGAAGTCGAGGGTTTGCGCATCAACAACATCAATCAGAACATCGCGATCGATCCCTACGTGGCGATCCTGAACAAGGACCGCTTTGAGATTGCCTCTGCTGACGGTTCGGCTCTGCTCAAACAGGAATCCATCCTCTCGATCGAGGCTCCCGAAGACGGTGATTACATCGTTGAAGTCCGCGACGCTGCTTATCAGGGGCGCGGGCGTTACCGGGCCCACATTGGTAATTTCCCCCGTCCTACGGCGATCTATCCTGCCGGTGGTAAGGCTGGTAGCGAGATCGAGTTCACGATGCTCGGTGATGTCAAAGGGTCCTACCCCTTCAAGGCGAAACTCCCCGAAACGGCGCTTAACAATCAGACCGGCATTTTCGCTCCGCAGGCCGGAATGAGTCCGCCTTCTCCGAACGAAGTTCGAGTTAGTCCTTTTGACAATATTTTGGAGAAAGAACCGAACAACGTCCACACGGAAGTGGCATCATCCGGAGTTCTGCCTCTCGCCTTCAATGGGATCCTTCAAGCCGAGGGCGATGTGGATTTCTTCAAATTTACAGCAAAGAAGGACCAATCCTATCAGTTCCGGGTTTTCGCGAACTCGATCGGGACACCGGTCGACCCCGTTCTCACGATCTACAACGACAAGATGGGCGCTCTCGGTTCCAGTGACGACGCCGACGGAACGAAGGATGGCAAAGTCGACTTCAAGGCACCGGCTGACGGTGATTACCTGGTCAAAGTCAACGACATGCTTTCGCGTGGCGGAGTGGACTATGTCTACAGGGTCGAGTCGATTGTCGCTCCTCCGACTATCGATGTGACGATGGGTGAAATGATTCGGAACGATTTTCAGTATTTGAAACAGTTTAATATTCCTCAAGGAAGCTATTACACCATGGTGGTCAGCACGACTCGCCGCGGGGTCGCTGGGGATCTGAAATTTGAGATGCCCAAGCTCCCTGCCGGTGTCACGCTGGAGGCCGGAGTGATTCCGAAATCGCTTAGCCAATTTCCTATCCTCCTCAAGGCGGCTCCCGATGCGCCCATCGGTGGCGGAATGTATGAACTGCTCGTGAAGACGATCGAAGGTGACGCGCCGGTTGTGGGTAAGTTCACCCAGGCGCTCGATTTTGTCCGGGGACCGCAGAACGGGGTTCCCTACTACACGCGTTACCACCCCGAAGTTGCCGTATCGGTGACCGAAGCTCTCCCTTATTCGGTAACGATCGATCAACCGAAAGTTCCCATCGTCCGCAACGGGTCCCTCAAGTTGAAAGTGCGCGCCCATCGCAAGGAGGGATACGAGAAGCCCATCACAGTGCGTTTCCCCTGGCTGCCACCGGGCATTGCCACGCCCGCTACGATGACTTTTAAGGAGAAGGAGACCGAACTCGAATACGAACTCAACGCGAACGAGAATGCGGAACTCAATACCTGGAATCTCGGCCTCCTGGCGGAATCCGACGACGGGAAAGGGAAAGCATTCAGCGCTTCACCCTTCGTCAATCTGTCTGTGGAGGAGCCCTTCGTGCAGCTCAAAATCAGCATGGCTACGGCCAGGCAGGGCGAGACCGTCGATATGGTTGCCGAGGTGGAGCAACTCCGTGAATTCGGAGGGGAAGCCGATGTCCAGCTCTTCGGCCTGCCTGCGCATTCCACTGCCGCAGTCCAAAAGCTCAAGTCCGACCTTGAGGCCCTCAGCTTCCCGGTGGTGACGACAGATAAGACCCCGGTCGGTCAGCACAAGGGCGTCTTCTGCACGGTCACCGTCGTAAAGGATGGTGAGCCTATCATCCATCGTCTTGCCATGGGTTCAGTCCTTCGGATTGATCCCATGCCTAAAGTGGCGGCGGCGGCTCCTGTAGCAAAGGCAGCTGCTGCTCCGGTAGCAGCCGCCGAGAAGAAGGAGAAGCCCCTTTCCCGACTAGAACAATTGCGCCTCGACGCCCAGAAAGAGGCCGCGAATAAGTAAGCGCCGAGATCAAACGTCCCTCGCCTTTTGAGGTCCAACCCTACCTACCGTTCATGAAAAATCGCCTGTCCATCTTCAGTGCCGCCGCCTTTCTAGGCGGGTTCACGGCGCATGCGAATGAGTCCAAAATAGACTTTGTCCGTGATATTCAGCCGATTCTGGAGTTCAACTGTGTCAGCTGTCACAATGCCGACGAGGCAAAGGCCGATCTCCGTTTTGACAAAGCTGAGCTTTTTTTCAAGGGCGGAGAAGGCGGGCAATCTCTCGTCAAGGGTAAACCGGACGAATCCCTCATGATCGAGCTTGTCTCGCTCCCCGAGGATGACTCCGACGTGATGCCACCGAAAGGCCGACCGCTCAACGAAGGTGAAATCGGGAGGCTCCGTCAATGGATTGCGGAAGGAGCTGTCTGGCCGACCGAGCTCACCCTTGTGGCGAGAAGCGAAGAGGATTTCAAAGGCGCCGAGCCTCTGAAGGACAAGGGTAAAAAGATCGTGAAGGTCGAGGCTTTCCCGCTAGACATCACTCTGGAGAAGGCTCGTGACGTCCAGTCCGTTGTCGTAATGGCGACCTACGACGATGACACCACCCAAGATGTCACCGCGAATGCGACGTTTATTCCGGCTGATCCCTCGCTCCTCGGCCTCAAGAAGCGCAACATCTTCACTCCTCTCAAAGACGGTCAGACCGATCTTGAAGTGAAAGTCGCGGAATACTCCGTCAAAATCCCCGTGACGGTTAAAGAGTCGGCCGTGGATCGTCCGGTTGATTTTCACCTTGATGTGACGCCGGTATTCATGAGCGAAGGTTGTAATACCGGTGCCTGCCATGGGTCGGCCCGCGGACAGGATGGTTTCATGCTCTCGCTCTTCGGGTATGACCCTGATGGGGATCATTACCGACTCACCCGAGAGATGGCCGGTTATCGGGTAAATCTCGCGATTCCCGAGGAGTCGCTCCTTGTCGAAAAATCGATCGAAGCGGTGCCCCACACCGGAGGGAAACTGTTTGAAAAGGGAAGCCCTGCTTACAAAACCATGGTCGAGTGGATCGCCAATGGCGCGACAAAGCGACCGCTTGCTGAAGTGCCTGTGGTGACCGAACTCAGTCTCTACCCGCCGAAGCTCGTTCTCGAGGGCGCCGGGGCGACCCAGCAGCTCACTGTCCGCGCCAAGTTTTCTGACGGGCATGATCGCGACGTCACTGATCTCGCCGTTTTCATCACGAACAACGAGCCTACCGCTGCGGTCAGCACGACCGGGTTTGTCACCGCCGGTAAGCGCGGCGAGGCCTTCATCATGGCTCGCTACGAGACTCACACGGTCGGTATTCAGACCATCGTCATTCCCGAAGATCTCGAGTACACCCGGCCGAAGATGCAGGAGAACAACTACATCGACAGCCTCGTTCATGACAAGTTGCATAAGCTCCGCATCATTCCCTCCGAACTTTGCACGGATGAGGAATTCCTCCGTCGCGCTTCGATTGATATCGTCGGTCAGTTGCCCACCACAGAGGAATACAATGCCTTCATGGCGGACAGTGATCCCAAAAAGCGCAGTAAAGTGATCGACACACTTCTCGACCGCAAGGAGTTCACCGAGATGTGGGTGATGAAGTGGTCCGAGCTCCTCCAGATCCGCTCGAACAACAACATCGCCCAAGGCATTTCCTACAAAGCGGCCTTGCTTTACAACTCATGGTTGCGCGAGCAGATCGCGGCAAACCGTCCTTTCAACGAGATCGTCATCGACATGCTCTCTTCCGAAGGCGGTAGCTTCGCAAGCCCGGCGACGAATTTCTACCAGGTCGAGCGCGATACTCTGAAGCTTTCCGAAAACGTGGCCCAGGTCTTCATGGGCATGCGTCTCCAGTGCGCCCAGTGTCACAATCACCCCTTTGACCGATGGACCATGGACGACTACTACAGCTGGGGCGCCTTCTTTGCCCAGGTCGGGCGTAAGCAAGGGGTTGACCCCCGCGAGCAGATCGTCTACAACCGCGGCAGCGGGGAGGTGAAGCACCTCGTCGGCGGTCGCAACATGCCGCCCAAGTTCCTCGGTGGGGACATGCCCGATGTTGCCGGCAAAGACAGGCGCGAGGTCGTTGCCAACTGGATGGCATCGCCGCAGAACGATTACTTCTCCCGCAACATCGCCAACTTGGTGTGGTCGCACTTCTTCGGGGTTGGCATCATCGACCCCGTGGATGACGTCCGTATCAGTAACCCGGCCTCGAATCCGGAGCTTCTCGCGGCCATGGCCGGTCGCTTCCAGGGCGAATACGAGTACGACTTCCGCCAGCTCGTGCGGGACATCTGTAATTCCGCCGCCTATCAGCGTAGCACCCAGGCAAACCCCTCGAACAAGGACGATCTGAACAACTTCGCGAAAGCCCGTATCCGCCGTCAGCGCGCCGAGATCATGCTCGATACGATCACGCAGGTGACCGAAACGAAGAACAAGTTTCAGGGACTGCCGCTCGGTTCCCGGGCAGTACAGATCGCCGACGGGAACACGACCGATTATTTCCTGACCACTTTCGGCCGTGCCACCCGTGAGACGGTTTGCTCGTGCGAGGTGAAAATGGACCCCAGCCTTTCACAGGCGCTCCACCTCCTCAACGGTCCTACCGTGACCTTGAAGGTCGAGCAGGGTGGTCTCGTCAAGCGCATGATTGCCGAGAACAAAACTCCCGAGCAGATCATCGAAGAGATCTACGTTCGCAGCTTCACCCGCAAGCCGACCGCCGAAGAGACAAAGCAGCTCATGGCTCAGGTCGCCGCGGTGGGCGAAGACAAGGCCCAGCGGGAACTCGTTTTGAATGACGTATTCTGGGCGGTCTTGAACTCCAAAGAGTTCATGTTCAACCACTGAGGATCTGTCGCGTTACCTCTCATCCAGTGCTCCCGATCCGAGGGGGGCAGCCGAAAGGGCCCGGATTTCCGGGTCCTTTTTGTTTTAGGATGAGGCAGCATTACTGAAATAGGCTTCCCCGTTGCTCTCTGTGGCGACGGATTTCCCCTTGGTTCGTCAGCGCCTTTGTGGGAGGATTGGACATGCGCATCGATTCCCACCACCACTTCTGGAACTACACGCCCGAGGCCTACGACTGGATCGGGTCGGACATGGGCATCCTCAAGCGTGACTTCACGCCGGAGGACCTCGCTCTCGCGACCGGGGAGTTCGGAATCACGGGAGTCATCTCGGTGCAGGCGCGGACCGACGAGGCGGAGAACGTCTTTCTCCTTGAGTATGCCGCTAGTCACGACATCGTTCGCGGGGTTGTCGGTTGGCTCGATCTGACCGATCGTGGTGTCGCCGATAAGATTGCCCGCTTTGCAGAAAACCCGAAGGCGGTCGGGATTCGAGAAGTATTGCAGGGGCTCGAAGATCGCGAGTATTGCCTGCGGGACGACTTTAATCACGGTCTTTCCCTGCTGCACGATTTCGGGCTCGCCTATGACATCCTCATCTTTGGCGATCAGTTGCCGGCGGCGGCGAAGTTAGCGGACAGGCATCCCGCACAGACTTTCATCCTCGATCATATTGCCAAGCCGCTTATCGGTCCGGCCGGGGTCGATCCGCTTTGGGAGCAGGGCATCCGCGCCCTTGCCGAACGGGAGCACGTTTTCTGCAAACTCAGCGGCATGGTCACCGAAGTTATCCCTGCGCTGGAGGACTGGACGCCCGATCTGCTGCGTCCCTGGTTTGAGGTCGTTCTCGACGCGTTCGGACCTTATCGTCTCATGTTCGGGAGTGATTGGCCGGTCTCTCTCCTGCGCGGTGAGTATGCTGACTGGGTCCAGTGCGTCGACTTCTGGGTGAAAGAACTCAGCGCGGCCGAGAGGGCTGCCATCCTCGGCGGCACGGCGGCACAGGCTTATGGGGTCTAGGAACTACCTCAGAAAGCGGAAGAGCATCTCTGTCAGGGTCTCGATGCCCCAGTGGAAACCCGCAATAGGGATACGCTCGTCATCCCCGTGGAAGAGGGAGGCAAAGTCAAGATCGGGAGGCATTTGCAAGGGGTAAAAGCCGTAGCACTGGGCCCCGAGTTTCGCGTAGTTGCGGCTGTCGGTGAAGCCGGGGATGATGGCGGGTACGACGTGACCGCACGGATCGACCGCTTTCATGGTGCGCTCGATCTCGCGGAATAGCTCCGTGTCGGTGGAAAAAGAGACGGACTCGGATTCCTGCAGGACAAAGAGGTCGTAATCACTTCCGAGGACCGGACGAACCACTGCATGGAGTTCACGAATGAGATCCTCGGCCGTTTGCCCTGGAGCCAGCCGGCCATCGATATCGACTGAGGCCGAGCCCGGCAGCATGTTGATCGAGTCACTTCCGTGGAGGCAGGTCGGGTTTGCGGTGTTCCGCAGGATCGCCTCGACTGAAGCCCGGCGCGAGGGATCAGTGATCGCGAGGGGGAGGAGACGGGGACCGATGACGGGGTGGGCAAAGAGTGGCGCCACGAGCTCCGCGAGACGGCCCTGCGGTTTGGCGAAACCTTTTAGGAAGTTCATCGCCTCGGGTCCTGCATGCCAGGGTAGCTTCGCGACGGAGATCGCCTCGATGGCCCGGGCCAGCCTTGAGACAACATTGTCAGTCGAGGGCAGGGAGCTGTGCCCCGGCTTTCCCTCGATCGAGAGGGTGAGCCAGGCGACGCCCTTTTCCGCCACCTGGACGGGGTAAAATCGATGCCCCTTCTGATGCACGGTGAAGCCGCCGACTTCGTTGATGACATACTCGGGATCGCCCCCGAGGAGATCGGGGCGCTCTTCGACGAGCCATTTTGATCCCAGGCGCGTGCCTGCCTCTTCATCCGAGACCGCGACAAAGATGACGTCGCGATTGATCGGGACCTTTTCACTGATCAGTTTGCCCAGCGCGGTGAGCGCCATCGTCGCAAAGCCCTTCATGTCGATCGCCCCGCGTCCCCAGATGCAGAAGCCGTCGTCGTGTCCGGAGAAAGGCGGGTGCGTCCAGCGGGCCGCGTCGGCCGGGACGACATCGACGTGACAGCTCAGGATGAGGGGGCGCCCCGTGCGATGAGCGGGATCGGCGGCGAATTTAGCGACGAGATTGGGCCGCTCTTCATAGGCACCAACAATTTCGGGCTTGAGGCCGAGGGCGCGGCAGTATTCGGCGAGATGGGCGATCGCACCGGCCTCGTCACCGGGCGGATTGCTCGTGTCAAAGCGGATGAGCTCCTGCAGAAGCGTTGAAGCTCCCTGCAATTCCGCCGCGGTGAAGCGGGCGGGGGACGTCATCTTTTCGGTCCGGTCGATTTGGGGCCTCCGAGGTTTTCGCGAGTGAAGAGATTCGCGGGAAAAGAGCCGATCTGCACATCACTGAACTTGAGCGTGATCGTCGTGCCGCCATCAACGATGACCATTTCCGAGAGAAACGGTCGGCCGTCGGCGATGTTCTTGTAATCCATCGTCGAGCTGCGGATGAGGGTGCCCGACTTGGCGTAGAACTCCGCTTTTTTACCGAGGTTTTCTTTGCCTGTGACCCAGTATTTGATCATCGCGTAGGTGTCGCTTGGCGAGTTCGACTTCATCGTGTAGACGGTCGCGGCTTCGCCGTTCACTTCGCCGGCCTCGCTGCCTTCGACCTTGTATCCATCGACAAAGCTCGTCGAGGCGATGTCACCGATGGCCGCGTCGCCCGAGAGTCGCTGGCGCTTCGAGACCGAGACGGGTCGGCTCAGGCCGGGTTTCCAGAACCACATGTTGCCGTCGGATTCCGCGAGGTAGCGGCGTCCTGTCGCATCGGCCGGCTCGATCACTTCGGCGAAAATCTTATTTCCCTGCGAGGTCGCGACGAACTTCGCGTTTTTTGTTCCCGAGACATTCACGGTCCACTGCACTCCCTGATTCCCCGTGAGAATGCCGCGGGCCCTTTCGGCTTCGAGGAGCGCGGCATCCTCTCCGGTAGCGGAAGTGAGAGAGCCGATGAGAAAAAGGAGGGGAAAGAGGGCGTTTTTCATGACCGGCGAAAGTTACACGTGTCCCAGAGAATCGACAATGCTCTGTTTCGCCGCGCGCCGCGCCGGGGCAATCGCGGCGAGAGAGGTGAAGAGCACGAGGAGGAGAAAAGTCACGAGCAAATAGTCCGGGAGGATGCGGATTTCCCACACGATCTCGCGCGCCGTGACCGGCGGTTCCCAGGTGGGTTTCACCGCCGCGACAGTGAGCGCGAGGGTCACCGTAATGATCAGTCCGGTGATCGCGCCGATGATGCCGAGGAGGGCGCTCTCGATGCCGAAGAGACGGATTACGCCCGGCTGCTTCAGCCCGAGGGCGCGCAGCGTCCCGATCTCTTTTGTCCGCTCGACCACGGCCATGCCGATCGTGTTCAGCACCGACATCGTCACGATCGTGGCGATGATCGCAAAAACGAGGCCGAAGATAATGTCGAACATGCGCTTCGTTCGCAGGTAAAGTTTTGAGACATCATACCAGGGGATCACGTCCCACTCCGACTCGGGGAAACGCTCGCGCAGCGAGGTCACGACCGAGTCGGTCGTCTCACCGTTGGCGAGGAGAAAGCGCACACAGCTCACCGCCTGCGTGTCGTAGAGACTTTGGCCGAGCGAGAGCGGCATAAAGATGTAGCGATTGTCGAGCGCCTCGGACGCGACATCCGCGATCTGCAGGATCTGCGCGTCGATCGCATTCATCTGTCCGCTGATCGAGGGCGCCATCAGGATCACATCCGAATCGATCTCGAGGCCCATGTTTTCCGCCATGCCGGTCGTGATGGCGATGCCAAAAGGCGTCTCCTTCGTGAGGGGGCGACCCTCGTAGGTGCTGCCGTCGGCACTGCGGAGGGCGGTGGAGCGCTCGTGGATGGCGTCCCGTTCCTCGGGCACCATGGCCTGACCGATGAAAAATCCCGGCTTTCCCTCGTAGTCGACATTTCCCTTCACCTCAAGTAGTCCCGCGCTCAGGATGATGCGGGGATCTTCCGCCGCGAAGGCCTTGATCGCCGTAAATTCGTCGGACGATATAAGATACTCGCCGGGCTCGGACCCACCGTAGCCCCGCGCATCCTCCTTCCAGATCTGGACGTGGCCGTTGATCTGCTCGTAGATGTGGGCATCCTCGATACTGGCGAACATATACGCCGTAAATCCCGCGAGGATATTGATCGCCGCGTAACCGAGTGCCACAGCCGCGACCGTCGTGATCGAGCGACGGGCGTTGCGGAGGAGATTGCGAAGCGCTAGGGAAAACCAGGTCACGGCAGGGTAGGGGCGTTGAGCACTTATCCTTAACGGAAAAGCCGCAGGCCTCAAGGGCCAATTCACAAATCAGGCCCGCGGCCGCCGGCCTGTGGACGCACTCTCGGTCGCACCCGGTAGTAGAGCTTGCGGCAGCGCGCGAGAAAAGTCAGTCGACTGCGGCGTGTCGCGAGGATCTCGAGCAGCTTCACCGTCACCCAGATCAGAATTGCTCCGGTAACAAATGCAGGGAAAACGTAGGTCTCGTAGACTTTCAGCCATTTCAGAACGACCTCGCCGAGTCGCATCGAGCCCCAGGTCAGGATCACTGCCGAGAGACCTCCCGCGAGGGCCATGTAGATCGCGAAGCGCCAGAATGGATAGCGGAGCACTCCCGCCGCCGCGTAGATCGGCAGTCGCGAGCCCGGAAGCAGGCGTGAAGAAAAAATCAGTTTACCCCCGTGCTGCTCAAAGAGCGTCTCCGCCTGGATGATCTGATCCTCGCGGATAAACCAGCGGAAAGGCTTTCGCCGCAGCAATGTCATTCCACCGAGCCGACCTATCAGGTAGAGGGGAATGTCGCCGAGATAAATCGCAAGAAACGAGCCTGTGATCGCCCATTCGAGTGTGAGGATCCCCTCGCTCGCGAGGATGCCCGCGCCGATGCAAGCGAGGTCTTCGCTGAGGAGGCTGAAGAGAAAAATCGCCACAAGAATTTGCCAGAGAGAGAGTTCCGACATATTCGCAAGATGCGATGATGGGTCGAGATTATCCCGGCAAGAGCTCAGGAGGACGACAGCGCAGAACGCGGTAAAACAAATTAGGGTCGATCGGAAAAGTCGGGTCATTACTCGGATTTTGGGTGCCGACACGGCGGGGAAAGGAGCCCTACAGGATAAGCGGCAAGCGCAGTTCCGGCGAGCGATTGTTTTCTGTCAGGGACTGATCGTTTTCTTTTCGTAGAGCTCCAACCGCATCGCAACAGCGTTTTCCTCGTCGGCGGGCCAGTTCTCCGCGTGGACAAGGCGCCACTCGGCCGATCCTTTGAAATTCGGGAAATAGACCCCGTCAGCGACCTCGTAGCGGGACTCGATACGCGTGAGTATAAGCCGCGTCGCCATTCCTATCGTCGCGGCGAAGATCTGCGCTCCGCCTGCCACGATGACCTCGCCTGCATGGCTCGCCCTCGCGAAATCGAGAGCCGCCGTCACCCGTGTAAACACCCGGTGAAACGGATGCTGCGGTAGGTAGTCCGCGTCATGCGAGAGGACCAGCGGTGTCTGATCTGTGAACCACCCGTCCATCTCCTCGTAGGTGCGACGTCCCAGGAGCAGCCATTTTCCGGCCGTGGATGCGCGGAAATGGGCCGCGTCCCGGGGTAGCCGCCAGGGAAGGTGTCCGGACTGCGACCCCATCAATCTGTCCCTGTCCATCGCTGCGATCAGTGATACCTGCATCCGCCACGATACAACTAAAGAGGGGCTGGTGGTAGAGCAAAGAGGGTTGAGTGGAGGCGGGAGCGAACAATCCGCTTGCCCTTCCCGCCTATTCTATGCGATGAACCTCGTATCATGGATGAAGTCTTACCGGGTGAACAGGGGCAGTCTGTAAACGAAATCATGGTCCGGGCCCGTAGCGAGGTAGCGAAGGTCATCATCGGACAGGACAGGGTCGTGGACTTCTGCCTCATCGCCATCTTCACCGGCAGCCACATCCTCATCGAGGGTGTCCCCGGCGTCGCGAAAACGCTCCTCGTGCGCACCCTCGCAAAAGTCCTCGGGACCGATTTTTCCCGTATCCAGTTCACCCCCGATCTGATGCCCTCGGACATCACCGGGACAAACGTCTTTAATTTGCAGGAGGGCTCTTTCCACCTCGTCAAAGGCCCCGTCTTCACCTCGTTCCTCCTCGCCGACGAGATCAACCGCGCCCCCGCGAAGACGCAGTCGGCCCTGCTCCAGGCCATGCAGGAGCGCCTCGTCACGATTGACGGCGTGACCCACCGGCTCCCTGACAGCTTCACCGTTTTCGCGACGCAGAATCCGATCGAGTACGAAGGCACTTACCCGCTCCCCGAGGCGCAAAAAGACCGCTTCCTTCTCCGTGTCGAGATGGGCTATCCCGATGCTGCGTCCGAGTTGCAGCTCGCGATGCAGTCGCTCGGGACAGAGACCCCCGAGCACATTCTCAATGGAGGCACCGTCGAGAGCGTCCTCACTGATGCGCAGATCCACCAGATGCAGGCCGCCCTGCGTAGCATCACGATGAAGGACGAACTCGTCTCCTATGTCGTTGAGATCGTGCGGCGCTCGCGCGACCTCGACAGCATTCAGGTCGGGGCGGGACCTCGGGCGACGCAGGCGCTCCTCCTCTCGAGCCGCGCCCTTGCCGCGATCGAGGGGCGCGACTACGTCACCCCCGACGACATTCGTGCAATGGCCTACCCCGTTCTCTCACACCGCATCGTCCTGCGGCCCGAGTATGAGATCGAGGGCGTCACCGTCGCCGAGGCGGTCAGCAAACTCCTCGAGTCTGTCGCGGTGCCGCGCTGACTTTTGCTCATGCTTTCCTGCCGCGATGCGACCGGTGCCAAACATCCCCCTGCTCTGGATCGCCCTCGTCGTCGTCGTGCCCGCCTCGAGCTGGGTTGTCTATGCGGCCGGAGATCCCCAGCTCGGCGTCCTCCCTGGCGTCGCCGCGATCCTTGCCTTTGTCCTCTCCGCCGTCCTTGACATCGTGCGCTCGACCTCACGGCTCGCGGGGCTCTCCGTGACCGTGCCTGATCTCCTCCGCTGCACCAAGGGCCGCGAACTGCCCGTGCCGGTGACCTTCGCCAATCGCGGCGCCACGATCGCCACGCTCCGATACGGCATCGCCACCCCTGTCGACTTCCGCGTTGCCGGAGAACTCATCGGACGCCTCACCGACCTCGAAGAGGGAAAAAGGCGCTCCGTCGAGTATCCCTTCATCCCGCTGCGGCGGGGACGTTTTTTTCTCGAGTCCCTCCACGTCGAGACGCCCTCGCGATGGGGCCTGTGGCTGCTGCGGAGACGCTTCGATCTCGCCACCGAAGTGCGCGTTTACCCCGACCTGCGCGCCGAGCGCAAGCGACTCGCGAGCCTCTTCCTGATGCGGGGAAATGACGGCAACCGCGCCGTCCGCCAGGTCGGGAAAGGCCGCGACTTCGAGCAGTTGCGCGACTACCAGCCCGGCGATGACTACATTGACATCGACTGGAAAGCGACCGCCCGCCGCCAGCGTCCCGCCACCCGCACCTTTCAGATCGAGCGCACCCAGGAGATATACGTCATCGTCGATCACTCGCGTCTGAGCGCGCGTGAGATTCGTGTCGGTGTCGCGAAGGCCGCCGAAGACGACTGGCTCTACCGCGAAGATTCCGCCGGGGGCGAACACCTCGTCACGACCCAGCTTGAGAAATTTCTTCACTGCTCCCTCATCCTCGCCTCCGTTGCTGAGCGGCAGGGCGACCTCTTCGGATTCATCAGCTTCGCCGACAAAGGGGATCGCTTCATCCGCGCCCGGAACGGGAAAGACCACTACAACCTCGTCCGCGACGCCCTCTACACCCTCGAGCCCAAGCCTGTCGCGCCCGACTTCGAGCAGCTCATGATCACCCTGCGCCAGCGTCTCACGCGGCGGGCGCTCCTCGTCATGCTTATCGATCTCAGCGACCCCCTCACCGCCGAGCATTTTTATCAGGCCCTCCCTCTCATCAGCCGCCAGCACCTCGTCCTCGTCAACATGGTCCGTCCCGAAAAGGCCCGGCCACTCTTTTCTCCTGGAGAAGGGCCTGCCACCGTCTCGCAGATCTACGATCAGCTCGGCGGTCACTTTCAGTGGCAGGAACTCCGCGAGACCGCCAATCGCCTGCGTCATCTCGGCGTCGAACTCGGCATCCCCCAGCACGAAGAACTCTGCGCTGAGACCGTCTCGCAATATTTGCGGGTGAAGAGGCGGCAATTGATCTGAATTTGCAGCAAGCTCCGGCCGTCCTCTCGTCACCCTTTCCCAACATTGTCCGGAGCGCTTGATTCTCCCGCCATCCTCGCGTAAGAAAAGAAAGTTGAGCCGGTGTGGCGGAATGGTAGACGCTGCGGACTTAAAATCCGCTGGTTATTGCAACCGTACGGGTTCGAGTCCCGTTGCCGG
>JANQVJ010000046.1 GCA_030730365.1 Verrucomicrobiales bacterium
ACGGATGCGACCGACGCTGGGGCAACCGCAAAGATCGCGAGGAGAACGGGGCGGGTGAGTGACATGGGGAAATATGCCCGCTTAAGTGCCTCACGGTCAACTGGCGCAAGCGAGTCGATCCGGAGTCCGGTTCACGGGGCTTGCTTCGGGGGAGCGGGCGTGGTTCACTCTGCACCGATGCCATTTTCACGCGGCCTTATCGGGGCAGCCGCCCTCGTTGGATCTCTTTCGCTTTTCTCCACCACGGCGCGTCCGCAGGGGGCGGAGCCTGCGCTTGTCGCCGGTGCCCCCGTTCCCGCACGCCTCGCGATCCTGCTCGACACTTCGGTGGAGATGGGCTTTCTTGTCCCGCAGGTGCGAAAGGAGGCGCGTTTTCTCAACGAGCAACTCGTCGCGGCGGGTCGCCCTCCCGTGCTGTTGCGTGAGATGGAGGGTGCCTCGATCGACCGCGAGGGATCGACTTCGGTGGGGGCGCGGAAAAATCTGATTTACCCGCTCAAGGAGCTTTTTGCCGAGGCCGACACGGTCTACTGGATCACTGCGCTGCGCGGCGAACAGAGCCCGAACGGGATGTTTGCGATCGAGGAGATGCTGGGGGAGGAAGTCGAGGGACGCCCGGCGCGGCAGCTCATCATTCGCAATGTCTGGCAGGACCAGTTGCAGGCTGGAGATACCTGGGCGCTGCGTCCCCCACCGCTTGAGGAAGACCCGCTCGATCTGCGCAATCGCCCCGAAGGCTGGTATCGAATCGTGAATGAGGGCAGGGGACTGATCGTGCGCTCGTGGCAGGTGCCGCCGCCCGATTTTCGCACGGCATTCCTTTTTCCCTACCGTATCG
This sequence comes from Verrucomicrobiales bacterium, assembly GCA_030730365.1. Lineage (GTDB taxonomy): Bacteria > Verrucomicrobiota > Verrucomicrobiia > Verrucomicrobiales > DEV007 > Arctic95D-9. The sequence continues at coordinate 839 of JANQVJ010000046.1, forward strand.
CGGGATTGCCGCTCTTGAAAAAAATGGACATCCCGGATCGCGAGGCAAACTTCGATCAGCGGCTGGCGCGCGATTTCACGGAGCGACATGGACTGATGATCATGCGGGAGCGGGAGCAATGGCCGTCCCGTCTCACCGGTCGCCGCTGGGTGAACGAATCGACTCTGCTGCCCTTCCTCGACGAGCCTTCGCGCGAAGCCAGAGCGACGGCGGTGCTGGCCTCGCTGACCGCCCGTGAGACGATAGAGGAAGACCTTGATCGCATCGAGGCGGCGCGGCTCGGGGTGATCTTTGCCTTCGGCTACCTCGAGAGCGACCTGCGCCATCATCTCTCGACAAAGGACAAGCCGCCCCGTTCGGCCCGCCAGTTTTATATGGCCGATCTCGCCCGCATCGCCGGGGAGACGCTCGAACATCTCGAATCCAAAAAAGCAGTGAAGGAGACTTCGCACGAGCGGTTTTATGTGAGTGACAGGATCACGCTCGAGAACAATCGCAAAGCTCCTGAGGGACCCGATCCTTATGCGCGTCACATCGCCAAACTCGTCCGCGAAAAAAATGTCGATGCCGTCTATCTCTTCACCAACGGCTACCTCGGCGAGGGCGACTACGGCACTTTCGCGCTCGACCTGGACCTGCTCACTCTCGCCATTCGTGAGGCGGGGGTGCGTCTCTACGTGCGGGTTCCCTTCGAGTTCGGGCCCGCGCCGACGGCCCTCACCCGGCTCGCCCTCGCCAGTGGCGGCGAAGTCTTTCGCGGACGACTCGATGATCCTGACTGGGGGATGCCGAGGCCTGTGGCCGCCTGGCCCGAACCGCCGCCGGAAAACCCCTGAACTGACCCACGATGGAACGACGACACTTTTTAAAAACGAGCCTGCTGGCCGCCGCTGCCCCCGTGGTCGCGACGGCGGTGGAGCGGGGAGGCTGCGGTCTCGCCATCGGCACCTACGGGATGCCGTCCATGCCGCTGGACGAGGCGATTCGTCTGATTGCCTCGACCGGCTACAATGCCCTCGAGATCACTGCGTTGCCCGGCACATCCGGCGATCCCGCCGTTTTGAAAAGTCCCGACGAGAGAGCCAGGATCCGCGATCTCATTGGCGAGAGCGGGCTGCGGCTCTCGGGCATCATGGCCGGGATCGAACCGCAGCGCGATGAGGCGAAACACCAGCAGCAACTCGCCGAACTTTATTACCTGATCCAGCTCGGTCACGATCTTTCCCCAGAGAAAGCGCCGGTGGTCCAGACCGTGCTCGGAGGAAAAAACTGGGACGAGTCGCGCGATTTTTTCCGGGACCGCATCGCGAACTGGGTCCAGGTCGCGGCCGATCAACGCGGTCAGATCTCGATCAAGCCCCACCGCAGTCATGCGATGTCCGTCCCCTCCGAGGCGAACTGGCTCATCGGGCAGCTCGGCTCTCCGGCCCGGCTCGGGATGACCTACGACTACAGTCATTACGCCTTCCGCGAGCCGGAGCTCTCGATCGAGGAGACCGTCGCCGCGTCGCTGCCCCATACTAACTATGTCGCGGTAAAGGACGCCGTGATGACCGACGGAGCAGTTCGCTTCGCCCTCGCCGGGGAAGGGGACGAATGGGATCATGCCGACATCATCAGCGCGCTTCACGACCGCGGCTACCGTGGCGATTTCTGCTGCGAAGTGAGCAGCCAGATCTGGCGAAACGCCCCCGGATACGATCCTGTCAAAGCCGCCAAAATCTGTTTCGACAACATGGTCGCCGCCTTTGACCGGGCCGGGGTGGCGCGTCGGTAAAAATGTTTTCCATGAAATTCATCGCCGCTATCCTCACCGTCTCTCTCGTCGCGCCTCTCGCGGCGGAGGCGCTGGAAAAACCCAACGTCCTCTTTATCTCGGTTGACGATCTCGCGAATGCCCTCGCCTGCTATGGTGATCCGATCGCGAAGACGCCCCATCTCGACCGGCTCGCCGCGAGCGGGGTGCGTTTTGATCGTGCCTACAATCAGATCCCGCTCTGTAATCCGGCCCGCGCCAGCCTCATGACGGGCCTGCGTCCCGACCGGTTAAAAGTCTACGATCTCGACCGGCATTTCCGCGACGAGATCCCCGACGTCGTCACCCTGCCGCAGCGCTTCCGCGAGGCGGGTTACTTCACGGCGCGGGTCGGCAAGATCTACCACTACGACGTGCCCGCCGCCATCGGGACCGACGGGCACGACGACCCGCCCTCGTGGCAGCTCACGGTCAATCCGATAGGGCGCGACAAGGACGAGGAAGCGCTCATTTTCAACGCCGAACCGCATCGCAAGATCAGCGCCGCGCTGAGCTGGCTCGCCGCCGACGGGACCGACGAAGAGCAGACCGACGGTCTCATCACGACCGAGGCGATTCGCCTGATGCGGGAGAAAAAGGACGAGCCTTTCTTTCTCGGCGTGGGGTTCTTCAGGCCGCACACGCCCTTTGTTGCTCCCAAAAAATACTTCGATCTCTATCCGCTCGATTCCTTGCGCCTGCCCCCGGCGCCCGCCGACGACCGCGAGGATATCCCCGTGGCCGCCTTCGCCCACAACAATCCGGTGCCCCACTACGGCCTCTCCGGGCCCGTTCTCCTCGGGGCGATGCAGGCCTATTATGCGTGCGTCTCCTTCGTCGATGCCCAGGTCGGGCGGCTCCTCGATTCGCTTGACGAACTCGGCCTCGCGGAAAAGACGATCGTGGTTTTCTGGAGTGATCACGGTTTTCATCTCGGCGAGCACGGCGGGATCTGGCAAAAGCGGACCCTCTTTGAAGAATCGGCCGGCAATCCCCTCATCGTCCGTCTGCCCGGGGCAGTGGGGAACGGCCTGCCTTGTCCGCGTGTCGTTGAGCTCGTCGATCTTTATCCCACGCTCACCGATGCGGCCGGGCTCGGTGTTGCTGACGGACTGGCGGGAGTAAGCCTGGTGGACTTGTTAGGCAATCCGTCGATGCCGCGCGACAGTCATGCGATCACCCAGATCCTGCGTCCCGCCGACGACCGACTCGCGACTCCGGTGATGGGGTGCAGCATCCGTACGGAGCGCTGGCGCTACACGGAGTGGGCTGAGGGCGAGGCGGGCGTGGAACTCTACGATCACGAGTCCGACCCGAACGAGTTTACGAACCGAGCCATCGCTCCCACGCCTCAGGAGCGCGCCGTGATCGAGCGGCTGCGTCCGCTGCTGAGAGCGAAGGCGAGCGGCAAGGTTCCGACGTCGCCAGTGAATCCGGCAAGACTCTAGCGTTTATCGATTACAATTATGGCGACTGAAACCGAACGGAAATTTCTCGTCGAGGGCAACTACAAGGCCTCGGTCATGGAATCGTCGCGCATCGTGCAGGGCTATCTTTCGTCCGTGGCGGAGCGGACCGTGCGGGTTCGGATTCGAGGTGAAAGAGGGTATCTCACGATCAAAGGGGCCGGTGATGCCTCGGGCCTGACACGCTACGAGTGGGAAAACGAAATTCCCGTTAAGGAGGCTGAGGAATTGCTCGCGCTCTGTGAGCCGGGGATAATTGAAAAAACCCGTCATCTTGTTCCTGTCGGCGAACACGTTTACGAAGTGGATGAGTTCCACGGGAAAAATGCCGGTCTTGTTGTCGCCGAGATCGAGCTTGGCGACGGAGCGGAGTCTTTTGAAAAACCGACCTGGCTGGGTCGTGAGGTCACCGGCGAAGCGGCCTACTATAACTCGATGCTCATCGAGCGTCCCTACTCGAAATGGTAAAGGCTCGGTCAACTCAGCGCGGGTGTCTCGGCGAAGTTTGAATTGGCCGAATCGCGAGCGGGGGGGGGCAGGTCCTCGCCCGACTCGTGAGCGAAGGGGCGATGAAAAGAGGGATTGCGAACTCCATCAAAAAGACTGAAGTGGAGCGGGTAGTGGGAATCGAACCCACATAACTAGCT
>JANQVJ010000047.1 GCA_030730365.1 Verrucomicrobiales bacterium
GGAACTTGGAACTTGGAACTTTAAATCGTAAGCCTTCCCCCATGCCACGCCTCGCCGCCTTCCCCAAAGCCTTCATGCAGGCCCTCTGCAAAGACGGTACCATGACTGTCTCCGAATGGATCCGACTCGCCTCCACCCTCGAGGTCGAGGGGCTCGAATGGTATGCCGGCTTCCTTGAGATGGCCGACGAAGCGAACTGGTCGCGCTTTCGCAAAGAGGTTGAGGACACCGGACGCGTCATACCGATGATGTGTTGCTCGCCCGATTTCACCCATCCCGACGCCGCCTTCCGTGCAAGGGAAATTGCGAAACAGAAACGCTGGATAGACATGACCCACGCCCTCGGCGGCGCCTACTGCCGCGTCCTCAGCGGGCAACGCCGTCCCGAACTGAGCATAGCCGAAGGCGTCAAACTCGCGGCCGAGTCCATCCACGTCTGCCTTCCCTACGCGGCCGAGCGCGGCGTCACCCTCATCATCGAAAATCACTACAAAGACGACTTTTGGGAGTATCCCGAATTCGCCCAGAAGATGGACGTCTTCTGCCAGCTCGTCGAGGCCATCGAGCATCCGAATTTCGGGGTCAACTACGACCCCAGCAACACCTACCTCGCCGGCGAAGACCCCGTCGAATTGCTCAAGCGCGTCTCACACCGCGTCGTCACGATGCATGCGAGCGACCGCTACCTCGCCGAGGGCACGATCGAGGACCTTCGCCGCGAAGAAGGCGGCGCGACCGGCTACGCTAAGCGCCTCCGCCACGGCGAGATCGGAAAGGGGCTCAACGACTACGATGCCATTTTCACCGAGCTGAAAAGCAAAGGCTTCGACGGCTGGATCAGCATCGAAGACGGCGTCGACGGGATGGATCAGCTCGCCCGCAGCGTCCACTTTCTCCAGCGGAAGATCGCGGAGTATTGGGGATGAAGAAGTTCTTCCTTCTTCGTTAAGGCCCCCTACTCCTTCCCGAGCTTCGCGTTCAGATCTTTCGTGAAAGCCTCGACATTGTCCTTCCTGATCTGGCGTCCGGGGATGTGGATGAAAGCCCCATCGGGAATGACCGACATGTCGCCTGCGGCGAGCGCCTGGAGCACCTTGACCGACTGATAGCCATACTCGTAAGGGTTCTGCACGACGGTGCCGTGGACCGTGCCCGCTGCGATCCCCGCGAGAGTCTGCGAGTCTTCATCGAAGCCGACCACCTTGACTGTATTCAGTTTGCCCGCCTGCTCCAGCGCCTGAAGGATCGCGGGAGGATTGTAGGCAAAGAGGCCGACCATCGCATCGATCTCCGGATAGCGAGAGAGGGCGTCCTCGGCGTTGGCTTTTGCCTTCGAGAGATCAAATCCGTCCGTCAGCGTGCCGAGCACTTTGAAGCCATTACCCTCGACGATTTCAGCCGGAGGATCGAAGCGCTCCCGATCTTCCGGCCGGTTGAGCAACTCATCGATGACCCCCTGACGACGCTTGCGCGAGTTGTCCTGCTCCATGCGGCCGATCAGGATCATGATTTCCCCGCCCTGCGGCAGGGCCTCTTTCAGTAGCTGGCCGCAGAGGCGACCCGCCTTGTAGTTGTCCATCCCGATATAAGCGAGGCGGTCCGATTCGGGCGCATCCGAGTCGTGCGTGACTAGCTTCGTCGCCGCCGCGACCTGGTTGAGCATGTCGGTCTGGTTGGAGGAATCGATCGGGCTGACCGCGACCCCTTTATAGCCGCGCGTCACGGCATCCTCCATCATCTGTTTCTGATCCGAGAGTGAGCCCGGCATCAGTACCGTGACATCGACCCCGAGATCACCGCCGGCCTGCTTGGCGCCCGCCTCGGCGATGGTCCAGAACTCGGCCACCCCGTTCGTGACGAAGGCGTAACGGGGAACACTTTCAGCTCCGTCGCGGCAGGCGCTGAGACCGGTAATAACTAACAGAGAGCAAAAAATTCGGGCAAGGGAGGGCTTCATGCGGAGAAAGCTAACGAATCCCCCGACCCATGAAAAGCATTTTTCAAGGGCCCTGCGGCACTTTATTACGGAGAGAGGCCCCGACGGGAGGCGCCTCGACATGCCCGTCACCAAGCCGGATCAGTCCACGAGCGTGTCGATCTTCTTCGCGACCTCGATGTCGAGTTCGGTGAGACCGCCCACGTCGTGCGTGGTGAGACGGAGCGTGATCGTGCACCAGCGAATGTCGACATCGGGGTGGTGACCCGCTTCCTCGGCAATCTCGGCAACGGCGTTCACAAAATCGATTCCCTCCATGTATTCATCGAACTCCATCACGCGCACGATCTCGGTGCCTTCGAGATCCCACTCGGGGAGTTTTTTCAGGAGAGCTTCGAGCTCGTCTTCATCGATAAGATCGGACATGTCTGCGAGGGGTAGGAATTGCTGCAAAAATACGTCTTTGACGTATCCGATAATCGCTAGAGGACAAAACAAATTGCGCAAGTCCCAATCTCACTTTTTTAGGCCAGTTCCGCCTGGCCCCGATCGCAATTCCCGGCGCGCCGGATCGCCCGGTCCTGATGAGGGGCCGAAAATCGCATTGCAGGTCCCCCGTATTTTGGTATAGCACCATTGCCCGCGACTACGAATGCGGCCTGGAATCACGACTTCCCCACAAAAAACGCCATGGCTCACGGAAAAATCTACAACAACATCGTCGAAACGGTCGGGAATACCCCGCTCGTGAAACTGAACCGGGTCACCGAGGGCCTCGAGGCAACCATCGCGCTGAAATGCGAATTTTTTAACCCCCTCGGTTCTGTCAAAGACCGCATCGGCATGGCCATGATCGAGGCCGGTGAAGCCTCGGGCGATATCACCGCCGACACCGTCATCGTCGAGCCGACGAGCGGGAATACCGGAATCGCCCTCGCTTTTGTCTGCGCCGCCAAGGGCTACAAACTCATCCTCACCATGCCCGAGACCATGAGCGTCGAGCGCCGCACTCTCCTCGCCCTGCTCGGTGCCGAAGTCGTCCTCACCGAAGGCCCCAAGGGAATGAAAGGCGCTATCGCCAAGGCCGAAGAGATCGCTGCCGCGACCCCGCGTTCCTTTATCCCCCAGCAGTTCAACAATCCGGCGAACCCCGCGATCCACGTCAGGACCACCGCCGAAGAGATCTGGGAAGACACCGGCGGCAAAGTCGACATCGTCGTCTCCGCCGTCGGCACGGGCGGCACCGCGACCGGATGTGTCGAAGGCCTGAAAAAGAAAAATCCCGCTATCGAGGTCATCGTCGCCGAGCCCGAAGATTCACCTGTCATCACCCAGACCCTCGCCGGTGAGGCCCCCACCCCCGGCCCCCACAAAATCCAGGGCACCGGTGCTGGGTTCGTCCCGAAAAACCTCCGTCTCAAGAGCGAGAGCGGCGAAAATCAGATCGTCGAGTGCGTCAAAGTCAGCAACGAAGCCGCCTTCGCGATGGCCCGGCGCCTTGCCAAAGAGGAGGGCATCCTCGGCGGCATCAGCACCGGGGCGAATGTCTGCGCCGCTATCGAGATCGCAAAGCGTCCCGAGAACAAAGGCAAGCTCATCGTCACGATCGGCTGCTCCACCGGCGAACGTTACCTCTCCACCCCTCTCGCCGATGAAGCGCGCGCCGCAGTTGGAGGCTGACAAAACGCAATAATCGTTTACGCTTCGGGCCGCCGTTGCCTGAGTGAAGGCGGCCCCTTTTTTCCACCTATTCAAGACCATGGCAGAATCCCCTCAGAAGCCCACCGAAGATCAGGAACCCAGGAACCTCGACGCCCTCGGTGCCGTCGCCGTTAGCGAGGCCGGCGGCGTCGTCGACGCGATCGACCGTCACCGCACCAAGATTCTCGCCGCCATTGCCCTCTCCGCCGTTGCTCTTTGCGTTATCCTCGTAGCCGGTCAGCTGAAAAAGCAGAAGCACCTCGACGCCTCCGAGGCCTTCACCAGCGCCGCGACGAAGGGTGATCTTGCCGCGCTCGACGCCATCCTCATCGAGTATCCCGGTTCCATCCCCGCCGGCAACGCCCTCCTCAGCAAGGCCGAGCTCCAGGTCGATCAGGGCAAATCGCAGGATGCCAAAGCGACTCTCGAGCGCTTTATCGCCGAGTTCGGATCCCATCCCCGCTATGCCCAGGGCCTCTTCGCCCTCGCTAACCTCTCCCACGTCGCCGGAGACGCCGCAACCGCGAAGACCTTCTACGAGAAGACCATCGCCGCCCAGCCCGATGGCGAACTCACCCCCCTCGCCCGCATTCGCCTCGGTGACCTCGCCCTCGAGAGCGGAGACAGCAAGCTCGCCGATCAGCTTTATCAGGAGTCTTTCACCCTCCACCCCGGTAACCCCTTCTTCGAATTCGCCCAGGAGAAAATTGCCCTCCTCAAAGTCGGCAATCCTCCCCAGGTTGATCGTCCCGCTCCCAAACCCGAGCCCGCTCCCGAAGCCGCGGCAGCGCCAGCAACTCCAGGACCGGCTCCCGAGGCAACTAAGTCCGTGACACCCGCACCCGCACCCGCACCCGCACCCGCACCCGCACCCGCACCCGCACCCG
>JANQVJ010000048.1:0-19573 GCA_030730365.1 Verrucomicrobiales bacterium
CGCGCTCATCGCGGCGGAGAATCGCAACCCCACCTACCAGCTCGACCGCGCCTTTGCCGAAGGACTCGCCGCCGCCTGCGCCGAGGGGGTGAAGACGGTTCTCCCCGGTTCAAAAAATCGCGGCGTCATCACCGACGGCCATCTCCACGGCGGAGTGGGGTCGAATTTCTTTTTCCAGTTGCTGCGTCAACCGCATCTCAAGGAAGTGCCGAAGTGTTTCCTCGAAGTCGAATTTATCGACAATCCGGCCGTCGAGAAAGCGCTCCTCAGCGGAGAACGCGCCGCGAAGTTCCGCGAAGTCGTGAAGCCGATCGCGGCGTATCTGCTCGATCATGCGGCGCGGGGGAGGTGAGGGGGAGAGGGAACACGCGAAGCGGGTAGCTGGAGTGAAGTGAAAGCAAAGATGGAGAATCGGAGCGCAGCTAAGTCAGAGGAGAAGCGGCGGGCGGAACTGTTGAAGGTGAAGAAGTAAACCTTCTTTCACCACATCCGTGACGCTCCGAGGAGAGAAAGCGGCGTGTCCGGTGACAGAATGGTCATTCCTTGCGTGATCGCCTGCGCGGCGAGAAGGCGGTCGAAGGGGTCCGGATGAACCCGCGGCAACTCGCCGCTGCGGTAGATTGCCTCAGGCTCTAATCTCAACCGTTCGAGGCGGTGGAACTCCAACTGAGACGGCAGCCACTCTCGGGCTTCTCCGGGAAGCGGAAGTTTTCCCGAGGAATACTTCATCACCACCTCCCACTGGCTCACGTCACTGAGAAACCATTCATGGTCGGCTTCATCCAGCAACTCGCAGGCCAGCGGCGAGAGTTTGTTCTGAGGCATCGCCAGCCAGAGGAACGTGCAAGTGTCCAGCAGAAACCTCATAATCCCCACTCTTTGAGTTCCTCTTCGGTGAGAGGCGCGAACGCTGAATCTGGTATTTCAATGACCGGCCCCAGATGCTCCCCCACCTTCGGACGTGGGCGCTGCTCGGCGGGAGACAGCGGCACGAGTTTGGCCACCGGGTTCTTTCCGCGAGCGATGATGAATTCCTTTCCCCCCTCAACCTCGGCCAAATAGCGCGAAAGATGGGTCTTCGCCTCGTGCGTGGTGATGGTTTCCATGAGGAAGGCTAAGACTGTCGGAATGATTAGTCAACTTAGTTTACTATTCAATAGGAGCCCCTACTTTCCCCACTCCACCTCACCCCCGCACCGCCACCACTGCCTCGCGGGCGTTATGCTCGATCTTTTTCCAATCTTGATCCCGGATCACTTCGCGGGGGGCGAGCCAGCTGCCTCCGACGGCGGCGATGAGATCGCTGGCGAGGTAGGTCATCATGTTGGCGAGACTGACTCCGCCGAGGGGGATGAACTTCGGCCCGAGATGGGCGTAGGGCGCGGCGATGTTTTTGAGATGAGCGAGACCACCCGAGGATTCGGCGGGGAAAAATTTCAGGAGTCGGCAGCCTTCCTGGATGGCCATGTCGATGTCGGTCGGGGTCATGATCCCCGGACCGAAGGGCAGCCCCGCAGCGATTGCCTGGCGGATGATGGCGGGATTCACTCCGGGCGAGACACCGAAGGAGGCACCCGAGGCGACGGCGGCCTCAACCTGATCGGGGAAAAGGATCGTGCCGAGGCCGACCATCATCTCCGGACAGGCTTCACGGATGACCCGTGCTGCCTCAAGCGCTACGGGAGTGCGCAGGGTCAACTCCATCGCGGTGACGCCGCCGGCGAGGAGAGATTCGGCCACGGGGACGGCGGATTCGAGTTCGTCGATGATGAGGACGGCGATGATCCTGGCGTCGGCGATGGCCTTGCCGATGCCTGACTCGGGGGTTAAAACGCTCATTGTTCAGTCTTTGTCTCAGTTATTTGTCAAAAAACGCCGATTTCACACCTCTTCAGGGTAGTTGAAATCGTTACCACGGATGGGATACTCCTTATCATGATTTTTAAAAGTCCTCTTTCCATCGGGTTGGCGCTCCATCTAACCTCAGTCCTCGTCTTCGCCCAGCAGGGCGATAGAGAGGGACACGACATGGCACCGCCCCCGGCGCATTGGAAGATTCCGGCCGCGCCGGTGGTCTCGCCGACCGATGCGACCGCGACGATGGCTTTGGAAAAAGGTTTCGAACTTGAGCTCGTCGCCGCCGAGCCGATGCTCCACGATCCCGTTGCGCTTGCTTTTGACGGGAATGGTCGCATCTGGGTGGCCGAGATGCAGGGCTACATGCCAGACATCGACGGCAAGCTCGAGGAATCGACCTATGGCCGCATCTCTGTGCTTGAGGACAGTGATGGCGATGGCAAAGCGGATAAGCACACCGTCTTTCTCGAGAAATACCTGCTCCCGCGTGCGGTGGCTCTCGTCGATTCAGACAAGACACTGCTTTTCGCCGACAACGAGCAGCTCTATGAGGCCGAGATCCTCATCGATGAAAAGGGTGGCATCACAGCGGGGAAAGTCACCGTCGTCGACCCCGACTACGCCGAGGGCGGCAATCCCGAGCACAAGCCGAACGGTCTCATCACCGCTCTGGATAACTGGGTCTACAATGCGAAGTGCGATCAGCGCTATAAGAAAGTGAACGGCACGTGGATCAAAGAAAAAACCGAAGAGAGGGGGCAGTGGGGGATCGTGCAGGACAACTACGGCCGCCTTTTCACGAACACGAATTCAAATCTCATCTCGGCCGAGGAAGTGGCCCCGAGCCTCAGTGCGCGGAATCCGAATTTCCCTTTCCGGACGAAAATTACCTCGACGATCAAGAACCAGAAGCTGTGGCCTTCGCGAATCAACCCCGGCGTGAACCGTGGTTATATGAAAGGTAGGCTCGATGAGCGGGGCTACCTCGTTTCTCCCACCGCGGCTTCGGGTATGACAGTCTACCGTGGTGACCAGTTTCCGGCAGAGTTCGCCGGCAATCTCTTCATCACCGAACCGGCCGGTAACCTCGTAAAGCGTGCCGTCATGACCGAGGGAGAAAATGGAATGCGCACGATCGAGAGCGCCATTGAGGGGAAGGAGTTCCTCACCTCGACGGACGAGCGGTCTCGCATGGTTCACGCCTACAGTGCTCCCGACGGCTCGCTCTATCTGATTGATTTCTACCGCGGCATCCTGCAGCACTCGGTCTACATGACCTCGTATCTCCGCGCCCAGGTCGTGGAGCGGGGCCTCGATACACCCATCGGTCTGGGACGGATCTGGCGCGTGCGCCACCGCGAAGGCGGCGTTGGGAGCGGACAACCGCGCATGCAGAAGGAATCTTCTCTCGAACTCGTCGCCCACCTTTCCCACGCGAACGGCTGGTGGCGCGACACCGCCCAGCGTCTCATCATCGAGCGAGGTGAGACTGATGAAGTCGTGCCCGCTCTCAAGGGACTCGTCACTGGCGATGCCGGCGAATTGGCGAAGATCCACGCGGTGTGGACGCTCGAGGGTTTGGGACGTCTCGACACCACCACTTTGGACAAGGCCTTGCGTAGTTCCTACCCGAGAGTCGTGGCCGAATCCATCCGTGCCGCCGAATCGCTCGTGGATGGGGCGGAAAGTGAGAAGGTCTTTGAATTGCTGACTCTTTACCGCGAAGCGGCGAATCTCCACATCCGGCGTCAGGTCGCCGCGACGCTCGGGCTTTTCGGAGAAAAGGCGGTGCCGTTCCTGGCGGAGATGGTGAAGAACGATGAGAAGGATCTTCTCACCGGTGACCTCGCCGTGAGCGGGCTGTCAGGCCACGAACTCGCCCTCTTCAAAGCGCTGCCGCCGACTCATAATCTGCGTGCGCCGCTCATCGAGACGCTCGTGCGCCGCAATGATCGCAACGAGCTCAGGGAACTGGCCGGACTCCTCGAAACGCCGAAAGGCTATGGAGCTCTCGCCAAGGCAGCCGTGGCGATGCGCCGCACCGACGAGGCAAAGGTGCTGCTCTCTATACTCGCCGATCCTGCGACCGATGCGAAGATTCGTGCCGGTATCGTCGATGGCCTGCTCGCGGGCGGAAAGGACAAAAAGTTCAAGCCCATGCCGGTAAAAGAACTCGCCGCGCTCGATGCCGCCGCGAAGCAACCGGGAGTGGATGCCGCCAAGGTGAAGCCCCTCGCGGCTCTCTTTGTTGTCGGCACCGGCGAAGAGGCCGTCTTTCTCGCCACTGCCGAGCACAAGCGTCAGTTCAAGGAAGGGGAGGCGCTCTACCAGCAGACCTGCATGGCCTGCCACCAGATTCACGGGAATGGTCAACAGTATCTCGCGCCGCCTCTCGCAGGATCGGAGTGGGTCCTCGAGTCCGAGCAGCAACTCATCGCCATCGTCGTGGATGGGGTCATGGGGCCCATCGAGGTCATGGGGAAAACCTACACCGTGCCCGAGATCCAGCCTATGATGCCGGGGCTACGGCACAATCCGGATCTCGATGACGCCGAGCTCGCCGCAATGATGACCTACGTGCGCAACGCTTGGGGCAACGGAGCTGCGGCGGTCACGGTAGAGGCGGTGACCCGCTACCGCGAGTCTGTCGGTGCCCGCGCGCCCTACACCGCCGACGAGCTGAAGAAGCTCAAGTGAGGAGCCGCGACCGCCCCGCCCCCGCCATGAGCGATACCTCTTCGCCACTCCTCGTCGCCGTCGATAAAGCGGTCGGCGCGGACACCTCCGAGTATGCGGCTTTTGTTCGTCTCCTCGGGCGCGGGGAGGCCGGCGGGCTCGATGAGTTGCTCGATGCCGTCGACGATTCAGACTACTCCCTTGTCGACTGGATCGAGGCTTTCCTCGCTTTTGACGAGTGGCTTGAGGGAAAAGGGGAAGAAAGACGCCCACTTTCAGAAATGCGCGGGTACATCCATTGCTGCACCTTCACGAACTCCCCCCATCTTAGTTCACCTGTCTTAAAGGTCATTGTAATTAAGGCACTTACCGAATTCGGTTTTGACGCCATTTCTGAACCTCAACATTGAGATTATTCAGATTATGCGAAATTAGCAGAGAATTCGGTAGGCATGCGGGCAGGAGTGTGGTAAACTGGAATTCATGTCAACCACACGTAGAACACGATTCTCACGACGGGTTCCAGATCATGTTACTGATGAGCTGGTCACCGTACTTTCTGACAAACAAACCTTCGGGTTTAACGCCCTTTTTGAGGTCGTTTATGAGAACCTGAAAGCTCGAAATGCCGTCAGCGGCGGGGAAGAAATGCTCCGTCTCCGCGCATACGAGAAGCTTCAGAATCTCGTGACCAGAGGTCTTGTCGAAAAGAATGGTAAAGAATACCGCGGCCTTGAAAATATTCAGGATGCCGCCAGCGTCCCTGCAACGACTTGATTCGTGGCTCTCTTGGAGCCGGTCCCTGCGGCCGGTGAACCTTTCTCCTGAGAGACAGTAAATCGTCTGGACGGAACGACCAAATTCAATACATTCCGTTGGACTGAGTTTCTTCAGCCCAGCGGAATTTTTTTTGGAACCATGGTATCTGATTACATCCCCGTCCTCCTCCAGATCGTGATCGCGTCCGGTTTCGCCGGTGCCACTCTGGTCGCCAGCGCCCTGCTCGGGAAGCGCGCGCTTCGCAATCCGACGAAGGATTCCGCCTACGAGTGCGGGATGACTCCGATCGGCGGTGCCCAGGCCCGCTTCAGTGTGAAGTTCTATCTTGTGGCGATGCTTTTTGTCCTTTTCGACATTGAGGTCGTTTTCCTCTTTCCCTGGGCCGCGGTCTACCGTGAACAGATCGGTGAGGGAGCGATTGTTTTTCTCTGGGCCATGCTCGGGTTTGTCGGCATTCTTTTCGTCGCCTACCTTTACGCTCTCAAAAAAGGCGCGCTGGAGTGGCGCAACTAAGCGGTCGTTCTCTTTTTGTTCGCCCCTCCATGGTCCACTACATCGCCCTCTACCGGATCAGCGAAGACAAGTCCGATGAGGATCTTGAGGAAATGATCCGGGTGAGCCGGACCTGCTTTCACCGTGTCAACGAGGCGCACAACTTTCGCTCGGGGCGCAGCATCGACCGGGCAAATCCCTACGGCTTTTTTATCTCCGCCGATTTCGAGAGCTGCGACAAGCTCGCCATGTTCCGCGAAGACCCGGGCTACCTGCGCTTCGAGACCGAGATCGTGAGGGCGCACACCCTTGGGGGCGAAGAGCACCTCTACGAAACTGATCCGGGAAAAGACCCTAAGTACTCTTAATACGGTGTCGTGCGGCACGGGATCGCGCAGCCATCGACCGTAATATTTTGTTTCCCCGAGGACGTAATTAAAGGGACGGCTCTATCCTGCTGGCTCGAAAATATTCCCTATCTTCCGAAATAGTCCTGCGGGGCGAGCGCAATGACACTTTCCCTGATGAACAAAGTCACCCTTATACTCGGCGTTCCCTTCGTCGCCCTGACCGGCGTCCATGGAGCGGAGACGCCGGCTCCCGCAAAGGTTTCCTTCAACCGTGATATACGGCCGATCATGTCGGACACCTGCTTTCACTGCCACGGGTTCGACGCGAACACCCGCGAGGCGGGGCTGCGGCTCGACATTCGGGAAGAGGCGATCAAAGAGACCGAGGATGGTGTTCTCGCGATCGTCCCGGGCGAGCCCGACAAGAGTGAGATCATCATTCGCATCTTCGACGAAGGAGATCCCATGCCGCCTGACAAGGCCCATAAGCCCTTCACCCCTGAGCAAAAGGAACTCTTCCGGCGCTGGGTCGCCGAAGGTGCCGAGTATGAGCCTCACTGGTCCTATGCGGAGCTGAAAAAGCCCGAACTTCCGAAGACAGAAGCGGCCTCGGGCAATCCCATCGATGCCTTCATCAGAGCGGAGCTTGCGGAGAAAAAACTTAGCCTTTCGCCGTCTGCCGCCCCGCAGGTGCTCGCCCGACGCCTTTCCCTCGACCTTACCGGCCTGCCCCTCGGGGGCGAAACGGTTGCGGTCGACTACGAAGCTCAGGTCGACAGCCTCCTCGCCTCTCCTCACTTTGGTGAGCGCATGGCGGTGTGGTGGCTCGACATCGCCCGATTCGCCGACACTGTGGGTTTCCACGGCGACCAGAATCAGCGCATCTTTCCTTATCGCGACTACGTCATCGACGCTTTTCACAAGAACAAGCCTTTCGATGTTTTCACCCGCGAGCAGCTTGCCGGTGATCTTCTCCCCGAGCCGACGAAGGAGCAGCTCACCGCGACCGGTTACAACCGCCTCAACATGATGACCCGCGAGGGTGGTGCCCAGCCGAAGGAGTACCTTTCCAAATACGGAGCCGAGCGAGTTCGTTCCGTCTCGGCGGCCTGGTTCGGGAGCACTTTCGGCTGCGCCGAATGTCACGACCACAAGTTCGACCCGATCAAGGCGAGCGACTTCTACGAGATGCAATCCTTCTTCGCCGATGTGAAACAGTGGGGCGTCTACGCTGACTACGGCTACACTCCTGAGCCCGAACTCAAGGGAGTGAATAATGATTCCCCCTTCCCGCCCGAGATTGAGGTCGAGAGCCCCTGGTTGAAAAGGCAGCATCATCTCGCGGGAGAAGCCCTCGATCGTCTTCTCGCGGAGACCTCCGCCAGCCTGCAATCCGACGCGAAGCTGATTGCTGCTCGCGATGAGTGGGAGAAAGGGCTTGCCCCTTTTCTGAAATCCCACACCGACGGATGGCTCACACCGGCACCTCTCGAGGGTAAGATTCTGAAAGACGGCAAACCCGTAGCCGACCGTTCGCCCGCGGTGGCAACCACCGGCGCCATCGCTGCTGACAAGGCCCTCGGGCGCGGGGAGAGCCTCGAGGTCACTCTCGATCCGGCTGGCCTGTCGACCCTCGCCTCGGTTCAGCTCGGTATAGAGAAAGGGGAGCTCGATGCCAAAACGATGGCGGATCGTGCCGGCAAAGCGCTGACCTTTTCCCTCGCGATTCGCGATTCGAAGGGGGCGGTAAAAAAACTCTCGATCCGGCATGCCGAGGCGACTGCAAAACGTCCCGTATTTCGTGGCGGGGGGGAAGTCATCGGAGTGCAGAGCGAATGGCGTCTCCCTGCTGTGCTTTCCGTCGAGGAGCCGCTCCGCTCGGTTTGGCTCGTGAGCGAACCGGTGAAATTGAGCGAGGGCGACCGCATCGTCGCCACTCTGGGCGGGGACAATCTCCTGCCGGTGAAACTCTCACTCAGTCCCCTCGCTGCACTCGAACCGCTCGAGACAGCTGCTTCGAAGACGCTCGTGGCTCTTGCCGCCGCCACGCGGGATGCGGAGGCTGTCGGCCTTGTCGATACTGCGTTTCTTTTCAGCACTGCGGCCGATCGGGCGGCCTATGACGCGGCCCACCAGCTCGCTGCCAAACAGCGCGAGTTTCGCGAGGGCAAAGCGTGGACTATGGTCACGCTGCCTACCGACAAGCCGCTCGAGGTCCGTGTCCTGCCGCGCGGGAACTGGCAGGATGAAACAGGCCCTGTCGTCCTTCCCTCGACCCCGTCTTTCCTTCCCGGCCGTCTCGAGAGCACGCCGGAGAAGCGCCTCACCCGACTTGACCTCGCCAACTGGATCACCTCTGACGCCAATCCCATCACTTCCCGCGCGGTCATGAACCGGCTCTGGGCGATGTTCTTCGGCACCGGACTCAGCGCCGTCATCGACGACCTCGGTTCACAGGGAGAGCTGCCCTCGCACCCCGAACTGCTTGACTGGCTCGCGTTCGAGTTTCGCGAGTCGGGCTGGGACTTGCAGCACATGGTGCGGCTCATCGTCACGAGTGAGACCTATCGCCAGAGCAGCAACTTGCGTCCCGAACTCAAGGATGCCGACCCGGCCAACCGTCTCCTCGCCTCACAAAATCCGCGCCGACTAGAGGCCGAGTTTGTGCGGGACAACGCCCTCTCCATCGCCGGATTGCTGAACCTCGACGACATCGGTGGGCCCAGTGTAAAACCCTATCAGCCGGCTGGTTACTACGAGGCACTCCAATTTCCGAACCGTGATTATGTCGCAGACACCGACGCGCGGCAGTGGCGGCGCGGCGTTTACACGCACTGGCAGCGCACCTTCCTCCACCCCATGATGGCAAACTTCGATGCACCCGCCCGTGACGAATGTGCTGCCGCGAGGGTCAACAGCAACACGCCGCAGCAGGCCTTGACCCTCCTCAATGACCCTGCCTTCGTCGAAGCCGCCCGGGGTTTAGCGGCGCGGCTCCTCGGGGATCAAAGGGCGAAGACGGATCCGGAGCGCATCACTGCCGCGTATCGCATCGCTCTCAATCGGGAGCCTGCCGCACGGGAGGTCGAGGCCCTCACCGCCTTCCTGAAAACGCAGCAGGATCACTTTTCCGCCGCTCCGGAAGAGGCGGAAAAACTCCTCGCGATCGGTCTCTCTCCGCCGTCCGGCCTTGAGCCCTCTCTCCATGCCTCGTGGACGCAGCTCGCCCGAGTCCTCCTCAACGCTCACGAAACGATTACACGCTACTGATATGAGTCCTTTTCACTCCCATTTTGAAGCGCTCCGCGTGAACCGTCGCAGCTTCCTCCAGCAAAGCAGCTACGGCCTCGGCGGTTTGGCGATGGCGATGCTCCATCAGAAAGGTAGCGCGGCGACGGCCGATCTCGCGAAACCCGACGACTGGAAGGGTGCCCTCAAGGCTCCGCATTCCCCGGTGAAGGCGAAACGTGTCATTTTTCTATGCATGGCAGGGGGCCCCTCGCAATACGAGACCTTTGATTGGAAGCCTGAGCTGAAAAAGCTCCACGACCAGGCTTTCCCCGAGTCTTTCACCAAAGGGCAGCAACTCGCCCAGCTCCAGGGGGCCCAGCTCAAGGCGCGTGGATCGTTCACCGACTTCCGGAAGCACGGTCAGTCCGGCATCGAAGTGAGTGATCTCTTCCCCGAGATTGCGAAGCAGGCGGACAAGCTTTGTGTGATCCGCTCGATGCAGACTGAGCAGATCAATCACGATACCGCTCACGCCTTCATGAATACAGGCTCGATCATCAAGGGGCGTCCGAGCATGGGCTCGTGGCTTACCTACGGTCTCGGATCCGAGACCGAAGATCTCCCCGGCTTCATCGTTCTGACCTCGGCAGGTAAACATGGCCAGCAGCCCATCTCGGCGCGGCAGTGGAGCAGCGGCGTGCTGCCGAGTCGCTTCCAGGGGATCCAGTTCCAGTCCAAGGGCGATGCTGTGCACTACATCGGCAATCCCGACGGCGTGTGCCAAAGTACGCAGCGCCAGGTCATTGAAGAGATTCAACGGCTCAACGGCTTCCTCGCCGAAGAGCAAAACGATCCCGAGATCGCGACGCGCATTTCACAGTATGAGATGGCTTTCAAGATGCAGTCGAGCGTGCCTGAGTTAACCGACTTCAGTGCCGAGAGTCAGGCGACGCTTGATCGCTACGGAGTGAAGGAGCCGGGTGATGGATCGTTTGCCTCGAACTGTCTCCTCGCCCGCCGCCTCGCAGAGCGCGGGGTGCGCATGATCCAGCTCTACCATCGCGCCTGGGACCATCACAGTCAGATCGAAGAAGGGATGAAGGACGGCGCGTCTACGGTCGATGGTCCGACTGCCGCGCTTCTGCAGGATCTCGAAGAGCGTGGGCTCCTTGAGGATACCCTCGTCCTTTGGGGCGGAGAATTCGGCCGCACGCCAATGGGCCAGGGATCCGGTCGCGACCACCACATTCTCTCCTTCAGCGTCTTCATGGCCGGCGGCGGGATCAAGCCCGGGACGACCTGGGGCTCGACCGATGAGCTCGGCTATCGTGCCGTCGAGGATGTGGTTAGTGTGCACGATCTCCATGCAACGATGCTCTCGCTGCTGGGGATCGATCACCACCGACTCACGACCAAGTTCCAGGGGCTCGATGTCAGGCTAACCGGGGTGGGGGGGAATTTGGTGCGGGGAATTGTGGCGTGACGATTGCTCAGTAAGGCCCGCTTAGCCCGAGATTCCGGACGGTGCGGGGCACTGGCTAGTTTTGACGAGATTCAATTCAGTCACGCGGCTCCACCGGGCCTGACAAGTCGGACGTTGAATTTATTGGTTGCCTGGCGAGGGGGCGAAGCCCGATTTTTTTGTGCAGCCTCTTCGCAACACCCCGATTCCCCGGGTTTCCCCGGCAAAACCCGCTGCCTCCGCTGTCGCATTCCCGGCGAACATGACCTGCCCGTGCAGAGACGAGCCTATCGGGATCTTAGGGAGGCTCGTTTCCGAAACTCCTGCACTGTCATAAAGATCAGCGTCAGGGCCGTGATCGGAAAGATGAAATAGACCATCGCAGTGCGGAGTGTTCCGATCGCCTCGTGATTGGTCGCGGTGAAGATGAGGTAGACAAGATAAGCGACATAGAAACCGAGGAAGGCGATCCCGTTCAATCGTGTGATGCGGTAACCGGTGAAGAAGATGGGGAAACACGCCACCGCGACGGCGATCATCACGGGGATGTCGAAGCGCAGAGCCGCCTCGGAGACCCGGATTCCCGTCGGGGCAACGATGGAACTGAGACCGATGACTGAGAGGATGTTGAACAGATTGCTTCCGACGACATTCCCTACCGCGATGTCGCGTTCCCCCCGAACTGCGGCGACGACAGAGGTGGCCACTTCGGGCATGGAAGTGCCGGCCGCCACAATCGTGAGGCCGATGACCAGCTCGGAGACGCCGAAGGACTCGGCAATCGCGACAGCGCTGTCGACAAGCCATTTTGAGCCCAGCATCAGTCCTCCGAGTCCGACGAGGATCAGTCCCAGATTCTTCCACCAGCTCCCCTGCTTTTCCGCCCCGAATTCTTTCGCATACTCGGCTTCGACCTCGGCGTTGTTTTCCTTGCGGCTTTGGCGGATGAGAAAGATCGTGTAGGCAACCACGCCGGCGAAGAGGAGAATCCCATCGAGTCGGCTGATGTTACCATCGTAGCCGAGGGCAAAGAGGAGGAACGAGACCCCGATCATCAGAGGCACATCGAGGCGAACCAGCTGCTGGGCGACGACGAGCGGGACGATCACGGAGGAAATCCCGAGGATGAGAAGGATGTTGAAGATATTACTCCCCACCACATTCCCGATGGCGAGATCAGCCTGGCCTTTGAAGGCCGACATCACACTCACCGCGAGTTCGGGGGAACTGGTGCCGAAGGCCACCACCGTTAATCCCACGACAAGAGGGGAGATCCCTACCGCTGTCGCGATACGGGAGGCGCCCCGCACCAGCAACTCCGCCCCCCAGATGAGGAAAACCAGCCCTGCGAGGAGAAAGAGGACGATAGGGAGTGTCATATACGGCGGGATGAGTCCCGTCCCGGGAAAACTGCGGGAGGAGGCGCGATAGACGGAGTAATCCGCAATAGAATTTTTTCAATCGAATTGGCGGGGACGGCAGGCCGGAAAGAAAAAATTTTTGGCGGGTCGGGGAGCCGACGGGCCACTCAGCCGAGTCTCTCTCCCTTCAGCCGGAATCGCCAGGGGAGCAACAAGTCAAAGGGAATCACGTCGCCCTGCGCCGTCCCGTCGATCGCAGTCCCTCCGTCGAGGAGGACCAACAGGCCGGGTGTGGCGAATTCGCTTATGACCTGGCGGCAGAGTCCGCAGGGCGCCCGCATCCCGATTTCGGGGAGTTCAGATGCGTCCGTCGAGACCGCGATCAGTTCGAGAGAGCGTCGACCGGACGAGACCGCCGCTGAAACAGCAGACCGTTCGGCGCAGAGGGTGCCTCCGTAGCTCGCATTCTCTACATTCGTGCCCGTGAACTCTACTCCGTCCATCAGTAAGGCCGCCCCCACTTGAAAGCGGGAGTAGGGAGCATAGGCCCTCCTCCTCGCCGCCCGAGCCGCCTCCAGGAGCATCGGAAAATTTTGCGCCATTCTATAGGGAACGCCTTCGTCCCCGAACCCGAGGCATCGCCAGCGCACCTCGCCGACCATCATGGAATACTCAGGGAGGGCGTCCATATTTGTGATTAGTCACCCATGAGATTTTCCACAAGGATGCTCTGCACTACCGAGTAGAGCTCATACTGGGCAAACAGGATCATGCGCTCTTCATCCATCCCCCCGGTGCCGGAGCTGCGAATCAGCATCCGTTCCTCCGCGTCGGCGAGATCGTACTCCTCGTTCATGAGAAGCCGTGCCTGGTTGAGAGTGCTATACCAGGGTTCCGTGTGTTCATGAGGGACATCGACCCGGTAGAGGAGGTGCCCAGGCATCATGAAGCCGGCTTCCTCGAGAATTTCTTCGGCGATCTCGACCGGAATGACCTCGTCAAAGGGCACCGCCCGGGCATTGCGAAGATCTTTCTCCACGATATAGCGGGCCTGAGCGAACGACTCCTCTAACTCGGGCCGGATCAATTCGTCCCAGTCCTCGATCTGCGTGAGAGTGCTCTCGTCCGCGATGACCTCTTCGGAGAGAGGGGACGGGAAAAGTCGCTCTTTAGCCTTGTCGCTGAAGCGGTTGCCTGCCGCCACATCGGGCAACTCGCGGATGAGTTGCCACTCCGCGGGTGAAAGGGCGTCCAGAACCCAAAACTCTTCTGCGAGGATAAATCTCATGGTGCGAGGCATCGGACTATATGGGCAGCATGATGAACCCCGTCACTGATCAACGAATGATACGGAAAGGACACGGACTCTCCACTAAAATTAGCTGGTTTATCTCTTCCTTCTATTGGATGATTGGGAGGGTGTATTGGGGCGCTTATTTGAAAATAAGCGCAAATTTACAATTCGTGATTGCGAAATTAGAAAATTATGCGATTATTGATTACAAAATTTTACTTCCGAGCAGGCTTAGTAGTCTAATAATTACGAAAAATATAATTAATTCAGTTGCGCGAATCTCTTAGTTAGTGTTAAATTACCATTACTTCCATATTTATTAAAATCTCAAGGAGGTCATATCATGCAAATTACAGAAGACAAAACAATCGAGGTTGAGCAGAATGCCGACCGTCTCGCAGACTTCATTATGTTTGCCCAGCGTTCCTTTCTACTCGATCTGTCGAAAGAACTGAATAAGGGCAACATTTCCTACGCCCAGTTCTTCCTGCTCGGCTATCTGGCCAACGAGGACTACCTGACGATGACTGACATCTCAAAGAAGATGGGTCATTCGACGGCCGCCGCGACCGGCTTAGTCGACCGCCTTGAGAAGCTTGGCTACGTCCAGCGCCTCCACGCTGCCGATGATCGCCGCAAGGTGATGGTCCAGATCACCCGCAAGGGGATCGAGATGGTCAGCCGACTTCGCAACTTGATCGCCGATAGCATCTCCGTGGTGATGGCTGCTCAGGAAAACGGCGAAGACGAGTCCGTCCAGCCCGTCTACTCGCAACTGAAAGAGTTCATTGCCGCCCGCTGAGCCTAACTCGCGAAGCTCTCACGACTTCGCAATAAACAAAACACGTCTATCAGGCTGAACGGAATAGATTAACCTTTCCTCCGCTCGATTTTAAAAAACGCTCCCGCCGAAAACGGGAGCGTTTTTTTATAAACTTTTCTCAAGGATATTCCGGGGTGTCATTTTGTCCCGCAGCGCCCGCTGAGTTCACTCCACCGCATAGAGGTAGGCATCGGTGCGGAAGTAGATCCGACCGCCCGCGAAAGCGAGTGAGGCATTGGTGTGCTGATTCTCATCCACGGGATTGGTGGCCAGCACCTTCATCGCCGCAGGATCGGGCTCGATGAGGTAGGTCGTTCCTTTCGTGTCATTCACGTAGAGGGTTTTCCCGATCAGATTCATCGAACTCCAGCTGTTCGCGCTGAGCCGCTCGCGCCAGAGGATCTCGCCCGTCGCGACGAGGCTGCACTGCATCACGCCCGGTTCGTTGAGCAGGTAGAGATGATCGCCGATGATCTGACCCGATCCGATGCGTTGAGGATTCTGATTTTTCCCCTTCGGCGGATCCGCCCAGAGGCGATGAGAGCTGGTGAGGTCGCCGGTTTCCGTTGCGGCCGGTAGTCTTACTCCGAGCCCCGGACCGCCGTAGCCGCTGTAGTAGAGAGCGCGCCCGCCGCCGGCCATCACGTTTGTGTAGCAGAGGTGACTCGGCCCCGCGACACGCCAGAACTCTTTGCCGGTTTTCGGGTCGAAGCTGGTTAGAAAGCCGGGCAGCCCCAGGAGCAGCTCGGACCGACCGCCGTTGTCGATGATCAGCGGCGTCGCCCACGAGCCTTTGAACTGCTTTGCGTCGTCGCTTTCGAACTCGTCGAGCTCCGCCTTCCAGATGATCTCGCCGTTGTCTTTATTGAGAGCGAAGAGTCGCTGCACCGGTCCGGGACCGGCGTGGATAAAAAGCCCGTCGCCGCTCAGGACCGGACTCGCCGCGTGCGGACCCCAGATGTGGGCGTAGTCGTCTCCCAGATCGCGGCTCCATTTTTCGTTTCCCTCGAAGTCGTAGGCGTGCAGTCCGGCGTTCCCGTGCCAGGCGAAGACGACGCTACCGTCCGTGACCGGTGAGGCGGGGCAGTGCGGATTGGTCTTGTGGGTCTGCTCGGCCTTGCCGTAGTCGATTGTTTTTTTCCAAAGCGTCTTTCCGTCCTTCGTATCGATACAGAGCAGGGAGCGCAGACGTCCTTCGTTCTCGGACTGGGTCAAAAAGAGGCGGTCGCCCGAGACAATAGGCGAGGAATTACCGCGGTCAGGCAGGTCCACACGCCACGCAATGTTTTTCCTCGCCCTCCATTCGGTAGGGTAGGTCGGGGCATCCGGGACTTTTCCATCGCCATTCGGACCCCGCCACGAGGGCCAGTCGTTCGCCGATGCGGAGAGAGAAAAGGTGAAAAAGAGGGCTGAGAGAAGGGGGCGAGGGTGCATCGCGGTCGGGGCCTGACAGGGTTGGGTCAGTGACCTAATCCTGTTGAGTCGGAGGCGTTTTGGCAATCACGCGATCGGGGCAAACAGGAGATTTTGGACTGGAACCGATCGGGATTTTCTGAGACGATTCCGCTCATGAAGAACTTCCTTGCGGTTCTGATGCTTTCCTTCCCCGGGCATATCCTTCTCGCGGACGATCCGGCGGAAACGTGGATGGCAGGTTATCTCTATTTGCAGGAAGGCCTCGCTGCGGATAAAGCGGGGGATAAAGCCGATGCCATCACCCTGCTGGTAAGGTCGCTCGATTGCTACCGTATCCTCGCGAGCGAGCACGAGTTATTCGAACCGCACCGGCGAAATGAGCGCATCCTCCTCATTGCCGATATACTTGAGTCACTCGGTGGTGACCAGTTTGCGAGTTTTCTCCCGTTCCCGGGAGTCACGGGGATCGTGAAGAATGGGACGTCGCTACCTCTACTGCAGTTGCCGCGGAACTGGTCAGTGACGACGAACGCGACAGGCACGCACGTGGTCGTTCCGCTCATCGAGACCGATGAGACCCGTCGTTATCATGCGATGATACAAAATCTCGGGTCGGCGCTGTCCCCTGCCTACCGGATGATCCCGCTCGTAGCGGAATAGGTCGGTCGCTGCCGTTTCCACGTCCCTTGACGGCTTGTCGCAGATTGTGGAAACTTACGACAGTGATGGGTGCGTTTTCTTTCAGATATTTCCCGGTCCTTTTCGTCCTCTGGACAGCGGGAACCATTTCCCGTGGGGCGGAGGTCGATTTTGAAAGAGACATCCGCCCGATTCTAGCGGAGAAATGCACCCTCTGTCACGGACCGGATGAGACAAAGGCCGGCTTGCGCCTCACTGGGATCGATCATGCCACGAAGGTGCTTGAGTCCGGCTTGCGCGGTATCGTTCCCGGTGAGCCCGAGGCGTCGGAGGTCATGCATCGCGTCCGCGCAAGCGATCCCGAGGAGATAATGCCGCCACCGGACAAGGGCGAACCACTCACGGAGGAAGAGTCCGCCAAACTCGAAGGATGGATCGCGAGCGGAGCCGTCTGGCCGAAGCACTGGGCCTATGCGGGATTGAGTTCACCTCCCGTTCCGTCCCTCGCGGGAAATCCCGTCGATGCGTTTGTCCTCGACCGTCTCGGGAAAGAAGGCATCGAACCTTCGCCGGACGCGGACGACATCACTCTGATTCGACGTTTCTTTTATGATCTCGCCGGCTTGCCTCCCACCCTCGAGCAACTCGCGACCTACCGGACGGCGATCGGGACGAACCGCGAGGTGGGACTCACAAAACTGGCCGACGATCTCCTTGAGGGGTCTGCCTTTGGCGAACGCTGGGGGCGGCACTGGCTCGACCGCGCCCGCTATGCCGACAGCGACGGTTTTGAAAAAGACAACCATCGGCCCGATGCGTGGCGCTACCGTGACTGGGTCATCGATGCGATCAATGCCGACATGCCCTTCGACCAGTTCACGATCGAGCAGTTTGCGGGAGACCTCCTCGAGAATGCGACGCTCGATCAGGTTCTCGCGACAGCCTTTCATCGCCAAACCCTGACAAACACCGAAGGCGGCGTTGATAAGGAACAGTGGCGCGTCGCCGCGGTGATGGATCGCGTCGAGACGATGGGGGCCGTCTGGATGGGGCTGACCCTCACCTGCGCGCGCTGCCACACGCACAAATACGACGAGATCACCCACGCCGAGTATTATCAGCTCTTCTCCTACCTGAACAACGGCGACGAGACCAGCGCGAAGGTGCGCGAGTCCGACGAGGCCTGGGCACGCTACGAGGACACCCTCGCTGCCCACACCGAGGCCGGAAAAACTCTCGAGGCCACACTAGCCGCCGCCCGATCGGAGTTGAATGACCGCCTTGGCGAGTGGGAGGCGCGTCTCGCCGGCTGGCTGGCCGAAGCAACCGCCGTCGTCGAACCTGTTCTTGCACCGATCACGGTGGAGGGATTCGGCGCACCGAAAGGGGTGCAGTTTTCCCTCGAGAAAGACCGCTCCGTCCTTGTCGGCGGCACAAATGTCCCGACCGCGACTTACACTATCACCGCCAAACTTCCCGCCGGAAAGATCTCGGGACTGCGTCTCGAGGTGCTCCCCGATCCCAGCCTTCCGGAGAATGGTCCCGGCCGCGCGCAGCATGGCAACTTTGTCCTCAATCGCATGGAGTTGTCGGTAAAAGGTTATCCCCGCAACCCGATCATCCTCGGAGACGCGGCGGCGGACTATGCCCAGGAAGGCTGGGCTGTAAGCGGGCTCCTCGATGACAACACCCGTGCCGGAAAGGACGGCACTGGCTGGGCCGTCGGTGGCGGCATAGGGAAAGCGCACCATGCCGATATCGGATTTGCCGAGCCAATTGAAATCACCACGCCGACCGAGTTTTCTCTGCAACTGATTCAGAACTACGGCGAACAGCACAGCATCGGTCGCTTTCGCCTCTCGGCGATGATGACCCCGACGAGCCTCGTTGTGCCCGGGCCGGTGCGACTTGCCCTAGCCTCACCCGCCGATCAGCGCACCCCTGACATGCGCACCACGATCCAGCGCCACGTCGAGCGGCTCGATGCAAAAACGTGGCCTCTTCTTGCGCAACAGACAGCCCACGCGGCCAGGCGGCCTCTTGCTCCCGAGATGGATGTGCGGGTCATCGCGGAGCGTCGCAGCGACCGGCGCAAGACCCACATTTTCAAGAGGGGGGAGTTCAAGGAACTGCTCGACGAGGTGCAGCCTGCGACGCTCTCCGTCCTGCCGCCGATTCGCCACCGGGGAGAGCAGGGGGACAGGCTCGATCTCGCCCGCTGGCTCGTCGGAGGCGAAAATCCGCTGCCGCCCCGTGTCATCGCCAATGATGTCTGGGCACAGCTGTTCGGGACCGGGCTTGTCCCGACGCCCGATGACTTCGGCGTGCGCGGCGATCGGCCTTCGCATCCGGAACTGCTCGAATGGCTCGCCGGCGAGCTGGTCAGCAACGGCTGGTCGCGCAAGTCGCTCATCCGCACCATCGTCCTGTCAAAGACATACCGACAGGCCTCCGATCACCGTCCTGAATTGCTTGATCGCGATCCCAAGAACATACTCCTCGCCCGGCAGAATCGTTTCCGAGTCGAGGCCGAGATCATTCGGGATCTCTCGCTCGCGGCGTCGGGTCTGCTCTCGTCGAAGGTGGGGGGTCCTAGCGTTTTCCCTCCCATCCCTGCCGGCGTCGCCGATGTGAATTACAACTCCGCCTTCAAATGGAATCTCAGTGAGGGCGAGGATCGCTATCGTCGCGGTCTTTACACCTATTTCAAACGCACCGCCCCGCACCCCGGCCTCATCACCTTTGACTGTCCCGACTCCAATGTCACAACCCTGCAGCGGGCGAGATCGAACACACCCCTCGCCGCGCTCATCACGCTGAACAGCGAGAGCTTTGTCGAGACCGCCCAGGCTCTCGCCCGTCGGGTGTTGGCCGAAAAATCGTTGGCCGATGACACCGCGCGCATCGAGCACGCCTTCCGCCTCTGTCTCTCCCGCGAGCCCGAACCGGCCGAGCGGGAACGGCTCGCGAGTCTGCTCGAGGATTCCCGCGCCTGGTATCGCGACCGTGCCGCCGAGGCCGCCGAACTGGCGGGAGAAAAACTCCCTGCCGGTCTCTCCGCGAACGAAGCCGCCGCCTGGACTTCTACGGTGCGGGTCCTTCTGAACCTCGATGAATTTTTAACGAGAGGATAAAGCGATTAGCATCTATCTCCTCTACCCGTGACCCGTGACCCGTGACCCGTGACCCGTG
>JANQVJ010000048.1:19673-64530 GCA_030730365.1 Verrucomicrobiales bacterium
ACCCGTGACCCGTGACCCGTGACCCGTGACCCGTGCCTCATGAACCCTTCCCTCATCCATCGCACCCGCCGCGAGTTCCTCACTACTTCCGCCAGTGGTCTCGGAGGTATCGCCCTTGGCTCCATGCTTTCGGACGATGGTGTCCTCAACGCTGCCTCGGTGGCTGATCCTTCCGCGTTCCTTGAGGCAACCGGCCACGGGGAAGCGAAAGCAAAGGCCTGCATCTTCATCTTCATGGAGGGCGCGCCTTCGCAGCTCGATCTCTTCACCCCGAAACCGAAGCTGAACGAACTCCACGGGCAGAGCCTGCCCAAGTCCATCCTCGACAAGGCGCGCTTCGCCTTCATCCAGCCCGAGACGGCGACGCTCATGGGTTCTCCACGGACATGGAAAAAGCACGGCCAGTCCGGCATGGAGTTCTCCGACCTGCTCCCGCATTTGGGGACTTGTGCCGATGACCTGCTGATGGTGCGCTCGCTTCACAGCGAGGAGTTCAATCACCATCCGGGGCAGCTTCTCATGCAGTGCGGCGTCTCCCGCTTCGGGATGCCGTCGATGGGATCGTGGATCAATTACGGACTCGGTTCCGCCTCTCGCAATCTCCCCGGCTACGTCGTTCTCAATGCCGGTCGCGGCGGCTCGGGGGGCTCGACTCTCTGGACCTCGGGATTTCTTTCCACTAAGTATGCCGGCGTTTCCTTTCGTAATCAGGGCGAGCCGGTCCTGAATTTGAAGAATCCCAAAGGGCTCTCTCCCGAGATGCAAAGGGCAGGGCTCGACGCGCTGCGTGATCTCAATCAGGCGCGCTATCAGGAAGTGCATGACCCCGAGATCGCGAGTCGTATTGCCAGCTACGAACTCGCCAATCGGATGCAGACGGCGGCACCTGAATTGGTGGATTTGTCAGGAGAATCGAAAGCAACCCTCGACATGTATGGGGTTGATCGACCCGAACCGCCCGGCGATGACTTCCGCGGCACTCTCCCGGGCTTGCGGACCTACGACACCTTTGCCCGCAACTGCCTCCTTGCCCGTCGTATGGTCGAGCGCGGCGTGCGCTTCATCAATATCATCCACGCGAGTTGGGATCAGCATTCCGAGTTGGATAAGAATCTCGCCTACAATGCCGGGGCTGTTGATCAGCCCATTGCCGCCCTTATCAAGGACCTCAAACAGCGCGGGCTCCTCGATTCCACTATGGTCGTGTGGGGATCCGAGTTCGGGCGGACCCCTCTCGGCGAGAACCGACCCGGTCGCAACTCGAATACCGGACGCGATCACCACCCCAACGCTTTCACCATGCTCATGGCCGGAGGAGGGCTCAAAGGGGGGCACATCTATGGCGCCACCGATGAGATCGGCTGGTTCTCGACTGAGAATCCGGTTCACATCAATGACCTGCAAGCTACGATTCTACACCAGTTCGGGCTCGATCATCTGAAACTGACCTATCGCTTCCAGGGCAGAGATTTTCGGCTCACCGACGTCGGTGGAAAAGTCGTGCACGATTGGATCGCGTGACCTTCCCCCGCCGGACCGCGGGCGCTCCGCCCGCTTCTCCAGGCATAGAGGTATCGATAACCAAATTCCCATCCGACTACCCCATCCGTGTGATTCGGAAAGACTTGCTTCCCGGCAGCACGGGCCGCACCGTGCTCTAGTCGCATGCCACGGATCCTCTCCGCTATCTCTCTTGCTCTCTCCTTGACCTCCTTTGCCCCCGCGGCGGAGCCGCTCACGACGGCCCTCGCGTTGCGTTCGCTCAGTGCCGACGACGCGGATACCGGCGTCGCGGTCGACTTGCGCGGGGTCGTCATCTTTGCCGAGCCGCAGGGCACGGTCTTCTTTCAGGACGCCACTGCCGGCGCTTTTTTCCAGCTAAAAGGACTCATCGCCCCGGCCCCGGGAGACGAGATCCGGGTGCGTGGTATTTCCTATCCCGGACTGTATGTGCCGGGGATTGCGGAGGCACGGCTCGAAGTCCTCGGCCATCCCGGGCTGCCCTTAGCGATATCGGTTAATTTTGATGATCTCCTTTCGGGGAAATACCATTATCAGCGGGTCAGTGTCGAAGGCATCGTCAGAACCGTCGCGCCCGATGAAGAGGGGGCCAGTCTCGTGCGCGTCGACCTCGGTTCACGCGTGGTTGAAATTCGGATGGAGGAGCCTCCTGCGGGGGGCGATCGGCTCATCGACAGTCGCGTCCGCGTCACCGGTCTCGCTGCCGGGGAGCTGAACAATCGCCGTCAGCTCGTCGAGCCTTACCTTCGCTGCCGCAGTTGGGATGACTTCACGGTCCTCGAGGCGGCGCGGGATCTGGGGGCGATCCCCGGGATTTCGCCCGGAGAAATCCTGACCTTTGCCGTGGGCGGTCAGGAGCGGCGCCGCGTCAAAGTCACCGGCGTCGTGCTCGCTTCATTTGCGAACGGCGAGGTCTACCTGAGGAGCGGCGATTCCGGAATCGCGGTGCGTCGTCTCACAATTGAACCGCTTCTCGAGAGCGGGGATTATGTGGAAATGGCAGGTTTCCCCGAGATGGATCGATTTAGCGCCCGTCTCACCGATGCCGTGACTCTCGAGCACCTATCCGGCGACGGCGGAGCGGTTTCGGTCAATGCCCGGATT
This sequence comes from Verrucomicrobiales bacterium, assembly GCA_030730365.1. GTDB lineage: Bacteria > Verrucomicrobiota > Verrucomicrobiia > Verrucomicrobiales > DEV007 > Arctic95D-9. Next base: position 22,299 of record JANQVJ010000048.1, read on the forward strand.
GCCGATCTTCTCGCAGGACGTCACGACAGCGACCTCGTCACCCTCACTGCCGAACTCAGCGAGCAATATCGCAACGAAAACGGAGCCGTTCTCGTGTTGCGCGACGGGTCCCGCATCATCCGCGCCGATGCTCCCGCTCTGGTCGACGATCTCCTGCCCGGAGCGACCGTGCGAGTCACGGGAATCGCGGTGGTCGAGTCGACGCGGCGCTCCGCTCAGTATCGATCCGAGCCCGATCAGGTTTCCCTGCGTCTCCGGACCGCCGCTGATACCGTGGTCCTGCGGCCGGCCTCGTGGTGGACTTCGCCTCGACTTGCGACCGCGCTCATCCTGCTGCTCGTCGCGACCGTTCTCTCCGGTCTCTGGATCACCCTTCTGCGACGCCAGGTCACCCTACAGACGGGGGCGCTGCGCCGGCGCATCGGGATCGAAGCCGCGCTCGAGGAGCGCCAGCGCATCGCCCGGGAGTTCCACGACACTCTTGAGCAGGATCTCGCCGGCCTTTCCCTGCGGCTCGATGCGGCGGCGGCGCGCGGAACCGATGAAAGGCTGCGCGGGTTCATCGAAGGCTCGCGCAACCTCGTTTCCCGAATCCAGGTGGAGACCCGCAATCTCGTCTCTGACCTGCGTCAGGAGCCCGGGGAGGAAGCCGATCTCATCAGCTCCCTCGGCGAGCTGGTTAGCGGCCACGGCAGCGGGGTTCCCGGTCCCGCGATTGCCCTGGTCTCGCCCGCAGAGGGAACCCCTGCACTGCCCTCGCACACCGTTCATCACCTCCGCATGATCGCACAGGAATCCGTCACCAACGTTCTCAAGCATGCCGGTGCGGACAAAGTTATGATCTCCTTGGCTCACGCAGGCGACCAGCTCATCATGCGTATCACCGACGACGGAAACGGATTTGAGGTCGAGGGAAACACCTCGGGCCGGTCCGGCCATTTCGGCTGCATAGGGATGCGGGAACGCTGTCGTAAAATCGGTGCGGAAGTATCCTGGGAGAGCTCGCCAGGGCAGGGCACCTCCGTCGTCGTGACTTTGCCATTGGGAGAGAAAGGGGGGCGGGCATGAAAGTCATGATCGTCGATGATCACTTTGTTGTGCGCAGCGGACTTATCACTTCTCTCGAACTCGAGGATGACATCACCGTCGTTGCCGAGGCGGAAAATGGAGAAGCCGTCATCGAACTTTTTCTCAAGACACGTCCCGATGTCATCCTTATGGACCTCCAACTCCCGGGTTGGAGCGGCATCGAGACGACCGAGCGACTTCTTGAAGCCGCTCCGGAGGCGAGAGTCCTCATTTTCTCGACCTTCGCGAGAGACGATGAGATCCAGGTCGCTCTCGCGAGTGGAGCTCTCGGCTACCTGCAAAAGACGGCCGGACGCGACGAGCTCATCACGGCCCTCCGTCACGTCGCCGCAGGCGATTCATATCTCCCTGCCGGTCTCGCGAATCGTCTTGCCGGTCTCAAGCTCGGGCCTGCCATCACGCTGCGCGAGCGCGAGATTCTCGCGCGCGTCGCAAAGGGGCGAGCCAACAAAGAGATCGCCGCCGAACTCGGCATCGCGGATGATACCGTGAAACGACACATCAGCAACGTCCTCCAGAAGTTGGAAGTGAGTGACCGCGCCCAGGCCACGGCCGAGGCGATTCGGCGGGGGATCATCCGAATTGATGAATAGAGCACTCTGCTTTTTAGTTTTGCTTCTCTCCCTCTACCCCGCCCGGGCCGACGTGTCCGGGAGGCAGGTTCTCATCGCCGCGCACCGGTGCGGCTACGAACGCGATAAGGCCGACGCCGCGCCCGAAAACTCGGTCGCCAATGTCGCAGTGGCGGTGGCGAAGGGATTCGACCGCTAAGAGCCCGGCAATCGCCCTCGCTCTTTAGCGTCGCATTCCCCTGGCCTTGATGGATGAGCTTGCAGGGCGAGCCACTGCGGTTGCTTTGGGTCTGCGCATTACCGGCCTGCTGGGCGTTTTGCTTGAAGCTAACCTTTCGGGTCACCTTTCAACGCTTGTGCCGATTTTGGAAAGTCTGGACCGCGAGGCCGGATTTTGGATGGCTCCCTCGTTACGGGAAAGAGTTCTCAAAGGAGCTGGCGAGGGTGATTGGAGTGCCCCATACGCAATCAAGCCCCCCCGAAAGTGGTAGAGTTCGGAGCGTGCTTTCGAATAGCCTGGAGTGCTAAAGTGACCTCGTGAAAACTCCCCTCTACAGTTTTATCGTCCTCGCTTCATTGTTCTCCGCCGTTGCGGCTGAGGAAAAGGCAGTCCTGCAATGGAAGTTCGACGGCGCCGGAGAGGCCGGGGAATGGCAGGGCAAAAAGGGCAAGGGGGAGACTCCTGAAGCGGGACCGCGCGCGCCGCGTTATCCGAACTTCGATGTTAAAAACGAGGCAGGACTTTTCCAAGGACACGAGGGCTTCCTCGTCGTTAAGGACAAGGAGCGAGGCGGGACTGATGACATTCGTTTTGCCCTCGGCGACTCGATCACGATCGAGACCTGGCTCAAGGTCAAAGACCTCAAGAGCGGCGAGATGGATTACGTGCTCGGAAAGGGGCGCCACGGGAAACTCGGCGCGGACCTCGGCGAGATGAATCAGAACTACGCGGTCCGCCTCAAAGGCACCGGCGGCGGGGCCGAGATTGGCTTTCTTTTCACCAGCATCGACCCGGCGAACGGGAACAAGCGCGACTGGCACCGCTGGTGGAGCAAAGCGACGGTGCCGACCTCGGGATGGCATCACGTCGCGATCGTTTACACATTCGGGAAAAAAGACAGCCTGCAGGCCTTTATCGACGGCAAAGCAACGGACGGGGTCTGGGACATGGGCGGGCCGACGGATCTCGGTCCGGTCACCGATGCCGATGACCTCGTCATCGGGACGGGGAACAAGCGTTCGGCAGGCGAGTCATTCTCAGGCTGGCTCGATGATCTCACGATCCACCGAGTGGCGCTCCCGGCGGCCGAGTTGCAGTCACGTTACTCCTACAACCCGCCCCCGCCGCCGGTCACGAAAGAGATGGTCCCCGCCGGTGAAGTGCTCATCCAGATCAGCGAAAAGGGCGTGCCCGAGGTCAACGCCTGGCCCGAAGAGCCCGAGGTCACCGAGATCTATCGTGAGGATGTCTTTGGCTTTTTCGAATGGCCACAGAAGTATGTCTCCACCGGCGTGCGCGGCGACCGGGCGATGCCCTCGCATTTTCGCGCGACTGCGCTGGTGAAGCTGCCGAAGGGGAAGCATCGTCTCCTCCTCCGCAGTCGCGGGGCCTCGAGGCTCTACATCGACGGGGCGAAAATCCTCGAAAACGATTTCCCCAGTGCCGACACGGGTGGTCACGGAGTCGTCTCGTCACAGGACGAGTATCTCAATCTCGGGCCCGAGTTCCGCTTTGCCCCTCCCGGGAACCGTGAGAACTGGTGCGAGTTCGAATCCGACGGACGCGAGCATTTTGTCATCATGGAGACCATGGTGGGCGGTGTTGCGGGCAAGAGCAAACGTCGGCCTGAGTTCGGCGAGACCGTCGTCGCGATCTCGCCCGAGGGCAGCGAGCACTGGTCGCTCCTTTCCCCCGGCAAGCGCGAGGTCGCCTACAATGATGAAGGCTGGGCCGCCTATGAGAGCGAGCGGCGTGAGTGGCTCGACCGGACCAATGCGAAAGCCCGCGCGGAAAAGCGCGCCGAGCATGCCGCCTACTGGGCGACTCGTCGCGAGGCAGCGCAGAAGTGGCTCACGGCCGCGAAAGAGGTCGCCGTCCCGGCCCTCCCGGCAGGCTACCCGGCGAACAACGCGATCGATCATTTCATCGCCGATCGCATCGTCCAGGTCGAGGCCGAGTCAAAGGCGGCGGGTGAGGGAAAGGTGAACTACTTCGGGCAAATCCAGCCTCTCCTTGAGGCGAAGTGCTACAGCTGCCATCAGGGCAGCAAGGTGAAGGGAGGCCTGCGACTCGACCAGCATCATTACGCTCTCGAGGGCGGTGAGTCCGACGGGCCCGCCGTCGTGCCCGGCGATGTCGACGGAAGCTCGCTGCTCTATCGCATCAGCGAAGACGCCGGCGACGACATCATGCCGCCGAAGGGTGATCGTTTTTCCGCAGAGGAAGTCGCCCTGCTGACCCGCTGGGTTGAGGAGGGTGCGGTCTGGCCGCAGTTCGATGTCGACCGCTTCGAACTGACGGAACTCGCGGATGATCTTTCCTTCCTCCGCCGCGTCTCGCTCGACACCGTCGGGGTGCCGCCGGGCGAGGCTGAGATTGCGCAATACCTGGCCGACCCGGCGGGGAAACGCCGCGATCTCGTTATTGATCGTCTCCTCGCCGATGAGCGCTGGGCGGATCACTGGATGGGATACTGGCAGGATGTCCTCGCGGAAAACCCCAACATCATCAACCCGACGCTCAACAACACGGGTCCCTTCCGCTGGTGGCTGCACGAGTCGCTCCTCGACAACAAGCCGGTCGATCTTTTTGTGACCGAGCTCATTCGCATGGAGGGCAGTGAGCGCTTCGGCGGCCCCGCCGGATTCGGCACCGCTTCGCAGAATGATGTCCCCATGGCGGCAAAGGGCATGATCGTGAGCTCGGCCTTTCTCGGTCTCGAGATGAAGTGCGCCCGCTGCCACGACGCGCCCGCCCACAAGTCGAAGCAGGAGGATCTTTTCCAACTCGCCGCGATGATGAAGGAGGAAATGATCAAGCTGCCCGAGACTAGCAGTGTTCCCATGGATCGCATTCATCAGACGGGGCGGGCTCCGCTCATTGAAGTGACTCTTATCCCCGGGTCGGAAGTGCAACCGGCCTGGCCTTTCCCCGAGTTCGTCAAAGCAGATACGGCCGACCTCCTCGCCGAAGATCCCACCGATCCGCGAGATCGTCTTGCCGCGCTCATCACCGCTCCGGAGAACCAGCGTTTTGCCCAGGTCATCGTGAACCGTCTCTGGGCGAGATTGATGGGCCGCGGCATCGTCGAAAACGTCGGCGATTGGGAAAAGGGAGACCCTTCACATCCCGAGTTGCTGGCATGGCTCGGCCACGAACTGGTGCGTTCGGGATACGATCTCAAGGTCATCGCGAGACTGCTACTGACCTCCCATGCCTATCAGCGCGCCGTCGATCCGCTCCTCACGAAGACGAGTCCGCTCTACATCGCGCCGGCGCCGCGTCGCCTTACCGCCGAGCAGATCGTGGACTCGCTTTTCAGCGCGACGGGGAAGCCTTTTGATCTGGAAGAAGTCAGTCTCGACATCGATAGCGTTCGTGCCCTCGAAAATTCTCTCAGTCTCGGCAAGCCCGAGCGGGCCTGGATGCTCGCCTCGACCTCGAACGAGCGGGATCGGCCGAGTCTCTCGCTGCCGCGGGTGCAGGCCGTCGCGAGCATCATGGAGACCTTCGGCTGGCGTGGCGCGCGGCAGGATCCCATCAGCGAACGCGAGACCGATCCGAATGTGCTCCAGCCTGCAATCCTTGCGAACGGCGTTATGGGCACGTGGCTGACGCGGCTGAGTGACGATCACGAAATCACCCGTGTCGTGATGGAGGACCAGACGCCCGGTGAACTCGTCGATCGGCTCTTCATGCGCCTCCTCACGCGTGAACCCAACGCGATGGAGCGCGCGCGTTACGTGAAATTCCTCAGCGAAGGCTACGAGACCCGCGTCATTCCCGAAGCCGAACGTGTTGTCGAGAAAAAGACCGGTCCCCGCGTTCCCGAAAAATTCGTGAGCTGGTCAAATCACCTCGACGGCATCGCGAATACCATCGCCCAGGAGAAAGAGGCTGCCGCCCGGCGCGGTGACCCGCCGACCAATGCTCTCACGACCGAGTGGCGTCTCCGCATGGAAGACATGCTCTGGGCCATGCTCAATGCTCCCGAGTGGATTTACACCCGCTAACCCCTCCTTAATTCCTGAATTTCTGAAACCCTCAATCCCTTCCCCCATGAATCGTCGCAAATTTCTCAAACAAAGCACCTTCGCCGCCGGTGGCACCTCACTCGGTCTCTCGCCGCTGCTCGCCTCGTCATCCGTTGTCCATTTCCCGAAGGGCAAGGCGGAGTCCTGCATCTTCATCTGGCTGGGCGGAGGCATGGCGCAGATCGACACCTTTGATCCGAAGCGACTGGGCAATTCCAAAGCCAGTCCGAAGCTCGCCGGATCAGAATACAAATCCATCGAGACGATCGTGCCCGGAGTGAGCTATTGCGAGCACCTCAGCCGCACCGCGAAGATCGCCGACCGTGTCACTGCAGTGCGCACCGTGAACCACCACATCGTCGACGAGCACGCCTTTGCGACCAATTTTGTCCACACCGGACGCCTCATCAGCGGCAGTGATACCTATCCCTCGATCGGCTCCATCGTCGCGCACGAGCTGGGTGCGGTGAATCCCGATGTGCCGGCCTACATGCTCATCGGCTATCCGAATGTCAGTCGGGGTCCGGGTTTCCTCGGGGCCAAGGCGGGTTTCGTTTATCTCACCGATACCGAGAGCGGGCCGGCCGGATTTTCCCGTCCCGAAGACGTCGATCCCGCCCGCGCCGCGCGGAGGCAATCCCTCCTCGAGCCCTTTGCCGAACAGATCGAGACGGGTTCGCTTCCCGGCGAGTATCTCGAGTCGCAGCGCGAGGCGCTCCGGTTGGCAGGGCCGGACTTCATGCGTCACTTTGACCTTTCCAAAGAGCCCGCGGATCTGCGTAATCTTTACGGGGGAGAGTTCGGGCAGCGCTGCCTGCTCTCGCGCCGTCTCGTTCAGGCTGGGGTGCGCTTCATCGAGGTCTCACATAACCTCAATTTTATCAACGGCACGGGCTGGGACACCCACAACGAAGGGCAGCAGAACCAGCACCTTCTCATTCAGGAACTCGACATCGCCCTTTCCGCCCTCGTGACCGATCTCGAGAGCAAAGGCATGCTCGACAAAACCCTCATTGCTATTGGAACCGAGTTCGGTCGTCCGCCCGAGTATGACGGGCGCGGCGGACGCGGGCACCAGGGCACCGCTTTCAGTCTCGTCCTCGCGGGCGGCGGTCTCAGGCATTCGGGGGCGCATGGAGTGACCGATGAGCTCTCGAAAACCATCGTTGAAAAACCCGTTTCTATCGCCGATTTCCACGCGACCATTCACGCGGCCCTGGGCATTAATCCGCGGAAAGATCTCTACGTCGGCTCCCGGCCCGTCCCCATCACCGATCACGGTACGCCGATTGCGGAGATGTTTGCGTGAGAGGAGGAGGGGCCGTAGGCCGGAGGCCGGGTGATAGGAATCGGAGCGTAGCGAAGTCAAGGTAAGAAGGTAGGAAGGTGCCGGACCGCAGGCGTCCCGCCCGCTTTCCTGCTCTTGCCGATGCCATGCCCGGGCCTGTCTACTCCCTCCACGATTCAGTTGAGCATCTCCGGATCGGGCTTACTTTATAATCCCGTTTTCTTAAGCTTTCGCCGATGTCCAACCTGCCACCTTCACTGTCGCTCAACCGCCGTCATTTTCTCAACACCTTCGGCGGAGCCGGGGCGGCGATGATCCTTGGCAATTGCAAAACCGTCCCGACCGAGTCCACCCCGGTGATGCTGCGCCAGCCCCGCCTGCCGTGGTCGGTTGTCTTTAAAGGCGAGCCGAAATTCCACCGCCTCTGCGAACAGGCAAAGAGGGAGAACTGGGCGAGTCAGCCTATCGGAGAGCGCACCGTCACCGCAGGCAAAGCTCTCTGTGGGACCCCCTACGGCAATTACACCCTCGAGATCGACAACAAGATCGAGTCTCCCTCGGTCAACTTCGACTTGCTCGACTGCTGGACCTTTTACGAAGCCTCCCTCGCTCTCGCCCGTCTCGTCAAAAATCCTTCTTCGCAGTGGACCCGCGAGGCCTTTCTTCACTACATCGAACTCGAGCGCTACCGCGGCGGTCGCTGCGACGGCACCTACGTCAGCCGCATGCACCATCTCGAGGAAGTCTTCGCCAACAATGAGCGACGCGGTCTCGGTCGAAATATGACCGCCTCCCTCGGTGGACTCTCCCTGCGACGCAAGGTTCGCTACATGCAGTTGGCGAGCATCAGCAAAAGTAACCGCTACCTGCGCAACAATCCGGCGATGCTCGGCGATATGGCGAGAGTCGAGGAAGACATCTCCCAGTTGCCCGTCACTTACATTCCCAGCAGCAAAGTCGCGTCGGTCGAGTCGAAGCTCGAGAACGGTGACGTCATTGCTATCGTCACGAGCTGGCATTCCACCTACACCGGGCACGTAGGCCTCGCCTTGCGTGACGGAGCGAACTGTCGCTTCATGCACGCGACCTCTTCGCGCAGCAAGGGAAAGGCCTGCATCATCGACGGTCGCATCTCCACTTATTTGCGGGAAAAAGGCACGAATATCGGCATCACCGTCTTCCGTCCGTCTGAGGCACCGCTGATCGGCTGATCGTTTAAGCGAACCCGCCGCTGCGCCGCAACTGCTCGAGCACGCGCAGGTTGGCCAGCGTGTTTTCCGGCGCATTCCAGTTTGGTGCGCCGGCGACAACTTCGGCGAAGGCATCGGCTTCGACGGCGTAAATGGGCCGTTTTTCTTTGATCGAAAAGGCCTTCACTTTTCCCTTCGGCGAGACTAGCGAAAAGCCGTCTTTTCCCTGCCAGAATCGCGTCACTTCGAGGCGCCCCTCTGTCCCCGCAATGTGCGCGGTCTGATCCGAGAGCACCGTCATGCCGCAGGTGAAGGTCGCAAGAGCGCCCCCCGGGAATCCGAGAAGGCCGGCCGCGTAGTCGTCGACCCCATACTCGTGGCGATGGGCGACACACTCGACCCTGTCAGGTTCCGTAGCCAAGAGGGTTCGGGTGAAATCGACGCAGTAACATCCCACGTCCATCAGGGATCCGCCGCCCGGTCCTGCCTGGAAGCGGGCATCCTGCGGGAGGGCCTCGCGGTTGAAGGTAAAGTTCGTTCGGATCAAGCGGATTTCTCCGACCGCGCCCGCGGCGATGATCTCGTGAATCAGGGCCGTCTGCGGGTGCGCCCGATACATGAAAGCCTCGATGAGGACGAGGCCCCTCGCCGCTGCCCGCGCAAACATTTCCCGGGCCTCTGTCTCGCTCAATGCCATCGGTTTTTCACAGAGAACGTGCTTCCCTGCGTCCAGCGCCGCGAGGGTCCACTCGTGGTGGAGGGCATTCGGCAGGCTGATGTAGACCGCATCGACATCCGCGCGGGCGAGGAGCGCCTCGTAACCGCTCACTGCGTCGCCTCCGTGGCTTTTCACAAAAGCCGCCGCCGTGTCGGCCTTGCGCGAGGCGACCGCGGCAAGTCGTCCGCTGCGCGAAAAGGGGAGGTCGGCGGCAAAGCGACCGGCGATTGTGCCCGTGCCGAGGATGCCCCAGCGGAGCGGAGGAGGACTCTTCATGCCTGACAGAAGAGCATGAATCAGTTGCGTTCAACGCCGGAGTAATAGAAACTTATGAGTTTTATGAAAGTCCTTGTCACCGGCGGCGCCGGCTACATCGGAAGTATCGCTGTCGACGCCCTCATCGCCTCCGGCCACGAGGTCGCTGTGCTCGACAATCTCTACGTGGGGCACCGTGCCGCGGTGAATCTGCAGGCCGTCTTCTTTGAGGCAGACCTCGCAGATCGATCGGCCGTCGATCAGGTCATGGGAACCTTTTCCCCTGACTCCATCATGCACTTCGCCGCCTACTCCCTCGTCGGGGAGTCGGTCGAGAATCCTTTTAAATACCTCGGTGACAATGTTTCGAACGCGGTCAACCTGATCGACTCTGCCATCAGTCACGGCGTGGAGCGCTTCATCCTTTCCTCCACCGCCAATCTCTTCGACGAGCCCGAGACCATCCCGATCTCGGAAAAAGAGAAGATCGTCCCCGGCAGTCCCTACGGTGAGTCGAAGTACTTCGTCGAACGCATCCTCCATTGGGCGCACCGCACGAAGGGCCTGCGCTACGCTGCCCTGCGCTATTTCAATGCGGCCGGCTGCACGCCCTTGAGAGGCGAAGACCATGATCCCGAGACGCACCTCATCCCGCTCGTGATCCAGGTCGCGCTGGGGCAACGCCAGAGCATCAAGATCTTCGGCGACGACTACCCGACCGCCGATGGCACCTGCGTGCGTGACTATATCCATGTCGAGGATCTTGCCTCGGCCCACCTCCTCGCCCTCGAGGCGCTGCGCGAACGTGAGGTGCTCCATTATAATCTCGGGAATGGAAACGGTTTCAGCGTCAAAGAGGTCGTCGAGACGGTACGCGAAGTGACCGGCCACGCCGTCCCTGCGGAGATCACCCCGCGTCGTGTCGGCGACCCCGCGATCCTCATTGCCGACAGCCGCCGCATCCGCGAAGAACTCGGGTGGAATCCGAAGTACCCCGATCTCAAGTCCATCGTCCAATCCGCCTGGGACTGGCATCTCGAGCATCCCAGGGGATACGACGACCGGGTGAAGTAGCCTCGTCCCGCGATGCGACGCTTCATCCCCGAGATCCTGCTCTTCTTCGCGCTGGCGGGCCCGGCGGCGGCGCATCCGGCGCTCTATCACTATCTCGAGATCAATCTCTTCGACGCGGGTGAGGTTCCGGTCTACGTGACCTTTCACGCCCCCGAACTGATCGAGGGAGTGGTCACGCCCGAAGACGATCTCTACGGCCGCGAATGGCTCGCGACCCGCGACGACGCCACTCTTGCCGGCCTTGTTGAAAACGCCGATCTTTTTGCCGGAGAAGTCTTCGCCTTTCAGTTCGCGGAGCGCGAGGTTGCGCCGGATTTCGTTTATCCGGATTTTGCGACGATACGCCGTCCGCCGCCCGGCAGTGTCGTGCCTGACGGTTGTTTCAGCGGCGCGGCGATGCTGCCCTACACGAGAGGCGAGACGGCGCTGATGATCGCGTTTTCCGCAACGGCTCAGAAGAGGTTGATGCTCATCATCAATCGTCCCGCCGCCTTTCCCGAAGTCATCGATCTCGAGCCGGGCGAACAATATGTGCTGGCTCTGCCTGAGGCGCCGCTTCAGGCGGGTGCGGTTTGGGGTATTGCGGCGGTGCTGTTGAGTTTAATCCTGATCCTCGTGCTGGCGTTGATCGGGTGGCGGCGGGGCTTGTTTTCCCTTCGGAAAAATCCCACTCTCGCAAAATGAAAACGATTTCAGGATTCTTTGTCGTGATGCTCGCATCGGCGGCTTCGCTGTACGCCCAGTTGCCCGCGGGAATCCAGTTTGAAAAAGGTCCGCTCAATGCCGTCACCATCGAAAAGGCGGGGCAGCGACTTGTCATTTACGGAGGCGGGGCTCCGGGGGCGGATCAGGTGCTGATGACTCACGTGCGGCGTGACTCCACCGAATTTGCCCGCCTCGCTGCCGGAAAGACCGGAAAAGTGGTCGCCCCGGCGAGCGTTGCCGACTTTCTCGACTATCCCTCAGCCCACTGGACGGCCTGGTGGGAAAAGCGCTTCGACTACTACGACCAGCAGGTTACCCGCCTCCCGATCTCGCCGCTCGCGGTGGCGCATCCGGTCGCGGGCGGGGACACGTTCGCCGGACCGGGTGGACTTGAGTTACGCGTTCTCGAGACTCCCGGATACACGCGCGAGGGCATCACCTACCTGCTCGAACTCGAGGGCAAAAAGATTGCCTTCAGCGGCGATCTCATTCTGGCCGGAGGCCGCGTGCCCGACCTCTACAGCTTTCAGGACGCGATCCCCGAAGCGAAGATCGGTGGATATCACGGCTACGGCGGGCGCCTCGGTCAACTCGTCAGCAGTCTTGAGACCCTCGCCGCCGAAAAGCCCGACCTGATTGTCCCGCTGCGCGGCGATCTCATCACCGATCCGCAGGGTGATATCACCGAACTCATCACACGGGTTCGGGCGATCTATGCGAACTACCTCTCGACCAATGCGCTGAACTGGTATTTCAAAGAAGAGCGACTCACCGCGGCGGGCCGCCTCGTTTTGGGGCCCGAGGCCGAGGTCGAACTGATGGACTACAGCGAGCACGTCGATCTGCCCGACTGGTGCAAGCACCTCGGAACGACGAAGCTGCTCCTCGCTGATGACGGCTCCGGTTTTGTCCTCGATTGCGGCGGACCGGGACCGCTCGCAGATCTGCGCAAGGCGCTCGCGGCCGGGCTCGTCACGCGCATCGAGGGCATCTTCGTGACCCACACCCACAATGACCACAGTGCCGCCGTCGCCGATGCGGCGAAGGAGTTCAACTGTCCGGTCTATGCCGTGGCCGAGGTCGCCGACGTCCTCGAAAATCCCGGGGCCTGGTTTCTCCCCGGGACCTCCGCGAACGCCGTCGAAAAAGTCACTGTGCTCGCCGACGGCGAGAAGCTGCCCTGGAAAAACTACGAGTTCACCGCGCATTTTTTCCCGGGGCAGATGTTCAATCACGGCGCGCTCCTCGTCGAGCGATCCGATCACGCGCCGGTCTTTTTTATCGGCGATTCCTTCTCGCCTTCGGGTATCGACGACTACTGTCTCATGAACCGCAATCTCATGCGCGAGGACACGGGATTTTTCCTCTGTTTCAAAAAGGTGCGGGGCTTGCCCGAAGGATCCTGGATGGTGAATCAGCACATTCCCCATCTCTTTCGCTTCACACCCGCTCGACTCGAACTGCTCGAGCAGCGCTACCGCGAGCGGATCGAGCTCATCAACGCCCTGACCCTCTGGGACGATCCGAACTACGCGATCGATGAGCGCTGGGCTTCATTTTATCCCTACGGTCAGACTCTCGCGCCCGGTGCCACCGGCAAGCTCGAGTTGCGGGTCTGGAACCACTCGGTCCGCGATCGCGAGATACGGGTGAAGTTGCATCTTCCGTCCGGCGTGACTGCCGCGAGGAGTGAGGCGGTCTTAACGCTCCCGGCGCGTCGGCATGGCAGCATGACATTTCCTCTTTCGATCGCGGACAATGCCGAGCCCGGCATCAAGGTGATCACCGCAGACATCGCCAGTGATGATTTTGATTTGAAGCAATGGGCCGAAGCGTTGGTGAAGATCGAGTAGCACTCTCCACTTTTCCCTTCCCAATCCCCAACTCAGCGGATTACCATTTAACCCTATGACCATCTCCCGCCGATCCTGGATGACTGGAGCCCTCGGGCTCGGTCTGGCCCCGCTTTCCCCACTCTTCGCTGTCACGGAACCTTATCAGCGCAGCGGCAAAGGACTGCGCGTCGGGCTCGCCGCCTACTCGTTCCGGAACTATTTCGAATGGTCGAGGGGGAAGAAAAATCCGAAGTTTGAAGCGGGCGAAAAGGCCATGGACATGCCCGGCTTTATCGAATACTGCGCCCGCCTCGGACTCGAGAGTGCCGAGCTGACGAGCTACTTTTTTCCGCCCGATTGCGATGCCTCGTACTTCACCGACTGCCGTCGCATCGCTCATCTCAATGGCGTTCAGATCTCGGGGACGGCGGTGGGGAACAACTTTTCCCATCCCAAAGACGCTCCCGAGCGCGCCGAACAGATCGCCTATGTCAAAACGTGGATCGATAATGCGGTGCTGATGGGCGCGCCCCACGTCCGTGTTTTTGCGGGGGCTCATCCCAAGGGCGTGAGACCGGAAGAGGCCGAGAAAAATGCGATCGAGGCTCTCGCCGAAACGGCGGTGTATGCGGCGGAAAAGGGCGTCTTCCTCGGCATCGAGAATCACGACAGCATCACCACGGCGGACCGTCTCCTGCGCATCGTGCGCGGGGTCGAGAGCCCCTGGGTGGGAGTGAATCTAGACAGCGGCAACTTCATCGCCGACGACGTCTACGCCGAGATGGCCGCTTCGGCTCCCTACTCGATCAATGTGCAGCTCAAGACCGAGATCAGAATCAAGGACAGCAAAGAGAAAACTCCCGCCGACCTTGAGCGGGTCGTGAAGATCCTCAAAGACACCGGTTATGCCGGCCACGTCATCCTCGAGTATGAAGAGGAAACCGACCCCTACGCGCACGTCCCGCCGATTCTGGAAAATCTGCAAAAGTGGTGTTCTTAAAGTTTTTCGGCCCCGTTATCCCGGGGCGGGACACGGTGACGCGAGTTCCTCGGGACTATTTAGTTCGATCGTAAAGATTCGTAGTCTATCGGGCGGGAAAATTGCTTTCCTGAAAGGAGATGTCGGGTCTGCAACATCTGCCTTTTCTGATTTGGCTTGCCGCCGTTCCTCCTCTTTCGGCACAGGAAGCGAACAAAGATACGCCAACTGAGGCGGGCGGCGCTCCGACTGCCCCTGTCGCAAAGGGACCTGACCTTGAGGCCGAGGGCCCTGCGCAGCTCCTCGAGCGCGGGCGGGCTGCCTTTGCCGTGAATGATTTTTCCGAGGCTGAGGGGGCGCTCGAGAAGTTTATTCTCGACTACGGGGCTGCCGACGAGGCGAAGGAGGCGGTGCGCCTGCATCGACCCCTCGTCGCCATCTCCAAAGTGGGTTTGAAGAAATTCGACGAAGCTCTCAAGTGGATAGACGAGTCGCTCGCCGATCCGAAGATCGATCCCGCTCTCTCTGACGAATTGCGATTCTGGCGGGCGATCTGTCTCATGACAGCGGGTGAACTTGTCCCCGCCCAACGCGCCTTCGGGGAATACTGGGCGAACGAGAGTCACAACGCCTTCAAGCGCTACGAGGCGCTCCTGCTCTTTGCGACGCTCTACATCCAGCAGGATTTCCCCTCCGAGGCGGCCGACTTCCTCGAAGAGCAATTGCCGAAATACCGCGAGGTCGCTCCCGAGGCGGCGAGTCGCGCGGTTGTGCTGGAGCTCTACGCCCGGCTTCAGGCGGAGCAGCCCGACAAGGCTCTCGCGGTGCTGCGGCGCGAGCACGGGAACATGGATCGCATGACCCAGGTCATCAGCTTCCAGACGCTCGCCCTGCAGCTCGGGGCGACCTTTCTGGAAAAGGAGCAATACTATGAGGCGATCACCTGCCTCCAGCGCATCTGGCCCTCGGCGCGCCTCCTTGACTATCAGAACGCAAAAATCAAAGAGATCGGGGATCGTATCGCCGTCCTCGAAGAACGGCCCAACACGCAGGGCACCGTCTTTCAGCTCGAGTCCATCCTTAGAAGGGTCGAGCGGGAACTCGCCAATTTTCAGGCTGTCGGGAACTTCGATTCCGCCCTGCGTTTGCGCCTCGCGATGGCCTATCAGGGACTCGAGCGCTACACCGAGGCGGCCCTCATCATGGAGGAAATGCTCGTGACGATGCCGCCCGATCCGGTCGTTGAAAAAGCGACTCTCTCCCAGATTCAATGCTGGATGGAGGTGCGGCGCTGGCCCATGGCGGTGAAGGCGTCGGAGCGATATGAGGAGATCTTCGGGGCGGAGGGGGCCTCTCTCGCGACCGTTCTTTTCCTCAAAGCCGAAGCCCTCCGCGAGGATCGGCGGTTCAATGCCGCCCAACTCGCCTACGGGGATCTCGTCGCTCGCTTTCCGTCCGATTCCTTCGCAGCCAAGGCGATCTTCATGCAGGGCTTTCTCTATCTCCAGCAGGATGACAATGACGGTGCTCTCTATCAGTTCGATCAGGTAAAGCGTCTGCACCCGAAATCGGAGATGGTCGAGGACGCCGATTACTGGACCGGCATGACCTATTCTTTCTCGGGCCTCTACGCCGAAGCCCGCGAGCATCTCGCAGGATATCTCGAGCGCTATGACACGCCGAAGTATCGGAAAGAGGCGATCTTTCGCATCGCCGTCTGCACCTTTTCCCTCGCCGAGTATGGCGAGGCCATCCGATTGCTCGAGGCCTTCAATACCGCTTATCCCGGGGATCCCTTCACGGACGAGGCCTATCTTCTCATCGGCGACGCCTCTCTCGGCGACGGTCGCATCGACGAGGGATTCGCCGCCTATGAAAAGGTCCGGCCCGAGGCAGTTCGTTTCTTCGAGGATGCATGGTTCAAGAAGGGGAACGCCTACAAGTTGCTCGAGGAAATTCCGAAAATGCGTGCCCATTTCGAGACCTTTGTCGCGACCTACCCCGCGAGCGCACGGCTGCCTGAGGCGGTTTACTGGATCGGCTGGACTCACACGCAGGAAGGAGAGCCTGAGCGTGCCCGCCGCATCTATTGGGATACCATCGAAAAACTCGGTAATGATCCTGACAGGACGACCATGCCCGATCTCTTTGCCGGACTTCCCAAGGTCTACCTTCCCGGCAGCGAGAACGGGCGGGAGGAGTTGCTGACGCAATTGCAGATCCTCAAAGGTCGCGCCGCAGCGGCAAAACAGCACACCCTTGCGCTGCGGGCGGGCTGGGCCAAATCCCTCGTGCGGGAAGAAACCGGACCGCGGACCGGTCGGACGGAATTGCTCGATATCGTGAAATGGATCGATCCGAAGATTCACGATCCCGTCATCACCATTTCCGTCGCCGAGGCGATGCTGGAATCGGGGAATCTCCTCACCGCGAAGGAGCTCTTCACGAACATTCGCAAGTGGCATCCACGCGCCCCGGGACGCGATCGTATCTACCGCGCCCTCGGCGACATCGCGGCCGGGGAAGGCGACACGGAAAAGGCGATCGGCTTTTACACCCGCTTCGAACGTGAGACCGCCGCCTCGCTGCAACTCGGTGAAGTGCGTCTGAAGATGGCCGCGCTCTACGACGCCGACGGGCGATCGCGCGAAGCGAGGGAGATGCTCGAGTCCACTCTCGAGACCGCGGGGGTCACCGCCGCGACCAAGGCCGAGGCGCTCCTGCGACTCGGGCAGTCCCACGTCGGGAGCAACGATCACGCGAAGGCCATCGTTTACTTTGAGCGCCTCTACGTCGCCTACGGCAAGTTTGCCGAGCTCAATGCCAAGGCCTACTGGGCGAGGGGACAGTCTCTCGAGAAACTGCAACTCGACCGCGAAGCCCTCGAGACCTACGAGGAACTCGCCTCGCGCGAGGATCTCAAAAAATTTGAAGAATTCGCGAAAGCCGCCGACCGCATCGCTGCCCTTAGACGCAGCCTCCCCGTGGAACCGCAGTCCGAACAAAAGGAGGCCGCCTTATGAAAATCGGCTCTTTGCTCGCTGCTGTCGTTGCGGCAATGACGACGACACTTTCCGCGCAGGACATCATCTACCTCAAGACCGGTGAAGCACTCGCCTGCCGCGTCGATGATCTCACCGATAATATCGTCAATTTTTCCCTTCTCTCCGACCCGGGCACCGCCGGAGGATCGGCACGGCGCACCGTTCCTGCCGCGCAGGTCGATTACATCGAGTTCGATTTCAGGGAAGGGGAGGCGGCCTTTTTTGGACGTCGTCACGAGGCCTCCTCGGAGCAGCTCAAAGGCTGGTGGGATTTCTTTTTCCCTCATCTCCATCGACCCCGCTCGCGGGCTGCCGCCTACGGCATCGCCTTTGCCGGGGCGCTCCTGCGCGAGGCTCCCGATACGGCGGCGACGCGGGCGCTCTCGATTTTTGACCGCATCATCGAGCGCGCCTGGTCGGCGGACGACGTTGCCCTCGCGAAGCAGGGACGACTCCAGGCGCTCATGGCGCTGGGCGATCTCGAGACGGCCACGATCGAGGCGCGTCTCCTCGCCTCGCAGACGGAGGATCCCGGACTGCTCATCGAGGTGAACTATCTTCTCGCGATGGCCGATTTTCAAAAGCTGAAAGACCTCGAGGAAGAGCATCCCCGCTGGGACGAGGACGATGAAGTTCGCCCCGAAAGGAACGAGCTTTATCACCGCGCCACCGATCAGTTCCTCTGGCCGCACCTCTTCCACGCGACCCGTGAAGAAGTCGCCGCGCGCGGGCTTGCGGGTGCCGCCGGCCTCTCTCTCTTCGCCGACGAAATTGATTCGGCCCGGGCGCGCTGGGGAGATCTCATCCAGCTCTATCCCGACACAAGCTTCGCAACAGAAGCGAAGGCCCTTCTCGAAACTCATCCATCACCCAGCACTGCACCCACCGAACCACAGCCATGATTTTTCCCCTTCTCCGCCGAACCCTCGCGGTCTTCCTTTTCCCGATGTTTGCCTCTCTGCTCCTCTCGGGCCTTGCCTGCGCGCAGGAGGATTCCGTGCCGGCCGCGCCGGTGGGGGTCGAGCAGAATGTCTCGGCACTCGATCTCTACAAGCAGGGTGGTGCCTTCATGCACGTGCTGCTGATCTGCTCGATCGGAACCATCGCCGTCTCGGTTTATTGCTTCATCCAGATTTCGAAAAAGAAAATGGCGCCGCCGTCTCTCGTTGATCAGGTCAATGCGGCGATGGCCTCGCGCGATGTCGTCGCGGCCTACAACGCGTGCCAGGCCAATCCCGCGAGTTACGCCCGGGTCATGACCGGAGCACTTCTCAAGGTAAACTTCGAACGCGATCTTGCCAATAAAGCCAGCATGACCGATGCCGCTGCCGAGGCCCTCGACGAGGAAGAACATCGCCAGATGGTCTGGGTCAATTACCTCAATATTTTTGCGACGCTCGCTCCCATGATAGGACTCCTCGGCACGGTCTGGGGGATGATCGAGGCCTTTGACAAACTCGCAACGACGAGCGGCGATGCGAAGGAACTCGCCGGCGGGATCAAGGTCGCGATGGTCACCACGGCAGGCGGCCTCATTGTGGGGATTCCCTCGATGTTCTTTTATTTCTTCTTCCGTGACAAACTTCAGGGCGTCATGACGACAGTGCAAAAACACGTCAGCTTCGCGATCGACATTCTCTCGGGCGAGATCCGTCTCCGGGGCGCGAGCGAGCCTCCGCCGGAGAACCCTGCCCCGCGCGAAGACGTCGAAGCCGCCCCCGCAGGAGCCTGATCCGCATGACCCGCCGCCGCAAAAGACCGCTCGACGAGGTGAGTTTTCAAATGACTCCCATGATCGACATGACCTTTTTGCTCCTCATCTTTTTCATGGTGACCCAGCGCATCACCGAGCAGGAACTCAGCGTCCCGGTGAACCTCCCGGTCGCTCTCACCGCTGCAAAGCCAGGGAAAGTCGAGCGCGACGTCATCAATCTCGACGGTGAGGGGAACTATTACATCGGTGACCGGCGCGCGAGCACCGGGGAAGTCCTCGCCCATCTCAAGGTGAAATTCCGCGATTTCCCGCCGCTCCAGATTTACCTGCGGGCCGATCAGAAGACGCCGACGAAAAAGATCCGCGAATTTGTCGAAATGGCGACCGAGGTCGGCGCGATCGACCTCATTTTCGGAGTCTATGGAGAATGAGTAAAGTAAACAGGGTCAAGTCCCGAACCCAAGCGGTTTTAGTCCTGACAAAACGAGAATGAAACGAGGCCGAAAGCGACATCAGACGACCGTGGAGATGCAGATGACTCCCATGATCGACATGGTCTTCCTGCTGCTCGTCTTCTTCATGGTCGCGGCGAAGCCCGTCGTGCCCGAGCGCGACATTCCCATGGGATTGCCCGGGCAGGTCGCGCAGGAGGAAGTGGTCGACATCCCTGACGAGGCCCGTGTCATCATCGAGCCCGGCGGACAGATCGTCCTCAACGAGCAAAGTCTCGACTCGCCCGCCAGTTCGAGCCTGCCCGAGCTGCGTGCCGTTCTCGAGCGATTCCGTCTCTCGGCGGAGAATGCGAAGTCCGAGGCCCTCGTCACTCTCGCTCCGCACGACACCGTGCCGCACCAGCGGCTCGTCGATGTCCTCAACGCCTGCGCCGAGGCGGGGATCAAAGGGGTCACTCTCGCAGGAGGTGGCGATGAGTGAGATTTCCCTGTCCCTCAACCCCGTCCCGCCCAAGGTGCCGCGGGTGAAGAAAAAACGGAAGAAGCCGAAGCCGATCGCGGGATTGGAAGATCAGGCGAAGGCGAACCGCCGCGCTCTCATCGGTTCCGTCATCATCGGCAGCATCGTTGTCCACGTCATCGCTCTACTCCTCTTCGGACTCTGGACCGTGGCGAAACATTTCACCCGGCCCGAGGCGCGCTTCGAGATGAAGAAAGTCGTCAAGATCCCGCCGAAGACGCCCGAGCACAAAATGAACGTCGCGAAGCACGAGGCGATGGCACCCAAGCCGACCTTCAATGACAAGCTCATCAGCACGAGGCCGGTCGACTTTGCCCTGCCCGATCTCCCGCAGATCGACATGGATCAGATGCTGCCGCTCGACCCGTCCGAGTTGATCTCGGATCAGGTCAACAGCCTCGTCGGAAGCGCCGCCCTCGGATCGGGCCTGGGAGAGGGACTCAGCGGAGGCGGCGGCACGGGGGAGGGGATGAGCTTTTTCGGGGTGAAGGCCCAGGGCGACCGTATCCTGCTGCTCTTTGACGTCTCCTCGAGCGTCGTCAACAAGGCTGAAAAAGCGGGAATCCCGCTTGAACGGATTCAGGAGGAAACGATTAAAATGATAGGGACCCTCCCTATCAGCTCGCAGTTCTCCCTCATTCAGTTCACCGGCAACTACATGCCCTTTACCGAAGAGCTCATCGCCGCGACACCGGGGAACAAGGGCCTCGCGCAGCAGTGGGTCGGGGAAAAATGGGTCACGAGCGGCACGATGAGTTCCGCCTCGAAGTCTGTCGTGACTAATCTCACCGGCGTCGTCGGTGTCCTCAAGCGTGCTGCGGCGATGCGTCCCGATGTCGTTTTTTTGATCTCGGACGCGAGTTTTCAGTGGAGACCCGACGGCGGCGGAGGATTCAAGAATGTCCCCTACGACGAAATCAAGAAGGCGGTCGACGCTCTTGGAAGCGAAGGAGGGCGGAAGGTACCCCTTCATTTCGTTGCATTCGAACCCAAACCAGACGACGTCAAAGAATGGAGCCGCATCGTCCGAAGCTCGGGTGGAGAGTTTCGGGAGTTAAAAAATGAGTGAAAGAATCGGGACAAACCGTGTCGTAATACTGACGATAACTTTTTATAATACCTAAGAAAGCTGAAAATTTCACCTTTCACTAGGCCTTGTTTTTTGTCGCACTGTTTTGATTTCGGGGTATTTTACCTCTCGAGAGGTCTAAAACTTTTTCTAATCTCTCGCGTCTACTTTGTATTACCGCGTGTTATGAATCCAAATTTTCTTCGTTCCGCACTCCTTTTGGTCGGGCTCGTCTCCCTCACCGTTAGTTGCAAGACGCGGAACCAGCCGCATCCACCAGTGGAGCCCGCTCCGGTCCCTCCGGCACAATACGGCCAGCTGCCCGGAGGCGAGATCCCCGCTCCGCCCGAAGGTGCCGGTGGTCGTTTTGGGTATACCGGGACAAATCCGGCACCGGGGGCAACGGCCCCTGCTCCTGCTCCGGGGCCTGCCCCCGCTCCGCCCGCACCCGGCCCTGGAATGCGGGATGTGCGTGACATTGGAGGAGTCACCCCTCCTGCGACCGATACCAAGCCCACTCCTCCGCCGAGTTCTACCCCTAGTTCAGATATGCCCTATGCGAACGCCGTGCCGGGCAATCCCCTCGTCGTGACCCTGCCTGGAGCCAACGCTTCGCTCGGCCAGATCTCGGTTGAGAAGTACGACTCCTCCGGCAATCCTACAGGTGAGCCACTCAAGCGCGGCACTCAGGTCCAGATTCCGGATCCGAATAATCCCGGGAAGAAAATTTACTTCAAGGTGCCCTGAGTGCGGCAGACGGACATCCGTTTCAGCACGTGGCGGTCCTCAGTCCAGGTCTCATCGGGGGCTCGGTCCTTCGGGCGATACGGGCGAGGCACCCCAGTGTGCGCCTAAGTGCGTGGGCGCGCCGTCCCGAGGCAGTTGCGGAGCTCCTCGCCGAACCCCGCTTCGTTGAGGTTGCTTCGACCGACGTCAATGAAGCCATCGCCGGGGCCGATCTCCTCATTCTCGCGATGCCGACGGGGAACATGGCCGAAGTCGTTGCACAGATGGCACCATTTTCCGGAGACTCGCCGGTGCTGGTGACTGATGTAGGAAGTGTCAAGGCTCCTGTTGTCCGTGAGATCGGTCCGCTCGTGGCGAAACGGCGCGGCACTTTCATCGGCAGCCACCCCATGGCCGGATCCGAGAAAAAAGGCCTCGCCTTTGCCGACGCAGCCCTTTTTGAAAAAGCGGCCGTCATTCTTACTCCGGGAGAGGGGACCGAACCGGACCATCGTATCCTCCGCCAACTCACGCATTTTTGGGAAGGGCTCGGTGGCGTGGTGACCCTGCTCGATCCTGTGCGGCACGACGAGCTCGTCGGTGCCATCAGCCATCTCCCGCACCTCGTTGCGTCGGCCCTAGCGCGATCTGTCCTTAGTCGTGTCCCCGAGGCGGCGCCTCTGAGCGGTGGAGGTTTTCGCGACACTACCCGCGTCGCCGGCGGTCCCGAAGGGATGTGGGCCGGGATCCTTTCAGACAATCACCTTGCGGTCTCGGAGCAACTTGCCGAACTCATCCGTGAACTCGAAATGTGGAAAGAAGCCCTCGACACCCTTGACAGGGACAGGCTCTTCAGCTTTTTGTCCGAAGCCCGCGCCCTGCGCGGCGCTCTCTAAACCGCCGTTACAGGCAGGCCCCAGTGCCCCCACTCGCAACACCCATCATGGCCGACCTTCGCGTCAAAAAAGTTAAGGATTTTTCAGCGGAAATCACTGTCCCGGGAGACAAGAGCATTTCTCACCGGGCTCTCATGTTCTCCGCCCTCTCGAACGGCCCCTGCGAGATCACCGGCTTCCTCGCGAGTGAAGACTGCCTTGCCACGATGCATGCCCTCGCTGCCATGGGCGTCGAGATCGAGCAACTCGGGGCCGGAGGCACCCACATCCGGGTCCACGGCTGCCGCGGACAGTTCAAAGATCCCGGCAAACCGATCGATTGCGGCAACAGCGGCACAACAATGCGTCTTCTTGCCGGTATCCTTGCTTCGCAGCCTTTTGAAACCACTCTCACCGGGGATGAATCGCTGACGAAACGTCCCATGAACCGCATCGCCATCCCTCTCGAGCAGATGGGCGCGAAGATCAAAGGCCAGGGCGATCGCTGCACCGCACCGCTCAAGATCACGGGTCGTCCGAAGCTGACTGCCATCCAATACGAATCGCCCGTTGCCAGCGCCCAGATCAAAAGTGCGATCATGCTCGCTGCTCTCGCCGCCGACGGGAAGTCGACCGTAACGGAACCGCATCCGTCTCGCGACCACACCGAGCGCATGCTCAACTACCTGCTCGTGAAGAACATCCGCTCGGGGAAAACCGTTTCCATCTGGGGTGGCCAGACTCCTGAATCCCGTGACATCCGGGTCCCCGGAGACATTTCCAGCGCCGCCTTCTGGATCGTCGCCGCGGCCGCCCGCAAAGGAGCTCGTCTTCTCATTAATAACGTGGGGCTAAATCCCACACGAATCGGTATTCTCAGCGTCATGATCCGCATGGGTGCAAGGATCACGGAGCGGGTCGATGAATCGGGCTGCGAACCGATGGGCTCCATCGAAATTATAGGTGGCGGCCTCGTTGCGACCGAGATCGGAGGAGCCGAGATCCCCACGCTCATTGACGAAATCCCCGTCCTTGCCGTCGCCGCTGCCCTCGCCGAGGGGAAGACGGTCATCAAGGATGCGCAGGAACTCCGCGTCAAAGAGAGCGACCGCATCTCTGCTGTCGCCGAAAACCTGCGCCGCATGGGTGTGACGGTTGATGAATTCGCCGACGGCATGGAAATCACGGGAGGCGCCACTCTCAAGGGGGCCGAGATCAACTCTCTCGGCGACCACCGCATCGCCATGGCCTTCGCCATCGCGGGGCTCTTTGCCGAGGGCGAGACCGTCATCAAGGGTGTTGAGTGCATCGAGACCTCCTATCCCGGATTCACCCGCGAACTTGAGCAACTCCAGGCCATGAGCCGATGATCGATTGTCGCTGGCCACTGTGAACGGAGCCTTTGACACAATTTTCCGCAGATCTCCTTCGAGATCCGGCGGCAGAGATCCGCGTTTTTGGAACGGAACTTACGAAAGAGTGCTTCGCGATCCTGCGACGCATGAACTTCTGCAGCACCTACACGGAGCTGCCGGGAAAATCCCCGTGTCTGGCAGAATCTGGTCGTCTTTGGCAAAATTTACCGCGTCCCGAATTCGGAATCCGCCAGCGAGCTAAAAGCTACGCAATGACTTTCTCTCCTCTTTTCCGCTGGTCACTCGGCATGATCTCGACCGCGGGCGTCAGCTCTCTAATTTCGGCAAACCGTCAAAAAAGTCCACCACTCCGGTCTCGAGCGAATATTCGGCTCCTACGACGACAAGATCGTCTTCTTGAATAAGACGCTCGAGCACGCCCGAGCCGTGGCGGAGGTGATCGACCGAGGCGCGGATGTTCGCCCGCACCGCGTAGCGGATGAGAGCGTCACGATCCTGCGCGATGCCCGTCTCGAGGAGTGTCTCGACCGAGGGTCGGATGCGATCAACGATGGAGCTGAGATTGGGCGAGCGGTTTGATTCGGGCCGTTGCAGCTGGTCTATCGTGGCCTCGACCGCGCCGCAACAAGTGTGACCGAGCACCACGACGAGACGCGCTCCGGTAACCTCTGCGGCATACTCGACGCTCCCGATCTGCGAGGGGGCGACGATGTTCCCCGCGACGCGGATGACAAAAAGATCGCCCAGCCCCTGATCGAAAACGATCTCCGCCGGCACCCTTGAGTCCGAACATCCGAGGATGATGGCAAAGGGTTGTTGACCGCCGACGAGTTCACTGCGCCGGAAAGAATTCCGGATCGTGGTGGGACTCGGGAGATCGTCGGCGAAGCGAAGGTTTCCTTCCTTGAGGCGGGCAAGAGCGGTCGGACTTGCTATCATGGATGAGGGCTCATAGCCTGATCTTCACAACAGATCAAGCCCAAGTAATATTCCCCCGGCAACTGGTGTGAGGGCTGGGCTGCAAAATTAGTATTTTCAATTCCTTATATCGGCATATAGTTATTAAATGTTATTTCAGATGTCATGATGTTGCGCGCGATCCTCTATCTGTTTTTACTCGCTGTTCCCGCTGCCTGTGACCGGTCCGGAGCGGTCGTGGTGAAAGAAGCCTCGGCGGAGGAAAAGGCGCGGGTGGAAGTCGTCGGCGCAGGTGTGGCGAAAGGGTTGATGGAGGCACTTGGGAGTGAGCTGCGCCGGGTGATGGAGGTCGGTGGACCGCTTACGGCAATCCCGCTCTGTCAGAAGATCGCTCTACCGCTGACGGCTGCGGCAAGTGATTCGCCTGATGTCATCGCAGTGCGGCGGACGACTCTAAAACCCCGGAATCCGGCCAATGCCGCGACGGAGCGCGACCGGGTCGTCCTTGAGCTGATGGCCATGCGGTCCGAGCCAGAAGTGGAGATCCGTCGGGAGGGCGACGCGGCTCACTATTACCAGCCCCTCATCGTTCAGGAAGTCTGTCTGAAGTGCCACGGTGATCCCTCGACTTTTCCAAAAGAGCTGAGCGAAGTCCTCGCGGCGTCCTACCCCGCTGATAAGGCGACGGGCTACGTGCTTGGTGACCTGCGAGGTGCCATCCACGTGACGATAGCCATCCCCTGATCGCTCAATCTTTCGAACTCTTCGGATCAAGCGCGTCGCGGAGGCCGTCGCCGAGGAAGTTGAGGCTGAAGAGTGTCGCTCCGAAGATGATGGCCGGGTAGACGAGCAGTCCGGGGTCGCTCGCCATGCGGTCGGCGCCTTCTTTGATGAGCGCGCCCCAGCTCGCGTCAGGGGGTTGCACACCGAGACCGAGAAAGCTCAGAATGGCCTCGAGCCGCATCACGGCGGGAACGGTGAGGGTAGTATAAATGATAACCGGACCGACGGTGTTGGGGATGAGGTGGCGTCGGATGATGTGCCAGTTCGAGAGGCCGAGGCTGCGGGCGGCGTCGACGAACTCCTGTCCCTTGAGTGAGCGCACCTGCCCGCGTACAATGCGCGACATGGTGAGCCACTCGACCGCCCCGATGCAGACGAAGAGGAGCCAGAGCTTGTTCCCGAAATAGGTCGTGAGAATGATCACGATGATCATGAAAGGGAGGGCGTAGAGGATGTCGACGATACGCATCATGGCCGCGTCAGTGCGGCCTCCGACAAAGCCCGAGACGGCACCGTAAACAACACCGATCGTGAGAGAGACGATCGTCGCGAGGAAGCCTACGGCGAGAGAGACGCGACCGCCGTAGAGCATGCGGGAAAAGATGTCGCGTCCGAGGTGATCGCTCCCGAGCAGGTAATAGACCTCAGTCCCTTCCATCGAAGTGGCCGCGGAAAAGGCGGGCATGGACTGGAGGTCGGGATGGGTCACATTGGGATCGGGGATCCCAGGTGCGAGAGGCAGGAAAAAGCAAACGATCACGACCGCGACAAAGAACCAGAGGCTCGCCATCGCGAGGTAATTCTTTTGCAGGCGATACCAGGCATCCCGGCCGAGAGAGGAGCCTTTTTCGGGGGCGGCGGGATGAGCGGTAGCATGGGCATCCTGCCCATGCATAGTCAGAGGAGAGTCGGGTGACAGAGATGACATTCGGAATTTCCGGGAGTCGGATCGCGGGTTGGGGTGGTTGAGGCGTTCGTTCTTCAAGGTCAGATGCACGGACAGGATGCCCATGCTACGGCGCTACTTGTTACTACGGGTTCTCGGATCAAGCCAGCCCTGGAGGACGTCTACAAGGAAGTTCATGACAAGGATAAGGACGGCAAAGACGGTCACGGTGCCGTTGATGAGCCAGTAGTCGCGGTTCGTCGCAGCTTTGATGAAGTGCTGTCCCAGTCCCGGGAGTCCGAAGACTGTCTCGACGACAAAGGAGCCGCCAATAAGCCCTGCGAGGGCGGGCCCGAGGTAGGCGACGACGGGGGTGATACCCCCGCGGAAGGCATGTTTGAAAAGCACTTTCACCGGCGCGACACCCTTGGCCCGGGCCGTGCGGATGAAGTCCTGACTCAGCACGTCGAGCATGCTGCCGCGAGTAAGGCGTGCGATATAGGCTGAGTAATACAGCCCGAGGGTGACGGCGCCGAGGAACCAGGCCGAGCTGTTCTCCCAGAGCGCGACATCGAACCACCCTAACTTTAATCCGAAAATTTCACCGAGAAGCGGGGCGATGACAAAGGTCGGGAGGCAGATCCCGAGCATGGTAAAGGCCATGAGGGAGTAATCGACGGCCGTGTTCCGTTTCGCTGCCGCCACGACGCCGACAGGCACGCCGATGAGGAGGGCGATGATGAGCCCGCTGATTCCGAGCATAAAAGAGACGGGGAATCCTTCGGCGATGACCTCGTTGACGGTGAAGCCCTTGTTTCCGAGTGACGGACCGAGATCGCCCTGCACGAGACGACCTAGGTAAAGACCATATTGGACGGGGAGCGGCTTGTCGAAACCGTAGTTCCGCTTCATCTGCTCGATGAGATGTTCGGGCACAGCTTTCTCGTCAAGGAAAGGCCCTCCCGGGGCGAGGCGGGCGAGGAAAAAAGTGATCGTGATGATGCAGAGCAGCGCGAAGAGCGACTGCAGGAAGCGGGAGACGACGTAACGAAGCGTTTCCATTAGTTCGCACCCTCCTTTACGGACACCGCCGCCTTCGACGATTGCAGGTCGATGTGTTTGTAAGGGTGATTGTCGAGCAGGAGCGGGTTCCAGTTTTTCACATCGGGATGGAGGAGGTAGACGCGGGTGTACCAGTAGAGCGGGAGGACAGGGAGGTCGTCGAGGAGGATGGTCTCGGCTTCGGCGAGTTTGGCGTAGCGTTGCGCGGGATCGCTGAGGAGGGCGCTCTCGCGCAGGAGCCTGTCGTAGTCGGGGTTCGACCAGCCGGTGTTGTTGTTCGAGTCATTTGTCACCCACATCCCGAGGAAGGTCGTGGGATCGACGTAGTCACCGATCCAGCCGGCTCGGGCAACGTCGTATTTCACGTCGAGCACGGTCTGCTGGAAGACCTTCCACTCCTGGTTCTCGATTTTCACGTTTTTGATTCCAAGGGTCTTTTTCCACATGTCCTGAATCGCGACGGCGATGGACTTGTGTGCCTCGGAGGTGTTGAGGATGATGGTGAACTCGGGGACGTCGGCGCCGCTTGCGTATCCGGCTTTTTTCAGATACGCGCGGGCTTTTTCAGCATCGAAATGGATGACATCGGGCGGATCGTAGCCGTCCTCGGAGGGCGGGGTGAATGCGTAGGCGGGCTGCTGACCGCCGCGGGTGACATACTTCACGATGACTTCCTGATTGACCGAGTAGGCGAGGGCCCGGCGGAAGTCGGCGTTGTCGGTGGGCGCCTGCGTGACGTTGCAGCGGTAGAAGTAGGATCCGTTGTAGGTCTCGATGCGGAGGGGGGTGTTCTCCTGCGCCTTGTAGTCCTCGATGAGATTCTCGGGCGTGGTGTAGGTGTAGTGGATGAGTCCGTTGCGGAAGGCTTTCTCTTCGGTGAAGTTGTTGTCGAGAGGGTAAAAGTTGATCCCGTTGGGCTTCACGTTGGCGGCGTCCCAGTAGTGGGGATTGCGCCGCACTTTGATTTGCGCATTGATCCGCCAGTCGGTGAGCATGAAGGCCCCGTTGCTGATCTGATTGCCCGGTTTCTGCCAGTCGGTGTAGGAGTCGGTCATGGCGCCGAACTTCTCGATGTTGCCGCGATGGACGGGGAGCCAGGTGGTGTGCTTGACGACGTCGGGGAAGAAAGGGGCGGGGCGCTCGAGACTGCAAAGGAGCTCGAAGTCATTCACGGCTTTGGCTCCAACGAGGGCAAAGTCCCCGATTTTACTTTTGTTGAAAGCCTCGCCATTCTTGAGGAAATATAGCATCGAGGCATAGGGCGCGGCCATCTTCGGGTGAAGGATGCGGTTGAAGGAGTATACAAAATCGTGCGCGGTGACTGGATCGCCGTTCGACCATTTGGCATTTTCCCTCAGAAAGAAGCGCCATTCGGAAAAGTCGGCGTTGGCCTCCCATCGCTCGGCGACGCCGGGCTCGTGGAGCATGTCGTTTTCGGGATGGTAGGTGACGAGTCCCTCGAAGGTTGAGCGCAGGATGTTCGAGTCACCGACTGAGGAGACGATGTGGGGATCGAGCGCCTTGGGTTCGCCGCCGTTGCCGAGGAGGAGGATCTTCTCCCGCGTTGCGATGTCGACTTTCGATTCCTTGCGGCAGGCGGGGAGCGAAAAAGCGAGCGAGGCGACGAGGAAAAGGCGCAGACTGAAGAGGGTCGGGTCGCTGAGGGAACCCTGTCGGGCCGGCTGGGGGAGGGATCGGGGCATTGGCAGTGGTAGTGTTTGCCCGAATGGGCGGGGATTCAATCTTGAAATCGTCACGCATAGCGCTTTGATCCTGTGGAAAAAGATTCTATCCTTTCCCGAAAAAATATGAAAACCTGGCACTACGCGACATCCGCCAACGAACAACTCCAAGTCAGCGAGGCGGAGATCCCCGGCCTCATTGCCAATGGCACGATCTCCCCGCAGACGCGGGTCTGGAGCTCGGGCATGGCGAACTGGGCTGCGGCACACGAGATGATGCCGGCGCTCTTTGGCGGCGAACCCGCCTCGTCGGGCCCGCCTCCCATCCCGCAGAGTGCGTCGCCGATGGGGCAGCGCTCGCATGAGATCGATTTCGAAATTTTCGGCGACGACATACAGATCGTCGAAGTCGAGCTCGATCCGGGGGAGACAGTGATCGCCGAGGCGGGCGCGATGAACTACATGGAAGACGACATCACCTTCGTCGCGAAGATGGGTGACGGGTCGAATCCGTCCGAAGGCGTCATGGGCAAGCTCCTCGCAGTGGGGAAACGCGCCCTCACCGGCGAGTCGATCTTCATGACCCATTTCACGCATTCAGGCACCAGCCGGAAGCGCCGGGTGGCTTTTGCCGCCCCCTTTCCCGGAAAAATCATCCCCATCGACCTCTCGAAGGTCGGGGGCGAGATCACCTGTCAGAAGGACTCCTTCCTCTGTGCGGCCTATGGCACCCAGGTCACGATCGCGTTTAACCGCAAGCTCGGGGCGGGCTTTTTTGGCGGCGAGGGATTCATCCTGCAAAAACTGAAGGGCGACGGGAAGGCCTTTGTCCACGCCGGCGGAACCATCGTCGAGCGCGAGCTCAAGGGTGAAAAACTGCGGGTCGACACTGGCTGTATCGTCGCTTTTTCGCCGGGGATCGAATACAACATCGAGCGGGCGGGGAATCTGAAGTCGATGTTCTTCGGCGGCGAGGGGCTCTTCCTCGCGACCCTGAGCGGCCACGGGCGCGTCTGGTTGCAGAGCCTGCCGTTCTCACGCCTCGCCGATCGCATCATTCGCTCGGCACCGTCCACTGGCGGCTCTTCGCAGGGGGAGGGCAGTATCCTCGGCGGGATCGGCCGGATGCTCGACGGCAACTAAGATTGCACGGTGAGTCTGGCCGTTTCCACGGTCAATCCCGGCCCGAAGGCGGTCGCGAGGACTGACTCGTCTGTGCTCGCGGTCTCGAGAAGCCGTTTCAGCACGAAAAGAATCGTGGCGCTGCTCATGTTCCCGTTTTCTCTGAGGATCTCGCGCGAGGCGTCAAGCGAGTCGGCGGGCAGGTCGAGGGCGGTGATGAAGCGGTCGAGAATGGATTTTCCCCCGGGGTGAACCGCGAAGCGGTCGAATTCTCCCGGATTCAGCCCGATGCGGGCGAAGAGACTGCCGAGTTCGGCCGAGAGAATTTTCGGGACGTAACCGGAGAGGACGAGGTCGAATCCCCGGTTGCCGATGCTCCAAGCCATCGCCGATTCGCCCTCCGGTATCGACGCCGAGGCAAATCCGTCGAGACGGTAATGCCGATGGGTTGAAGGTGGCTCGGAGCTCACGAGCGCGGCGGCGGCGCCATCGGCGAAGACGGTGTTGCCGAGGATGGAGTCGGGGGACTCGTCGATTTGCATGTGGAGGCTGCAGAGCTCGAGGCAGACGACGAGGACGCGGGCGTCAGGATTGGCTTCGCAGAACTGGGCTGCCATGCGCAGGGCGGGAAAGGCGGCGTAGCAGCCCATGAAGCCGAGGGTGTAGCGTTCGACCGATTCCCTCAGCCCGAGGTCGCGCACGAGAAAGTAGTCGGGTCCTGGATTCACGAATCCGGTGCAGGTCGCGAAGATGACATGGGTGATTTCGTCTCGAGGGATTGCCCCGGGGAGGCTGAGAATTCTCTCCCCCAACGCGACAGCAAGACGACGGGATTCCGTCGCGTAGACAGCATTGCGCGAGGCAGTGGTGGCCTGGCCCTCGAGATCAAAGGGGGCGTGGCCGAAAAATCCCCCGACGACGGCGTGCCGTGTTTCGATCCCCGATCGCCGGAAAGCCTGGGCGGCGAGTCGGCGAAAGCGGGGGTCGGTGAGGCAGCCCTGAAGGAAGGTGGAGAGATCCTCCTGAGAATGGGAGTGGTCCGGAACGACTGTCTCGAGGCTGTGGAGGTAGGCGGGCAAAACGCGTTTCGGGGTGCAGCGGAGGGAATTCGGGACAGTCGGTCAATCGCCCTTGCGACGTTACGCCCTCGATCAGAGGGATGGCGAGTTAATTCCCGCTCGCCTTGATCGCAACGTCGCGCAGACGCTGCTCCTGAGCCCCTGCGGAGAGGGGAAGGGAGACGGCAAAAAGGAAGGTTTCGGCGGGAGATTCCATTCGGATTATCCGGAGAAAGATGCGGTCAATATATCCATTCTATTATAATTTCCACAATAAAGGAATTGTCTAGACTAAGAACGGGCCGATTCCTCTCCCGTGTCTTGGTTATCCAGACGGCTTAATCACGTAATATTTGCAATTTCCACTAGGGTTTGGACCGAAATGTGCTACGGTCCCGCAATCCCCGGTGGAAACACCCCCGATTATGCCCGAGCAGCGGTTCGATCAATCCCAGTCCCTCCTGCAGCAGCAGTCTATTGCGCCGCAGATGCAGCAGAGCCTGCAACTGCTCCAGACCCCCACGCTCGAGTTGCGCCAGCTCGTTCAGCAGGAGTTGGTCGTAAATCCGACTCTTGAGGAGGAGTCAACCGACATCTCGCTGGAGGATGCCGGTTCGAACTCCGAAGACGATGAATTTGATCGCGAATTCGCCGAGCTTTCCCAGCTCGATGAAGAGTGGCGGGAATACATGACCCAGTCCCGAGTCAGCTCGCCTAAACGCGACGACGCGGATGAGAGGCATCAGTTCGTGATGGACTCTATCGTCGAGCCGATCACCTTGCAGGATCATCTGATGAACCAGCTGAGTTTCGCCGAGATCCCGGTGAAGATCCGGGAGATTGCGGCGATTTTGATTGGGAACATTGGTGAAAATGGATTTCTCCAGATCAGTCTCGAAGATCTCTGCTTTGACATGGGGATCCCGATTCAGGATCTTGAGGCGGCGAAGTCACTCGTGCAGAGCTTTGACCCGGTGGGAATCGGCGCACTTGATCTGCGCGACTGTCTCCTCATCCAGCTCGAGCGCCTCGGCAAGCATCACAGCCTCGAGTACCGCATCATTGACCACCACCTCGACGATCTCGCGCGGAAGCGTTACCCGCAGATTGCAAAGAAGCTGAGCGTTTCGCCCGAGCAGATCACCAAAGCGGCCGAATTCATCGCCACTCTCGATCCCCGTCCCGGGAGTCGCTTTGGCGAAGATACGAACACCTACGTCACTCCTGACGTCACCGTCGAGCGCATCGGCGACGAGTGGCTCGTCTCGATGAACAGCGAGCAGATCCCGCGCCTCCGCATCAGCAACGCCTACAAGGACCTCATGGCGAGCGGGAGCGGGCGCGAGGCCAAGGCCTACATCCGCGACAAGATCCGGGCGGGCAAATTTCTCATCAAGAGCATCCATCAACGGCAGCAGACGATCCAGTCCATCGCCACCGAGATCGTGGCGAGGCAGGAGGGATTCCTCGAGCAGGGACCTTCGCGTCTCAAGCCCATGAACATGGCGCAGATCGCGGAAAAGGTCGGGGTGCACGAAACGACGGTGAGCCGTGCCGTTTCAGGTAAGTACATGGCCACCCCGCACGGGGTCTACGAGATGAAGTATTTTTTCACGACCGGCTACGAGACCGAAGACGGGGAATCGCTCAGCAACACCAGCGTGAAGCAGACTCTCGGAGAGATGATTAGTTCGGAAAATCCGAAAAAGCCCTACAGCGACAAGTGTCTCGTGGAAGAGCTCGAAAAGCGCGGCATCAAGATCGCCCGCCGCACCGTGGCGAAATACAGGGAGGAGATGAATATTCTCCCGAGCCACATGCGCCGGAGTTATTGAGAGGCATTTTTGATCCCGGAAAGAGGGGGGAATCCCCAGTTTTCTTTGACGGTGGTAGATCCCTGTGAGCTATCGAAAGAAACTGTCGCTGTCGAAAGCGCTTACCGTTGCAATACGAGCATCTCTCCCGCTGCGATAATCGGAAATCATGTTTCCCTTGGTAAATTGAAGCTTCCCCCCAACCCGGACCCGGGCAAGACTTTCATGCGGGAGGAGACATGAACATCGTTAGCAGATCGGAACATTTCCCCCCGGGGGCTGATGGCCCGTTCGGGTGGCGTGATTCTGTCCATTCAGGGGTTGCGTCGCGAGAGCTAGTTTGGCACGGTCCCCGTCGATGAAAATCTGCCTTTCCCTCCTCTCGCTCCTCGCTTTTGCCGGGGTCTCTTTCGCCGACGACTGGCCCCAGTTCCAGGGGCCAAGCCGTGCCGGGATTTCTTCGGCGACCGGTCTGAACCTCTCGAACTGGAAAGTCGACGCTCCCCCGCTGGCATGGGGAAAGTCCCTCAATGAAGGATTCGGCGGTGCCGCGATCGCCGGAGGTGAGGTTTTTCTCGTTGATCGTCGCGACGATGCCAATGATGTCCTCCTTTGCCTGTCTCTCGAAGATGGTTCAGAAAAATGGAACTATTCCTACGAGTTCCCCGGGAAATTGCCTTTCCCGGGTAGTCGCGGCGTGCCACTTGTGGAGGACGATGCGGTCTACTTCATCGGTGGATTCGGTCAGGTCTTTCGTGTGGATCGCAAGAGTCACAAAGCCGACTGGGTGGTCTCCATCCAGGAGCAATACGGAGCGGAGCCTCCCAAGTGGGGCTGGGCGCAGAGTGTTGTGAAGGTGGGCGATGTCATCATCGTGCCGGCGATGGCCGCCGAGACCGGACTGATCGGCCTCGACAGCAAAACCGGCAAAGAACTCTGGCGCACCGAAGGCTTCGGTGACTCCCACTCAAATCCGGCAGTGATCACGCTCCACGGCGTCGAGCAGGCCGTCTTCGTCGCGACGAAACGTGAAGGCGAGCTCAAACTCGGCACCACCATCAGCGTCGCTCCCTCCACCGGCGAGGTCCTCTGGAAGACGGACGCTTATTTTAACAGCATCCCCATCCCTTTCCCCACTAAGGTCACCGAGGAACTCGTCTTTCTCACTGGTGGCTACGGCGATGGCAGTTGCATGGTCCGTGTCACCAAAAGCGGCGCAGAGTGGAAGGTCGAGAAAGTCTTCGCGCTGCCGCAGGGCACCCAGGTCCACCCGCCCTTCGTCATCGGCGACCACATCTACCTGCTCGCCAATGAAAACGCCAACCACAACGGCGAGGCCCGCAAGACGGGTGGCCTCATGTGCCTCGACTTCGACGGCAAGACGATCTGGCAGACCGGTGATCAGCCCTTCATGGGGCGTGGGAACATGATCCTCGTCGATGGACATCTCCTCATCCAGGATGGTGAGGTCGGCTACCTGAGAGCGGTCAAGCCCTCGCCCGAGGGTTACAAAGAAGTCGCCATGACCGATGTCTTCGGCAAAAAAGCCGGGGTCGACGAAGATGTCGCCAAGCAGGTCGCGGCCGGTCGCGAAGTCATCAAGATGCCCGACTTCAAGTATTGGTCACCTATGGCCCTCGCTGACGGCAGGCTCGTCATGCGCGGGCAGGATCAGTTGAAGTGCCTCGATCTTCGGGTGAAATAATGCTAGTAAATTTTTTGCATCAACCCGCTCCCGCGACACCGTGGGGCGGGTTTTTTTGCGGTTGGCGATCTCCTTAACCTCTCCAAAGTAAGTTTGGCAATCGTTGCCGGATTGCGGTAATCTCCCGCGATGTTCTGGCTACGCACGATCCTCTTTTCGTTGCCGCTGCTGCTCGTGTTCGGGGGCTCGTGGTTGTTCGACAGAGTCGGCGAGCTGCAATTGTCGCACGAGACCGGGGCGCTCGTCTGCGCGATCGCGAAACCCGTCGGTCCTCTCAATCCGCTCGTGCCGTCTGCGGGAGTGACGGGCGAGATCATCGATCTGCTCTTTGACCCGCTCCTCGTGCGCGACGACGACCTGAACCTGCGGCCGCATCTCTTCGATAGCTGGACTTCGCAGACGGTCGTGACGATACGGTGCTCGAGTGAAGAAGCGGCGGGTGATTCCGAGGCGAGACTGCTTTCGGGTGAATACCTCGACGAGGGGGTGGAAATGCTCGCCCTAGACCGCACCGGATCTGTCCTCACGGTCGTGTTACGAGGAATCGCGGCGGGGCTAGAGGAGCGGCTCATGTCGCGTTTTGACAAGGGGAATCTCGGGAATTATCTGCTTGTCAGGCTGAGGCTGAAACACTCGGTCCACGACTCCTTTGCGGCTTTTTTGGGAAGTTCAGTCGAGAAAACGCAGGTCCGCATGATCGAATATGTGGGCGACCGCGAGGTGAATCTCTTCGTGCGGGGAGATACGGATCTCTTTCTTCGCGAACTCGAACTTTATTATGAGTCGAATCGCAATCTCGACCCTGACATTGAGGTAATGGGCGAGCAGTGTTTCACGACGGCTCGCGAGATGCTGATCGATTTGCGTGGCGGGGTGAAATGGCACGACGGGGAGCCTTTTACCACGGCCGATGTGGTTTATTCGTACGAGCGACTGACGCGGCCCGACTCACCCCTGCCTTTGGCCTCGAGTTTCGGATTCGTCGAAAGGCTCCAGGCGCTTACTCCGGTGAGGCTGAAAGTGGAGTGCCGCGATGTCCCCGCGACGATGATGGAGAGCTGGGAAAAACTGCCCGTGCTCCCTGAGCATCTCTTCGGGGAACGCGGCGAAGGGGGAGCGCTCGACGCGTTCATTACGAGTCCGATCGGGACAGGTCCTTACCAGCTCGCCTCGCGGCGGCAGGACGGGGGCGTCGAGTTGATCGCGAACGAGTCCTACTTTCGGGGGGCTCCGCTCGAGAAACGCATCGGTTACCGGCGCTTCAGTTCGCTCGAGTCCATCCTCCTCGCGCTGCGTTCCGGCCTCGTCGAGGTAATCGAGCCCGACGAGCGTTTCACGGATTGGGCAACGCGCAATCCCGGCGTGATTACGACGTTGCGTTGCGAGCCGCGCATCCAGCACTTCGTCGCGTGGAATCTCGACCGTGAGCCCTTTGGAAGCAATCCGGTGCGGCTTGCGCTGGCGAAAGCGGTGAACTCCGGGGAAGTGCTCCGCGACACCGCGACAGAGTTCCAGCAGCCGGTCACAAGTCTTTTTTTCCCGGGCATGCCTTACAGTGACGACCCCATGCTGCTGCCGCTGCACGATCCCCGCGGGGCGGAAAACCTGCTCGACGCCGGAGGCTACAAGCTTAATGAAAGTAGCGGACTGCGCGAGGACGCTGACGGCGAGGGGCTCACCTTCAACCTCGCGGTGAACGAGGCCAATGCCGCGCACCGTCGTTTCGCCGCGGTCCTCGCCGAGCAGTGGGCCGGGGTCGGTGTCAGAGTTGAGGTGGAGTTGCTAGGCTGGAGCGAGCTCCTCACGAGCCGGCTTCTCACGCGCGAGTTCGACGCGGTCATGCTGAGCTGGGAAATTCCATTCGAGCGGGATCGTTATCAGGTCTGGCATTCATCGGGGGCCGGTCCGGGCGGGGGGAATCTCTCCGGTCTTCGAAATGAGAGAGTCGATGAGATCCTCGAACAGCTCCGCTCGGTCGAGGATGCCGCCGAGGTGCGGCGCGTTGCGGAGAGTCTGCAAAAGGCCATCGCCGAGGTGCAGCCCTGTTACTTCATCGGTGAAACCGGCCGCATTCTTACGGTGCGAACCGAGTCTCTTGAGGTCTACCGGCCCGTGGCTGCCGCGGTCAACGGAGGCAAAGTGCTGCCACTCGGGATCGGAAAGTCCGGCCTTGAAGGGGTGCGCCCATGGTGGGTGCGACCTGAGACACTGAGGGAGCGGGGGCTGAACTCCGAATAGAGAGAAAGGCATGGCCCGCATCGTCCTCCAGCGACTCCTCGTCTCCGTGATCCGCTTTGCTGCTGCGGGTCTCGCTCTGATCGTTCTCATCGAGCTGGCCTTTTGCGTCATTGGCGGATCAGATCGCCATGTCTGGCGGGCAGAATCGTATGGTCCGGTGCCGCCCGGACTCTCGGCCCGGCCAGTGAGCTGGGCGGGCCTGCTCGAGGATCGCGTTAGAGTGAGTCTGCCGGTGCTCTTCATCTGCGTCCCCGGTATCCTCCTTATCGGCTACAGTTGGGGGATACTGGGCGCACGCTTACGTCGTTTCCATGGAGCCCGACTGCTCGCGGCGCCGTTCAGTCTTTTTGCCTGTGTCCCGGGATTCTGGTTCGTCGTCCTCGTTGCGATCTACTCCTATTTCCACTGGAAGAGGCCCGGCTTTGCCGATGACCTTATCGTCGAGCAGGGGCCTGACCTGCTTACCTGGTGGCACGCCGCTGTCGTCGCCCTGCCTGCCCTGGCGGCGGGGGCCGCCTCGCAGATTCGCGCGGTCTCGAGTGTGCTCGAGCGCGAGGTGACCCGGCCCTACCTCCGCGGATTGTTCATGGCAGGCTATAGCGAGGAGGACATCTTTTATCGACATGCCTTCCGCCGGGCCCTGCCTGCTCTCTTCGCGGCGGGTGATCGCACCTTCTCCGCGCTTGCCGGCAGTATCGTCTGTCTCGAGTATGCCTTTCGCTACCCTGGAATCGGATCGCTCCTCGTCGAGGCTGTCCGGCTGGGGAGCTACGGCGGTATCCTCGTAAGTGCCTTTGTCTTGGCCGCTTTTGTTTCCGCCGGGGTCATCTTCTGCGAGAGCGCGTCCAGACTCATCAAACCGGAGGCCGCAGGCGGATGAATCGCAGGCAGTCCAAAGTCCTCCGGACTCTTGCCCGTCTCGTCATTCGCCTCTGGCAGATGCGGCGCGTCCTTCTCCTCGTCGTGCCCTATCTCTTCCTCTTCGGCTGGCTCTTTGCCGCAGGCAGCCGCATGGACGTGCGTCCCGGGGAACTTTACGGTGTCACCGACGAGCCGGCCTGGGGAAGCCCTGATGCGGATCACTGGTTCGGCACCACCGTAAACGGAGCCGACCTTTTCGAACTGAGCCGCCTCGCCATGGCGACCTCGGTCTCGGTCGCGGTTGTCTCGGTCTCGTTCGGAATTGCTCTGGCCTTGCTCGTGACGATGCTCTTTGTTTTCGACCCGGGGGAAAAGCGTTTCGAGCTTCCCAATGTCGTGGGTCAATCCGGTTTTCTACTGCCTTCTTTTGTCGTTCTCTTGGTCCTCACGGGGGGCTCGGGCGGCAGTCTCGGGGTCGCCATCCTCGGGCTCATTCTCGTGATCGCCTTTCACCTCTGTCCCGTCCTGACGACGTGGTTTCAGGAGGGAGAGGACGGCTTCGACATCGTCGCCGGCTATGCCCTCGGCCTCTCGCGGCGCGAGATCGTGATGAATCGTATCCTCCCGAAGATCCTGCGGCGTCTTGTCGGGGTCTTTGCCACCTACGTGCCTGTCGTGGTGCTTGTCGAGATGGCCCTTTCCTTCCTCGGGTTCACCGGTGACCGGCTCAGTTGCGGGGCCATGATCGCCTACGGGCAGGGGCTCATCATTGAGGCGCCCTGGATGGCGATTTACCCGGGGCTCATGGCGACCGCTGTCGTTCTTGTTCTTTCTTTGCTGGGGTGGCGTGTCTCCAGTGCGATGCGGACCGGTCCGCTCCCGCGCCTCTTCTGAAAAATTGATCCGATGGAATCCGCTGACCACCCTTTACTCGAGATCAAAGACCTCACTGTCGAGCGTCCCGCTGGACTCGGTGATAGGCGTATCGGTCTGCGACGGGTCTCTCTCTCGGTTCACCCGGACGAGATCATCGTTCTCGCCGGAGAGAACGGGAGTGGAAAATCTCTTCTCGCACGGCTCATCGCGGGCGTGGCGGGACCGCAGGTGAAGCTTCTCGGCGGAACGATTCATTTCGAGGGGCGCGACCTGCTGCGGATGAAACGCCGGGACTTCGCCGCCCTGCGACGCGGCCCCGTGGCGATGATCACGGGCGATTCCGCTGGTCAGCTCAATCCGGACCGCACCGTGCGACAGTGGCTGCGCGATTTTGTGCGGATGGCGGGTCGATCGGATGGATTCCCAAGGGAAAAGGAGTGGACTGATTATTTTTACCGAGTCGGCATCATCGAACCCGAACGCATCCTCCCGCTGCCGGCGGGCGGGCTGTCACCGCTGATCGTGAAGCGGCTCCTCGTGATGCGGTCCATTATGGCCGGAGCCCGGCTCCTCATCTGCGACGAGCCCAGCGCCGGGCTCGACCGCATTGCCGCCACGCAGTTCCTCGAACTGCTCTGTCAGGTGCGGGGAGAGACGAAAATGGGCATTCTCCTTACCACCGGGAGCCTTCGTGGAGTGGAACGCTACGCCGACCGCGTTGTGGTCTTTTTCGAAGGAGGTATGCTCGAATCGGGTCCTCCAAGACGACTCCTCGAGAATCCCCGCTTTTCCTATACCCGCGAGTTTCGGGCCTGTGATCCCCGGCTCGGCGACCTACCCCGCGAGCTACCCTTGATCAGCCGCGAAGCCGTGCGCGAGGCCGAAGAGGCTCTTCACGAAGCCTCCACTTCTCTCGGCGAGGGGACGACCGGGTAATCAAGCAGGGGAGGGGGCAGGTCGCCGCGCCCGGTCGTCGCGGGTTCGTCGTTCCGGTTTCCCTTTCGCCGCAGCAGAGCCGCATATCCGCCCGCACCGGCGATTTGGTGGGGGTAAAATCGATACCCCGGAAAGTCTGCTAACGGCGAACTCCATTCCGCGAGATGCGGCACCTCGATCACTTCGAAGTCGGTTGCTTTGGCGAGAAACTTCCCGATCACCCCCTCATTTTCGCGCGGGGCAAAGGTGCAGGTCGTGTAGAGCACGTAGCCCCCCGCAGCGACAGTGCGTGCCCCCGCCTCGAGAATCCAGAGCTGACGCCGGGCATTGCCCTTCACCGTCGAGGGGTGAAAACAGCCCGGATTTTCGATCCCCTTGGCGAGGAGCGACTGTCCCGAGCAGGGCGCGTCGATCAGGCAGAGATCAAAGGCGAGTGGGGCGAGACTGGCGAGTTCTTCCGGCGCGAGACGCTGCGTCCAGGCATTTGCGACGCGGCAGCGGCTGAGGTTGTGCCGCAGGATTCCGAGCCGTTTCGCCTCGACCTCATTCGAGAGGAGCAGCCGCGGTTTTAAAAGAACACTCGCGAGGAGCGATTTCCCGCCCGGCGCCGCGCAGAGATCGAGCACCTGCGGGGACTCGGGCAACCCCGTCCGGGCCGCCAACATCGCCGAGCCCGCGAGGACCGAAGAGTAGTCGAGACTGTAGATTTCCCCGGCGAGGTAGGCGGGCGAAAGGCCTATTTTTACTCCCGGCTGGAGCAACTCGACCTTATCGGGAAGCCAGACGGGCAAAGTCGAGCGATCCACCGTTTCGAGCTCACCCGCGCGACGCGGTACCGTCCAGAGCACCGCATTCCCACGCGGCTGCGGATCGAGCAGCGCCGTGAGGAAGTCCCCCTGGTCCGTCGCCGAGTCCGCAAAAAGAGCGGATGCGGACTTGCGCATCAGATTGCTCGGTTCCTTCTTTGTCATGCCTCTATGTTGGACTTCGCGCCGTATTGGCCTATCGGAAAGTGCCAACTGCAAAATAAGAATGATTACGGAAGATTTAGTTCGGGAAAAGCTGAAGAAAGTCAACTACCCCGGCTTCAGCAGGGACATCCTTTCCTTCGGATTGGTCAAAAAGATCGATCTCCACGGGAATGACATCACCGTGTTCATCAGTCTCGCGACCCGCGACCCGGCCGTGCCCCGGGGCATTCACGAGGGTGTCGAGAGCGCGCTCAACTCCCTCGACGGTGTCGGCAAAGTCACGATCGAGTTCGATATCAAAGACCCGCCGGATCCCGTCACCGGCGGCAATCCCGCCGCCGGCCAGTCCAGCATCCCCGGGGTGAAAAAAATCATCGTTGTCGCCAGCGGCAAAGGCGGCGTCGGCAAATCGACCGTCTCTACGAACCTCGCCATCGCTCTCAGCAAGACCGGTGCTCGGGTCGGACTCTGCGATTGCGATCTCTACGGACCCAGTGTCGCCCTCATGCTCGGGGCCACCGACCAGCAGCCCATGGCAACCGATCAGAACGAGATCGTCCCGATCGAGGCCCACGGAATCAAAGCGATCTCGATGGGCTTCCTGCTCAGCGAAGACTCCCCCGTGATCGTGCGCGGCCCGCTCGCGACCCGCTACACCCAGCAGTTTTTAAGGCAGTGCCTCTGGGGTGAGCTCGATTACCTCGTCCTCGACCTGCCGCCCGGGACCGGGGACATCCAACTCACCATCGTCCAGACCGTCGCCGTCGATGGCACCG
The DNA here is from genome assembly GCA_030730365.1 of Verrucomicrobiales bacterium. GTDB lineage: Bacteria > Verrucomicrobiota > Verrucomicrobiia > Verrucomicrobiales > DEV007 > Arctic95D-9. The sequence continues at coordinate 63,722 of JANQVJ010000048.1, forward strand.
TCATCGTCACCACGCCGCAGGAGGTCGCCCTCATCGACGCCCGGAAGGCGGCCTCGATGTTCCGCAAAGTGAATGTGCCCATTTCCGGCATTGTCGAGAACATGGCCTGGTTCGAGTGTGATCACGGGGAGAAGTATCCCATTTTCGGGGAAGGTGGAGGCGCCACTGAAGCGGCCCGTCTTGGGGTGCCGCTCCTCGGGCAGATCCCGATCGATATCGCCACGCGCGAGCGCGCCGATCGAGGAGAGCCCATCGCGACTCTCGATCCGGCGGAAAACCCGATTTCCGCGGCATTCGCCGACCTCGCCGGAAAGATGATCAGTATCCTCAATCCGTGAGTGGAGAGGGGTCCCGAGGTGATGTTTGCTCTCTTTGATGCGGCTCGTCCCTGCGCGGCGGGGCCTCAGCGGGACGCAAGGTAGGGTAATATGCCTCTCCGCGCGTCGACCCCTGCGGTGGTTCGGGGCTCTGGGACGTGAGACAGAGCTCCAGTGGAACGAGGATCGCTTTCCGCTACGGAGGAGTGGTCCCTTGCAGGCAGAGCCTGATTCCGGGGGTTTTTATCCAAGAAGTGGTTGTTGGATTTGAATTGGGGACGCTCATGCGCTGGGGGCTCAATTAAGGGCTAGCTTTTCATTGGCCTTCTCTCACCCTGAGGGCCTCCCGTTCGCCTTCCCATCGGCCGGTATTCTCTTCAGGTGAGCCGCGCGATGAGCCAGGAGAGCGATGAAAGCGCGACTGTTGAGATCGAGTATTACCAGCGACGCATGGTGGGGGCTTAGCAAGCCCCCTTCCTTGTTTTCACTAAT
>JANQVJ010000048.1:64630-68248 GCA_030730365.1 Verrucomicrobiales bacterium
TTACCAGCGACGCATGGTGGGGGCTTAGCAAGCCCCCTTCCTTGTTTTCACTAATAAAGGAGCGGGGCTTGCCTAAGCCCCGCGTTGTGGGCACTGATGGTGGGGGGCTTGGCAAGTCATCGACCGCATGCTCTATCTCGACGGTTTCCCCGAGATCACCCGCTACGACAAGATCCTCGTGGGCGACAGCCCGCAGCAGCAGATCAAGGACAGCCGCACGCTCGAGAGCCGCGGCGTCGCAATTTAAAATGAGGGCGTGCGTCTCTGCCTCGAGCTGAACGATGCAGGCACCCGCGATCTCATGGAGTGCATGGTGGTCGGGTCCGAGGAGAGCATCGACTGGGCCGAGACACAGCTCGATTTCATCCAGCGCGTTCTTAACGGGCTTCCGGCGAAGTGCGGCGGGCGTTTTGATCTGTGCGGCCAGTGTGGATGCATCGGCGCGATTTGCCGCTGCGAGGCGGCCTGAGACCTGCTCTTTATTTTCCCGGAAGGGTCCAGATCGCTTCAAAGATGGGGGCATCGGGTCGCAATGCCTCGTCAATGCGGTTGAGAAGGCGTTTTCCCGGTCCGTCGTCAGGGGCTTCGTCGAGGAAAGTAGCGAGGTCGCGTCGGGCGCCCGCGAGATCGCCTTTTTCGAAAAGGGCGAGGGCGGCCTCGTAGTGAGTAGAGAGCCGGTTCCAGTCCGCAAAGATGCCAGGAACTTCGAGTTCGTGAAGATGGACCGGGGTGCGGATGTTCTGCACGAGGACCTGGCAAAGGCGGCGCGTCGGGAAAATGTCGCGAACTTTCTCCGCCGTCTCTCCGGTGATGAGGAGCGAGGTTTTGAGAAACTTTGTCGCTCCCTGGACGCGGCTGGCGAGGTTGACGGCTGTGCCGAGGGGGCCGTATTTGAATTTGCGATGGGTGCCGACGTTGCCCACGAGGGCCTCGCCCGAATTGATTCCGATGCCGACTTCGGTCTCGGCTCCGACCCGCGGCAGCCAGATCCCGTTGAGTGCGGGGAGACAGTGCAGGATCTCGAGGGCGGCGCGGCAGGCGAGCTCGGCGTGATTGGGTTGTTCGTTCGGCGCACCCCACATCGCGAGGAGTTCATCGCCGGTGTAATCGACGAGCACGCCTCCGTGATCGATGACAATGGAGGAAAATTCGCCCATCACCCCGCTAAGCCAGTCGACCGTCTGAGTCGGGCCGAGTCGTTCACTCACAGCAGAGAACCCCCGAATGTCGCAGAACATCACCGAGACTTCGGCTTGGCGGGCTTGCATCTTCATGGGATCGGGATTGCGGGCGAGCTCGCGGGCCAGTTCGCGGGTGAAATGCTGTTCGAAGACTTTTTCACGGAGCCGCTTCTTTTCGAGGCTCGCGCTGAGCCGAGCCATCAGCAGGGCGGGACGAATGGGACGGGAGAGAAAGTCCTCGGCTCCATTCTCGATGCAGCGTACGGCATCCTGCTCTTCCTGCAGGCCGGTCACGACGATGACCGGGGTGTTGCGGAGCTGACCGCTCTCGCGCAGACGGGAGAGGACCTCAAAGCCGTCCATCTCGGGCATCTGGATGTCGAGAAGGACGGCGTCGAAGTCCTGCATCGCCATTTGGCGGATCGCCTCGACCCCGTTCTCCGCAAAGGCAAGGCGGAAGCCGAGCGGTTCGAGGAGCCGTCCGAGGATGGAGCGATTCTCCGCGTCGTCATCGGCGATGAGGAGATGGCCCGCGCTGCCGGGGGGGAGCATCGCGATGGCTGCGGCAGGCGTGGGGACGTCCGGTTCGAGATCCTGTCCCGGCGTCATTGTGATGATCGCGGTGAGGCAGGCTTCGAGACGGCGCACCGCGTCAGAACTGAGGTGCAGCAGGGTCACGGGGGGCTTCCCGAGACGGATCAACTGGAGGATTCCGAAGAGGTGATTGAGCCGGTTTCGGGCGTCGTGGCGGGCGCCGCGGAGACGTTCGCGTTCGGCGGGATCGTCGTTGGCGGGAAGGGCGGCAAGAGGGAACCAGCCGGGTATCTCGCCTAGGAAAATTACGGCCTCGTTTTTGAAGTTGCTGAGATCGCGGCCCAGGATATCATCCTTAGGCCCGTAGAGCGAGGCGAGACGGCCCGCGACGCGGCAAAGCTCCTCAGCCGCCGAGGCGAGACCGTGCCTCGCGGCCATTTCGGGCTGAATATCGGTGTGTTTTTCCAAGGGGGACAGTTTCGCGGTGATCGAGCCTCGTCGCCACGGAAAAGTTCAAGGTTCCAGCGGTCGTCGCATGAGGTAATCATCCATTACGAAGTCCCCTCCGATGGGGCGGCAGTCTTCCGCATAAATTTCGAAGCCGTTCTTCCGGTAAAAAGCGATGGCCCGGGTGTTGTCGCGGTTCACCCGCAGTTCTAGCGAGGTGACGCCTGCAGTCGAGACGAGTGAGGCGAGTAACTCGAGCGCGGCGCTGCCGTGGCCGGACCGCTGGCGTTCGGGCAGGAGATAGCATTTGTGAAGTGAGCATGGCCCGCCCGCAGAGATAGGACCTGTCGCGAGGAAGCCGATCTTTTCCCCGTCGGCGGTGATCCAATGGTAGGCGACCGACTCCTCCGTGATCTCGCGGCGGATGGTCTCCTCCGCATACATCCACTTCAGCATGTATTCGATCTGGCTCGCCGGGATGATGCCGGTGTAGGCGACGGGCCAGATGAGGCACGCCATCTCACGAAGGGTGGCGACGGCCTGGTCCGTGGCGGAAATAAGATCGATGCCGGTTCGTGGCGCGAGAGGAGGAGGATTCATGGAATTGGCCGGGAAAAAGACTCACGGAAGTACCTGCGCCTCGATTTCCCTCGTAATGCTTCCATGGAGAGAGGCATTCACATTGACATCCTCCGAAATAGAGCTTTTTTCCACCCCAATCATGAGCGCTGAATCCTCCGACTCGAAAAATCCGATCCTCTCCGGTATCGGTAATGTTTTTCTCTTCCTTGTTCCCGTCTCACTCATTGTGATGATGGGTATCGTCGGGGTGTCCTTCATCGGTGGAATGAAAGGAAAGAAAGTGGAGGATGCCCCGGTTGCTGCCGTCGCTCCTGCCGCAGCGCCGGCTCCCGCTAATAATGCTGTCGCCCCCGCCGCCGGGACTGAAGTGGCCTCCGCCCCCGCACCTTCCGGTGGTAGTGCCGCGATCGATCCCGAGTTGATGGCTCTCGGCAAGGCTTCTTACGCGATGTGTGCCGCCTGTCATGGACCGGACGGTGCGGGGATCAAGGTGGGCCCCGCGCTCATGGCTCCCAGCCTGATCGGTTCGAAAATTCTTCTCGGCGATCCCGATCTCTCTCTTCTCGTGACCCTCAAGGGAATCGCGAAAGAAAACATGGACTACATGGGCATGATGGCCTCCCTCGCCGCCGGTCTCGATGACCAAAAGTTGGCCGCCGTGCTCACCTACACGCGAAACGAGTGGGGCAACAGCGCGCCCCCTGTGACCGTTGAGCAGGCTGCCGCCGCCCGGGCCAAGTACGCCGTGGTGAACGCCCCTGCCGGCGTCAAGCGCGGCGAGATCGAAGCGATTGTGAACGCCCACAAGTGATTGTCTTCCAAGGAGGGGCGACATTCCTGTCGCCCGGCAAGCCCGGGTTCTCTAGTCCGCCTC
>JANQVJ010000048.1:68348-74388 GCA_030730365.1 Verrucomicrobiales bacterium
CAAGGAGGGGCGACATTCCTGTCGCCCGGCAAGCCCGGGTTCTCTAGTCCGCCTCCCGCGGAAGCGGGCGGAACTGATTGGTCTCCGCGACGTAGCGATAACCCAGTGTTTCCATTCTCTTCTCGAGCGCCTCGCGGTCGAGGTCGTGCGTCCTGACAAGGTCATCGAGGTCGTCACTGTCGTTTCGGAGCGCGGTGTTGATCAGCCCCGGAAGCAGGAGCGGGTCCATCGTCTCAAACGAGCTCAGCTTCATTGCGGTCACGCCTTGCGCAGGAGAATGGCTTCGGTATCGAAATCGCGATTGAGGATGTCGCTCAGGATCACAACAGGGCTCCCCGCTTCGATGAGTCCTTTCTCTTTCAGGTAATCCACGGCGCGTCGGATGCTGTCCTCGGGATGATCAGCCATCTCCATCTGGAAGGGCGTCACCGCGCGATTCATCACGAGCGAGCGCACCACCGCCTCGTCGGGTGAAAAGGCGAAGATGTCAGCTCGTTCAGGGCGCTGATGGGCGGTGTAGTTGGCAAGGATGCCCCGGGCGGTGAAGATGACGAGGCAGGCGTGTTCGAGAGAATTCGCGAGAACGACGGCTGAGTTCACGGTGTGCTGTTTGTCGCTGCTGAGTTCGATCGCTTTGGCGAAGCCGGCGCCGGGCTCACGCTCCATGCGACGGGCGATGCGGTCGAGGATCTCGATGCATTTCACGGGGTAATGGCCCACCGAGGTCTCGCCGCTCACCATCACCGCGTCGGCCTGCTCATAGACCGCATTGGCGACGTCGGTGACCTCGGCCCTCGTGGGGACGGGGTTCTCGATCATGGACTCGAGCATGTGGGTCGCGACGATGACCTTGCGTCCGATGCGGGCGCATTCTCTCACGATGGTGCGCTGCACGATGGGCAGTTCCTCAATGTGGACCTCGATCCCGAGATCGCCGCGTGCGACCATGACGGCGTCGGATTCCTGAATGATGCCGGTGAGGTGCTTGACAGCCTCCTGATCCTCGATTTTGGAAACAATCGAGGCGGAGCATCCCCGGGCGAGAAGTTGCTCACGCAGGTAAGTGACGTGTTCGGCATCGCGCACGAAACTGATCGCGACATAGTCGACCGCGAGCTCGGCGGCGAGATCGAGGTCGCGCATGTCTTTGTCCGTCAGAACGGGTAAATTGACCCGTATCCCTGGCAGGTTGATGTGGCGGCGCGAACCCATCGTGCCGTCGGTGAGGACTTCGCAGGTGAGCCGGCCTTCCTCGATGCGGAGGATGCGGACATGGATCTCGCCGTTGTCCACAAGCATGACCTTGTCCACCGCGACATCCTCGTGGAGCTTGTCGTAGTTCGTCGTCACGGAAAGGGGGAGGGCGGGCTCGAGACCGGCATTGCGGAACTCGAGCAAGTCGCCCTGCGTGAGGACGAGTTTTTCGGCGACATCGCCGGTGCGGATGGAGGGGCCCTGCAGGTCGATGAGGGTCGCCACGTTCGCGTCGAGTTCGCTCGCGACGGTCCGGATCGTGCCGACCAACTCACGAGTCCAGTCGTGCGGCGCATGGCTCATGTTGAGCCGGAAAATGTTCGCCCCGGCGAGGATAAGATTCCTGACGGCCTCGGCGCTCTGGGTCGCGGGTCCTAGGGTGGCGATGATCTTAGTCTTGCGTCTCATCGGATGCGGCAGATCACTTGGAGCCTTATCCCCGGGAGACGGGGACGCAATGGCGGCAGAACGGTGAAACCGCCCACTACCCCTGCGATCAGTTTTCGCCTTTCAGGAGATACTGGAAGGCGAGCACACCCAGAATAAGGAAGAAAACAGCAACAAGGAGTCCGAAGAAGATAGCCATGGGGCAAATAGTAGACACAGATTCACAAAATGCCAATTCGAAGATCGTGACGGAGACGCCTTCGGACCTCAGGCGGTGACGGTGGACTTGGGAGTGGCAAGATTGTCGCGCGAGGCTTTGGCGCTCCTTTCACGGAACCAGACAATCACACCCATGAGCATGAAGACACCGAGAACCATCCACGAGCCATAGAGAGCGCCCCAGACTCCTTCGGTGAAGCCGTAGCTGTGCAGTCCGACGCCGAGATTGTTTACGCCCCACCAGCTGAAGGTCACGATCATGGCGAGGATGATGCTGTTCATGTGGATGCCGAGGTCGCGTATCATCCCGCCCATGCGGCCGTGGAGAATGACGAGGGTCCAGAGACAAATCATGAGAGCGCCGTTTTCCTTGGGGTCCCAGCCCCAGAAACGTCCCCAGCTGTAATTCGCCCAGATCCCGCCGAGGACGGTGCCGACGAGGGAGAAAAAGAGGCAAAAACAAATCACGCCGTAGTTCATGCGGGTGAGGACCTGGAAGAACTCCTTGTTGGTCTTTCCCATCAGCATCATGGCAAAGCGGCCCGCGAGGTAGATGACGCCGATGATCGCGGCGACGAGTCCGGCGGCGTAGCCGATGTTGATGATGGTGACGTGGGTGGCGAGCCAGAAGTTCGTGTCGAGCACGGCGACGAGCTGGGTAATGGTGTCGGTCGCCTCTTTCGCTTCATACTTCATCGCGAGGAACATGCCGAGGACTCCCGAGAGGACGGCGACGAGGGTACCGATGCCGACGCGGGTGAAGTATTCGATGAGGAGTCCCAGCAGCACAGCCGTGGCGGTGATGAAAAGGACGGTGTCGTAGAGGTTGGTGATGGGGGGGCGCTGTCGAATGATGGAGCGAAGAGTGATTCCGTAGACATCGAGGAAAAATCCGAGGAGGGCGAGGAGGCTCGCGACGAGGATGAGGATGCCGCCCACGCGACTGGCCGGGGTGAGCCAACTGAAGGCCATCACGACGAAGGCAATGACAAAACAATAGAGCGAGTAGGTGAACCACTTCCCGCGGTAGAGGGTGATTTCCATCTCGGAGTATTTGCCCTCTCCCCGTGCATCGGCGATGGCGTTTTGTTTTGTCGAGAATGCTTTGAGCGCTTCGTGGAAGGCCGCTTCGCCCTCTTTCTGCGCCAGCACAAGCGTGCGGATGCTGCCAAGTTGGTCGGTGGCCCAGGGGCGGTCCTCTTTCGAGGCGAGCCCGGCGAGGAGGGTGTCGCCGCCTGAGACCCAGACTTCATTGTCTTTTTCCTGTGGCGGGAAAAGATTGAGGCCGCGCGCGGAGTTGGCGTGGAAGAAAAAGAGGCGCAGAGCACCGGTGAAGGTGCGCTCGTCCTCGGACTCACCAGGCTGCTGGCGTATCGTCTGGACGAGTTGCTCCAGCGTCATCTCGGGCATTTTCTCGAGCATCTCGACGGTATCGAGTTTCTTTGCGAGGTCGGTGAGTTCCTGAGGGAGGATGTTTTCGTTCACCAGCATCTCGCCCTGACGGGCAAAGCCGAATTGGCCGACGAGGTATTCGAAGGAGCTAATGTTACGGCCGAGAGTGAGGATCATGCCCTCGATGCGATCGAGTTCGTACTGCGAATCTCTCTTTTCGCTCTTTTCATACAGGTCCTGCTTTTCAGCATACTGGGCCCCGAGTTCGGCGAGCTTGGCGCGTCCGACGACGAGTTCGTTGTAGGAATAGCGGTCGCGCTTTGATTTTGGTGAGACCCCGATCTGGACGACGGCGGCGGAGTCATCGACGATGAAGACGGGGAGATCCTTCGCGATTTGCCCGCGGAAGAGCACATCGAGGAGCCAGTCCGCGTAGTGGATGCTGTGGGTTTCGCCATCCTGCGTCTGGAAAGAGACCTTCGATTTGCCGCTGAACTGCAGCAGGGTGAATCGGGCGACGGAGTAGAGCGGCTTCACGCGGCCGTCCTGTTGCACGAGAAGATTTTCGAAGGTGTGGACGGTTTCGTCCTCCCACGGCACATAGTTTTGCAAGGCCGATTTGGGGGCCTCGCGGGCGGAAAGGCCCAGCGGGAGGAAGGCGAGAATCGCGAGAGCGAGGAGGGTGGGGGAGGATCGCTTCATGAGAGGGCAGCCGGGCTGAGTTTTTTGTTGCGGGAACGAACCGTGAAATTCACCAGCATGATGACAAAATGGATTCCGAGGCCGATGCCGTTGATGATGAGGGCCCAGAGAGGCCACTGGTCGGCGGGATTGTTGGCGACGGCGAATTGCGAAAACATCTCGTCGCCGGGCTGGGAGCCGGACGGGCCGAAGGATTCCTGGAAGAAGGTGTAGCCGGCGTGACGCATAGGCTCATTCATCTTGATCTCGAGCGGCTTGTCAGGCTGCGAATCCTCGAAGCGGGTGACGCGGCTCTCGTAGTTGCGGGCGGTCATCACTCCGGGGTGGCGCTCGAAGATGAACTCGTCGAGACGTACGGTGAAAGGCACCGTCCACGATTTCTTCACGAGGAGCGCCCCGTAGAGCTGCTCACCGACCGTGAAGGTGAAGGGCATCGGATTTTCCCGGGGATCAAAGCGATAGGAACCGGCCCAGAGGATGGCCTCGATCGGGGCCGAGCCATCGCGCGGGCGGAATTCTACAAAGCAACCGGGCAGGTTTTGCTCGGCTTCTTTGGAAGTCTTTTGCGGCGAGAGCTTGAATCCGTCGAGCTCTTTGCCGGTGACACCGGCCGCCATGGGGGCGGAGACGGGGATGGGGGTGGCGTTTTTTGAATAGCCGTTGATGACGACGTCAAAGGGGAAAGACTCAGCCTTGATGACACGCTGCTCGTCGGAGTGCATCGTGTCGAGATACTCGGCCGGGTAGATCCATGCTTTTTCCGCGACCCCCTCTTTCGAGAGCGGGATGACTTCGAGTTGCCACTCTCGATAGCTCTCGACACGGTTCGTCGACATGCCTGGATAGAGCGCCATGTAGCCGTCAGTCGAGAAGGCCCAGGTGATGAAGCCGCCCGCGAGGAGCATGAGCATGCCGAAGTGGGAGATGAGAAGACCGGCGCCTTTCCAGCGTTTCCGGACTTTCACGAGGGCTCCGAGGGTCATGTTGACGAAAAGGACGATCATGAGAAGCAGCCCGCCCGGGAGAATCAGGGGGATGCCGAAGACCTTTTCGGTGAAAACGAAAGAGTGGAAATACTTCACCTTGGCCGCGTGGAGGCCGTTGTCGACCTGACCGAGGGTGCCCAGCAGGGTCACGAGGGTCATGAGGATGAGGATCACCGTCGCGAGTCTGAACGAGGTGAAGAAGCGGTAGAGGAGCCGCGGCCAGTTGGCGGGGGACCAGTCGATGGGTGCTTTTGCCATGGAGGTGGGGGGGAGTTAGTTGAGATTCACGTCGATGGACTGCGTGAATTGGTCGAAGGCAGCCTCGTTTTTGGTGACAAGGTCCTTTGGTCCCGTCATCTTTACGAAAACAGCCCCGGCATCGGAGGCAAGAATCAGCCCGAGGAGACGGTAGTTTTCAAAGGTGTCACTCGTGCCCATCCCCGGAGTGTAACTGCCGTCGACGGCGACGAAGCTGGCCTGCTGTCCAAAGAGCGGCTTCGTCGGGAGAGCTGCGACCTGCTCCTCGGTGAGAGGCTCGGCGCCCATCTGCGAGCGCCATCGGTTTACGTTGGCGAGGAGGCCGCCTCCGGCTCCGGGGAGACGGGCGACGTAGCACTCGGCTTCGCCGTTTTCACCGATCGAGAAGTTAATATCGCGCATCGTCGAGCCGGGCTTCTCAGCCCAACCTTCGGGAGTGTCATAAATGAGCTTGGGACCACCCGTGTTTTCCCCCGCAGTGCCTGCGTTGCCCGCGGCTGGAGTGGTCTGATAACGAAAACGCTGGGTGCTGGATTCGGCGATTTTGAAGTTTTTCTCCGAATCGGAGAGTGACCGTTCGATGAGGACGGAGGTAGTCTCTTTCTCTCCGCAGCCGACGAGGAGCAACAGCGCAGCGACTGCGAGGAGAGAGGGTGAAAAAGAGCGTGACATCATGTGGGTTTGATCAGAGAGGAATACGACCGTCAACGTGGGGTTAGCGCTCAAAAAGAGCCGCGATTACGGGTGGGTTTCGTCGAGGATCGCCCCCGAATCAAGGAAAGTCGGAGATCAGGGCGCTTTCTTTTCTGCTGCAGGAGCCGGAGCCGGAGCCGGAGCCGGAG
>JANQVJ010000049.1 GCA_030730365.1 Verrucomicrobiales bacterium
CTCGCCTGGCTCGACGAACGCTTCCGTGACGCGTCGCGACTCCTTGTGGATGGCGGGGGCTTCGGCGTCGCCGCCCCTCGTGATGGGCATACCGACCCTGACAAAGAGACCCGAGGCTAGCGCACCGTCGGGATTGGGGAACTTCGCCCGCACCCGCATCGTCCCGGTCTCGGGATCGACGGCGTTGTCGATGTAGTCGAGGCTGCCTTCAACGGGGTAGACCGAGCCATCAGATAGAGTCAGGCGCACTTTGACCGAACGGAATCGATCATCGAAATCCGGGCTGCCGGCCGAGGGCCGGTTCGAAAGCTTCGAGAGGATGTCCCGCTCGTTCGCCTCGAACTCGACGTAGATGGGATCGTCGTGCACGACGGTGGTAAGGAGCGTGGCGCCGTCGGCTCCGACGAGGTTGCCCTGATCGATCTCGGCTTTGGAGACGAGACCGTCGATGGGGGAAGTGATCTTCGTGTAACCCAGATCCCGCTCAGCGTCGCGCAGGGCAGCTTCGGCGATCTTCACGGAGGCGGCGGCGGCTTTGGCCTCGGCATCGGCGGCGGCGACATCGATCTGCGAGATCGCACCCGTCTTGCTGGCCTCGGTGCGTTTTTCGAGATTCGTTTTGGCGATCCCAAGATCGGCTTTGGCCCGCTCGACCTGACCAGCGGCGGCGGCGACGGCGGCCTCGAACTGCTCGGGCTCGATCGTGAAAAGGGCGTCACCGGCCTTCACAAAACGTCCGGGAGAGAAATGCGTCTCTTTGAGGAAACCCTTCACCCGCGCCCGCACCTCGGCCCGCGCGAAGGAGGTCGTCCGCGCCGGCGACTCCATGTAGACGACGACCGGACCGACCACCGGCGTGATCACCTCGACCTGCGGAGGAGGCGGCGCCACGAAGGTATTTTTTTCGGCGCAGCCGGTGGAAAAAAGAAGAATAACGAACGCTTCCGGAAACCGGAAAAAGCGAACCCGAAGGGCGGATTGGAACAACCGTTTCACGGCTTGGCAGGGATAGGAACAGCAGGCGGGATCAACTCGGTGGCGGTGCCTCCGCCCAGAGCCTTGTATAAAATGATGTAGTTCCGCGCAATCTGGCCGCGGCTGAAAGTCTCTTCGTCCTCGGCGCTGAACTGGGTGCGCTCGGCGTCGAGCACGTTCTGGAAGCTGACGAGTCCGTTCTGGTAGTTGTCTTTAACGAGGCTGACGGTCTCGTTCGAAGAGGACACGGCACGCTCGAGGTCGGAAAGACGCTCGCGCTCGTAAAGGATCCCGGCCATGCTCGTCTCGACCTCTTCGACGGCCCCGAGGACGGTGCTCTCGTAGGCAGCGTAAGCCTGGGCGACGCGGCTTTCTTCGACGCGGATGTTGTTGCGGATGCGCCCGGCGCTGAGGATCTGCCATTGGAAGGAGGGCCCGAAGGAATAAGCACGGCTCGCGCTATCGAAAAGGTCGCCGCTATTGGTAGCCTGCAATTTGAAGTCGCCGAAGAGCGTAAAGCGCGGGTAAAGATCAGACACGGCGACACCGACGAGAGCGCTCCGGGCGGCGAGTTCCCGCTCGGCTCGGCGGATGTCGGGGCGGGCGCGGAGAAGATCGGCGGGGAGACCGGCCGAGTAGCCGGCCTGGGGCGTGGGGATGCCTCGACGATTGGCGAGAATGCCCTCGACGGACGCAGGAAAACCTCCCGTGAGCGTGGCGAGACGATTCTTCGACGCAGCGAGCTGGGCGCGCAACTGCGGCACGGCAGCCTCGGAGAGGGATAGGTTTGTCTGCGCCTGGGTCACGTCGATCTTGGGAACAAGACCGGCATCGAGACGTTTTCCCGTGAGATCGACCGAACCGCGCTGCGAGGCGATATTGCGGTTTGCCACGGCGATGCGTTCCTCGAGGGTGCGGTAGTCGACGTAGTTCAGCGCGACATCGGCGAAGAGAGTGACGAGAGCGTCGCGGTAATTTTCCTCCTGAGCGGCAATATTGGCCTCGGCCGACTCCACCGAGCGCCGAATCCCGCCAAACATGTCGATTTCCCACCCGGCATCGAAGCCGGCCGTGTAGAAATTGGACGGATTGTTCGCTTCGCCAAGGCCGGCATTCGCCAGCGCGGCGCGCGCCCCCACATTCTCACTGGCTAGGTTGCGTGAATAGCTACCGCTGCCGTTCGCCTGCGGGAGACCCTGACTCACGGCCATGCCACGCTGGGCTCTAGCCTCGGTAATGCGCTCGAGGGCAAGACGCAGGTTAGGGTTCGAGGCGCGCGCCCTTTCGATGAGAGCATCGAGAGTCGGGTCATTAAAGCCCTTCCACCATCCCGAGAGAGAAGAGGCGTTGCTCTCGAGATCGCGCATGACCGAGCGTGTCCATGCGTCGGGCATTCCCCTGCGGGGCTCGAGGTAGTCGGGGCCAACGGTGAAGCAACTCTGAAGCAGGGCGCCGCATAGCATAAGAAGGGAAAAAGAGACGGTCTGGCGAGTCATCGGTGTTCGTGCTGCAAGTGAGCAGAAGCCGGTCCTTTTGCCAACCAATATATGGGCTCAAACCCGAAACCGGCGCGCCGACAACGCTACTTCATCTCTCGGGAAAAAGTGCACATGAAGCTAATCCCTGCCGGGAACCGCTTTTTCGATCGCGAAGACCGTCGCAACGCGGGGGTCATTTCCGACGGGTCTTCCGGCTCTGATTTACAAACAGCGGCAGGATGGGGCGGAAAAGGCCGGGGAAAGCGGGGCGAACTTCGTCGCCATAATGATCCCGCAGGCAAGCGTCACCACCTCGAAAATCAGGATGATCGGGGCAAAATGGAAATTCCACCCATGTCAGCGGAGGGGTCTCGGAATTATCAGGCGGGGCACATCCGCCATTGATGCAGGGCGGCTTCCTGTTCTATTCTCCCTGAGATGCAACTTAACAAGACCACCCTTTTCGCAATGATCGCCGCGTCGATCATGCCGCCGTTTTCCCAGGTCCGGGCTCAGGAGACCGCCACCGCACTGCCTGTGGCGGAAATCGAGGCGAGGCGAAAGTCTGTCGCCACTCTCGAGCTCGCGAAGACCTTCACCGATCCGAAAGAGCTGGAGAAGTACGAGGTGACTTCGACCGCTTCATGGTTCGGCTGGACGATCGAGAACGAGGAAATCAGTGAGGCCTGGAAACAGAACCGCCGTGAATCACGTCACACCGATAGCGCCAAAGAGGCGGTAAGCAAAGGCCTCAAGGAGAGCATCAACCACCTCGAACAGCGCAATGCCTACCTCACCGAAAAGCTGAAGTCGCCGCACCTACCCGATGTCGAGCGCGACTTCTACCAGACCGAGATCGCGCAAAATAACACACTCATCGCCCATCGCGATGAGCAGCTCTATGAGTTCTCCTCGGGTTCCGCACCGGAGACGCAAGCGGTGGACCAGGGAAAGGCACATGACCTCGATCGGCTCGTCCAGAGCGCGCGCAATGACCTGCGCGAGGACTTCTTCACGATTTTTCGCAAGTATGCCGAGCTCAATCGCGCCGCACGCCGTCAGTGGCAGTAGGACTACGACAAGCGCGAGGCACAGTAATTTTTCCCCCTCCCATCCCCCATGCGAACTCCCGTCATCCTCGCCGTCATTCTCGGCACGCTCACCGCGGCCATCACCGCCCCGGTCGCGCCCTACGAAAATCCCCTCCCCGCCGATCCTCCCTACTACCGGATGCGCTACGAGGCCCCCGCCGAACCGAAGGAGGGGGAACTGATCTACCCGGTCAGTTACACGATCTGGATCCCGCCCGGGGTAAAAACCCTGCGGGGCCTCATCATACATCAGCACGGCTGCGGCGAAGGTTCGTGCAAGTCGGGTCAGACGGGGGCCTACGATATCCACTGGCAGGCTCTCGCAAAGAAACATGACTGCGCTCTCATGGGCCCGTCCTACGAGCAGCCCGACAAAGCCGACTGCCAGAAATGGTGTGATCCGCGGCAGGGTTCCGACGCCGCTTTTCAGAAGTCACTCGTCGATCTTGGTAAAATGTCAGGACACCCCGAGCTCACCACTGTGCCCTGGGCACTCTGGGGTCACAGCGGAGGAGGCCACTGGGCCGGTGGCATGAGCCTGCTCCATCCTCATCGGGTGGCGGCCGCGTGGCTGAGATCCGGGGTGCCGCCGGTCAAGGCTGTCGAGGGCAAGCCGGCTCCCTACTCCATTGACGAAGCGGCGACAACAGTGCCGCTGATGTGCAACCTCGGCACGAAGGAAGGCGTCACTGAAAAGGACGGCCGCTTCGCCGGCGTCTGGGGCGGCGTTGAGACCTTCTTCTCGAAGATGCGGGCCCGGGGCGCGCTCATTGGGGTCTCGGTCGATCCATTCTCCAGTCACGATTGCGGCAACCAGCGTTACCTGGCGATTCCCTGGCTCGATGCCTGTCTCACCGCGCGACTTCCGGAGAATCCGGGCGGTCCCCTGAGACCCTATGCGGAAGATGCAGGCTGGCTCGCGCCGCTGGACGTGACGTCCCCCAACGCGGTCGCGCCAAGGGCGGCACACGCCTTTAACGGCCCCCTCGAGAGTTCACTCTGGCTGCCGAATGAGACGATCGCAAAGGCCTGGTCACAGTATGTTAAAGATACCGCTATTCCCGACACGACTGCTCCCCCGGCGCCTTCGAACCTCACCGTCAAAGGCAACGAACTGACCTGGGAATGCGAAGCCGACCTCGAGAGCGGTCTCGCCGGATTCATTATCGAGCGCGACGGCAAAGTCATCGCGAAGGTACCCGAGGTGGCGACGAACCCCTTTGGCCGCCCCCTCTTCCAAAACCTTTCCTACAGCGACACTCCCACACAACCGCTCGTCGCGATGCACTACACTGACACCACTGCCGAGGCGGGTAAGCCCCATCAGTATCGGGTCATCGCGGTGAACACGGCCGGACTGGAGTCGGAATAGGTCTCCCCCATAATCTTCTCGCGCAATTCAGCGAAGATGCCGGCACGCTCTGCAAACGAGGCAGGGCTGGCCTGTTAGTCAGGGTCAGTCTTGAGATCAAAGAGCAGCGAGAACTCCGCCTTGAGCAGGGCGAAATGGACATCGCTTTCCATGAGGGCCCCTTCATTCAAGCGAATGCAGTTCCAGCACTCTGTCCGGATGCCTTTCTGGAAAGGATTGCCCCGCAGGGTAAAAAAGACTCTCGCGAAAGAGCTCGTCGCGCCACTCCCTCTCGCAGCCTTCCACGTGGGGCCGCGGGCTGCGACCTTCCATAAACTCGGGCGCCTAGACCTCCACTGTGATGATTAAGGTGAGAGTCGGGGCTTTCAATGGATATGATAAGTGGCGCAATTTTCGCATGTTCGACCGGCGCAAGAAAAGCACCCCCGGAACATCGATTAGAGCGGATACCGCTTCTTCATCTCCAGATAGACCACGTTCGAGACGCCGCGGATCACATCGGCACGGCTTGAGATCCACGAAGAGTAATTCGAATTGTTGCGGCGACTGCTCTCGATGATGCCGATCACCGCATACGGATAACTCTTCCCGTCCCGCCCTTTCGCCACCAGGATACCCATGTCACCGCAGCACATCGCGGTGCTACCCGTCTTGTTGTAAACCCGCGTTCCGGTGGGGATGCTCCTGACTTTAGTGAAAAGGCGATCATTCCCCGGCAGACCCATAACCCGCAACATCTCGTCAGCGCGAGGCAAACGGCGATACCAGAGCTCGTGAAGAAAGCGCCCGTAGTCCCCGGCCGAGCCTTGATTACGATAAGTCTTTCCCCCTTCCGGGATGTACTCGACGATGCTCATCTGCTGTGAGAGGGTCGGATAATTCCGTTTCAGGATCGCTTCGGTCAACGCCGGGCCGCCCGTCTGACGCATTACCCAGTTCGTCGAATCATTGTTGCTCTTCTGGATCATCAACTCCATGTGCCGCTTCGCCGTGTCTGTATAGCTGAGCCGACCGGCCTCGACCTCGTGGAAAAAAGCCAGCGCGAGGAAGGGCTTGATCATGCTCGCCGCCTGCAACATGCTTGAGCTGTTGATGCTCGCCACCTCGCGACCCGCCGTGAAATCGTAGACGATCCAGGCGGTCTTCTCGTCACCCCGCAAAACGCCTCGCGACCGCAGGGACTTGATGTGACTATCAATCTTGCTGTTCATCAACAAGTCGTCCGCCCGACCCGCGCGGGGAATCAGAAGCGAACAGACCAGGAAAAGAGCAAAGGAGAGTCGTGCGGGAGATAGGCTGTTCATCAGGGAATCCAACAAAGGCTGCAATGTTAATATTTCCTAAAAATACGAATTTTCTAATATTTTTCCTCCCTTTTTTCCATCTCGCTTCAGGCTCTCCTCTTTTTTCGGCATATTTCTGCCGTGGGGGCCTCCCCTGCATGCGCTTACCGGGGAACTCCCGCCCGTAGCCGAGCCATCCCCTTGATGACCGGGTGAGCCTCTTTCCGCTATTGCCACAGCGCCGCCATCCGCACACACTACCAAGCAAGACCCCGTTTTATGAGACCCTTCTTTCTCCTCCTCGTTTTATTCGCCATCACTGCATCGATTTCATCGGCCGACGAGGCGCTCACGTCGACACTCATCGCCGCCGACGACAAGCGCATCGCCGCGATGCAGAATCCGGTCGAGGCGACTCTCGCGACGACATTTTCCGATGACCTCCGCTACACCCACTCGAACGGGATTGTCGACACGAAGGCCACTTTCCTCGACATCCTCGTCTCGGGAAAAACGAAGTATCTCGGCTACGACCACATCGAGCGGTCCTTCACCTTTCCCATCCCGGGGATCGCCCTCATGAGCGGACGCGCCCGCGTCCGTGCGGAGACCGCGAAGGGACAGATGGACGCGGTCCTGAGCTACCTCGCCGTATGGAGAAAAGAGGGCGACACGTGGAAATTCCTCGCCTGGCAGTCATGCCGCCTTCCCCCCGAGGAGGTAAAGCCGTGAACCCTCCCTTCCTCCGGGTCCGCCTCGCTCTCGGCATGGCGCTTGTGCTCATTACCGCCGCCACTCCCGCCGAGCTGCGCGCCTGGGGCTCAGGGCACGACGACATCATGCGCGCCGTGATCGAGCGGCTTCCGCCGGGCCTGCGTGATCGACTCACTCCCGAAGTCATCGACGAGGCGGTAAAACACGCGAGCCACTACCCCGACAGCTTCGACCCCTTTCTCCCCGAAGAGATCGGCGAAGCCAGTGTCGCCACCCTCGCCGCGGCAGGGATGAAAGTCCGCTACGACCTCCACTCCGAACGCGGCATGGCGATGACCTTTATCATGCTGGTGGAGGCGCTCCGCGACGACGAGCCCGCCCGCATCGCCCACTGGATCGCCACTCACTCACACGTCATCGCCGACATGGCCGCCTGCAATCACGACCCCGTTGTCCACACCGCCACGTATGGATGGGCCGACTGGAATCTGAATCTCGCTGGGGGGCAGAAGTTTGCCTCCCTCAAACCACTCCTCGATCTCTCCGGGCCCGTGCGCGACCTCCCGGGCGGAGCCGAAGCCTTTGCCACCGCGATAGACTCGCAGCGACTTCCCGACGACGGACGCGACGCCAAAACGACCCTCATCGAGGTGATGCTCTACGGGCAGGAGGGTGCCGCTTATTGCAGTGCCCGCGGCGTCGGCATCCTCGAGGGCGCGGTCGGCTGGATCACGCGTCAGGACGATGCCTCGCGCGATCTCCTCGGGAAAAATATCGGCGAGCTCGGTGCTTGGGCCGTCGTACGGACTCTGCGCGATCTCGAAGTGGCGACCCGTCTCGCCTCTTCAGGCGAAAAACTCAGCATCACGCCGGAGATCACGGCCGCCCATGCCTCCGGGGTAGCCCGCTACCTCAGTGAGAGACAACTCGGCGACGAAGCACTCTTTGCCCCCGTCCTGCGCGATCCTGACCCGGCAGAGACGATCGACTTCGGGGTCGTCCTCGAGCCGTCCTGGGCAATGAACGGCGCCATGTTCGGGTTCGCCAGCCGGGTCCTCTCCGTGGCGATCAGCCGGACCCTGCAGGACTCCGGCGAGGCCTGCGCCACCCTCGATGTGCGCCAGCTCGTTGATGAAGGATTCCCCCCGCCCTCGCAGGTATCGCAGGTCATCATCGTCGCCAATTCATTCCGCTCCTACCACACCCTCGACGCCGCCGTCTTTGACGAAAAGCTCTCCACCTATCTCGCGCAGGGCGGACGCGTCCTCTGGATCATGGGGAACACCCAACCCGCCGCAAAATCTCTCGAGCCCTTCCGCACGGCCCTGCAGCGCGACGACCCCAAAAGCCAACTCCCCGTCCCCGACGAACAGTTTCTCGGAGCCCGCCTCACCCTCGTCGATAGCCCCCTCCGTCCGCAGACCATCGCCTACCCAGTCAGAACCGCAGCCGGATGGCAGCAACCCTTCTGCGCCTGGACTTACAACAAAGGAAAATTAGGCGATCTTCAGCCACTCGCCGTGCTCGAAAGCGCCAGCGGACCCCTCATCGTGGGTGCCATTTCCCCCGATCGCCGCATCGCCACCCTCCCAGTCTACGCCGTAACCCCGCATCTTTTTGGCGGCAGTGATATCATTGCCTCCCCCCACCGACCCTCCCTCGACGACACCACCGCCGCCATTCTCTTCGACGTGCTAAAACGGCAACGATGACAGGCCGGATCAGCGAACTGATCGATGTGATAGACCAAACGCGCGGCGCCCCTGCTTGACGAGTGCACCGGGCGAGTGATCGGGAAGACGCGATTCCCGCCAAAGGTGAACGGAAGCAGTTGATGCGGCAACACCCCGAGTCTGGAGAGGGCCAGGGCGATCTGCTCGGCTCTCTGCCGCGAGCAGCTCTGCCAATCGGTGATGAGAGATCAGCTTCATCGGGACAAGTCGAAAGATCGCCTGTTCATCCATATTGCCCTTGATCAGCACTTCTTCAGTCGTTTCCGGGATTACCCCTCATTTAACAGTCCCCGATTTCACCGGATAAGTTGACCTTCGGGACATGGTTGTCTTTACACGGGGGGCTAGCTCTCTAAGGTGCACCGATGCCCGCCAGGACCAGATGGGTGGTGACCCCGCCACCGGAACCAGAACTCGTTCGTGAATACGCGAGCGCTTTCGGTCTTGCACCCGTGGTCGTCTCGCTGGCGTTGCAACGCGGCCATCAGAATCAGGAGCAGTTGGAACAATTTCTCCACCCGAGGCTCAAAGATCTCGGTGATCCCTTTTCCCTGCCCGGGGTGGCTTCGGCGGTGCAGCGCATCCTTGAGGCAGTCGACGGGAAACAATCCGTCGTCCTCTACGGGGACTATGACGTCGACGGGGTCAGCTCGATCACCTTGCTCTATTCCATTCTGAATGCCTTCGGGCTCGAACCGCGCCCTTTTCTCCCGACACGACTGGAGGAAGGCTACGGACTAAGCGTCAAGGGGATAGAGAACAGCTTCGAAGGTGACCCGCCCGATCTCCTTATCGCCGCCGACTGTGGCACGAACTCGCGGGACGAGGCGCTCCTTCTGCGCGAGATGGGCATTGATCTCATCATCCTCGACCATCACGAACCCTCGCCCGACGGTGTCGCAGAATGCGTTGCCCTCGTCAATCCCAAGCTCGGCGACGATTACCACTACCTCTGCACGGCCGGCGTGGTCTTTAAAATCATTCATGCCCTCATGAAAACGAGGCCGCTCACAGACTTCGATCTCAAGAACTATCTCGATATCGTCGCCCTCGGGACGATCGCCGACATCGTCCCGCTCGAGGGGGAAAATCGGCTCTTTGCCCGCCGCGGACTCACCCAGCTCGACCGGACCATCCATCCCGGACTCATCGCCCTGAAGTCCGTTGCCGGGGTGTCCTCGCCGACGCGCACTCACGATGTGGGGTTTAAACTCGGGCCGCGCCTCAATGCCTCGGGCCGTCTCGACACGGCGGTCGCCTCGCTGAATTTGCTGCTCTGTCAGGATCCGAAAGAGGCCCGCGTTCTCGCCGAGGCACTCGACTTGCAGAACCGCGAGCGGCAGGAGCTCGAACTCGCCACGCGCGAAGAAGCCGAGCGCATCATCCACGATCTCCCCGCCGCGCAGCGCAGCCACGCCATCGTTGTCGGCTCGCGCGGCTGGCACCCCGGCGTCGTCGGCATCGTCGCCTCGCGCATTTCCAAGCAGTATCACCGCCCCACTTTCGTCATCGGGATCGATGAAAACGGCCTCGGTAAAGGGAGCGGGCGCAGCATCCCCGGGATCTCCCTCGTGCAGGCGCTCGACTCGTGCCGCGAACTCATCGCCGCCGGCGGAGGTCACGAGATGGCCGCCGGAGTGAGCGTGCGTGAGGAAAACATCGACGCCTTCCGCGAAGCCCTCATCCGCAGCGTCACAGAACAGGCCGGAGCCGACACCCTCGTGCCCAAGCTCCACATCGACACGACGATACGACTCAGCGAGCTCAGCCTTGACCTCCTCGACAGCTACGAATTGCTGAGGCCCTTCGGCCAGGCGAATCCGCAGCCGCTTTTCATGGCCACCGGAGTCCGCCTCGCCGGAGAACCCAAGGTCATCAAGGAACGCCATTTGAAGTTCCGCTTCGAACAAAACGGGACCGAGCAGGAAGGCATCTTTTTCAATGCCGTCGAAATCGAACTCCCCCGCCCTCCCTGGGACATCGCCTTCACGATTGATAAGAACGAGTTCCGCGGCAGAGCCAGCGTTAATCTCGTGCTCTCGGCGATCCGGAAGTCGGAGTGATAAGGGGTGGTCTCGGCTGGGCGACCGAAAAGAAACGACTACTGCACGCCTGCCAGCGAAACTCCGGCATAGAGGTAGTCAAACAAGGTTTGAGCCTTCGCCCGGGTTCTTCTGAAAACCAATGTGCCGCCTGGAACCTTGCAGGGCTGCGATCGAGCGAGATCACGCGTTCAGGATAAAGAAATTTTCTCAAAATTTCAGCCTCGTCTTGGATTGGCGAAAGAATTGCCCGCAACCGCCGCGATACCAAGCAAGGACGACAACCTTCCCCCGTCACTTCATCAACATCATCTTCCCCGCCAGCGCGAGGGTCTCGGGACTGACGCCGCCGAGCATGCGGGCGAGTTCATTGACGCGCTCCTGTCCGCTGACCGGCTCGAGGCGGGAATTGGTCGTGCTGTTTTCCACCTCTTTTGTCACGAGGTAATGCCGGTGCGCCAGCGCCGCGACCTGGGGCATGTGGGTGATCGCGACGACCTGATGACGATCTCCAAGGAAGGCCATCTTGCGACCGACCGCACCCGCGATCTCGCCGCCGACATTGGCGTCGATCTCGTCGAAGACCATCAGCGGGATCTGATCCTGATCGGCGAGGGCGCTCTTCACCGCGAGCATGACCCGCGACATTTCTCCGCTTGAGGCAATAACGCGGAGCGGCTTGAGCGGTTCTCCGGGGTTCGGGCCGAAGAGGAAGTCAATGCCCTCGAGCCCGCGCGGTCCGGGCTCGGTAAGCGTCTCGATCTCGATTTCGAAAATGGACTGATTGAATCCCAGATCGTTGAGATGAGAAGCGATCTCCTTCGCGAGAGCCGGAGCCGCCTTTTTGCGTTTCGCGGAGAGAACCTTACCCGCCTTCGCCACCGCCGCCGCAGTGGTCTCGATCGCCGCGGTGAGTCGCAGCAGTTCGCTCTCGCGGCTGTCGACACTGTCGAGACGCTGCCGCGCGCGGGCTTCGTAGGCGATCACATCCTCGACGGTCTGGCCGTATTTCCGCTTCAGCGTTTCGATCTCGTCAATGCGGCGCTCGATCAGGGAAAGTTCGGACGGATCGATCTCGAGCTCTTCGGTATACTCGCGGAGACTGCCCTCGAGCTCCTCAATCTCGACGCGGGCCGAGTCGAATCCGGCGACACGATCGACGATGGAGGGATCAAATCGCTCCAGCTCGCGGATGCAGCGCTGCGCATTGCTGAGGTTCGCAGAGGCGGCATTGAGCAGATCGACGGCCTGATTCGCATTTTCGACGAGGCGGCTGCTGTTCTGCGACTGACGGTAGCGCTGCTCCAGCTCCGCCGCCTCGGCCGGATTGAGCGAAGCGGCCGCGATTTCCTCGACCTGAAAGCGGAGCAGTTCAATCTCCTGATCGCTGACCTGGCGCTGGCTGCGGAAGTCCTCCAGCGCTCCCCGTGCCGCGACGAGGGTGGCATAGGCATCGCGGTAGGCATGGCGCTCGGGCCCCGCGTGGGCGTAGGCATCGAGCATGGCAAGCTGACGATCCTGCGAAAGGAGCGACTGATGCTCGTGCGGTCCGTGGAGATCGACGAGGTAGCCGCCGAGCGATTTCAGGACCGAGAGGGTGCAGGGCGAGCAGTTCACGAACTGCTTGTTGCCACTGCCAAAACTGCGTTTCACGACGAGCGCATTGCCCTCACAGGGCTCGAGACCGCTGTTCTCGAGGAGCGCGTTGACCTGATCGAGGTTCGAGGTCAGCTCAAAGATCGCCTCGACCGTGCAGAGGGATTCCCCCGTGCGGATGAGGTCGTGATTGGCGCGCTCGCCGAGGATGAGCTTGAGAGCCCCGACGATCATCGACTTGCCCGCGCCGGTCTGGCCGGTCACACCGATGAGGCCTGAGCCGAGTTCCCACGTCAGATCATCGACGAGGGCGAGGTTCTTGATTTTTAAAACCGAGAGCATTACGGAAAGGGGCGACGGTCTGGAGTATGGAGCAGACCGCCACAGCTTGCAATGGAGACAAAAACGGAAATCACCTTCCTCGGCACCGGAACCTCGATCGGGGTTCCCGTGATCGGCTGCGATTGCGCGGTCTGCACTTCGGAAGATCCGAAAAACAAACGGCTCCGCTCCTCCATCCACGTGACCACGCCCGAGATCAGCCTCGTCGTCGATACCGGACCCGATTTCCGGCAGCAGTGCCTGCGCGAAGGGATCCGCCATCTCGACGCGGCCCTCTTCACCCACGCCCATAGCGACCACATCATGGGCTTTGACGACCTGCGGCGCTTCACCGTGTCGGACGACGAAGAGCTCGAGATCCATGCCACCGAGGAATGCCTCGAGCGTCTCCATGCCGCCTTCAGCTATGTCTTCGACGGGGAAAATCGCTACCGCGGCTACCTCAAGATCGCCCCCCACCGCATCCACGGGCCCTTTTCGGTCGGCGACCTCACCGTCACCCCGCTCCCCGTCACCCACGGAAAGGTCGAGACGATAGGATTCCTCTTTTCACGCGAAGAGACCCGCCTTTTTGCCTACATCCCCGACGCCAAAGTCCTCAGCGACGAAGCCAAAGCGCTCGTCCGCGGCATAGCCCTGCTCATCCTCGACGGGCTCCAGCCCGAGGCGCACTGGACTCACCTCTCCATTGGCGAAGCTGTCGAGCTTATCGAAGAACTCGACGTCGGGCAGGCCTGGCTGACCCATTTCTCCTGCCGCGTCGATTACACCACCCTCGGCCCGACTCTCCCCGCGAACATCTCCCTCGCCTGGGATGGCCTGCGACTTTCCTGCTGATACTATCGGGCACCGGGTCACCGGCACGCACACCCCGGGACAATAAATGTCGCGGCCGCGACATTTATTGTCCCGGAAAAGTGCCGCGGAAGGCTGGACGGATGGCCGTCGGGGCGGGGTTCATCCTCACTCCTGCCAGCGATAGGCGACGCGGGAGTTCCTCGCGAAGAACTTGTCGGAGACGTCGGCGCCCTTTTCGTCAAAGTAGGCCTCGACGATCCCGACGACGTTGCCGTGACTCATGACTCATGACTCCTCCCGCCTTAACCCTGTTGCCCCGGCGACCTAACCCTGTTAGGATCATGGCCCTTCACTGACCTGACTTCCACGCAGCCCATGGCCTTAGTTCTCAATTTCCGAAATGCCTGTCTTTCCGCAATGTCCCTCGCAAAAGTGGGAAATCCGGTGCGCAACGAACCACTCCGGACCTCGCAGTCGCTCTGCCGTTTCAAGGACGAAGAGGCGGATCTGCTCACGCATTGTTTCCTGAAATCGTTCCGCGCGCTTGAGCTACACCAGTTGCAGCATCACACCTCGGTGGAGAGCAACGAGCTCTTCGGTTACGCGGCGACAATCTTTGATGACAACTCGACCCTGCTCGAGCAAGGCGCGAAGATCGCCCGTCATCTCCACGCGAAATCGAACCATCCCAATATCAAGTCGGGCGATCTCTGTGTCGCCCTGATCGACCACATCGGCGTCTCGGGCGAGGCGGTCCAGGCCATCAGCATCGTGAAGTCGGAGAGCAAGGTCCCCTTTCTTCAGATCTCAGAGCGCGACGGAGATCTCGTCCTGACGACGGAGCAGGGCATCTACCCGGACAAGATCGACAAGGGCTGTCTCATCATCAATCACGGACGGGCGGACGGCTTTTCGGTCTACCTCTTCGACAAGAGCGGAGGCAACACGCAGTTCTGGGTGCGCGACTTCATTGGGGCCAAGCCTGTCACGAACGACGACTTCCTCACCCGCCGTTACTCGGAGCTCTGCGTCGCCTTCGCCGAGCGCGGGCTCCCCGAAGACACGCGGCAGGAAGAGCGCATGGAAGTGGCGAGCCGGACGATGAACTACCTGAAAGAGACCGACGAGTTCGACCTCGGCGAGTTCCAGACGACCGCCCTCGCGAAGCCGGAACGGATCGCCCAGTTCGAGGCCTTTAAGGTCGACTACGAGGAGGAAAACGGCCAGCCTCTCCAGGAAAAATTTTCAGTCTCGAAGAAAGAGGCGGAAAAGGCGGGTAATCGCCTCAAGAGCCGTCTCAAACTCGACGTCGGCGTGGAGCTGAAGTTCTCATCGGGCTTCATCCACCAGGCCGCGAACTTCATGGAGCGCGGTCATGATGACGAGCGCCGCATGGAGTTCGTAAAGATCTGGTTCCACAAGGAAGAGCCTCTTTGAGGTCACCTCTCTGAGAAGGCCCGCCGTTCACTGGGTCGCGCGGATCTCGTCCCAGGCTTTGTTGTAGAGAGCGTTCGCGGGACCGAGGTCGTCGATCATCTCGCACTTCGCCATGGTCGCGTCGTCGAGGAAAAGGGCGTCGATTTCCTTGAACTCGGGACTGACGAGATCGTAGGCGGTTTTGTTAGGCGCGAGGTAGTAGATGTATTCCATGTTCACGGCGGCGTTGGCCGGTTCGGTCATGAAGTTGATGAAGGCGTAGGCGAGCTCGGGATTGGGAGCGTTCGCGGAGATGACGAGATCATCGCAGGCGATCGAGGTGCCCTCCTGCGGGACGAGGAAGTCGATGGCCTCGTTGTCCTCCTGCGCCTGAAAAGCGTCGCCGGCGTAGGCCTGGGAGAGGAAGAACTCGGACGAGGCGAGCCCGCCGTCGTATTGGTCGCTCTCGAATTTGGCGATGTTACGCTTCCATCCAATCACGACTTCCTTCGCGGCGGTGATTTGGGCTTCGTCGGTCGTGTTGAGGCTGTGGCCGAGGAATTTGAGGGCGGCACCGATGGTCTCGCGCGAATCGTTCAGCAGGGTCATGCGGCCCTTGAGGTCTTCACGGTTGAACATGGCCCAGGAGGGCGCGACGTTTTCGACACGGTCGCCGACCCAGGCGATTCCGGTGGGGGCGAGCATGTAGGGGACGCTGTGCTTCATCGTCTTGTCAAAGGCGAGGCGCGTGAGATATTCGTCGTCGACGTGGCTGAGATTCGGGAGCTTGGAATGATCGAGGTCGATGATCATTTTTTCCTGCGCAAGGATCTTGACCATGTAGCTGCTCGGGACGAGGACGTCGTAGCCGGTGGCCCCGGCCTTGAGCTTCGCGAGCATGGCTTCGTTGGAATCGAAGATGTCGATGATGAGACGGCACCCGTGCTTTTCCTCAAAAGCGGTGATGAGGTCGGGATTGAGGTAATCGTCCCAGGTGTAAAGATGCAACTCGGGTTTTTTCTCACCGCAGGAGGTGAGGAGGAGGACACTGAGAAGGACGAGGGAGAGATACTTCATTGGCTTGTGGTTCAGTTAGTTCAGTGGGATTTGGCGGTTTGGTCCCGGGTAAGCTTTTGGCTCCACCAGACGATGAGAAAGGTAACGACAAGGAATATCGTGGAAATGGCATTGATGAGCGGCAGCTCGGTGCTGTGTTTCACCATGCTGTAGATCTTCAGTGGCAGGGTAGTCGATCCCGGCCCAGTGACAAAGAACGTGATCACATAATCGTCAACCGAGAGGGTGAAGGAGAGCAATCCCCCCGCCACGATCCCGGGCGCGAGGAGCGGTAGGATGACCCGCCGAATCGCCACCCATCGCGTCGCCCCGAGGTCGCGGGCGGCGGCGATGACGGACTCGTCGAATCCCTGGAGCCTGCCGAGCACGACCACGGTCACGAAACTCGCGCAGAAAGTGATGTGCGCGATGAGGATGGTCATGGTCCCCAGAGTCACCCCGAGGGCGACGAAAAAGAGTAGCAGACTAATTCCCATGAGAAGATCGGGGATGATGATGGGCAGGTAGATCATCCCGTAGTTAAGTCGCTGCAACTTCGTGCGATACCAGTGCAGGGCGCAGGCGGAGAGTGTCCCGAGGACCATGGAGACGGCACTCGAGGAGATCGCAATGAGGAGCGTGCGCTGGGTCGCCTCCCAGAGATCACGGTTCCGCGGATCGAAGAGGGCCGCATACCATTTCAGGGTAAAGCCGGTCCAGGTCGAACTGAAGCGGGCCTCGTTGAAAGAGTTCACGACGAGGAAGAGGATCGGCACGTAAAGAAACACGACCACGAGAGCGAAGACGATGGCGGGGAGGCGGCTCGACTTCATGCGGGATGGGTCCTTTCCCGGCGGTTGAGGTAATACACCACGATCATGGGGATGAGGGTGATGACGAGGAGCGCGACCGAGAGTGTCGCGGCCTGGGGCAGGTTGCGGTCGCCGAGGGTGCGCTGGGCGATTTTGTTCCCGATCATTTCATCGCCGGGGCCGCCGACGAGGTCGGGGATGACGTAGGATCCGAGGGCGGGAATGAGGACGAGGGCCATCGCGGTGAGCAGCCCGCGACTGATCCCGGGGATGAAGACCCGCGTCACCGCGGTAAACCCGCTCGCCCCGAGGTCGCGCGCCGCCTCGAGGAGGCTGTAGTCGAATCGCTCCGCCGCGGCGTAGAGCGGCAGGATCGCGAAGGGCAGATAGGTGTAGACCATGACCATCAGGACCGCTCCCTCATTGTAGAGGAGAAGCGTGTCGGGCCCGATGATGCCGAGAGAAATGAGACCCTGCCGCAGCATGCCCTCGGGATGGAGGAGAATGCGCCACGCCGCGACGCGGATGACGAAGTTCGTCCAGAAAGGGACGATCACGATCATGAGGAGGATAGCGCGCCATTTTCCCTGCATCTTCCCGAGAACAAAAGCGATCGGGAGAGCGAGAGCGAGACAGATCAGGGTGGTGACGAGGCTGAGCCAGACAGTCCGCCAGAGGATGACGGGGTAGTTCGGATTCCCGAGCGCTCTCCACGCGTCGAGAGTCCAGCCTTCTCCCACTCCGCCATACATCGAGGCGGGGCGGAACGAGATAACGACCATCGCGATGGAGGGAACGACGAAAAAAAGGATCAGCCACAGCAGCGTCGGCGCGGTGAGGATCGCTTCGTTTTTTCGTCGAATCATTGCGGTGGAAGATCGGCGGAGGTGTTCAGGTTGGGAAATTACGGCGAATTCACTCGCCCTCGTCGGGGAGTGATAGCAATTGCCGGTCCTCTTCGGAAAAGTTTTCGAGCATGTAGCCGTCATTGGCATGCCAGCAGACCCAGGCTCCGTCCCCCCACTGGAGCGGCTTCGCGTCATCGAGGAAAAAGCGCCCGTGCTGCGACTCGACGATGAAGAGATGCTCGCCACACCGCACCCAGAACCGCGTCATCGAACCGAGGTAGATCATGTCTTCGATGACCCCTTTGACGGCGTTGCAGTTTTCCGCGAGAGGTTCGGGTCGTGCGCGCGAGAGGGCGATCTTCTCGGGACGGAGACTGAGGGTGAGGCGGTCGCCGCGCCGGATGGGGCGGTCTTTGTAGACGCGGAGTTCGCCGAGATCATCAAAGGCAGCGTTGTGATGCTCGCGATCCACCTCGTCAGCCGCAATGCCGCTGAGGAAATTGGTGTCCCCGATAAAGGCGGCGACAAAGCTGTTCACGGGCGTCTCATAGATGGAGGCGGGTGCGCCGATCTGCTCGATCTTTCCCGACCGCATCACCGCGATGCGGTCGCTGATGCCCATGGCCTCGCCCTGGTCGTGGGTGACGTAGAGGAAGGTGATCCCGACCTCTTCGTGGAGATCTTCGAGCTCGACGAGGAGACGCTGGCGCAACTTCAGATCGAGAGCGGCGAGAGGCTCGTCGAGGAGGAGGACCTCGGGCTTGTTGATGAGCGCCCGGGCGATCGCGACCCGCTGCTTTTGACCTCCGCTGATCTGCGAGGGTTTTTTATCGGCATGTGAGGCGAGATCGACGAGGTCGAGCATACGATCCACTTCGGCGTCGATCCCGGCGCGGGAGAGTTTCTTCACGAGCTCGGGACCAAAGGCAATATTCTGCCTCAAGGTGAGATGGGGGAACAGGGCGTAGTTTTGAAAGACCGTATTGACTGGACGCTTTTCGGGGGGCAGCTCCGTGATGTCTTTTCCGTTCAGGAGGATGCGTCCCTCGTCCGGAGCCATAAAGCCGGCGACGAGTCGCAGCAAAGTCGTTTTCCCGCAACCGCTCGGCCCGAGGAGGGAAAAAATCTCACCTTTCGCGACGGAAAAGGAAGCGTTCGATACAGCCAAAAAATCGCCGAAGCGCTTCGTCACATTCTCGAAGACGAGGAAATCGCTCATGCGGGGAATGCACCGAAGCTAAGAGGGAAAACCCCTGCGGCAAGGAAAAACACCTCAATTAACGGGGCGAAAGTAGACCCACTGCTCGAGAGCACCGGGCAGTTTCATGCGCACGCCGGTCTCGACCTGGTTCCAGGTAACAATTTCGCCGTCCTCATACTGGATCACTACGGTGGCCCTGTCAGGGCGCTCGATGACCTTGTAAGTGATTGCCTCTCCGACGCCGTTGCGAATACGGCGTAACTCGGTCGGGGTGAATTCGATCTCGACCCCTTCGAACTGCGTCAGAAGAAGTCGCGACACTCCCTTCTGCATACCGGTGACGAGATCTTTGAGAAATCCTTCCCCCGGTGATCCGCCCGGCTCTGCAGGCGCACTGATCTTCGAGAGGGTCAGTTCCCGATCGAGGGTCCATTTGCCGATGAACCAGCTCCCGCCGCATCCGGAGAGCAGAAAGGCGGACGCAAGGACGAGGCTGAGGCGGAGCAGAGATTTCACAGGTTCAAGGCTACTCGCACACGACCTTTTCTGTCAACGCATCGGATTTTATTTTAGAAATTTGAGATATCCGTTGATCATGATACTTAATAGGTTCATATTTAGGGCTAATTCTCCCTTTTCTGGTGTTTTCTGTAATTTCCAGAATGAACCGTTTCTTTGCATTTACCCGGAATATGGCTGCCAGAAAGACCAGCGCTTCGACTAGAAAACCCGTCGCCGCGAAGAAACCGGCCTTGAAGGAAAGTAAGCCGCCCAGAGAAAAGCGGGTCATCTCCGACGAGCCCTACGCCTTTCACGAAGTCGTGGCTATCGTCCTCGCGGGCATCTGTGTCATGTTTGTGCTCGCCCTCGTCTCGTATTCGCCGGCCGATCTGCCGGCCTGGGTTCCTTTCAGCAGCCAGTCGGGGCACAATGAGACGGTGGTGAATTTCATCGGCCCGGTGGGCGCAGTGGTGGCAGGCTACGCCTATTTTTTCTTCGGGGCCGCGAGTTTCCTGATTCCCGCGGTGCTGGCGTGGTGGTCCGTCCAGGTCCTCACCGGAGCCCGCCCCTTCCACGCAAGAAACCTTTTCTCTTTCGTCTTTCTCGTGTGCTCGGCTGCTTGTCTCGTCGAGTTCCAGGTCTGGTTTTTTCAAGACTGGTCAATGCGCTACAATCTGCCCAAGAGCGCCGGGGGCTTTTTAGGCTACGCCGTCGGGCACAAGCTCGTCGAGCAATTCCTCGGGTCGGTCGGATCGGTCATCGTCATATCTATCATTTACGTGATCGCCCTCATCGTGATCACAGGGATACATCCCTTCCAGTTTCTCGCGATCTTGCGCAAGAGCATCGCAAACCTAATCACACACCTCATCGTGAGCCTGCGCGAGCGCGGACCGCTCTTTGAGGGAATCAACCTGCCCTCGTTTCGCCGCGCCGAGCCCGAGTTAACCTCGCGTGCCCGCGTCCGCGCGGAACGTGCTGCCGCATCCGAGTCAAAACGGGAGGCCAAACCGGCCAGAGCTGTGGCGACGGCTGACGGGGTTCCCCCGCTCCAGGGCGATCTATTCAAAGACGTCCCTCCCGCCGCGCCAGCGCCCGAACCGCGCATTATCGACTCGTCGCAGAGCGCGAGGAAAAAGCTCACCCCCGAAGAAGCGGCCGGCTCGCTCTTTGACCGTGAGAAAAAAGAAGGCACGGTGCTCGCCGGCGTGCAGTTCGCCGACTACAAACTCCCGAGCCTCAGCATCCTGCAATACGCCGATGACTCCGAAGCAACCCCGACGAACGAGAGCGAACTCATCAACCAGCAGGCCACCATCGTCAGCACTCTCGCCACCTTCGGCGTCGATGTCGAGCCCGGTGACATCACCCGCGGCCCCACCATCACCCGCTACGAACTCTACCCCACCCCGGGATTGCGGGTGAACCGCATTACCTCGCTCGAGGCCGACATCGCCCGTGCCACCAAAGCCGAGCGGATCAACATCCTCGCCCCCGTGCCTGGCAAGGACACTGTCGGCATCGAGATCGCGAACAACGAAAAAATCCCCGTCGCCCTGCGCGAACTCTTCGAAGACGAAGCCTTCCGCGACTCCAAGGCAAAGCTGCCTCTCGCCCTCGGCAAAGACGTCTATGGGCGCACCATCGTCGGCGACCTCGCCCGCATGCCCCACCTCCTCGTCGCGGGTGCCACCGGCAGCGGGAAGAGTGTCTGCATCAACAGCATCATCGCGAGCCTGCTCTACCGCTTCACACCCGATGAACTGCGCTTCATCATGGTCGACCCCAAGGTCGTGGAGATGCAGCTTTACAACGACCTCCCCCACATGGTCATCCCCGTGGTGACTGATCCGAAAAAGGTGCTCCTCGCCCTGCGCTGGGTCATCAACGAGATGGAACGCCGCTACACTCTTTTCGCTAAAGTCGGCACCCGTAACTTCGACGGATTTAATGCGATGCGGACGCGCGAGATCGCGGAAATGGAGGCCGCCGCCGCCGTGCTCCTTGAAGACGAACTCGAACCCGAGCTCGAACTCGTCCATCACGTGAAACTCAGTGATGACCTCGCCATCGAAGGCGGCTTCCCCGAGGAAGAGGAGGAAATCGACATCCCCGTGATGCGGAAAAATCGCCCTTCCTCCGGCAGCGACGAGCTCCCCGAGAGTCTTCCCTACATCGTCGTCATCATTGACGAGCTTGCCGACCTCATGCAGACCGCCCCGGCCGATGTCGAGACCGGGATCGCCCGTATCGCGCAAAAGGCCCGTGCCGCCGGGATCCATCTTATCGTCGCGACCCAGACCCCGCGCGCCGACGTCGTCACCGGGATCATCAAGGCGAACATCCCCTCACGCATCGCCTTCCAGGTCTCGTCCAAGACCGACAGCCGCATCATCCTTGACGCGAACGGAGCCGAAAATCTTGTCGGCAAAGGGGACATGCTCTATCTGCCGCCCGGGAGCGCCCAACTCATCCGCGCTCAGGGCGCCCTCATCACCGACGAGGAAGCTCAGGATCTCGTCGACGCCTGTGCCGCACAGGGACAGCCGCGCTACGAACCCGATGCACAGGAGGCGATTGAGTCCGGCGATTTCGGAGAGAACAGTGATGAGATCTCCGACGCCGACGAAGAGATCCTCGAAAAATGCCTCGAAGTCATCTACGCCGAGAAAAAAGCTTCCACCTCGCTCCTGCAGCGACGACTCCGTCTTGGCTACACCCGGGCCGCGCGGATGATTGATATTTTAGAAAGCCGAGGCATCGTGGGGGCCGGCGAAGGGGCAAAACCGAGGGAAATTCTGGTCGATCTTTCCGATGATTTCGATTAAGAATTATCTCTTTGGGAGGATTTTCTGAAAAGTTCGGCGCATCTCCGCGTCTACCTGCCCGGGTAATTGCAGTATAGTAATCCGCCGTCACAGGACGGGATCGGGCGACATGCCAACGATAGGACAAAAGCTGGGCGAAACGCGCCGGGAGAAGGGCCTCACCGTGAATGACGTGGCCCACTCTACTCGTATTCACCCTAACATGATTCTCCGCATCGAGGAGGACGACTTCTCGAAGTTCCCCAGCGTCGCCTACGCAAAGAGCTTCATCCGCAAGTACAGCGACCACCTCGGCGTCGATCTCGCCGCCGCGATGGAACATCTCAGCAGCGGAACGACCGTACGACTAGGCGATAATGAGCTGTTGGGAGAGATGAAAAAGACGATCAAAAAAGACAGTCTTTTCCGCCTCGAACGGCGCCCCAAAGGCGCACGTCGCCGCAGCGAAAAGCCGGGAGGGGCACCGCTTTTCCTGAACTTCATCCTCTCAATTCTGATTGCCGCCCTTGCTATTTTCTACTTCCTCGGCTACGACGCGAGCTCAATCGACGAGGCCAAAACAGACATCGCCTCGGGGCTGAACCTGCCCTACACCCCGCCCGCACCGGCGACGGATTCGTCGGCTCCCGCCCCTGCACCGCCAGCGACTGACGCTCTCTCGCTTGCCGCAGCCCCGGTTCACCCTGCCGCTACATTAGTCACTGCGACGCCTGCACCCGGCTCCCCGCCGCAGTATCCTGTGATCAAGCCGGCCGTGGCTATCCCTCTCGACGAGTCTCTCCCCGCTCCTGCGGCAGAGCCCGAGAGCTTGCCCGATAATCCCCTGCGCCCGCGCCACACCCCGCGCATAGTCTTCGCCGAAGAGCCGATCCCCGCTCTCGGATTCGAAGACTTGCCCGCGGTGAAAAAGCCCGCTGTCGAGCCTCAGGCGCTCCTGCGACCCGAAGGCACCGATCCCGCCGCAACGAGGGCCGCTACTCCGCCTCCTCCCGCCGGAAACGCCTCGGGCAACGACGCCCCTGCCGTCCGCGCCCTTCGCGCCGTCCCCGTCGCGACCTCGGAATAGGGCGCTCAAGCCTGCCACGACGGCCGCCAGGGGGGGATCCTGATGCCGGAGACGTTCGCGCCCTTCCGAAAAGAATCTTCTCATCCGCTCGATCTCATAAGTGATCGGGGAAGCGGACTGACCGCTTCAGCCATTTTTGCCGAACACTTTATTGAAGAAGCCGCCTATTTCATTTGACGACTTCGCTTCGACTTCGGCCTCGTAGTCGATCGCTTTCGCGACGATCTCCGCGCGGCGAGAGGGGTAAGGATGAAGAGCGGGGAGGGAGCTTTCATCATCATTCGGATTGCGCGTGGAGGTGAAAGAGCAGCCGAAGAGCGGTCACCGAATCAGCTCAAAAGAGATTTCCGGACTTGCCACGCCGAGGGCGCCGTGTTTACCCTGACCGTAAGTCGAGAATCATGAGAAATGTCATCCTGCCGCTGATTGCCGCGCTCTTCACGACTTCGCTACGCTCGCAGGAGGAGAAGACGGAACCGGCCGGTCCGCTCCGCGAAATTCCATTCGCAGGGCTCACCGAGCTCACTTATCTGAAGGCTGGCGATCCGCTCGTCGACTGGAATTCGCGCCGGGCCTGGACCTCGAGTGACGGCAGATCACTCAGCGCGAAGATCCTCGGAGTGAAAGACGGTCAGGTCGCGCTCGATACCGGCAGCGGCAGGGCGACGACGCTCCCGCTGGACCGCCTCAGCGAGCCTGATCAGGTCTTCATCCGCGAGTGGGAGGCCGTTTCAGTCTTTTTCAATCTCGGCTACGAAGCCCCGCGCAGCATCGCTAACACGATTGAGCCGGGCATCTTCGACGGGGCCTTTGCCAAAGAGGGCAAGGTCCACGAAACGCGGAATTTCCGATTTGAATGCGACGCCGTGCTCACCCAGGAGGTGGTAAAAGATTTCTCGCGCCTCTTTGAAGTGACCTACCTCGGCGTGCTCGCGAATCCACTCGGGCTCGCCATTGCTAAGCCAGAGGACGGGAAATTTCAGGTACGGCTTTTCTCCCGCGAGAGTGACTATCTCAATGCCGGGGGCAGCACTGACGCCGCCGGCGTTTACCTGATCAAAGACCGCGTCATGCTCGTCCCGCTTGCCTCGCTCGGGCTGACGAGGGGGAGTTCGGGTTACAAAAAGACGCGCGACTTCGACCCGCGCACCCTCATCCACGAAACGACCCATGCCCTTACCCATCAGTGGCTCGCCCACGCGCCGATGTGGTTCATTGAGGGGTTCGCCGAGTATATCGCGGCGATTCCCTACCGCGACGGACGGCTCGAACTGGGGCGACATCGCGAGGGGCTCCTCGAACTAGCGTCGAAAAAATTCGGAGGCGATCCGACGCGTTTTCGACTTATTGATCCGACGGAGTTTACCGCGATCAGTCACTCCGCCTTCATGGGTGAGCCAGCCCCCCCCGAGCAGGCCATCAATCTGCCCACGATCGAGCCCTTCCAGATCACCCTCGTCTCGAATGAGGAAAAAGAAGCGGCTCCGGAAAAAGAGACGGCGATGAAGTCCGATCTGATCAACGAGGTCAACATCGGCGGTCAGATCGGCGGGAGCGGAACCAGTGATCCCTCGGGCCCCATCGTCGTGCAGCGCTACATTTCCTCGATGGCCCTTGTTCATCACCTCCTCAGCAGCGGTCAAACGGCGGCGTTTCGCCAATACCTCTTCGACTTTGCCCGCAACGAATGGGAGCGCGACCGCTACCTCACTGAGTTCGAAGAGACCCACAAGGCCCACCACGCCGCCGTTGAAGGCCAGATCCGCAAATTTGATGCGGAGTTGAAGACCTTTAATACCGCGATCGACACCTACAACAACGATGTGGACCGCTATAACCGGCGCGAGATCGCAACCGCCCCGACGCTGCCAAGTGAGCCAGTCATTCCCGCACCACTCCCGGTCCCGAAAATTCTCGCCGCTCCCCGCAAGGCCGGAGAGCTTTCCCGCAATGCCTTTCTTCAGGGAGCCTGGGCGAAGCATTTGAAATTTGACGGAACGCTCTCGGTTGAATCGTTCCGGTGAAATTTTGCCTACCCATTTTCCCGCCCGCACCGTAGCCTCTCGCATGTTTACGGGAATCATTGAAGAATGCGGGGAGGTATCCTCTCTGAAGCCGGTCGAGACCGGAGCGGAGCTGTGGGTAAAGGCCAGCTTTGTCGGCGAAGTCGCCCTCGGCGAGAGCGTCGCGAACAACGGCGCCTGTCTCACCGTGACGGAGGTAAAAGACGGAGCGATGCGCTTTGACCTGCTCCACGAGACCCTGCGCATCACCAATCTCGGCGACCTAAAGACCGGTGATCCCGTCAATCTCGAGCGCTCCCTCCGCGTCGGAGACCGGCTCAGCGGACACTTCGTCCAGGGCCACGTCGACGCCTGCGCCGAAGTCATCGCCTACGACCGAGTCGGTCAAGATCACCGATTCACCGTGGCCCTTCCCCGCGAATTCGCGCATCTCATGGT
The DNA here is from genome assembly GCA_030730365.1 of Verrucomicrobiales bacterium. Classification (GTDB taxonomy): domain Bacteria; phylum Verrucomicrobiota; class Verrucomicrobiia; order Verrucomicrobiales; family DEV007; genus Arctic95D-9. The sequence continues at coordinate 25,615 of JANQVJ010000049.1, forward strand.
TCACAAAGGCTCCATCTGCGTCAACGGCATCAGCCTCACCGTCGCCGAGTTGCACGAGGACCGCTTTGTCCTCTGGATCATCCCCCACACCCACGAAGTCACGAGCCTGAAGTCGGTCGTGACGGGGTCGAGGGTGAATCTGGAGTTTGACCTGCTGGCGAAGCATTTGGCGCGGATTGAGGAGGTTAGGGGTGGCGGGTGAGGCGGGGTTTTGGTGGACTAAACCGAATTTGTCATGCCGCTTCGTCGCGAGACGCGGTACAACAAATTCGGCTCAACTGGACAAACCGGAAAAAAGACCAAGGCCTCACCAAGTCGAGCGATCTTCAACGGAGCTGCGAGTGTCGCTAATTCTGTTTTTACAGCCGGGTGTTTTGTCCCGCGACCGAACAAAAAGCGGCCTCCGCTCTCACGAAGGCCGCCTCAGAATCGCGCCGTCAGGCGATCACGCCCACGGCAGCTTCCACTGTCCGGGGATGGCGATTTCGTAGTTGCCGTCAGGACCGGGTTTGACCGGGGGGGCGGCGTTCATGTCGTATTCGGCGGGCATGATGCTGAAGTTCGACTTCACGGCGTCATCCCACTTCACTTCCTGACCGCTGTAGGTCGCGAGGCGGCCAAGCACGGTGGTGAAGGAGCTTTTCGCGCCATAATAGGCGTTGTTAAGGGGCGTATCCTCGGCGATCGCCTTGTGAAGGACATCGTGCTCGACCTGAGTGGGATTCGGGTCACCTGCCCGCTCGGCACGATACTGCCATTTCACATTGCCTTTGAAGTCGGTGATACGACCGGATCCCAACTGGAGAACCCCTTCCGTACCGACGATCTCTTCGCCCACCTTGCTCCAAGTGCCCTTGATGTGGCGGCACTGGCTATTGAGGATAACGTTGTTGTGCTCCTGCCCGTAGCGGAACTCGACGTAGTGATGGTCGAAGATCTCGCCGACCGAGCGGGGTTCGGTCCCGGCACGACCACCCATACCCTGAGCGAGGACGGGGTTGCCGCCGGTTATGGATTCCCCGCTCACGAACCAGTTCATCACGTCGATATTGTGGACGTGCTGCTCGGCGATATGATCGCCGCAGAGCCAGTTGAAATGATACCAGTTCCGCATTTGGTATTCCATCTCGGTCCAGGCGGGCTGGCGGTCAATGATCCAGGGGCGACTGCCGTTCCACCACGCCTGACCGCTCACGATGTCACCGATCAACTTTTCATCGTGGACTTTTTTGAACGCCTCGAGGTAGACGTTCTGGTAGTGACGCTGGAGACCGACGACGACTTTCAGATTCTTTTGATCGGCCACTTTGGCGGCCTCGACGACTTTGTTGAAACCCCAGGCATCAACGCAGACGGGCTTCTCCATGAAAACGTGCTTACCCTGCTGGACCGCGTAATCGAAGTGGATGGGGCGGAAGCCCGGAGGAGTGGCGATGACGACCAGGTCGCACTCGTCGATGACGCCTTTGTAAGCATCGAAACCGGCATACTGGCGGCTCTTGGGGAGATCGATCTGGGCGCTTTTTCCCATCTTGTCGATCTGCTCCTGAATCTTGGGCAGGCCAGAGGCGCGGGGACCGGTCCCGTCGACTTTGTCCTGAAAAGCGTCCGCTACCGCAACGAGGCGGGCGCTGTCATTGGCGGTGAGGTTCTGGATGATGGCGCCGGACCCGCGTCCGCCGAGCCCGATCAGGCCGATTTTCACCGCATCACTTCCCGCCACCTGGGCGCAGGATTCCACCGGCAGCATCGCTGCGGCAGCACCGACCGTGGCCGCGGCGCCGACAAAATGCCGACGTGAGACCTTACTATCTTGGGGTTTTTTCTCTTCACTCATAGGTAAAACAGATCGGAATTTCCTTTTTCATCCCCTCGGCTCCCATTCTGCCTAAGGCCCGGTGTCGGAGGGGGCGGTAGCGGCGACGATGCGGCGCTCTTCGCCCATCACCCGCAGACCCGGCACGATCCCGGCGCTGTCGGTGAATTCGCGCAGGAAAACGCGGTATCGCTGGGTTTGTTCGAAAGTCATGGACGGGTTTGCTCATTTATCTCCGATTCCTCGGGGAATTTAACGGAGAAATTTTCCGCGATGCGGTTAAGCGAAAATGGATGGGTTCGGACTGGATGGGTGAGCGACAGCAATGTCCACCCTAGTTAAAGGCTCGGCCCGCCTACCGGACTAGCCTTTGATCGAAGGGGGGCTCTCTTGGTGTCCGTACCCCGCCGTAGGCACCGTAGCGCCTCAGGGGGCATAGCATCAGTGGTCACGCGACATTTCTTAACTCTACCAACCGCACATTCTCAACTCACCCGTCCCTCGATCCGCTTGTAAGTGATCCGGTCCATGCGGCGAGGTGAAGGAACGGCAGGAGAATCGGATTCCTTTGTCCCCCTTCCTTTGTCCTGACTCGAGGATCGATGCGGTCGTGTCGCGGCACACGGGCATCGAGGGGAAGGACATGGGCAGGATGCCCATGCTACTTTTTGTGAATTGGCGGGTCTGACCAACATTCCTTTGCCGCCCATTCCCTTGCCCTCAACACAGATTGTCAAGGATGCGCTGCGCTTTCGCTGATTAGCGCGGATGGGTAACTGCGGGAAACCACTTCTCTGTGAGACTTTGTTCTTTCGTATCTCACCCCATACGCTACTTCGGCACCACCTCGCTCGCCTGCGGACCCGCAAACGCCAGCGCACCGCTCGTTTGCGTCTTTCTCCTCCAGATCTTTCCGCCGTTCCCCACATGGAGCCAAGCGTGTCCGGGGCCGGCGAAGCAGGTGCTGACGACGGGCAGGGTCGGATCGGGCGCGGGCAGGACTCCGCAGAGGCGCCCCGTCGGATCAAAAATCTGGAGCCCTTCGGCGCTGGTCACGTAGTAGCGGCCATGCACGTCGGTCGTCATGCCATCGCCTTTGCCGACCTCGGGAGTCTCGGCGGGCGTGACGAGCGTCATGTAGTTGCCGGGATGGGCGAGGCTGCCGTCGGCCTCGATACGGAAGGCCCAGACAAATTTGCCGCCGTGATCCGAGACCGCGAGGGTGCCCTGGTCGCGGGAGAGGGCGATGCCGTTCGGCTTGCCGACGACACCGGCGCTGACAATGGTCATTTTCCCGGCCGGATCAATGCGCCGGATCTCCGAGGTCGGAGTCATCGTGAAGTAAAGATTGCCGTCATGGGTGACGACGAGGTCATTCGGGCGGACTTCTTTCGCGAGTTCGGTCACGGCCTTATCTTTGTCGAAGACGACGACCCGCTGCTCTTTGGAAACACAAGCGTAGAGACGTCCGTCGGCTCCCCATTTGAGTCCGCTGATGCCCGCGGCGTTGGGAATAAATTCACTGACCTTTCCCTCAAGATCGACTTTGAAGACGGCGTTTCCGCCCTTCACGTCGGAGAAATAGAGATTCCCCTCAGCGTCAGTAGTGAGACCGTCGGTGAACTCATAGCCCTCGACGACGAGCTCCCAGCCCGCGTCTTCGACGAGGATTTGCGAGAGAGGCATGTCCTGCGCCGCGAGCGGCAGGGCGAGGGAGGCAGCGAGGCCGGAAGCGACGCTGAGACTTAAGAGGGTATGATGCATGGGTAAAGAGGGTTTGGTCAGGGTCATGGCTGGAGCGTTTTCCAGTCTCTCCAGATCCAGCGCAGGGTCTCGGGGAAGATCGCGCCGCCGTGGCGACCGCTGTGTTTGCCGGTGCCCATGATGAGCTGGTGATCATACTTGGCAAATTTCAGAGCCGCCTCCATCTGGAGATTGGCGAGGGGCCAGTTGCCGTGGAGATTGTCGAGGTCGTTCTCGCCTTCCTGGAGGAAAACGCGGAGCGGTTTCGGCTCGGTCTTGCGGATGAGGGCGGGATAGACGTGACCGCCGCGGATGTTGGTGAAGCTGCCGATGTGGCTGATGACCTTGCGGAAAGCGTCGGGACGCTCCCACGCGACGGTGAAGGCCGCGATGCCTCCCGAGCTGTTGCCGCAGGTGACGCGGCAGTCGGGATTGGCCGAGAGCTTCACGGATTTGCCGACTTCGGGGAGGATCTCTTCGATGAGAAAGCGGGCGTTCTGATCGCTGAGGGTGTCGTATTCGAAGCTGCGATTCTTGCGGGCTTCCTGCCCTTCCTTCGCGGCGGGGATCACTCCGGGATTGATGAAGATACCGACGGTCACGGGGATGTCGCCGGCGTGGATGAGATTGTCGAGCACGGTGGGGACGCGGAAGGCTCCGTCGGCCTTGACAAATCCGCCGCCGTCGAAGCAGACGAGGACGCAGGCCGGTTTGGACCCGTCATACTGGGCGGGGACATAGACCCAGTAGTCACGCTCGGTGCCGGGGAAAATGGTGCTTTTCCACTGGTGCTGAGTCACTTTGCCCTGTGGGACGCCTTCCTTGACCATGGCGTCGGGACCGGGGACGTAGTCCTCGTCGGCGGCGAAGAGGGGAGTGGTGAGAAGGCCGAAAGCGGCCGTGAGGAGTAGAGCAAATTTCATGTTCGGGGGTGAATCCCGAGCCTGCTCAATTTTACCGAAGATGGCAACTCCGCATTTTCAGTAACAAAATCCGCCGCGGAAAAAGGTCCGGTAGGGGCGATAGGCGATCCACGACCAATAGCGGAGATAGCCAGGGTAGACGTAGCGGTAGACTGGCTTCTGATAGACGGGAACGAGCGGGGCGATGGCCGGCGGTGCGGCCGGGGCCTCGTCGGGCCGGAAGTTCGAGCCAAATCCGAAGCGCGGCACGGCGGCGGGCGGTGCGATCGCGGCCGTCTCGAGCGCGGGGATGACGGTTGAGATGGCGGGCGGCGGGAAAAGCGGTGAGGCCAAACGCGGGGCGGAGAGGGTTTTCCCTTTTCCGAGATGCTTCATGCGGTGCGAGCCCTGCAACACATAAAAGGTGCTGACACTCCCGGTGAGAGGCGAGGCAACTTCCTTCGCGATCACTTCCGCCGAGACCGTCGGAATCGACGCCACGAGGGCGGGGATGAGGAGCATGGAGAAAAGCGTTTTCAAGACAGCTCCGAGGGTAGCAGAGCGGCGGCGGGGAGATCAAGTCTTTCCCGGTGCGGCGGGGCCGCCGATTTCCGCTTGAGTTTGCGGGGGCGAGAGCCGATTGGTTGCCCCTCAAATCTTATCGCATCATGGCTCTCGAAAAAATCACTTCTGTCTCCGGCAAAGGCGTCTACGTGCCCGGTTCCGACATCGATACCGACCGCATCATTCCCGCCCGCTTCATGAAGTGTGTGACCTTTGACGGCCTCGGTAAATACCTTTTCTACGATGTCCGCCACGAAGAAGATGGCACCCTGAAGCCACATCCGCTCAACGAAGAGCGCTACGCAGGGGCGAGCATCCTCATCTCGGGAATCAACTTTGGTTGTGGCAGTTCGCGCGAGCACGCTCCTCAGGCGATCAGCAAGGGCGGCTTCAGCGCCGTCATCGCCCAGAGCTTCGCCGAGATCTTCTTCGGCAACTGCGCCACCCTCGGGATGCCCTGCGTCATCGCGACGGCGGCGGACATTGAAAAACTCGCCACGGTCGTCACTGCGGATCCGAACACGGAAATCGTCATCGATGTCGTCGCGCAGCAGGTCACTTTCGCCGGTCAGTCCATCCCCGTGACGATCCCGAGCACCGCTCGCGACGCTTTCCTCTCCGGTCAGTGGGACCCCATCGGTGAACTCCTCGACGGCATCAGCCGGATCGAAGAGACCGCCGGGGCACTGCCTTACATGAGCCGCTGAGTCCGACCCGCTTGTTGCCGATGTCGCCTTAGAACTTATCGAGGCCTTCGCAGTCGTTCAGCTTTTTCTTCGGCACTCCGTTCTCGTCGAGGGACGTTTGATTTTTTATACAAATTACCGAAATTAAAAAATGTTTTCACCCCGTCTCCTCGCCGCCGCGTGTCTCGTCTTCGGATTAATCGGCTGCAAGACCCTCGACTCCTCTCCGATTCCCACGCCGGCGGGTTCCGGGATTCGTCTCAGCGACGCTGACGTGGCCGCGATCGGACGCAAGATCTGGCAGAACGAGTGCGCCGGCACCATCGAGGGTCTTACCTCCTGGAATGCGGGTGAAGATTTCCCCTCTCTTGGGATCGGGCATTTCATCTGGTACATCGACGGTCGCCCCGGGCCGTTTCAGGAGAGTTTCCCGCCGCTCATCACCTACATGCAGCAAAAGGGGACGCCCGTTCCCGGCTGGGTCGCCTCGGCCAAGGGCAGTCCCTGGAAGTCGCGCAGCGAATTCCTCGCCGCCCAGAGCACTCCGCAAATGAAAGAGATGCGCCAGTTTCTCGCCAACACGGTGTCAGTGCAGACCGGCTTCATCGTCCTGCGTCTTGAGCAGGCTCTCCCGAAAATGCAGGATGAGACCAGTGGCGAGGCGGACAAGGCACGCCTGCACGAGAATTTTTACAAAATGGCGGAGTCCCGCACCGGTCTTTACGCGCTCATCGACTATGTGAACTTCAAGGGGGAAGGGATCAAAGCCGAAGAGAAATACAAGGGGCAGGGCTGGGGATTGCGGGATGTCCTCCTCGAAATGGGGCCGAATGCCGGAGGCCAGACCTCGGCCAATGAGTTCAGCGAGGCGGCCAAACGTGTCCTCCAACGTCGTATTAAAAACGCCCCCGCCGATCGCGGCGAATCTCGCTGGTCCGCGGGCTGGATGAATCGCTGCGAGACCTACAAACACGGAATCTGAACGTTTTTTCCCTTTCCTTCGCCTCTAAAGTGCCTACAGATAGCCCTTTTAACGCAATACTCCCAATAGATCTCTTTTCCATGTCGACCGAACGTTCCCTTATTCTCCTCAAGCCTGACTGTGTTAAGAAAGCCCATTGCGGTGAGGTCATCGCCCGCTTCGAGGCGGCCGGTTTTGCCATTCGCGGCGCGAAGATGATCCAACTCTCTGACGAGATCCTCGCCGATCACTATAGCCACGTCGCCGACAAGCCCTTTTTCCCCAGCATCGTTACCTTTATGCAATCCGCTCCCGTGATCGCCCTCGTTCTCGAAGGCGACGACGTCATCGCGAAGGTGCGCGGCATGCTCGGACCAACCAATTCGAAGGAGGCGGAGCCCGGCACGATCCGCGGCGACTTCGGCGAAGACATGATGATCAACATCTGCCACGCCTCTGACTCGCCCGAGAACGGGGAGATCGAAGTGAAGCGCTTCTTCGCAGACAGCGAAATTTTTGCGTATTGATGGGGTGAGGCGGCGGGCCCGTCAATTCCACTTGGCTTCCGCACTGCGAAGAAGCGGTCGATTACCCGCCCCAGGGTGTGTCCCGGTCAGAAGCCGAAGCCGCTTCTCTCTTAGCTTGCCGACCCAATGCCGGGCAGCCTGTTAAGCGAGGCACCCCTCCACCGCTCGTCGTCCTCGAGAGTGTGGGCGATACCGCACCGGCTTGGGCTGTCGCTAAAGAGGGAGAAAGACAAGTCAGCCGGTAACGCATTGTGAGAGGGCCGACGTCTGTCCGCTCGGCCACCTAAGAGTCTCATATCAAATGCATTACAGGGTCAATTATCCTTTTCCACGCCTCACGCGGCGCAAATCGACACAGATCATTCGAAGGCATACTCGAATTCGTAAAAATCTGTCTTTCCGTAGCGCGGGCTGGGCTTATAGTCTCGGCCCATGTCTGAAACCGAGAATCAGGAACCCGCCCGCGTTGAAAAGTTGATGGCCGTGAACCGGGGCGAAATCGCCATCCGGATCTTCCGTGCCGCCACCGAGCTAGGCCTGCGCACCGTCGCCATCTATGCCGAAGAAGATCGCTTTTCCCGCCACCGCTTTAAAGCGGATGAAGCCTACCGGCTTCGCAAGGAAAAGGGCCCCGTCGGCGCTTACCTTGACATCGAGGGCATCATCCGCATTGCGAAGGAAAAGGGTGTCACGCTCATTCACCCTGGCTACGGTTTCCTCTCCGAAAACGCCGACTTCGCCCGTGCCTGCCGCGAGGCGGGACTGAAATTCATTGGACCCGATCCCGAGATGCTTGATGCGATGGGCGACAAGGTCTCGGCCCGTGCCCTCGCGAAAAAGGCCAACGTTCCGACCCTCCCCGGCACGGAAGAGCCGGTCTCGGACCGCGCCGAAGCGCTCAAGATCGCCCGCACGATTGGCTTTCCCCTCATCATCAAAGCGGCCTTCGGCGGTGGTGGTCGCGGCATGCGGGTCGTGCAAAAGGAGTCCGAACTCGACGGGCTCCTCGATCAGGCCCAGACCGAGGCGGAAAATGCCTTCGGCAATCCTGCGGTTTTCCTCGAGCGTTTTGTCGGCCGGGCCAAGCACATCGAGGTGCAGATCCTCGGTGACAAGCACGGCAATCTCGTCCACCTCCACGAGCGCGACTGCTCGGTGCAGCGCCGCCACCAAAAGGTCATCGAGATCGCGCCTTCTTTCGGCCTCGATGATGCAGTGCGGCACGAGCTCTGCGACGCGGCCGTGAAGATCTCGGAATCGATCGGCTACAACAACGCCGGCACGGTCGAGTTCCTCTACGACATCGACACGAAAGAATGGTTCTTCATCGAGATGAACCCGCGCATCCAGGTCGAGCACACCGTGACCGAGGTCATCACGGGGATCGACCTCGTTCGCTCACAGATCCTCGTGGCTCAGGGCTATGAACTTTTTGGCCACGAGATCGACATCCCGCAGCAGGCCGACATCGCCCGCAATGGCTATGCGGTGCAAGCGCGCATCACGACCGAGGATCCCGCGAACGGATTCTCGCCCGACTACGGCAAGATCATCAACTACCGCTCGGCCGCCGGATTCGGAATCCGTCTCGACGCGGGCGCAGGCGATGCCGGATCGGTCATCACGCCCTATTACGACTCCATGCTCGTGAAGCTGACGGCCTCTGGCCCGCGCTTCGACATCGCCCTCCAGCGCATGAATCGCGCTCTCCGCGAGTTCCGGATCCGCGGGGTCAAAACGAACATCCCTTTCCTCGAAAATGTCGTCCTCGACGAGACCTTCCGCTCGGGCAATGCGACGACGCGCCTCATCGACACAAATCCCGATCTTTTCAAGTTCGAGCCCAAACGCGACCGGGCCACGAAGCTGCTCTCCTACCTCAGCGATGTGACCGTGAACGGCAATGCCACGGCGAAGGGCTATCGTCCCGCCGAGGTCCTGCTTCCGGCCCGAGTCCCCGAGTTCGACGTCCGCGGCGACATTCCCGCCGGCTCACGCACCCTGCTTCTCGAACTGGGTCCCGAGAAATTTGCCGCCTGGATCCGCGAGCAAAAGCCGCTCCTCATCACCGATACGACGATGCGCGACGCCCACCAGTCGCTCATCGCGACACGGATGCGCTCCGTCGACATGCTCAATGTCGCGAGTGTCGTGGCCCAGCGCACTCCCAACCTTTTCAGCCTCGAGATGTGGGGCGGCGCGACCTTTGACACCGCGATGCGTTTCCTCAAGGAATGCCCGTGGGACAGGCTCCGCGATCTGCGCGAGAAGGTGCCGAACATTTGTTTCCAGATGCTCTTCCGCGGTTCCAATGCGGTCGGCTATTCGAACTACCCTGACAATGTCGTGGCGGGATTCGTGAAACACGCCGCCGACTCGGGGATGGACATCTTCCGTATCTTTGACTCGCTTAACTACCTGCCGAACATGACTGTGGCGATGGAGGCGGTCCGCGACCAGCCTTTCGCCCTCTGCGAAGCGGCGATCTGCTACACCGGTGACATCGATGATCCCAAGCGCGACAAGTATTCGCTGAAATACTATGTCGCCAAGGCGAAGGAGCTCGAAAAAATGGGCGCCCACATCCTCGCGATCAAGGACATGGCGGGGCTCTGCCGTCCTTTCGCGGTGAAGAAGCTCGTCACCGCCCTGCGCGAAGAGATCGGTATCCCGATCCATTTCCACACCCACGACAGCTCGGGGATCAATGCCGCCTCCGTGCTCTCCGCCGCCGATGCCGGCGTCGACATTGCCGACCTCGCGATCGCGTCCATGTCAGGGTCGACGAGCCAGCCGAACCTCAACTCCGTCTGCGCCGCGCTCCGCGGACATGAGCGTGATCCCGGGATCGATCTCGATACCCTCAATGAGATGTCGGATTACTGGGAGGAAGTCCTCGCCTTTTACGCGCCCTTCAACACCGCACCGCGGGCGGGGTCAGCCGAGGTCTACTTCCACGAGATGCCCGGCGGCCAGTTCACCAACCTCAAAGAGCAGGCCAATGCGATGGGCCTCGGCCACCGCTGGCCCGAAATCGCCCGCACCTATGCCGAGGTAAATCAGCTCTTCGGTGACATTATCAAGGTGACCCCGAGTTCGAAAGTCGTCGGGGACATGTGCATGTATCTCATCACCCGCGGGATTCGTCCGCACGATGTCCCGAACCTCGCCCCCGGATCCCACGATTTCCCCGAGTCTGTCATCGACATGCTCCAGGGCGGTCTCGGACAACCCGACGGCGGCTGGCCGGCCGACGTGCAAAAAGTCGTCCTCGGGGATCGTGTTCCCACGACCAAACGCCCCGGTGAACTCGCCACTCCCGTCGATCTCGACGCGACCCGTGAAGAGCTCACGAAAAAACTCGGTCGCCCCTGCACCGAGGATGATATCTACAGCCACCTCATGTACCCGCAGGTCTTTGCGGACTTCGACCAGTTCGTAAATACCTACGATCAGGTGTCCGGGCTCCCGACGACGGCTTTCTTTTACGGGCTCTCCCTCGGCGAAGAAATCGAGGTGCAGATCGATCACGGCAAGCTGCTCTTCATCAAGCTCATCGGTATCGGGGAAGCAGACGACGAAGGCCGCCGCAACGTCTTCTACGAGCTCAACGGGATGCCCCGCGAGTCGCAGATCCTCGACAAATCGCTCGCGCCGAAAAACTCGACATCCAAACCGAAGGGTGATGTCAAAGATCCCCTCCAGGTCGTCGCGCCCATGCCCGGCATGGTTACCGAGATCAACATTGGTGTCGGCACGAAGGTGAAGGCGGGCGATCCCATTATCACCCTCGAAGCGATGAAGATGCTCACGACCATCTCCGCGAACGCCGACGGCACCGTCACCGAGATCCTCGTAAAAAAAGGCGACGCCGTCTCGACCGAGGATCTTCTGGCGCGGTTGGAGGAGTGACGGGGGTGGTTAAAAAGTGTTCGGAGACGGGAGTCTTTGTCGGTTTTGTTCCGGGGCCCCGGGGCGCATACACAGGCGGAGACTCTCGACGAGCTGGGGGCGAATCTGCGAGAGGTGATCGCGATGTTGCTCGAAACTCACTCCTCCCCCGCCTCTCCCTCGATCTGATCGATCCGCTTCAGCGTCAGATATAGAATCCAGATCATCATTGCCACGACGATGGCGATGATGCTCCAGAGGAGGCCTTTTGACTCGAGGAGTCGGCGGTCAGCGGGAACTTCCTTCCGGTAGGCTGGATTTTCGCGGAGCGGACCAGGTTTGAGTTCGCTGCGTTCTACCCCGTTTTGCTTAGCCGCAAGGATCGCCGCGGTATCGAGACGCGGCGCGGCAATGGCATCGCCGATTTCGCCGAGGAAGAGGAAAAGACGATCATCAGCTGAGGCGAGAAAGAGCATCTCCTCGAGTCGGCTTTTCCCGATGACACGGGTGAGGCGCAGGGGCGGATTGTCTCCGTTCTGAACGACGACGCGGTAGCGGTCGCTGCGTCGTACTGAAAATGAGAACGAGAGCCGCGCCTCGCGGAACTCGCCGACGTCATACGAATGCACGAAGCCGCGCCCGACGGTGCGGTACGCGTCACCCGCTTCGCCCCCGGGCACTTGCAGCAGGACTTCGCGGCGGAAGTTGTGCTCCTCAGTTCCGAAAGTGAGTTCGTGCAGAGGCAGGCTGCCTCCGTCGAGGAGAATCAGGGTCGTGTTATCATCGGCATCGACGGTCTGTTCGAGGATAGTGAGTTCTTCGGATTTTCCGTTTTCTTTTTCCACGGCCACGTCTGCGGCGGTGAAAAAGCGCAGCTCATCAATGCGGAACTGCCGCGTCTCCACCGTCCCTCTCTCACTCACCGTGACACCGGCGGCGTCGCTGACAGTGCGGGAGAGAGCCCGGACAAGGGAACGCTGCTGGTCGGTGGCTCCGGCAAGGCGGACTTTGAACCGGCGCGCGGGGGTGGCGGGCAGATCGATCGCGGTGCGGCGAAAGTCGAGGAAACGTTCGTAGTCAAAGACGAGAGCCTCGTTCACCAGCGGGGTCCAGGTCGCGCCGTCGGATGACACGGAAACGGTGACACTTTTTTCGAAGTCACGCAGGGGCGTGGCGATCTCGAGTCTCGCCGCGGGTGTTTTCGTGCCGGTCAGTTCGACAATCACCTCGATGCTGCCATCCCCGTTTTCCTCGAAGGAATCGATGCGGTGTGTGATGCGTGTTGATCCTGCCGGACGTGCGGGCGGATCGACCGGGACGATGAGACGGGGGAGTTCGGTGAGAGTCCCGCTAACTTCTTTTACGAGACGCAGGGCACGATGATCGGGTCCCGAGTGGCGGTAGAGGTCCGCGTCAAAGCTTAGCCTGAGGAGTCGGTCGCCGACGGGAGTTCCCGTGATTTCACGCTGGTATTGATAGGGTGAGGTGTCGAACCCGACAGAGTCCTGTGCGACGGTCAGGGTCGCTCCGAGGGCAAGGGCGGCGAAGAAAAGAGCGGAGGCTTTCATGATTCGGTCGGTTCGGATTCCTCTCCGGTGGCCGTCTCAAAGCGGCTGCTGAACTTGAAGTAAAGGAACGACCCCACCAGCACGACGATGCCGAGGACGATGAAAGCGATGATGCGGGAAAGCTGATCGAGTCCGGCGAGGTCGACGAAGAAGACTTTCAGGATCGTACTTCCGAGGAGGATGAGTCCAATCCCGCGCATCGCGGCCCGTCCCTTCAGGATTCCGGCGAGGAGCAGGGCAATGGCGAAGAGCGACCAGAAAATCGAGATGCCGCCCATGCGGAATTCGGGAAGGAAGCGGCTCAGGCCGGTCCAGATCTCGAGGCTGGAGTAGAGGAAGATGGCGGCGAGTCCGGCGTAGCTGAAAATGGGTGCGGCGTCGCCGTGGTCGTCATGCCGCATCAGGGTGCGGGCGGCGAAGAGCAGGTAGAGGATGAGTGCCCCGTAATCGAGGACCCGCATGAGGAAGCCGCCTGCCAATCCCTCTCTTCTGAAGGCGAGATCAAAGCCCGGGTTCCAGTAAAGGTAATCGAAGACGAACACCTTCAGGACGAGGGCAAGACCGAGGATCCAGAAGAGCGCTTTCGCGAGGCCCGATTTTCTCACGATCATCTCGTGGAGGAGGAGCGCTCCCAGTCCCACCCAGACGAGGGTAATCCCAGGTCGCATGAGCGGATCGAAGAGCCGGTCCGCCGTGTTCCACACCTCGAGATTGCAATAGGTGAAAGTGAGCGCCACCACGATCCAGAAGCAGGCGCGACCGACGCCGGACTGACCGGGCAAAGGACGAATGTCGTTTTCCTCCCCGACAGCCCAGGCCGCGTCGCCTTGACCCTCGTGACGAAAGAGGCGACCCGCCGCAAAGAAAGAGCCGATCGGGATTCCGAAGATGAAAAGGCGCTCAACGAAGTGGGCGAAGTATTCTTTACCGGACATCAGGTCGGGAGCGAGATCCTCGAACTGGCCGTGGAAGTCAAAGAGCGCGAGCCGCCCGAGGACGACGAGGTAGAGCAGATAGGCGAGCTGACGCAGGAACTCGCTGCGCATCTTCGAGGCAATCCAGAGCATGGCGAAGGCCTGGAGCGCCCAGCTCACCGTGATCCAGCCTTTCGAGAGGACGAGCGGCAGGGTGATCGCGACGAAGAAAGCGGCCAGTCCCATGAAGCTGAGGAGCAACCCGCGGTCGCGAATGCCGCGCTTCAGAAAGACGACGACATGGACGATGTAAAAGGCCGCGAGTCCGAGAGTGAGCACGGCAATGGCTTCGCGGTCAAAGCGAGCTTCGATGTAGCGGACAGCGAAACCGACTAAGACCGCCGCGTTGAGGAAGAGGAAGAGCAACTCGAGGAGTGTCGCGGTGCGGCGGTGGACGAGCTGATACACAAAGGTCACCGACGAGAAGAGCGCAAAGAAGGCGAGGATAAACGGCATGAACTCCCAAAAGCGATCCGGCTGGAATCCTTTCTCTGTCGCCATGAGAACGAGGAGACTTGTCGCGAGGAAGCTCAGGTAATGGAGCAGCCTCCAGTTTTTCCGCGAGGCGATGAAGAACATCCCGAGTCCTAACAGGAGCACATAACTAAAGAGGACGACGACGCTCGCATTCCCCGTCGGGATCATCAGGGGAGTGCAGTAGCCGCCGAGCAGCCCGAGGATGGCGACGAGGAGCGAATTGAACCTTACCGCGACGACTCCGGCGACGGCGGTGACGAGGACCATCAGGGCAAAGGCGGGTATCGTCCCGATGATGGCGTAGTCGGGCTGATGAGCAGTGAAGAAGCTGAAGTAGAGTGTCGCAAATCCCGCCCCGGCGAGCCCCTCACCGAGGAGCGCGTAACGTCCTTTGAAGAGCCGCAGACCCCAGGCGATGAGGGCACCGCCCGTCGCGGTGGTGAGGAGAACGCGGCTAACCGGTCCGATAAAGCCCTTGGCGATGGAGTATTTCAGGAAAAAGCCGATCCCGATGACGAGGATGAGCACCCCGAGACGGATGAGCCAGGTCGTGGCGACAGCAAATTCCATCGTGACGCCTTTGGGGCGATGTTCTTCACCGACGACGATCCAGTTCCAGATTTTGCCGAGGATCTCGCGCGCCGTTGCTTCGAAGCGGCCCGGTTCGCGTTCGGCGGCAGCGGGGATCGAGGCTGGTGACGCGGCGGGAGCGAACTCTGCCGCGACGCGGGGCAGCGGCGGAGGTGGAGAACCGTTGTAGAGTGGAGTCTCTTCGGCTTGAGCCTCGGGGGTCTCGAGCGCTGCGGAAATTTCCTCCGGTTCGGGCGCGGGCTTCGTTTCCGGAGGAGCCGTCCGGAAGAGCGGCGCGGTCCGCGCCTGGTGCAGCAGTTCACGGAGATCGCTTTTCAGTGAATCGACCCTGCGGTTAGTCTCGCCGAGGCGTGAGAGCAGGGAAGTCACGAGTATCAGCACGATGCTGAGCAGCAGGAGAATGAGTATTTCCATCACAAGCGGGTTTCAGTTCGTGGCCATACTACCGCAGCGGCATGGAAAAGGACGAATTGATAAACCGTTCATAAAACATTGATCAGACTGATGATTGCCGGGTGGCGCGATGCGGGGCGGGCCCATGGTTGCCCGGACTGGTGCGGACGTGGTATTCCCTCCCCATGGAACGAAGAAACTTTCTCAAAGGAGCCGCCCCGCTCGCTGCTGCAGCCGCCACTCCCTTTACCGCTGCCGCCGCCGACGGCAGGGAGGGTGACCCGATCGGCGATCTCACGACGAATCTTCTGCCCTCCATCCAGAAGGCGCGCGACGCGGCCATGTCCGTGTTGAAGCCCTCGGCCAAAGATCTCGAGCACGGTCTCGCTCTGCACGCCGACTCGCTTGTCTTTGACTCCTATGGTTTTTCACCGCGTGCCGCAATCGACGGCGAAGCGATCAAGGCCGCTGTCCTCGCGGGCGCCTCCGACGCGGAGCTGGAAGATCTGCGTGAGGACATGAGCATGACCCGCTGCATCACCAGTGCCGAGGAACAACGCGAGTATCTCGAGGCCTGGCGCGCCTCGGGGGTAACGTGCATTTTTCAAAACGCGGGGCAAGAGTGTCAGGATCCGATGCGTCTCATCAAGCGACTTGCCCGCTTCACTTACACGACCGACATGCTGCGCGAGCATGTTTCCAAGGCGGTCATCCCCGACGACATCGAGGCGGTTAAGGCGGCGGGAAAGCACTGCCTCTACATGACCGGAAACGGCGTCCCACTGACGCAGGACTGGAACACCATCCCCGACGAGCTGCGCTATCTGAAGATTTTTTATCAGCTCGGCATTCGCATGATGCACCTCACCTACCAGCGCCGGAACATGATAGGCGACGGTTGTGGAGAGACGTCGAATGCGGGTCTGAGCGATTTTGGAAAAGCCGTCGTTGCCGAGATGAACCGCGTCGGGGTCATCGTCGATTGCGCGCACTCCGGCTGGCAGACGAGCCTCGAGGCGGCGCAGCTCTCGGGCAAGCCCATGGTCGCGAGTCACACCGTCGCCGGAGCACTCTACGCCCACATTCGCAGCAAGCCCGACGAAGTCATCAAAGCCATCGCCGACACCGACGGGCTCGTCGGGATCTGTTGCATCTCGAGATTTTTGCGGGGAAAGGGCGACCTCAATGCCCTGCTCGATCACATCGACTACGTCGCGAAAAAGTTCGGAGTCGATCATGTCGCAATCGGGACCGACATCGCCTACACCTCCAGCTACAGCGCCGCGGAAAACAAAAAAGCCGCCGTCGGCGGGTTGCGGCGCCAGCGCGAGGCCTTCCGATCGCTCTGGCCGAAAGACGACTTCATCCCGACCGAAGAGGCCGATCTCAGTCTCTCCTGGACGAACTGGCCGCTCTATACCGTAGGTCTGGTGCAGCGCGGCTACTCTGATGAAGACATCCGCAAGATCCTCGGTGGCAATGTCATGCGCGTGGCACGGGCGAACCTGGTCACTGCCGTGACACTCGGGTAAAGACCCGGAACCCCGGGAAGGCCCCAGGTGTCGCGATGGCTTCGTTCCCCCCCTAAACTTTCATTTGCCATAAGGGGGTAAAGGAGGCTACCCTTATTCCGTCACTCCCCAATGGAAGGGGAACAGGGTCGGGATGACTGTTACGATTCCCCCGACCTCTGGCCGCTCCGGCGAACGGGCCCCAAGCCCACTTCTCTTGCTCGCGTCCGGTCCTTCTTCGGGAAACGTTATCCCGGCCATTTTCGCCCGTCCGCACTCCTCGCGAGGGCTACTCCGGCCCCGATACCGCGCGACCGGCGCGCTTTGCCCAGAGCAGATCTGCTCCCTACGGCGAGGCACGAGCGCCTCCAACCCAATACCACCACCCCTTTCCCGGAACATGGAAAACAAGTTAATCAAACATCTCGGGCACAAACGATACACGCCCTCCACTATCACGGAGATACTCTCCCAGCTCGGCCTCGATCCGCAGGATCAGCCCCGTCTTCAGCGCCAACTCCGCGAACTCGAACGCCACGGCGCCGCGATCCGCATCAAGGGCGGACGTTACCTCTCCACCTCGTCGCCCTGGCTCGTCGCCGGTCGCATCCAGATCACGAAGTCAGGTCGCGGATTCCTCTCTGCTGACGATCCCGCTCTGCCCGAGATCGCCATCCGCGGCAATGACACCGGGACCGCTCTCAATGATGACAAGGTTCTCGTCCTCCGTGATCAGGAGCCGAAGACCGGCTTCTGGGGTTCGCCAAAAGCGGAAACCGAGTCTCTCACCGGCAGCGTCGTGCAGGTCATCGAGCGCCGTCGCACCCGCTTCGTCGGGACGCTCCGCCGCAGCGCCAAAGGACTCCACGTCATTCCCGACGACCCGCGTTTTTCCTACGAGATCCGTGTGCCCCAACCGAAGACCGCTGCGCTCCAGGCCAAAGCCGGGGACAAGGTCGTGATCGAACTCGGCCACTGGGAATCGCGCCACGTCAATCCCGAAGGACGCATCACCGAAGTGCTCGGCGCCCCTGCTGCCGACGGCGTCGACATGCTCGCGGTGCTGCGCCAGTATGGACTCAACTCCGCCTTCCCCGAGCAGGTCGTTAAAGAGGCGCGCCGCTTCGGCCGCACCGTGCCCGCTGCCGACATAAAAGGCCGTCGCGATTGCCGAAAGCAGCTCGTCGTCACGATCGATCCCGACGATGCCCGCGACTTTGATGACGCTATCTGTCTTGAGCGTGCCGGAGCAAACCGCTGGAAACTCTGGGTCCACATCGCCGATGTCTCCCATTACGTACGCCCCGGCACCGCCCTCGATGAGGAAGCAAAACGCCGCGGCAATTCCTCGTATCTCGTCGACCGCGTCGTCCCGATGCTGCCCGAAGAGCTCAGCAATGAACTTTGCTCGCTGAAACCCAATGTCGACCGCCTCACGAAGTGCGTCGAGTTTCTTCTCGGCAACGACGGCAAGGTCATCAGCACTGATTTCTACCCCGCCGTGATTCATTCACAAAAGCGCCTCACCTACGCCGATGCCCTCGCTATCCTCCAGCGCCCCGCCAGGGGTGCCATCGGCGAGATGCTCCACGAGGCCCACGGTCTCGCCCAGTTTATCCGCAAGCGCCGCTTTGAAGACGGCTCGCTCGATCTCGACTTCCCCGAGACAAAAATCCGCCTCGACGCCACCGGCAAGGTCGAGCGCATCGATCTGCACGACAATGACATTTCCCACCAGCTCATCGAGGAGTTCATGCTCCTCGCCAATGAAGCGGTCGCCGGTCGTCTCATGAAGCTGAAGCGCGCCGCAATCTACCGCACTCACGAGGCACCCGATCCCGGCCGTCTCCAGAGCTATCGCGAGGACGTCCTCAGTCACTCCATTCCGTGCGGTAATCTCACCAAACCCGCCGAAGTGCAAAAGCTCTTCCGCCAACTTGGTGAACTTGCCTCCGGAGCCGCTCTCAAAATCGGATTCCTCAAATCGCTCAACCGCGCCCGCTACACCGCCGATCCGCTCGGTCACTACGGACTCGCGAAGAAAAAATACGCGCACTTCACTTCGCCGATCCGCCGCTACGCCGACCTCGTCGTGCACCGCAGTCTCTTCGCCGCGGAGAAGAGCGCTCCGCTCCTTCATCTCCATGATGTCGCCAATCACCTCTCCTCGTCCGAGCGCAACTCGGCCGATGCCGAGCGCGATAGCAAGGACATCAAGCTCCACGCCTTCCTCCTCGATCAGATTCACTCCGGCAAACCGACCCGTTACCCTGCCCGGGTCACGAGTCTGCGCGACTTCGGATTTTTTGTCGACATCACCGGTCTCGGCATGAGCGGCATGGTTCCGCTCGCCCTCCTCGAGGACGATCACTACCGCCACGATACCGCCGCGAAGAAGATCGAAGGACGCAGCAAGCGCCGCACGATCCAGCTCGGCGATATCGTCGACGTCGAGATCGCCAAGGTCGATGCGGCCCGCAAGATGGTCGATTTTCGTATCGTCGGGACCGCTCGTAATGGCGGCCGTGCCCCTGCCGGCACTCGTCCCGGCATTCGAAATCGTAAGGGAAATCAAAAGCCCGTCAACGCCGCGATGGAGACCGCCGCCCCCGTCGCTGAAACGCAGGCTGCCGCCGCAGGCACTTCGCGCCGCCGCCGCTCCGGTCGTCGTGGCGGTAAGGCGAAAGCGGGCGGACAGGCGTAACCTGTCTCATGAAGACTCTCGCCTTCGCGGCGCTGCTCACCGGCATCTCCCTATCCTCTCTCGCCGCAGGACCGCTCTCCCACTACCGGTGGAAAAATCGTATCCTCATACTCGATTTCTCCGGCGCGGAAGCGGAAGCCCTCGCCGAATTCGAGAAGCAGATCCTCCGGAACGGCGATGGTCTCAAGGACAGGGATCTCATTCTCTTTCACGTCGGTGAGTTGGGAAAACGCGGAAAGCGATACGCCGAACCTCTCAGTGACAAGTCCCGGGCCGCCTTGCGTCGTCAGCTGGGTCTTGGGGAGACTTCACGGGGAGCGTCCGTCACTCTCCTCGGCAAAGATGGCTCAACCAAATCCGTCCAGCGCGCCAAGCTCTCTCTCGTGACATTTTTTGCGCTCATCGACGCCATGCCGATGCGTCGCGAAGAAATGCGCCGCCCCTGAACCGCTGAAAACCGACAGGACAATAAATGTCGCGGCCGCGACATTTATTGTCCACCGATCCGTCCTCGTCGGCGCATTTCCGCTGCGCCACTTCCCTTGCGCGGGCCTTTCGTGGCCGTAGATTTCCGCTTCTACAGTATACCCCATGAAACTTCCCTACTTTCTTCTCGCCGCGACCTTTGCGGGCCTCTTCCAGATTGACGCGGCTGATCCCATTCCGGACGACCGTCGCATCAGCGGCATCGCGATCGGATGCCAGGCCTACACGTTCAACCGCTTCACCGCCTTCGAGGCGATCGAGAAAACAGCCGCCTCGGGCGCGAAGTTGATCGAACTTTACCCAGGGCAAAAACTTTCCCCCGCCGAGCCCGACGTGAAGCTCGATCACAACGCCTCTCCCGAGACTCTCGAGAAGGTCAAGGCCAAGCTCAAAGAGCACGACATCATGGCCGTCGCCTACGGCGTCGTGGGGCTCAGCAAAGACGAGGCCGAGAGCCGCAAAGTCTTCGAATTCGCCAAAACCATGGGCATCCGCGTCATCAACACCGAGTCGGTCGACGCCCTCGACACTTTCGAAAAACTCGTCAGGGAATACGACATTCAGGTCGGCTTTCACAACCATCCAAAGCGTGAAAACGATCCCAACTACAAGGTCTGGGATCCGGGCTACATCGCCGAACTCGTGAAAGACCGCGATCCCCGCATCGGAGCCTGTGTTGATACCGGTCACTGGATGCGCTCGGGCCTGAAGCCCGTCGCTTGCCTCCGCATTCTCAAAGGCCGCATCGTCAGCAGCCACCTCAAAGATCTCAACGCCTACGGCAAAGGTTCGCACGACGTCCCCTACGGCACCGGCGAAGCCGACATGCCTGCGATCCTTGATGAGCTCGCAGCACAAGGATTTTCCGGTCCCGCCTCAATCGAGTACGAGCACAACTGGGAGAACTCACTCCCCGAAGTGACGAGGTGCGTCGAATTTCTCAAGAGCCGAGAAGGCTGATGTCGACGGCGCCAAAGCGGGGTCATTTGCCGATTTGACTCCGCAGTCTCGCGAGATCCTCCTCGATGCGACTAAGGATCTCGATCGTCTCCCGGTTCGGACTTTCCGGATCGGGGATCATCGCCAGCTCCTGCATCGTCGAGACGATGATGCCGATGAAGAGATTTAGAATCGTGAAGGTCGCGATGATGATGAAGGGCACAAAAAAGGCCCAGGCGAAGGGATGCGCCTCCATGACGGGACGCACGATCCCCATGGACCAACTCTCCAGCGTCATGACCTGGAAGAGGGTGTAGAGGCTCTTCCCGATACTGCCGAACCAGTCCGGAAAGGTCGCCCCGAAAAAGCCCACCGCCATCACCGCGGCGGCGTAAAAAAAGATCGCCATCACCATCACGACCGCGCCCAGCCCGGGGATCGAGTGGATGAAAGCCGCGACGACGCGGCGCAGGCTCGGCACGACCGTGAGCAGTCGCAGGACCCGCAGGACTCGGAGCGTCCGCAGGACCGAGAGCGCTCCGTTCCCCGGGATGAGGGCGATCGCGACGACGAGGAAGTCGAAGACATTCCAGCCGCTTTTGAAAAAACCGAGTCGATAGGCGACGAGCTTGATGACGATCTCCACCGCGAAGACTCCGAGACAGAAAAGATCGATCGCACGCCAGAGCGGATCGAGCTGAGGGAGGATCGTCGGATCGATATAGAGCCCGAGAACGACCGCGTTCACGATGATCGCGGCGAGAATAAAGCGCTGGACCGGACCCGACTCGATGAACTCGGCCAGTCGCAGACGCCAGGGAGCGATGCCGGATCTGGCACGCAGTTTCAGGAGGTCATCGTCACTCATGGGGTTGGGAAAAGAGGCTGGTTAGAGCCGCCTACTGTACACCCCGCCCCGCCTTCGGCAACTTGCCGATGGTGAAGAAAAAGAGAGGACTATAAAGGCTCTCGCCAGTCACTCAATCCTGTCAGGTCGGGACGCGAGGATCACTTTTCCAGTCCTGTTTCCAGAATGAACCACTGCACGGGCAGGTCCTTGAGGGCCTCACGCATTTTGTCGAGCTCGACGGCGTCTCCGTGGACTTCGAGTCGCACGAGCTCCGCGATCTTGAGCGCTTCGCCGAGGAGGTCGCCGACATTCCCGAGGTGCTTCAGGGCGCCTTCACCGCCGACATAGGCCTCGCGGCAAAAGACGGTATCGCCACACACGGTGAAGTCATAAAAAAGCACGTCCTCCTCCACCCGCGTCCGTTCAACGAAGGCCGGCATGCCGGCAATAAAGTCGGCGAGTTTGCCCTCGTGCGGTTTGAAGTAGGGGTGAATGCTGACGGTGGAACGGGGAGACATGCTTATCGTGATAGCCCGAACCGAAGGCAAAATCGAGAAAGAAATCACGCCATTGATTTCTCATGATGAGAATTAGAGCTATTCGCGGATGTCGCGTCTCCCGGAGCTCACGTTCACCCCGGGGAGGAGCCGCGGGAGAAGTCGTTCGAGGGCGTCGAGAGCCCCGGTCGTCTCGACGAGGATGGATCCTTTCCCCTGTGAGCAGAAATCAGGCTCGAGGAGGCTTTTAACACGACGCGCGACGGCGGGTCCGGTATCGACGACGGTGGCAGTGTCAGGGAGGCGTGCTTCGATGACGGCCCGGAGAAAGGGATAATGGGTACAACCCAGCACAAAGACATCGGCTCCGGCTTCGAGGAGGGGGGCGAGGGCTTCGTCGACGGCGTCTTCGACTTCGGGGCCAGTGAGTTGTCCGGCCTCGACGAGTTCGACGAAGCGCGGGCAGGGACGGGTGATGACGCGCACGCCGCTGGCGTGGGTGTTGACGAGCTGATGGAATTTTTCCCCGGCGATGGACGCCTCGGTCGCGAGGACGCCGATGACGCCGCTGCGGGTAAGTTCGGCAGCTGGTTTCACGGCGGGCTCCATTCCCACGACGGGGAGAGGGTAGGTGGCGCGCAGGGCGCCGACGGCATGGATCGTGGCGGAGTTGCAGGCGATCACGAGGATGCCCGCTCCCTGGGAGAGGAGGTAATCGGAGATCTCAAAAACCCGTGCGCAGATCACTTCGGGACTTTTCGTTCCGTAAGGACACCAGGCTGAATCCCCTACGTAGTGCAACTCCGCGCCAGGGAGGATACGATGAACTTCGCGCAGCACGGAAAGCCCGCCGACACCCGAGTCGAGCAGGCCTATCTTCACCGGAGCGGATGGGGAGCGGCTCAAAGTGGTGCGCCCTTACTTTTTCCCGGGCCAGCCGAACTCCTTCGGCTCGGCTGCGGGCTGGTTGAGATCGGCGGTGGAGGGCAGAGCGACGTGGATCATCTCTTTTTTCTCGTCGAGGTTCTCGTTGAGCCGAGCCTCGGTCACGGCGAGTGAGGTCACGCCGGCTTCGGGGACTTCGACTTTGGCGGTCCAGGCGATGGCGTTGAGGACGACACGGCGGAAGTCGGCTATGGCCCAGTTGCGATGCCAGTGGCCTCCGGTGAAACCAACGCCGCGTCCGCCATCGGCGCGCTCGACGGCCCACATCATGGTCTGGCGTTTGCCGAGATTTTTTTCGCCGTCGGGGGTCCAGTGAATGTAGCGGTTGATGCGCTCGCGGGTCGGCACGCCGGTGAGGATGTCTTCGGACGTTTTGGGATCGGCGAAACGCATGTTGTAATACCACTCGTCATTGGCGGAGAATCCGGGGACGCCGCGGCTGATGGGATGGTCTTTTTTTAGTTCGACCTCGGCGGTCCAGTGGGGATTCGTCGAGTAGCCGCTCTCGTAGTGGCCGCCGATCCAGCGTTTGAAGCGCTCACCGAGTTCGCCTTTGGGCACCTCGACGCCATAGTGCATGCACATGAGCCCGACGCCGCTCGCGAGCAGGCTCTCCATCTTTTCCTCGTGCCCGTTGACAGGGTGACTGGCGTTGCCGTCGGAATAAATAATGACGGCCTTCGCTCCGTCAAAAACGGCGTCGTCGTCGGGCCAGCCGTTGTGGACGACGTTGACCTCGAGGGGCAGACCACTCTGCTCGTTGAGGGCGCGGGCGAGGAGGATGGCCCCGGCATTGAACTCGTGCTGGCCGGAGGGGTGGCTCGGCTTGCCGGCGATGAAGACGATCTTTGTCTTTTCCGCCGCGGCGATGGCCTTCTCTCCGCACGAGGTCAGCGAGAACGCCGCAACCCCGAAGGCGAGGGCGGAGATCGCGGCGATGGCGCCGGGATTTTTCAGAAATCGAAGGAGGGCTTTTGGCGTGGTCATGGGAACTGGATAATGCATCAGGAGGGAAAGGGGAAGACTGTTTTTACGCTCCGAGTCGTTGCGATCTTTCGGAACGGAACGGGAAGAGCGCAATTGGCTATCGTGACAAATTCGCCACCGAGCGGTGCAAGTCTCCCTCAGCTTGCGATTGCGGGGGGCGCTGCTCTGCGCTACTGGAATCGTTTTCCCGTGGACTTACCTGCACTCAGCTCGCCCCTCTACCTGATCGACGCGATCGGCCCGTTCTTTCCGGGTTATGACCGGTTCAGGATCAACTGGTCGAAGCTGCCGTGGATGCGCTTTCAGGAGATGTCGCCCGAGGAAGTCCGCGAGGCCTTCGTCGCGATCCGGGCGGACATGAAGACCTTTTGCCGCAGTGTCGCGAAGATCGGCTACAATGGCGTCACTCTCGATGACGTGCCGCACCTCGCCCTGCACGAATTTTATGAAGAGGCCGTTAATGAGCGCATCGCACTCTACCGGGAGGAATTCCGCGAGCTGTTCAAAGTGATCCTTGCGGAGGGACTTCACCTCTACCTGACGATGGACATCCTCACGCTGACACCTCAGCTTGAGAAACATCTCGGCAACAGCGAGCGGAAACAGCGGCAGTTCCTCGCTGGATTGCTCGATCGCTTTTTCATCGACTTCCCCGAGGTCGCGGGCGTGGTGCTTCGCATCGGGGAAAGCGACGGGCTCGATATCAAAGAGGACTTCCGCAGCAAGCTCGTTCTCAAAAATCCGGGAATGGTGAATCGCTGTCTCAAGGCGATCCTGCCGGTCTTCGAACACCACAAGCGGCGCTGCATTTTCCGCACCTGGACGGTGGGGGCGCACGAGGTCGGCGATCTCATCTGGCACGAGGCGACCCTGGAGAAAACGGTCGCCGGGATCACGAGCCCGGCGCTGGTCCTCTCGATGAAGTATGGGGAGTCTGATTTTTTCCGTTACCTCTCGCTCAACCGGAATTTCTTTGTCACTGACATTCCAAAGATCGTCGAGCTCCAGACGCGCCGCGAGTATGAGGGCTGCGGGGAATATCCAAGCTTCATTGGTGGTGACTACGAACAGCTCGCGATCGAGTTGCGCGAGGCGCCCAACGTGATCGGCATCTCCGTCTGGTGCCAGACGGGAGGCTGGACTCCCTTCCGCCGGCTCGCTTTCATCGATCCGGCGGCGATCTGGACCGAGATCAATACCTTCGTGACGCTGCGGCTTTTCAAGCATGGCGAACTCGTCGAGGAGGCGCTTTCTCATCTGCCCGAGGTGACGAATCCGGCAGCGCTCAGTGAACTGCTGCGTCTTTCCGAAGAGGTCATCGTGCAGTTGCTCTATTTGCCGGATTTTGCGCGACAGCGCTTTTACTTCCGCCGGGTCCGTATTCCGCCCCTGCTCGGGGTCTACTGGCACCACCTCTTTGTCGCCCATTCGCTGAAAAAAATGCTCGAGCACGTCGTCGAGGACGGTGAGGTCGCGATCCGCGCGGGCCATGCCGCGATGGCGAAGATCAAACGCATGCGCACTCTTGCTCTGCAGTGCCATCTTCCCGAAGAGGACATCGAATACATGGAGTATACCTTCGGAATCATCGCGCTGGGGCGGGAATACCTTTTCCGGCCCGAAGACGACGAAATCCGCAAGCGCCTCGAAAAGGCGAAGAAGCAATACAAAAAGCGTTATCCGCGCGGCAGTCGCTATCGCTACACGGTGAGGCTGGACTTCAAGCCCTTCAAACTGAACGGCCGCTACATTGCGATCTTCTTCAAGCACCTCGTGCGGCGCACGCCGGGCTATCGCTTTGTCGACAAGATCATCGGGCTGCGACTGCTCTCGATCGCCTATTTTGTGCTGAAAAGATCACGTCCCAAACTGGTTCCCAAAATCGCGCGGAAGAGCGCCATGGGCATCGACGCGATCTTCAAGTAAACCGCTTTGGTGTGGCGGGCGCAAAAAAAGGGCTACCGCGAACGGAAGCCCTTTTCAAAAAATCAGGATTTGTCTGCTCGCTCTCAGTAATCGAGAGCAACGGTGATGGCGGAATCGGGAATGAGATACTCATTACCGCCTGAGAGTGTGGCCGAAGCCCGCTCGAGCCATTGGCTCAACTGCACCTCGGCGAAGCGGGGAAGCTCGGAGGGGTTATTGAGTGCCTCAGTGAACTCCATCCCCGCATTGTCGAGAACGGTGCGGAGATCGTCGGAGATGCCCGGAATCTCGACCGTGCCGGCGCCAAGGTAACGGATCGCCTTGTCGGCAAGGCTGCCTTTCCATTTCACCTCGTTGCGAGGATCTCCGGGGAGGTGAACGACGACGTAATCGGCCTGATCGGCAAAGATCTCCGTGAGGTCGCAGATCTCTTCGTTGCAGCGCTCGCTGCGGGTGTCGGGAATAACGAGAGTCATCTCCGCATCGAGTTCGGCGAGGAGGTTCTCAAGATCTTCGGCTTCGAAGAAGTCGCCCCAATTGCGTGCTCCGCCGGTGTGCACATCGAGAATGATGGCACTATGTTTGTCGATGGCTCCGATGAGTTGCGAGACGTCGAACTGGTCTTCCAGATCCCAGAATTCGCCGGGGAAGGAGTCTGTCATGTCCATCTCGTTGGAAGTGACGAGGAGGTGTTTGATCTCTTGCGCCTTAAGGTGATGAGAGAGGGTCCGAGCGAGAGCGGACTTCCCGGAGCGCTCGAGATCATTGACGACAACGATTAATTTTTTCATGACAAATCAAACTCTATAAATTCAGTATAAAAGTTATAAGTATCACCGCAAGCTTAAATTTAAGACATCTTGAAAATAAATGTAAATATCATAATTCTAGGCCAGTCTGAAGCCTGGGAGGTTTTCAGAGTAGGATCTACGCGTGCGTCTTATCGTTACGACCGAGCATTGGTAGGAAACGTTCATTTTTTTACAAAACCCGACGGGAATTTTCCAGGTTTGCTACCCTGAAGGGCCGTCGCTATGGCGGTGGTGGAAATCTGAGCCCGCTTCCCGGGAGGAAGCGAAGCTGATCAGGTCACCGGCTTTTCCTTTGACGGAGCCCATTTCCCCTATACGGTAGCGCGGTCTGCCGCCAGTGCGCGGAGCTGCGAAGTCTGTGCAGCAATGCCGGGACTCTCTCGTTTTTATAAACACGATAAATACTACTATTATGGCATCCTACGGAATTAATGGATTTGGACGAATCGGTCGCAACGTGCTGCGCGCCATGTCCCCTGAACAACTCAAAAAAGTCGTCGCGATCAATGACCTCACCGACAACAAGACGCTCGCGCACCTCCTGAAGTATGACTCCACTGCGGGGCGCTTCAACGGCACCGTCGAGTATGATGACGAGTCCATCACTGTGAATGGTCACCGCATCATGGCCGCCGCCGAGCGTGACCCCGCCAACCTCGACTGGGGTGGCAAGGGTGTCGACGTCGTCCTCGAATCGACCGGATTCTTCCTCGATAAAGCCGGTGCCGGGAAACACCTCGAGGCCGGTGCCAAGAAGGTCATCATCTCCGCCCCGGCGAAAGACCCCGATATCACGTTCTGTATCGGGATCAACAGCCACCTCTACGATGCGGCCAAGCACCACATCATCTCAAATGCCTCCTGCACGACCAACTGTCTTGCCCCGATGGTGAAAGTGCTAAACGACGAGTTCGGTATCGAAAAGGGTTTCATGAGCACGATTCACTCCTACACGGGTGACCAGCGTGTCCTCGATGCTCCCCACAGCGACCTCCGCCGTGCCCGCACCGCCGCCGAGAACATCATCCCCTCGAGCACCGGTGCCGCCAAGGCGATCGGCCTCGTCATCCCCGAGCTCGAAGGCAAGCTCCAGGGCGGTGCCTTCCGTGTCCCGACCCCGACCGGTTCCGTGACCGACTTCAGCGCCGTGCTTTCCAAGGACGTGACCGTCAAGGAAATCAACGCCGCCTACAAGGCTGCCGCCGAAGGGCCGCTCAAAGGCATTTTTTACTACACCGAAGACCCCATCGTTCTCAAGGACATCGTCGGCGATCCGCACTCCTGCATCCTCGACGGCGACCTCACGATGGCTGCCGGCAACTTCGTTAAAGTCGTTGGCTGGTATGACAACGAGTGGGGTTACTCCAACCGCTCCGTCGATGCCATGGAACTCGTCGGGGCCGGTCTCTGATCGTTGCTCCGGACATCTTCTTTCAATGAGAAAGCGCCCCCGACTGTGCAGTTGGCGGGCGCTTTTCTGCAATTGCCTTTCAATACCAAACAACAAATCCGGGGCGAACCACCGCCTCATCATCCCCTGCTAATCTCATGGCCAAGCTCTCCATTCGCGACATCAATCCCGCCGGCAAACGCGTTCTCATGCGCGTCGACTTTAACGTTCCCCAGGACAGCTCCGGTGAGATCACCGACGACACCCGCATCACTGCGGCGGTCCCCTCGATCGAGTTCCTCGCCAAAGCGGGCGGGCGTGTCATCCTGATGTCCCACCTCGGCCGCCCCAAGGGCGCGCCGGAGGCCAAGTACTCGCTCAAGCCCGCCGCCGACCGTCTCGGCGAACTCCTTAGCGTCCCCGTGAAGTTCGTCGATGACTGCGTCGGTGAGAAGGCCGATGCCGCCGTCGCGGATCTCAAGGACGGTGAAGTGCTCCTCCTCGAGAACGTGCGTTTCTACGCCGGAGAAGAGAAGAACGACCCTGAATTCTCTAGGCAGCTCGCCTCGCACGGGGACATCTACGTGAACGACGCCTTCGGCACCGCCCACCGCGCCCACGCCTCGACCGCCGGAGTGACCGAATTCATCGGCACCTGCGCGATGGGTTTTCTCATCGAAAAAGAGCTCGAATATCTCGTCGATAAACTCGAGAGCCCAGCCCGTCCCTTTGTCGTGATCATGGGCGGGGCAAAGGTCTCGGACAAAATCGAGGTCCTCAACCGCCTCATGGAAAAAGCCGACGCCTTCATCATCGGCGGCGCCATGGCGAACACCTTCCGTCTCGCCCAGGGCTACCAGATCGGCAAGAGCCTCGCCGAGCCCGACAAGACCGATCTTGCACTGAAGATCCTCGACACCGCCGAGAAGAACCACACCGAGTTTCTCCTCCCCGCCGACACGCGGCATACCGCCGAGTTCGCCGATGACGCGCCCACCGAAGTCACTGAAATCTGGGGCGAAGGTGGTGCCATCCCTGCCGACCGCGAGGGCATCGACATCGGCGACCGCGCCATCGTTGATTTCTCGAAGAAGATTGCCGAAGCCGGCACCATCATCTGGAACGGTCCCATGGGAGTCTTTGAAAAGCGCGGTTTCGACATCGGAACGAGGGCGATTGGCAAGGCGATTGCTGAGAACACGAAGGCGGTCAAGATCGTCGGCGGCGGAGACTCGGTCACCGCGGCCAACCAGTTCGGATTCGGCGAAAAAATGGATCACATGTCCACCGGTGGCGGTGCCTCCCTCGAGCTTCTCGAAGGCAAAGTTCTCCCCGGCATCGCCGCTCTCAACGAGAAGTAAAAAAGAAGTCAGGAGTCAGAATCCAGAAGTTAGAAAAAGCTAAAGAGCCAAACCGCTACCTGCTAAACAGCTAAATCATGAGTCGTAAAAACATCATCGCCGCCAACTGGAAGATGAACATGACCCCGTCCGAGACGGCCGCGTTCCTCGATCCTTTCCTGAAGACTTTCCCGGAGGCCACCTCCGTCGATATCGTCATCGCCCCGCCTTTTGTCTCCCTCGCAAAAGCGTCCGAGACCATCACGTCAAATCCCGCCGTGGCCCTCTCGGCGCAGAACATGTCGCACGAGGCCTCGGGCGCCTTCACCGGCGAGACGAGCGCCGCGATGCTCAAGGAAGTCGGATGCGACTATGTCATCCTCGGCCACAGCGAGCGCCGCTCACTCTACGGGGAAGATGACATGGTAATTAACAAAAAAGTCCACGCCACCCTCGCGGCCGGTCTCAAGCCCATCCTCTGCATCGGTGAATCCCTCGAGGAGCGTGACGGCGGTCAGCTCGAGTTCGTCCTTTCACAGCAACTCGAGGGCAGCCTTGCCGGGATCAGCGCCGGGCAGATGGCCGAGATTGTCATCGCCTACGAACCTGTGTGGGCTATTGGCACCGGCCGCACCGCCTCTCCCGAGCAGGCGCAGGAGACCCAGGCTTTTGTCCGCAGTGTCCTCGCAACCCTCTTCGGCAGTGATGTCGCGGGCGCAACCCGCATCCAGTATGGCGGCAGCGTGAAGCCCGGCAATGCCGCCGAGCTCATTGGGCAGCCTGACATCGACGGATTCCTCGTCGGTGGTGCCAGTCTCGACCCGACCAGCTTTGCCGAGATTGTAAAGGCTTCGCTGTAAGAAAAGGAATCTTTAATCGAAAAGCCCGAAGTCCCGCAAGAGGCTCCGGGCTTTTTGTTACCGACTTACTTGAGTTTCACGGTAATCTCGTCGGCGGTCTCGACGGTCATTCCTTCGAGTTTACCAAAGAGTTCCTTCACCGCCTCGACCGTGACGAGCTTCGGATCGACCGCCGCCTTGTCGATGAATTCACCAAAATCGGGATCGTTGAGCACTTTCGCCACATCGGCGTCGTTGAGAATGACGAGATCGCCGCTAACGTGCGCGGCCGTCGTTTCGGCGATGCCTCCCTCGGCCCGCAGGAAGACCCCCGCCCGCATGCCCCCGGCCATGCCCGCCGCCATCTTCATGGACTGCGAAGGGGTCATGCCCATTTCCCTCGCCTGTTTCAGTTGATCCTGGTCGATCATGCCCTCGAGACCGGCTTTGGCAAAAGAGGTTTTTACGGTGAGCACGTCGCCCTCGAGGGCAAAGGTGAGCGAGCCGCCTTTGTCCGCCTCGATCTCCTCGCCCGACGATTCCACGAACTCGCGCGCTTTGCCGGGGACGGAGTTTTGGTCAATGCGCACCTTCCGGATGTCGTCGAATGCGTAGGTGACGACATAGCCTTCCCATCCCTCATCGTCCTTGCCGGGCTCGTGTTTTGTGTAGCGAACCCCTTCGCCATAGTTCGCGGAGTCCTTACGCAAAGATTCCTCGTCAGGCGAGGCCATCTCACCGATGAGCCCGAGGTCGGGGCCGCCACCGGCCCCTTCGAGTTGCTTGATCATTGCCAGCATCTGCGGCGAAAAATAATACCGGGAGACGATCGAGCCACTGCCGTCCTTCTTCACCCGCAGGACCGTTGAAGTGCGGACGCAGGAAGTAAAAACCAGGGAAAGAACACAGAGGAGGAGGAGCGAGATCTCGCGATTCATTAGTCGCGACTCTATCGTAAAGACCGGCGCGCGGGAATTAAAAAAGAGGCCGGAAATGCCCAAGTCACTGGCGAGACCGTTTGAAAATTCTCTGGAAGAGCCCTCCTCCGCCATCGGGTTGGGGCTGAGCGGAGGGCTCTGGTTGCGTCGGCACGATCTCATCGAGTGCTGCCTCTGCCTCACTATCCTGGAAGATGGACTGGACGGGGCCGCGCGCGGTATACTCTTCCGGTTCGGAGGTGCTGCTCTCTTCTTCCAGAAGGTTCGCACGGGCGCGGACGGAATTGTAGTTATCCTCGTTCAAATATTCCTCGAGGAAGGCCCCGACGACGGGAGCGGTTTGTTTGCCGCCGCTGACGACCTCACCGGGGTCGCCCTCGTAAATCACGGCGAAGGAGTAAATCGGATTCTTGGAGGGGAAATACCCGGCAAACCATGAGAGGTTCTGTTTTTGGGCGGGTTTCCACTGACCGGTTCCTGTCTTTCCCGAGACGGTGATCTTGTGAAAGGCCGCTTTGCCGGTGCCACTGCCCGAATTCACGACGTCGTAGAGACCGCGCTGCACTGCTCGCAGAGAGTAAGTGTCAACGTTGAGTGAGTTCGCCACTTCGACAGGGAAGGTTCGTTCGAGTTCGTGATTGAGATCTTGAATCTGCAGGACAAGTCGGGGTTTTACGACTTGCTGGCCATTTCCTATTGCCGCCATCATGCGGGCGACCTGCAAAGGGGTGACCTCGACGGTCCCCTGTCCGATGCTCATGACCGCCTCTTCGCCATCCGACATCATGTAGCCGTGTTTATCGAGCCAGAATCGATTGCTGGGGACGAAACCTTCGGCCTCGTTGAGCGGGATGCCGGTCTTCTGCCCGAGCCCCAGACGTGTCGCCATGTAGCTCATCGAATCCGCTCCGGCGCGGCTCGCGACTTCGTAGAACCAGGTGTTGCACGAGCGGGTGAGGGCGCCGACGACATTCATCGAACCTTCGCCTTTCACGTTCCAGTTGCGCATGATGAGGTCGCCGACCTTCCATACGTTGGGACAGGGGTAGAGGTCGTTCGGGGAGATGTAGCCGCTCTCGAGGAAGCCGAGGGCGACGGCAGCCTTGAAGGTCGATGCGGGAGGATAGGCGGCACGGTAGGCCCGGGGAAAGAGGGGCTTGGCAGGGTCCTCGGCGAGGGCGGCGTATTTGTCCTGAGTGATCGCGGGGATGAAGTCATTCGGGTCGAACTGGGGGTTGCTCGCCATCGCCATAATGTCACCGTTGCGCACGTCCATGATGACCATGGCCCCGCGTTTCACTTTTTCCTCAAGGAGTCGCTCGCAGATGTCCTGCATCTCGAGATCAATCGAGGTCACGACATTAAAGCCGGGGCGCGGTCGCGATAGAACATCCTCTTTTACCTTCGTCCCGTCAGCCTCATAGACGACATTGACGCGGCCCGGGGTCCCGCGCAGATCGGTCTCGAAAGACTGCTCGAGACCGTCCACGCCGATGGGAATGCCCCAGAGAGATTCGTCGTTGACGATGGGCCCTTTTGTCCGCGGGGGGCGCTTGCCGACGTAGCCGATCACATGCGAGAGGGTTTTCCCCTGCGGGTAATGACGCAGGTAGACCGGCTGCAGGGTAAGCCCCTCCATCTTTTGCCGGTTGAGCTCGTCGACTTCGCTGTCAGAGAGGACGGAGGAAAAGGTGAGGGGGATCCAGCGACGGTCGCGATAGTGATCAATGACGACTTTGCCTGACAAATCCCATTCGGTTCCGAGGATGTTGTTGACGTGGACGATACGCTCGCCCGCGTAACGCAGGACCTCACCGTCGGAGACTTCACTACCGAGAAAGGGGAAGGTGATTGCAGCGTAGTAGGCGACCTTACTCTGGGCGAGCGGGTAACCATTCCGGTCGAGGAGCTGGCCGCGGGGGGCAGGGATGGAAAAGGTGAAAGTTCTCGCTTCCTTACGGGTGTGAACGGTAGATCCGACCTGACCAGGTTGCTCGGGAGGAGACAGCGCTCGCAGGTCCTTAGCCATCACCGGGGTTTGATCGGGAGCGATGTCATCCATCTTCTTCACCGTGGAATCCTTCTCATCGACCTTCTCCTCCACATCGGCTCCGACCGCCAAGGGCTCGGACTCGGGCCGGGGCTTGGCCGGCTCATCACCGAGGAGTTCTTCGGGAATCTCGACCGCACCTGCTTCTTCAACCGGCATGGCCCGCAAAGCCGGCAGCGCGGTCGGCAGTTGGGTGGGGGCATCCTCAAAGCGGGGGATCGCCTCGAGTTCTACCGGTTCAGCGACGGGCTGTGCCTGAAGACCCTGGATAACAAATCCTCCCGGGGAACCGTTGTCCTCCTGAGCTCTGACTGCCGGGCTCGCATGGAGCACCGCGACCAAAAGGGCGACCGTGGCGATTCCGCGGGTAGGGGGCATGATTCTCATTTCCTTAAGATCGTAAAGAGTCAGTGACTAATCGGGCCATTATAACACGAATCGCACGGAGGTCACCCTCCGAATACGGGCGGGGAATCAGTGTGTTTTCAAAAAATGCGCGATTTCCATGGCCAGTTTCTCGTTTATCCCGGAAACCGCGGTCATTTCCTCGGGACTGGCCTTCCGCAGGCGGGAGACAGACCCGAATTTTTCGAGGAGCCGTTCCTTCCTCGCCCGGCTGATTCCGGGGCAGTCATCGAGGATGCTCTCCTCGACGCGCCGTTTCATGAGGAGTTGGTGGTAGCCGTTCGCGAAGCGGTGCGCCTCGTCGCGGATGCGTTGGAGGAGGCGCAGGGCGCCCTTGTCGTGGGGGATCACGAGGGGCTCCGATTCACCGGGGCGAAAGACCTCCTCGCGCTGCTTCGCCAGACCAATGACGGGCAGCTCGTGCAGCCCAAGCCGGTTCAGCTCGCGCACTGCCATGCCGAGCTGACCTTTGCCGCCGTCGACGATGACGAGATCGGGGAGACGCACGAAGGGCTTGCGTTTCACCGCCTCATCGGGGACGGCCGTCTCGACTTCCTCCTCGAGACGGCGCATCGCGTCGAGGGGATTTTCCTGACTCTCATCAGCGTCGGCTTCTCCGACGAGTTCGCGGGCTTCGAGGAGGATGCGCGAGTAGCGCCGCCGGATCACTTCGGCCATGCTCGCAAAGTCATCCTGTCCCTCGACCGTGCGGATGCGGTAGCGGCGGTAGTGGCTGTTGTCCGCGACGCCGTTCCGGAAACGCACCATCGAGGCGACGATGTGGTTCGACGAAATGTTCGAAATGTCGAAACACTCCATCACGAGCGGCGGCCGGTCGAGGCGGAGGTATTCCTGCAGCTCGATGACGTCGGCCTCTGGGTTGATCGCCTTGCCCGGGACGCCGCGACGGGTGAACTGCCGCGTCGGTTTGAGAGTCTGGCGCAGGTTCCCGATCATGTCGCGCAGCTCGGCGGCGCGTTCGAAGTCAAGGGAGGCGGCGGCTTCCTGCATCTCCTCCTCGATCGAGCGGATGAGGTCTTTCGAGTGGCCCTGCAGAAAATCGCAGGCCTGCTCGACTCGGGCCATGTAGTCCTCGCGGGAAATGCGGCCGATGCAGGGCGCGGTGCAGTTCTTGATGACGTCGTCGTGGCAGTGCTGGTAGTCCTTTTCCCCCGGCGTCATGGGGCGGCAATTGCGCAGGCCGAACTCGCGGTTCATCCACGAGATCGTGCGCCGCAGCGCGCCGGAGTGGGCAAAGGGACCGAAATAGCGGGCCCCGTCCTCTTTTTTCAGGCGGGTCAGGTGGAAACGCGGCCAGGGCTCCTCGGGATGCATCTTCACGAGAAGAAAGCGTTTGTCGTCGCGGAAGGCGATGTTGTACTTCGGCCGGTATTCCTTGATCAGCTTGCCTTCGAGGAGCAGGGCCTCGGGCTCGTTGCGAACCTCGTGGTAGTCGAAATCCCAGATGCTCTCGATCAGCGCCCGTGTCTTGTGCTCGGCCATGCGTTGGCGCGAGGGGGTGAAGTAGGAGGCGAGCCGCTTGCGCAGGTCCCGCGCCTTGCCCACGTAGATAATGGACCCGAGCCGGTCCTTATGCAGGTAGACCCCCGGTTTGTGGGGGACCTCACGCATTTTTTTTTGAAGATCCGGCTTGGCGTCACTGGGCACGGGGAAAGATACGCGCGAACCCGGAAATTGGAAAGCGCCCACAAAAAAGGCAGCTCCCCGGCTAAATCGCCAAAGAGCTACCCGCTAAACAGCTATTTCTCACTTCGCGTCAGCAAAGCGGGCCGAGACCTTGTCCCAGTTCACCACGTTCCACCAGGCGGAGACGTAGTCGGGACGGCGGTTCTGGTAATTGAGGTAGTAGGCGTGCTCCCAGACATCGAGTCCGAGCAGGGGTGTGCCGAGTTCGGCGTCCACGACGAGCCCTTTCATGAGCGGGTTGTCCTGGTTCGGGGTGCTCGTCACCGCGAGTTTGCCGTCCTTGACCTTGAGCCAGGCCCAGCCCGATCCGAATCGCTTGCCGGCGGCTTCGCCGAAGGTCTTTTTAAAATCGTCCATCGAACCGAAGGCCGTGTCGATCGCCTTGGCGAGTTCGTCGGACGGCTTGCCCGACTTGTCGGTGGGGGCGAGGGTCTCCCAGAAAAAGGCATGGTTCCAGTGACCGCCGCCGTTGTTGCGGATCGTCGTCTGCAGCGCCTTGTCCTCGACCGAGGCGAGCACCGTCATGAGATCGTCGAGCGAGTGCGCGGCGAGGTCGGCTTTGCCCTCGAGGGCGGTGTTGAGGTTCTTGATGTAGGCGGCGTGGTGTTTGCCGTGGTGGATCTCCATCGTCATCGCATCGATGTGCGGGGCGAGGGCGTCGAAGGCGTAGGGGAGAGTATCGAGCGAGTAGGAGGCCGCAGCCTGGACGGAGCGCGAGGGCACGAGCGCGGCCCCGACGGCGAGGGCTCCGGTCATGGCGAAGTGGCGGCGGGTGAAGGTGGAATCGGGTGTCATGGTGTGGTCAGAGTATCAGTTCTGGATCAGGTTGGTTTTCGGGTAGAGCGGTTCGCCCTGACGATACGGCGGGAGTCCCTCCTTTGGCCAGCAAAAAGGCGGGCACGGGAGGGGCGCGATCACATCAGGAAGCGGAACGCGGCGAGGTTCTCGACCTCGTCGAAAATCGCCCGCACCGGCAGACTGAGCCCCGCAATGACCTCGCTCGTGATCGTTCCGGTCGCGGCCTTGACTTTCAACTCATACCCGTCCGGTCCGGGGAGGTATTGCTCGACTGTCTCGCTTTCGGTGTCGATGATCCAGTATTCGCCGACCCCGTGGACGGCGTAGTCTTCGAACCTCACCCCCCGGTCCCGCGCCTCGTTGGATTCCGAGAGGACCTCGACAATGAAGTCGGGGATGGGGAACTTCATCGTCTCGGGCTGGAGCGAAGCGGACTTTTCTTTCCCGAAAAAGACGATGTCGGGCTCGTAGTCGTTGCGGGGGAAGACGCAGAGGCATTTTTCGGTCTTTACGGTCCCGAGGCCCTTGAGTCGAACGTGATTTGAAATCAGGTTCATGAGCAACGCGGTGGCGTCGAGATGTCGATTTCTCGCAGGAGAATGCATCAGCACCTCACCGTCGATGAACTCCACCTTTTGTTCGGGTGTCATCTCCTCGTAAAAGCGCTTGCGTCGGGCGTGCTCCTCCTCAAGTTGCCGCGAAAGCAAGGCCACCGCTTCCTGCAGTTGGGGTGAGTGCCGCAAGGGCTCGACGAGCATTTCCAGAGACGTCATGGTGCCGTAGGTTACTGCCTGCCGGGCTCTTGCGCAAGAAAGCGCTAACGCGGCACATCCGGCCGTTCCCTTACCTCATCGACAAAGCTGTTGTTCCACGCGAAGAGCATTTCCTCGAGACTCGGAACGGCGAGCGGACGGACGATGCGGAAGCCGAGCCAATCGGCGCCGGTGAGATACCAGAGGCTCTTGGGCAGTTCGGGGTCATGCGCTTGCCAATCCCGGCTCGAAGGAATGCGGCGGGCGGATCTTAGTTCCTCCGGTAGATCATACCACGAACCACCCCGGGCGACGCGGGGATATCGTGTTTCGGGCGCTGTGAGGGGATCGACGACCGGGTCTCCCTTCCAACGCCGGTAGGCATCGGCGCGATACTGATCGAGGCACCACTCCGTCACGTTCCCGTGCATATCAAAAAGACCCCAGGGGTTGGGCTTTTTAGTACTGACTTTCTCATAGCCGACCCGGGTATAATTCGGATCGAGGATGGCAAATTGATCAAGTTCCGCCGTGGGGCACGAGTAGGGACCGGTCGTTCCGGCGCGGCAGGCATACTCCCATTCCGCTTCGGTGGGGAGTCGGTAAAAATGTCCTGTCTGAAAGCTGAGCCATTCGCAGAACTTGTTCGCCGCGTGGTGGGTCATGCAGATGGCGGGATAACCGTCTATGCCCATGCCGAAGCTCATCTCGGT
This sequence comes from Verrucomicrobiales bacterium, assembly GCA_030730365.1. Classification (GTDB taxonomy): domain Bacteria; phylum Verrucomicrobiota; class Verrucomicrobiia; order Verrucomicrobiales; family DEV007; genus Arctic95D-9. The sequence continues at coordinate 63,297 of JANQVJ010000049.1, forward strand.
GTAGGGAGTGGTCGGTGAAGAAACGAAGTGGCGGGGGATGGATTTTTCAAATGCTCCGGGTATCGCAACGTGCCATCCCGGTAACGGGGAACGCCCGAATACATGAACGGCTCATACTGATCCCACGTCGTCTCGTAGCGCCCCATCCAGAACGGACTCACTCTCACCCGCACCTGCGGTCCTTCGTTTCTGTCACGTTTCGCCTCATCCGGCGGGCTACCCATGAGAAATTCACCGCCCCGGATCGCGACCATGTCATAGGGCACTCCGGTTTTGGGAATCTTCGAAAGGTAATCCTCCATCGCCGTCTCATCGAGCTTCGCGGTCGTCTCGAGGATGCGCTCCCGCAGGACCGCGACCCGCTCGCGCTCCTCGTCGGAAATCCGCGCGAGCGCCTCGTCGGTGGTTTTGGGATAGTCGAGGCTAGATTGGGAGGAAGCCGGAAGGACTGATCCCGTCAAGCTGACCAGAGCGAAGAGCGCAGACCTTTGCATGTGGACGAGGCTATTCCCTCAGCCCTTGATTCGTCGAGAGCGGAATGTGCCGCACCTGCGTCCCCGCATTCGGCGTGCTTGCCATTCGCCCCGGCAATGAGTAAAATGTTTCGCATGGAGGATTTTCCCGATATTCCCGGAGTCGATCCGGAACTGCTGAAGGATCCGGCGTTTCGACGTGTTTTAGAAGATGCCCTCTCTATACAGGACCGCTTTTCCGCTGAGCCTGTTTATGCCAGGACTGGGAAAGGATATCTGAAGAGCGCTGGAGTTGAGGAAATCAAAGAAGCGAGAGAAAAGATCCGAAATGAGGCCGGAACGAGTCTTCTACGAGAAGATCCTTGATTCATGGTTACGGTGCAAGACTGGCTGGCTCGGTATTCATGGGAGTTTGTTACGGCCCAGAATTTATTGCTATGCTAGGCCAAAGGCGCACTGCACAAACCGACTTCCGATGGTCACGATGCCACTCAGACACTTTGGAATTCTCGTTATCGTGAGCAAATGACATTGTCGTCGGCTGTCGATCTTTGTCGCCAGTGTCATCGGATGGCCCCGTTTTGTTTTTACAACGGGAACACTTTTACGGCAATCATCCGGGACGTGATCCGCACCATCACTCTCCCGCCCGACCAAGCGGTCGTGATTCGCAACCTCGCCGGACACATCGTTGCAGGCGTTGCGAGCGAGGAGGAGGAATCCGCTTTCCGCGCCTTCTGCGAATCGCTGGATTGAGTGGCGAGCCACCACCCTCCCCCTCAATCACGCCAAGCGTGAACACGTATGCCACGGCGCTGGTCTCATTCGATCGCATTCCGTATTGTATACAGGCATCGGCTGGATCTCCGCCTGCTCGACCCCACCACCGCAACCCCTACCGACCATGCTTACCATTCTCGGCGATCAATCCGGAAAATTCTGTGACGGGCTCTCCCGCCGCTCCTTCCTCCAAATCGGCGGCCTCGCCCTCGGCGGGGCTTCGCTTCCGCAGATCCTCGCGGCCGAAGCGGCGTCGGGAAAGGTCTCGCGCGGCATTAATCACAAGGCGGTCATCATGGTCTTCCTGCCCGGCGGACCGCCGCATCAGGACATGTGGGATCTCAAGCCCGAGGCACCCGCCGAGTATCGCGGCGAGTTTCGGCCGATCCGCACGAACGTCCCAGGCATCGAGATCTGCGAAGAGCTTCCCCTCCTCGCGAAGATCGCCGACAAGCTCACTTTTGTTCGCAGCATCGTCGGAGCCGAGGGACCCCACGACGCCATGATGTGCCTGACTGGTCGCCCCGGCCGCACCAACGTCCCGGCAGGAGGCTGGCCCAGCATCGGGGCGGCGATGTCAAAGCTGCAGGGCGGGGTCAATGAATCCTGCCCTCCGTTTGTAGGTCTCTCGCCCAAGGTCGGCCACGATCCGTGGGGCAATCCCGGTCCGGCCGGTTTCCTCGGTCCCTCGCATTCGCCTTTCACCCCTTTCCGCGGAGCGGGCAAAGAGGACATCGTCCTCAAAGGCGTCAGTCTCGACCGGCTGCGTGACCGCCGCGCCCTCCTCGGCAGCTTCGACAACTTCCGACGTGAGGTCGATCAATCGGGCATGATGGCCGGACTCGACACCTTCAACGAGCAGGCCTTCGGTGTCCTCACCTCGAGCGCCCTCGCCGAGGCTCTCGACATCTCCAGTGAAGATCCCGCGACCATCGCCCGTTATGGAAAAGGCACCGACCAGTTCCTCGACGACGGCAGCTGGAGGCGGCAGGATCAGTTTCTCATGGCTCGCCGTCTCGTTGAAGCCGGGGCCCGCTGCGTCACCCTCGGCTTTTCCCGGTGGGACTGGCACAGCAATAATTTCAAAAGCGCCCGAAGCGAATTCCCCATGCTCGATCAGGGGCTCAGCGCCCTCGTGCAGGACCTCCACGACCGCGGACTCTCCGACGATGTCAGTGTCGTCGTCTGGGGCGAGTTCGGCCGCACGCCCAAGATCAATGACAAAGGCGGTCGTGATCACTGGCCCCGCGTCAACAGCGCCGTCCTCGCCTGTGGCGGCATGAACCACGGGCAGATTATCGGTGCGACCGACCGCCTCGCTGGCGAAGTCGTGGAAAGGCCGGTCGAGTTTCAGGAAGTCTTCTCGACTCTCTACAAGGCCGCCGGCATCGAAGCGCACAGCACCACCATCCCTGACCTCACCGGCCGTCCCATGTATCTGGTCGATCCCCACTACACCCCGATGAAGGAACTCATCAGCTAACATGAAGCGCTCTTTCATACTCCTCCTCGCCCTCTCTCTGGGCTCCCTCCACGCCCAGGAAGCCGCCGCACCATCCCCGGTAGCAGCGGCACCAGCAGCGCTACCCACTGGAACCGCGGGCGCCCCGCCCACTTTACCAGCCCAACCCCCGCAAGCCGAGCCCGCCCCTTCCCCGACCACCGCCAAGCTCTCCTTCCACGCCCCCAAGTCCACCATCGTCGGCCCTTGGTCTGGCACCCAGCTCATCGTCACCGACGAGGCCACCGGCGTTCCCCGTGACGTCACCTACGAGGCCGCGCTCAAGCCCGAGACCCCCGGTATCGTCGCGATTGATGAAAAAGGCTACGTCACCCCGCTAAAAAACGGCAGGACCCGTCTTCTCGCCTCTCTCTCCGGCACGAGCGCGCCTCCCGCCGTCATCGAGATCGAAGTGACCGGCTTCGACACGCCCGCGCCCATTCACTTCTCGCAGGAGGTCGTCAGCGTCTTCACCAAGTACGGCTGTAACGGCGGCGGTTGCCACGGCAAATCAGGAGGGCAAAACAATTTCCGCCTTTCCCTCCTCGGCTACGAAGCGTGGAACGACCACGAGTGGCTCGTTCGCGAGTCCCGCGCCCGCCGCGTCTTCCCAAGCGCTCCGGAAAACAGTCTCCTTCTTATGAAAGCGACCGGCGAGATCCCCCACGAAGGCGGCATCCGCATGGAGAAAGGATCGGCCGACTACAATTCCATCGCTCGCTGGATCCGCGAAGGCATGCCCTACCAGCCCGATGACGCACCCAAAGTCACCGGCATTTCCGTCTACCCTAACGAGCGCGTCGCCACCGCCCACGCCACCCAGCAGCTCGCCGTCACGGCGCAGTTCTCTGACGGCAGCAGCCGCGATGTCACCAGACTTGCGATCTACGAAGCCAATCAGAAAGCCATGGCCGAAGTCGATGTCGATGGTCACGTCACCCTCGCCGACCAGACCGGATCCACCGCCATCATGGTCCGCTATCAGGAGCACGTCGCCGTCTTCCGCGCCACCATTCCCCTCGGTGCCGAGATGGGCGAGCTGCCCGTCAAAGAAAATTTCATCGACGATCATATCTTCAAAAAGCTTAGTCTCCTCGGGCTGCCGCCTTCGCCCCTCACCGAAGACGCTTCCTTCCTTCGCCGTGTCACCATCGACATCACCGGACGCCTCCCCACCGCAGAGGAGACGACCGCCTTTCTCGCCTCGGCCGAGCCTGACAAGCGCGCCAAAAAGATTGACGTCCTCCTCGAGTCACCCGATTACGCCGCCTACTTCGCGCAGAAATGGGCGAGCATCCTCCGCAACAAGCGCACCAAGGATACCTACCAGCGCGGTACCTACGCCTTCCATGACTGGCTTCGCAGCGGCATTGCTGAAAACAAGCCCTTCAACACCCTCGTGACCGACCTCGTCACTGCCTCGGGCGAAATCGGACAAAATCCCGCCGTCGGCTGGTTCCGTGCGGTGAAAGATCAGAAAGAGCAAATGCAGGATATCGCCCAGGTCTTCCTCGGCATTCGCATGCAGTGCGCCCAGTGCCACCACCACCCCTATGAGAAATGGTCGCAGGATGATTATTATAGCTTCGCCGCCTTCCTCAGCGCGGTCGGACGCAAACCCGGCGAGGCGCCCGACGAAGAGATCATCTTCCACAAGCGCACCGTTCCGACGATGCAGAATCCGAACACGCAGACCGTCCTGAAGCCCGCCGCCCTTGGCGACGAGCCTCTTGATCTCCCTGTGACCGAGGACCCGCGGGCCGCCCTCGCCGGCTGGCTCACCGCCGAGGACAATCCGTGGTTCTCCCGCATGCTCGTGAACCGTTACTGGAAGCACTTCTTCAGCCTCGGCCTAGTCGAGCCCGAAGACGACATGCGTGTCACCAACCCCGCCTCGCATCCCGAGTTGCTCGACGCCCTCGCCGCCGACTTCGCGAAAAACGGATTCGACCTCAAGCACCTCGTCCGTACCCTCACGAACAGCCGCACCTACCAGCTCAGCTCCATCCCGAACGAGCACAACGTCGCCGACTCGCAGAATTTCTCCCGCTATTATCCGAAGCGGCTCCAGGCCGAGGTCCTCCTCGACTCGATCAACATCGTTTCGAAATCGGCCGAGACCTTCAAGAATCAGCCGTCCGGGGTGCGGGCCGTTCTGCTGCCCGATGACAAGTTCAACGAGGACTCCTTCTTCCTCTCCGTCTTCGGGCGTCCCGAAATGGACAGCGCCTGCGAATGCGAGCGGGTCGCCGACGCGAACCTAGCCCAGAGTCTGCACCTCATCAATTCCGAGACGATCCAGAACAAGCTCGGTCATGCCGAAGGACGTGCCGCCGCGCTCGCCAAAGCCACCGACCGGCCCGACCCCGAGCGCCTCGGCGAGCTCTACCTCTACGCCCTCGCCCGCGAGCCTCGCCAGCCCGAGCTCGACGCCGCACAGGCTCATCTCGTGAGAAAGCGCAGCGCCGCCGCCGCCGGAGACGAACCCGCCCGCACCAAAGCCGAGCAGGAGGCCTTCGAGGACATCCTCTGGGCGCTCGTGAACACGAAGGAGTTTCTCTTCAACCACTGATCCGTCTCCGCGACCGATCTTCCCTATAGTTTTGTGAGGATGAATCATCTCCGCGTCAGCGTTCTTATTGCCCTTTTCACCCTGCCGCTGGCCGTCCATGCCCAGTTGCCTTCGGCTGAGTTGCACACGCTCACCCCGCCAATCCTCCGGGCCGGCGAGATGACGGAGATCACCGTCGCCGGACTGAATATCGAGGACCTCACCGTCCTTACTTTTTCCGATCCAGCGATCAAAGCGGAACTCGTCGCCGGAACAAAAACATTCCGCGTCACCGTGCCCGAGACCGTAGCCGAAGGTCCGACCGAGGCCCGCGTCGACGGCTATTTCGGCCGGTCCACTTCGCGTCTCCTTCACGTCGTGCCCAAGTCGGCCCTCATCGTCGCCGACGCCGGTGCCCCCCATCATTCCGCCGCGACCGCTCCCGCCCTGGCGCTCGACGCCCATGCCCACGGTCTCACCGATGCCAACCAGATCGACCGTTGGAAAGTCAGCCTGACAAAAGGACAGCGCATCCTCGTGCACGCCCAGGCCGAGCGTCTCGATTCCCGCGCCGACGCCAGCCTCATCATGACGGACCTCGCCGGAAAAATTCTCGAGAGCAGCCACAACGTCATCGGACGCGACCCGCTCCTCGACTTTACCGCTCCGTCCGACGGGGAATACCTCGTCGGCATCCATGATTTTCTCTACAACGGCGGGGCCGGGTATCACTACGTCCTCACCGCGAGCACCCGTCCCTGGATCGATGCTGTTTTTCCTCCGTCAGGTCAAGAGGGTCAGGTCATCGAGGCAACGCTGCTGGGTCGCAATCTTCCGGGCAGCAGTCAGGGCGAGGGGCTCGCGATAGACGGCAAGTCGGTCGAGACGCTCACCGTCAGCATCCCCGTTCCGGCGGCCGAGGGACCGCAGGCGGACTCGAATTTGCCTGGCCGCGCCATGCTTCCCGGGTTCCGCTTTCGCCACGGCGAGGCAAATACAGTCCGCCTCGGAGTCGCGAAAGAACCCGTCGTGACTGAGTCGGGTGATGCCGAACTGCCTCCCCTGGCCGGACCCTCCGAGATCGCGGCGCGCTTCGACAAGCCCGGCGATACCGACCATTTCCGCCTCGCGGCAAAAGCGGGGACAGCTTACTGGGTCGAGGTGATCGGAGATCGTCTCGCCGGAAAAGTCGATCCGTATCTGCTGGTGGAAAAAGTCACCAAAGCCGCCGACGGTGCCGAGACCTTTGCGACCGTTCGTGAAGGCGACGACACGGCGGCGAAGGCGGGGACGCGCCTCTCTTCGGGTTCGCGCGACACCGCCGTGATGATCGCCGCAGGCGATGCCGCCGAATATCGCATCACCGCCGTGAACCAGTTCGACAGCGGCGGTCCGACACATCTTTACCGACTCGCCGTGCGCGAGGCGCGTCCCGACTTCGACCTCGTTGCGGTGTCGGAGCGTTCGCATTACGAACTGAATCAGGCCCATCCCGCCGCCCCGCTCCTGCGCAAAGGCGGGACCGAGCCGGTCCGTGTCCTCATCCATCGCCGCGACGGATTCGACGGGCCCATCACCCTCGAAGCGACCGGACTGCCCGCCGGGGTTACCTGCCCGCCCGTCACTGCGTCGCTAAAAGAGGACTCCGTCCGCCTCGTCTTCAGCGCCGCGCCCGATGCCGCCGGATGGAACGGTGACATTCGCATCACCGGAAAAGCGAAACTCGGGGAGCAGGAGATCACGCGTGAAGCCCGTCCCGCCGCCTTTGTTCAGGGCGTTGCCGACGCGACGAAGGAGCGCCTCCGCCCCCGACTCGATGTGTCCCTGCCGCTCTCCGTCAGTGCCACCGAAAAAGCGCCCGTTATTCTCGAAGTGGGGAACGGCGGACGTTTCACCGTCGAGATGGGTCAGAAGCTCGAGATCCCTGTGAAAGTGGTCGGACGCAACGGAGTCAAAGGCCCGCTCACGGTCACCGCCGACGGGCTCACGGGCCTGCGCCAGTCTCCCGTGCTGACGCTGGCGGACAAAGTCGACGAAGGGAAGTTGACCCTCAACTTTACCCTTCAGAACAACATCTTCACCCCCGAGGCGGGCACCTGGACTTTCGTCATCAAAGCCGCCGGGACGACATCCTATCGCTACCGACCCGAGGCGGCTGATGCCGCCGCCGCCGAGGTGAAAAAAGCCGACGAAGCCCTCAAGGCAGCTACTCCGGAGAATAAGGAAGCCCTGACGAAAGTAAAAACCGATGCCGAGGCAAAAGCCAAAACCCTCGCCACTGCCGCCGCCGCCAAAGATATTAAATTTTCCGCCTACACCCTGCCCGTCGTAATAGAGGTGAAACCAGCGCCGAAAAAAGATTCGTGATGAAAACCCGCTCTCTTCTCCTGTCTCTTGCCCTCGCCAGTCCGGCCCTTGTCCGGTCCGAGGGACTTCCCGTTGCCGAACTGAAACGGGATACCCCCGTGAACTTCGCGACCGAGGTCTATCCCTTCCTCAAAGCCAACTGCCTCGCCTGCCATAACCAGAGCAAACCCAAGGCTGACCTGATTCTCGAGTCCCCGCAGGACATGATTAAGGGCGGCGAGTCCGGCCCCGCGATCGTTCCGGGCAAGGGCGCCGATTCTTTCCTCTTCACCACTGCAGCGCATCTCGAAGAGCCGACGATGCCGCCGGCGAACAACAAATCGAAGGCCGAAAATCTCTCCCCCGAGCAGCTCGCCCTCCTGAAACTCTGGATCGATCAGGGCGCGAAAGGGGATGCCGTCTCCACCGCCGCACCCGAGTCGTGGACGCTCCTGACAGGACCACAACCCATCTATGCCGCCGCGATTTCAAACGACGGACGTTTTGCCGCCGCCGGACGCGGGCAGCAGGTCCATCTCTACGATCTCAAGCTCGGCAAACTCGCCGCGACCCTGCGCGATCCGGGAGCGACCATTCCCGTGACCCACGAGGACATCGTCCAGGCGGTAGCCTTCAGCCCCGACGGAGAGACCCTCGCCACCGCCGGGTATCGTGTCGTCAAAGTCTTCCAGCGGAATCCCGCCGCTGCTGCGAAAGCCGTCGCCCTCGCCGGAGATCCCGCAGGCATGGCGGTCTCGGCCGATGGAAAACGCACCGCGATCGGCGCCGCCGACGGGACCATCTTTCTGGTGAACAACGGCCAGCCCGATGCTGCCCCCGTGACTGTGAAAGACCACACCGGAGCCGTCACCGCCCTCGCCTTTTCCGCCGACGGAGCCGCCCTCTACTCCGCAGCCGCCGACAAGACCGTGAAGTCGCGTCCCCTCGCCGACCCTGCCAAAGCCACCAGCCTCGCGATCGGCGCACCCGTCTCTTCCATTGCCCTGATCAACGGAGGCCAACACCTCCTCCTCGCCTGCGCCGACCAAACCATCCGCCTCTGCGCCGCTGATCTCAAAAGCGATCTAGCCTTCACCCCGCCCCCAACACCCGCACCCGCACCCGCACCCGCACCCGCACCCGCACCCGCACCCGCACCCG
>JANQVJ010000050.1:0-7309 GCA_030730365.1 Verrucomicrobiales bacterium
CTTTTCGATTCCTTCGAGAGTGAACATTGAATTTTCCAATCGCCACTTACCGTTTACCTTTGCCAATATCCATGTCCCGACTCTGGTTCACCGCCGATCTTCATCTCGGTCACGGCAATATTATTAAGTACTGCCATCGTCCGCATCTCTCTAAAAAAGAGTCACTTCTGGCGTCAACCGAACCGCGTGGGGGGTGGAATGTCTCGCGCGAAACGATCGTGCGCCATGACGACGCCCTCATCGCGGCGATCAATGAAAGGGTCGCCGAAAAAGATTCGCTTTGGATCGTGGGTGATTTTTCGCTTTGCCCTTTCGAAGAGACAATGCACTACCGGGAAAGAATCCGCTGTCGTGAGGTGAATTTCGTTCGGGGAAATCACGATCTGCCGTCTTATGACGCGCTTTTCAGTCGCGTCATCGATCAGGGCATGATCAAATTCCAGGGGTGCAAGATATGGCTCAATCACTATCCCATGCGGAGCTGGGATAAAGCCTTCCACGGCGCCTGGCATCTCTACGGTCACGTTCATGGGCGCCTCCGCGCCGATGATGCTGCCAACCCCCGGCTCCTCGCGATGGACGTCGGCGTTGACGCCTGTGACTATCGTCCCGTGAGTTTTGAGGAAGTCGCCGAGTACATGCGCCCCCGCGAGGAGGCGTTTTGGGCCTGGAAGGCGGCGTTGGGTGAGGGGGCGTGAAAAGGCAGTTAACTTTGCAAGCGTGGAGTGGAAGTCCACGATTGCGAGGTTATTTCGACAATTCCGCCTCGCTGTGGCCGGCTCTTGTCGATCATCTGCCCCGCGGTCTCCCATTCTCTTGACGCGGCGGGATCAATTCTCCACCCTCGCCTGATGAGAACCGCCTTCCTGTTCCTTGCTCTCGTTTCGCTTTTAACCCGCATTTCTCACACCCGTTCTACTGCGACTGGCTGCGGCCCGTTCCTGCTTCGTTCCGGCCCGAATTGTCCTTGGGCAGTATGTATTCATACAGCCCTTCGGAAAATCCGGCCCGCGCCTCGCAAGAGCAGGTCCTCGCGGCGTCTCGTGACGAAAGGGTGTGAGAAATGCGGGTTAAGTGCCTGCTCGGAGCCGACCTCTCCGCGCATGCAGGAAATGGCACCGACAGAATCAAAAACAGCAGAAGCGACGCCGGAACTTACCGTGGACGATCTCGCCCGCGCTCTCCAGATCGCCTGGTACGAAGTGACCCTTCCCAGGACCGCGGAGGATCACTGGCAAGTCGGCCCTGTGCTGGAATTCGGTGACGGGAGGAAACCGGTAACCCCGGGCAGCGCCTCCCCGTTTTTGGGCGGATCTACCGTGAAACTGATCGCCCGAGCCACCGGGGAGAAGCTGAAAGTTTCCGTTCTCGGAGGCAAAACCACCTCATTGATCTTCCTTCCGACTGGGGTGGCGGAACACAACTCAATAAGAGCGGGGAAGTCGGACTCGAAGAGTTCTTGTTCAAAGTCAGCTCCGGTGAGGATGGCGTGGACTCGTCATCTACCCTTCAGGATGACGAATACGGACTGCGCCTGCGAATCGAGCCGGTCGAGTAGTCGACCGGGCGTCGCCACCCGTGAAGATGACGCTGATGATGTTTACGGGTGCCGAGTGTCGTATCAGGCGTCAGATGCCTGCATTAGCTGAAGTTCACACTCGGCGAATGCAAGACGCACGGTCTTTCGCCATTTCAATGCTTAAACGACATGATTTCACCACTTGTAAAACTAGCCGCTAAGGTTATTTTTTGGAATGAAGTTCGTTTTCCGATACACCGCGCGCTTCTTGAAATCAGCGGACGGGATTTTTTCCGAGGATGAGCTTCTTGCTCTCGAAATTTACCTCGCTCAGAATCCGGAGGCCGGTGCAGTGATCAAGGGAGGAAACGGGCTGCGAAAAATGCGCTTCAGCGCCAAAGGCCATGGGACGCGTGGTGGGGCCAGGGTCATTTACCTTCGCGTCGTCAACGAGTCGCTCATCGTCCTCGCCGACTGTTATGCAAAAAACCGCAAAGAAAACCTTTCCAATTCCGACCTGAGAAACCTCGATAACGAAGCCAACCAATGAAACGCACAGACAAAGCAGCCAAGCCTACACTGGCAGAACTCGCGCGTGAAGTCGAAGAAGTCGTGACGGGCGCGACCGCCGCCGCCCGAGTCGCGGAAATCTCACTGGGCAACAACGGGCTCGTCTCGCGCCGCCTGGTGGATCCCGAGTCCGCCCGTTCCGAAGCGGCACGAAACTTCGCGATTCGTTCACCTGTCGCCAGGGTGCGACATGCCCTGAACCTTTCCCAGGAAGCTTTTTCGCGTCGCCTGCGCATCCCGCTATCGACCGTGCAGAAGTGGGAGCGCAATGCAACAAAACCCACCGGTGCGGCTGCGACCTTGATCGAGGTTCTCGAAAAGCGGCCTGAGGTGATCGAGGTCATTACTGGGAAATAGCTCTGCGTCGCAAACCCCGAAACTTTCCCATTTTTCGCTTTGGGATTTTTCAACAGGCTCCTAAGTTCCGTCTCCCGAAGCAATGGCAGGAGAAGAAAAAGACAGCGGCGCTGTGAAGATGACGCCCATGATGGTGCAGTATCAGGCGATGCGGCGCGAGCTGCCTGATGATGTGCTGCTGCTCTTCCGTCTCGGCGACTTTTACGAGATGTTCTTCGAAGACGCGAAGATCGCCTCACCCATCCTCAATGTCGCCCTCACCAAGCGCAACGGCATGCCCATGTGCGGGGTCCCGCACCACGCCGCCGAGGGCTATCTGGCCAAACTCATCCGCGCCGGCAAGCGGGTCGCCCTCGCCGAGCAGACGACCGAACCGCAGCCGGGAAAAATCGTCGAGCGGGCCATCAGTCAGATCATCAGCGCCGGCACGATCGACGATCTTAATCTCCTCGACTCGTCACGGTCGAATTACCTTGCCGCCGTCTTCCGGGCCAAGGGACGCTACGGACTCGCCTACATCGAGCACACCACCGGCGAATTCCGGCTCACCGAGTTCCAGGACCGCGCCGCCCTCGATGACGAGCTCGTGAGGCTGCGCCCCGGCGAGCTGCTCTACTCCGAAGAGCAGGCCGAGGCCTTCGACCTGCTGCCAAACTCGCAGCGCTACGACGCCTACCCTTTTCTCGTCGATCAGGCCGAATACACCCTGAAACAGCATTTCAAAGTGCAGTCCCTCGACGGCTACGGCTGTGCCGGGATGCTCTCGGGCATCGGGGCGGCCGGGGCCATCCTGCACTACGTCGAGACCCAGTTGCGGCGCAGCGTCAGCCACCTGCGCACCCTCCAGGCCTACCGCACCGAGAGCTACGTCCTCATCGATGCCTCAAGTCAGGCGAATCTCGACCTCGTCTCGAGCCGGTCGGGCGGCGTGAAGGCCTCGCTCCTCGGGGCGATCGACCGCACCTCCACCCCGATGGGAGCGCGAAAATTGCGTCATTGGGTTCTCCATCCTATCCGCGATCTGAGCGCGCTCGTCGCGAGGCAGGACATGGTCGAGGCGCTCATGCGCGAACCCTTTTTGCTCAACACCCTGCGCCGCGACTTCAGCGAAGTCCGCGATATCGAGCGCACCGCGAGCCGGCTCAGCCAGGGATCGGGCAACGCCCGCGACCTGAAGTCACTCGAGATGTCGCTGCGCAAAGTGCCCGATGTCCGCGAGCACCTCGCCGCCCTCGACGGCGGCGCTCTCGCTGGAGAACTGGGACGGCGTCTCGGTGACTTTAGTGATTTAGTGGACATGTTAGGCAAGTCCATCGCCGAGGAACCGCCCGCGTCGCTGAAAGACGGCGGCATCTTCGCTGACGGCTACAGCGAGGCAATCGACGAACTGCGGCGCGCCACGACTGAGGGGAAAAAATGGGTCGCCGATCTCCAGGCCCGCGAACAGGAGCGCACCGGGATCGCCTCGCTGAAGATCAAGTACAACGCGGTCTTCGGTTACTTCATTGAGATCACGAACAGTCACCTCGAAAAGACCCCGCCCGAATACACCCGCAAGCAGACCATGAGCAATGCCGAGCGTTTCATCACGCCCGAGCTCAAGGAGGTCGAAAACAAAATCCTCGGGGCCGACGAACGACTCCGCACCCTCGAGTATCAGGAGTTCCTCAATCTCCGCGAGAGCGTCCTCGAACATCTCGAGGCCATCCAGACGACGGCAGCCGCCCTTGCCGAGATCGACGTCCTCGCCGCTTTCGCCGAGACCGCCCGGCTCTACGGTTACTGCCGCCCCTTTCTCAACGAGACGCGCAACCTCGTCATTCGGAACGGACGCCACCCCGTCCTCGACCAGAATATTGGGGAAGAGAAATTTGTCCCCAACGACACTGGAATGGACGCCGAGGTGAACCGCTTCATGCTCATCACCGGTCCCAACATGGCCGGTAAATCGACCTACATCCGGCAGGTCGCCCTCATCACCCTGATGGCCCAGATCGGCAGCTTCGTGCCCGCCGAAAGCGCCGAGATCGGACTCGTCGACCGTATCTTCACCCGGGTCGGAGCCAGCGATGACATTGCCAAAGGACAGTCCACCTTCATGGTCGAGATGACCGAGACCGCTCTCATCGCGAACAACGCGACCGAGCAGAGCCTCGTCATTCTTGATGAGATCGGACGCGGCACGGCCACCTACGACGGTCTCTCGATCGCCTGGAGTGTCGTCGAGCATCTCCACGATCAGGTGCGCTGCCGCACCCTCTTCGCGACCCACTACCACGAACTGACCCAGCTCGCCGACTCGCGTCCCGCGTTGAACAATTACAACATCGCCGTCCGCGAGTGGAACGAGCAGATCATCTTCCTGCGGCAGATCATTCCCGGTGCCGCTGATAAGAGCTACGGCATCCAGGTCGCACGACTCGCCGGTCTGCCCGACTCCATCATTGCAAGAGCAAAGGAAATCCTCTCAGGCCTCGAAAGCCAGACCGCTTCCACCTCGGCGGAAACGGCTGCCGCGACCCCGCCGCCCGCCTTCGAAGCCACCCCGAAAAAGTGCGTTCCCGATCGTCCCGATGACAAAGTCGGCGAGGACCCGCCCGGGGAGACGCAGATGCTGTTGTTTAGTTAGAGTTTTCTACGGCCCCACCGCCATTCAGTTGAACTCGACTGAATAAACCCGGTTCGAGCGCCAGGTCGAGATGCGGGCGGTGAAGCCTTCGCAGGTGATCGCTTCGGCGGCAGGAGGCCCGCACCTTTCATGTCGGCCGAATCTCGGCGATTGAGATTATCTGAAAATGGCGATCTAACGCAAACGACTTGCAATTGCAATAGTGTTGCGCCATGGTGGCAGGCTTTGTCCTTACCATGACTACTGCCACCCCGACCCGCAAACTCCCTGTCACCGTCCTCTCCGGCTTTCTCGGAGCGGGAAAGACCACTCTCCTCGAGCACATCCTCCGCAATCGTGAGGGGAAAAAGGTCGCGGTCATCGTCAATGACATGAGCGAGGTCAACATCGACGCGGCCCTCGTGCGCTCGGGCGATGCGGCCCTTTTCACCCGATTTTGTCCCGATCGGCGGTGCCTCAACCGCTTTGCGGTTTCGTCCACGCGGGGCGCTCGCCGGCGGTGACTTCGGAATCGAGTTCCGCCATGCGGCGGCGGAGGCGTTCGACGAGTTCCGTCTTCTCCGCGGCGAGGTTTTGTTTTTCCCCGGGATCCTTTGCAAGGTCGAAGAGCATCGGGCCTGATGGAGCAGCGTCGGTGAGTCCTTTTTTGCCTTCGGGCGCTCTGACGAGCAGTTTCCAGTCCCCTTCACGGATGCCCTCGATGCGGCCGTTCCTCGAATAGTAGAGAAATTCATTCCGCACCGTCTCCGCCTCGCCGGTTAGCAGTCCGGTAATGTCGAGACCGTCGATGGGCCGGTCGGCGGGGAGCGGAGTGCCGGTGATCGCGGCGATGGTGGGGAGCAGGTCGATCGTCGAGGCGAGCGCGTTGCACTCGGTGCCCGCCGGAATGCGGCCCGGCGCCCACATGAGGCAGGGGACGCGCTGGCCGCCTTCGAAGGTGCTCATCTTGCCGTCGCGGAGCGGGCCGGCGGAACCGCCGTGGTGTTTGAAAGTGAGCCAGGGGCCGTTATCGCTTGTGAAAATGACGTAGGTGTTTTTATCCAGTTCGAGTTCGCGGAGCAGGTCGAAGACTCGTCCCACCTCGGTGTCGAGATGTTCGATCGTGTTGAGATAGGCGCGTTTCGGATCGGGATCGCGGACCTCGTCGGGCACGTAGAGAGGGATGTGCGGCATCGAGTAGGGCAGGTAAACGAAGAAGGGGCGTTCCCGGTTTTCCTTTACAAAGTCGAGCGCCCGGTCGGTGCAGCGGCGGGTGATGGTGCGCTGATCGACGGGGAGCTCGACGATTTTTTCGTTCTCCATGAGCGGTGTTTGCCACTTTGTCAGGGTAGATTCGGGATCGTTCCAGAGCTCGTCCATCCCCTCGGCGCCGCCCTTCGGTTTGCCCTCGTTGGCGGGGTGGTTCATGTCGTTGGAGTAGGGGATGCCGTAGTAGGTGTCGAACCCGTTAGCCGTCGGGAGGACTTCCAAATGGTGGCCGAGGTGCCATTTGCCGAAGCATGCGGTGGCGTAGCCCTGTTGCCGCAGGTGATCGGCGATGGTGTGTTCGTCAGGGTGGAGTCCGCTTGTCGAGGTGGGAAAGAGGACGCCCTTGTGCATGCCGACCCGTTTCGGGTAGGACCCCGTGAGCAGTGCTGCGCGCGAGGGCGAGCAGATGGACGAGGCCGTCATGAAGCTGGTGAATTTTCTCCCCTCTGCAGCGAGCCGGTCGAGGTGGGGCGTGCGAATCGTCGTCGAGCCGAAGGACCCGAGATCGCCGTAACCCAGATCGTCGGTGAAGATGAGAACGAAGTTCGGCTTTTCGGCGGACTCGAGTGCGGTATGCAGAGCGACGAAGGCGAAAAGAGTGAGAATGGAACGAATCATGGTCGACGAGGGAAAAATGCAGCCCAGTGATACAGGAAAGCGCTGAATCTGTCACCGCGTTTTGGTGACAAGTCAGAGACGGTTCCGCGTAAGGTCGGAGACGAAACTTGCATTCTTCTTTTATTGCAATCAAATTGCGATAGCGTCTTATCCCGATTCATCCCGTCCCATGCCCAAACCTCTCCTTTTTCTCACCGGATTCCTCGGCGCCGGGAAAACGACCCTGCTGCGGGCTCTGCTCAATGAATACCGCGAGAGCGGGAGATCGGCCGACGTCATTCTCAACGATTTTGAAAACGCCGAACTCGACGCCTCGACCCTGCCTCCGGGGGCGGCGCCGATCGCGCCGATCGCGCCGATCGCGCCGA
>JANQVJ010000050.1:7409-51649 GCA_030730365.1 Verrucomicrobiales bacterium
GTTGTGCCTGTTGTGCCTGTTGTGACAGTCTCGAGTCCCTCGTGGAACTCTGTCTCGCCGCGCAAAAGAGCGAGGGCGACGCGCTCTTCATCGAGTTGAACGGCACCGCTGATCCGCTGCCGCTCCTCGAGACCTTTACTCTGCTCGATAAGAAGATGCCCTTTCCCATCGCTTCACCGGTTGCCAGATCCCGCTGCCGGGTCGCTATCGCACGATAGAGGTGATCCGCTTTCTCGAGGCGCTCCCCGGCGAAGTTGAGCGTGCCCGGAAAATGCTCGACCCGGAACGTCCTCTCTCGCGGGACGGAAGCGGCATCGCGCTCCCTGTGCTTGCATGACTTCGACCTCTGCGCGAAGTCTGTCGCGCATGACCACCTCTTCGCCCGACGATTCTTCCGCTCCACTGCAGTCCCGGCTCGTTCGTCTGCCCAAGCTCTTCGACGGCATCGCCGAGGAGCTTGTCGCCTGCTTCGGTGCGGTCTCGAGCACGAGACTGGGCCGCGACTACGATCTCATCCGCACCGTGACGCCAGAAAGGGTAGCGGAGTCAGAAGCCTCTCTCTACGTGCGGTGGCAGATCCCGATGGATCACACCTGGCCCTGTCAGCCGCGAAAGATGGAGGGCTTTATCGAAAAGGCGGCGCAAACTCTGCAGCGAAAATTCGCGGACCGCAAACCGCAGGGCATCTTCATCGGGACGCTCCATCCCACCTCGCCCGATCGCTACTTTAAAACCCTTGCCTCGAATTTGCGGGGACGTGTCCTCCAGCTCTTCCCGAATCTCCCTGTCGGAGCCGTGGAGGATCAGGACCCGCTCATCGAGACGCTTTTCTGCCTCGTCGGGAAAGAGGGGCTCTACTGCGGCATGGCAACACCCCGTTCGGCGAACGGCTTTTATCCTGGGGGCAGCAAGTATATCGATCAGGACGCCCCCGATACCATCAGCCGCGCCGGGGCCAAGATCGCCGAGGCCCTGCATTACCTGCGGCTCCATCGTCCCGCCCTGCCCGAAGGCGCGCAATGGCTGGAACTCGGGGCCTGTCCCGGCGGCATGACGTCGGAGCTCCTCGCGCGCAGGCAGCGCGTCACCGCGATCGACCGTTCTCCGCTCGATCCCAGACTGAACGGCCGCCCCGGCCTGAAATTTGTCCTCGCCGATGTCTCCGATTTTCCGGTCGGGACGCGAGGGCACTACGATGCCCTTCTCTGCGACATGAACGGTCCGCCCGAAGACTCGATCGCTCAGGTCATCCGGCTTTCGCCTTCGTTGAAAAAAGGAGGGCTCGTCGTTTTCACCCTGAAAGTGCCGCGGATTGAGACGGTCGACGGTCCGCTCGCCTGGTATAGTCTCATTCTCAGGACGGCGGAGAAGGCGGGGCTGCGTCTCCTCGCAAAGACGCACCTCACTTACAACCGTCACGAGTTCACCCTTTTCTTCGAGACCTGAGTTACGCGAGCAATTCCTTCGCCTTCGCGAGGATCGCCTCGGCTTCGGACGCACCGCCCGGTGCGGCACCGCGTGCCATTTCGGGTTTGCCGCCGCCCTTGCCTCCCGCGACGGCGAGGGATTCACGGACGATGTCGCCCGCTTTGAAACGGCTTGCCACATCGGGATGGACGAGCACGCCGAGATGGACCGATCCATCGGCGACCACGGCCATGGCGACCGCTCCGCGGAAATGACGCGACTTTATCGCGTTCATTGCCTCCTGGAGCAGTTCGGCCGAGTCCCCGGGGAGCAGTCCCGCCCAGGTCTCGCCTTTGTAGCCGGTGAAAGTCTCCTCGCACCACTGAGAGGCGATTCCGGCGGCGGCGCCGGCCGAGGCTTTCCTGACCGATTTTTCCGCCTGGACGGCGGCGGCACGGATCGCGTCACGATGGGCTTCGAATTGTTTGAGGTGAACGTTCGCACCGGGGAGATCGCTCGAGGAGAGCGATTTTTCGATGATCTTGTAGAGGTTGTCGACCTCCTCGAGCTCGACATAGGATTTACCGAGAGCCTTCAGTTTTGCGTTAGCCGCGGCGAGCTTTTCCGCGGCATCGGCGAAGTCGCTTTCAATGGCGGTGGCTTCTTCGGCAATGAGCGCGGCGGCGGCGTCTCCGCAGACCGCCTCGATCCGGCGAATCCCGGCAGCGACGGCGCCCTCACTTTTGATTTTGAAAAATCCGATCTCACCGGTCGAGGCGACGTGAGTCCCGCCGCAGAGTTCCATCGAGTAACCGTCGAAGGCTCCGCTCTTGCCGCCGATCTGGACGACGCGGACTTTGTCCCCGTATTTGTCCCCGAAGAACTGCATCACTTCGGGGTGGTTCTTCACCTCGGCATGGGGCACCTCGAGGACAGTGACCTTGTCGTTCGAAAGGATGCAGCCGTTCACCTCGGCCTCGATGCGGTGGAGCTTGTCGGTGTCGAGCGCGGAAGAGTTGAAGTCAAAGCGGAGCCGGTCAGGAGCGACGAGCGAGCCCTGCTGGGTCGCGTCAGGGTTCACGAGCTGATGGAGCGCCCAGTGGAAAAGGTGGGTCGCGGTATGGTGCTGTTCGATGCCGCGGCGACGGGTCGTGTCCACCTTGAGCGTTACCGTTGTGGTGTCTTTGTCAGGGATCTTTGCGAGCTGGAGCACGGTCGCCTCGCCCACGCCGAGGACGGAGATGACGGGGATGCTTTCGCCGCCTGCGATGAGGACGCCGGTGTCGCCCTGCTGTCCGCCCTTTTCGATGTAGAAGGGGCTGAGGTCCACGATCGCAAAGATACCGCTGCCGTTGTCGATCCAGGTCACGACTTCAGCCTCGGTCTCATCCTTTTCATAACCGACGAACTCGGTCTTCACGTTCGTCTCGATCGAGACAGCTTCGATGATGGCGGTGGTGCGGCCTTCCGCTCCGGTGCTCTTGTGGGCATCGACGAGACGGGCGACTTCGTCCTGATCGGTCGTGAGGGAGCGCTCGTCGAGGAGGAGCTGGGTCAGGTCGGTGGGAAAGCCGAAGGTCTCCCAGAGTTTCACGACGGTGTCGGCGGGGAATTTGGCCCCCTCGGTAACCTTCGCGGCGGCGTCGTCGAACAGCTTCAGTCCGCGGTCGAGGGTGCGGTTGAACTGCTCTTCCTCGGCCTTGAGGACGGCGGTGATTTTCTCCTGCCGGGTCGCGAGTTCGGGGAAGACGTCGCCGAACTCCGCGACGAGCACGGGGACGAGCTGGTGGAGGAAAGGGTTAGTGGCGTCGAAGCCGAGGATACGGCCGAAGCGCACCGCGCGTCGCAGGATGTTGCGAATGACGTAGTTGCGACCGCCGTTGCCGGGCTCGATCCCGTCGGCGATGGAAAAGCTGACGGTGCGGATGTGGTCACCGATAACGCGGAAAGCGATGTCGATTTGCTCCTGCTCGGTGAGGCTGTGGCGTTTTCCGCCCTCGGGCACCGTCGAGGTGTAGGTCTTGCCGGTGAGGGCCGAAAGCTTCGCGAAAATCGGGGTGAAGACGTCGGTGTCGTAGTTCGAGGCGAGACGCGAGAAATCGGTGAACCCTTTCGTGCCTTGGATCGTGGCACAGGCGCGCTCGAAGCCCATCCCCGTGTCGACGTGGCAGGCCGGAAGAGGGCGGAAGGTGCCGTCCTCGTTCGCATTGAACTGGATGAAGACGAGGTTCCAGATCTCGATGCAGCGGGCGTCGCTGCCGTTGACGAGACTGCCTTTGGTGTCGCCTTCGGGGGTGAGGTCGATATGGATCTCCGAACAGGGACCGCAGGGGCCGGTCTCGCCCATCATCCAGAAGTTGTCCTTGCGGTTGCCGTTCACGATGTGGATGGCCGGATCGAGGCCCGCCTTTTTAAAGATCGCCGCCCAGAGATCGTAGGCCTCCTGATCGAACTCGGACGGATCGCCCTCGGACGGAGCATAGACCGTCGCATAAAGACGATTCGCGGGGAGACCCCAGCGCTCCGTGAGCAACTCCCAGGCCCAGTTGATCGCCTCGGCCTTGAAGTAGTTGCCGAAGCTCCAGTTTCCCAGCATCTCGAAGAGAGTGTGGTGGTAAGTGTCGTAGCCGACATCCTCGAGGTCGTTGTGTTTGCCTCCGGCGCGGATGCACTTCTGCGTATCGGCCGCGCGCGGCGGGTCATAGGGAGCGGCCTCGGTGCCGAGGAAATACGGAATAAACTGGTTCATCCCCGCGTTGGTAAACAACAGGTTGGGGGATGTCGGCATGAGGGAGGCAGAGGGCACAATGGTGTGCTGTTTTTCTTCGAAAAAATCGAGGAAGGACTGCCGGATTTCGCGTGAGGTCATAGCGCGGGGAGCTTAGCGCGCCCTTGCCGAGGCGCAAGTGGCAAGGGCAGGGGCGTTGGAAGACCTGCCAAATAGGAAAGAAGCCGATCGCCCGAGCGCCATTCAACGACCGTGAGATGGTCAGGCTACAAAGTGGCGGGAAAAGGGTCGACCGCAAGGTCGGGAGAAGTCGACGCGGAAGTGAAAGCCGAACCCGTCGGGAATCAGATCTCCCGTCGCCGCCTGGAAGCAGGTTACTCTTTTCCCCGAGCAGTTTCCGGCCATCCGCTCAACCCGCTACCGCTTCGCCCGCGATGATGTCGTCATAGGTCTGGCGTTTCCTTACGACCCTTGCCTGATCACCGTCGACGAGGATCTCGGCTGGGAGGGGGCGCGAGTTGTAATTCGACGCCATCGCAAAGCCGTAGGCCCCCGCACTGAGCAGAGCGATACGGTCGCCCGCGTCAAGCAAAGGCAGTTCACGATTCTGGGCAAAGAAATCACCGCTCTCACAGACCGGCCCGACGATGTCGACGACCTCGGTTTTTTCCGAGAGCGGCTCCTTGAGTGGAGCAACCTCATGATGTCCTTCGTAAAGAGCGGGACGGATGAGGTCGTTCATGCCTGCGTCGACGATCTTGAAAGTCTTGGCCGCGCCCCGCTTTTCATAGAGCACCTCGGTGATGAGGACGCCGGCATTGCCCACCATGAAACGGCCTGGCTCAAGGATGATTTTCAGGCCTAGCGGCTTCAGCAACGGGACGAGTTTTTCGGCATATTCCTCGATTGTGAGAGGTGTCTCCTCGTGACGATCCCACCAGTCGAGATGACCACTGGCGAGACTATCCTGATAAACGATTCCGATGCCGCCGCCGATGCTGAAAAACTCGATGTCATAAGTCGCTCTGAGCTCCTCGACAAAGGGGAGCACCTTCTGCACGGCCTCGACGAAGGGATTCACCGAGGTCAGCTGGGACCCGATGTGCATTTGGAGACCGCGGATCTTCACATGCGGCAGCGTCGCCGCGCGAGCATAGGCTTCGCGGATCGTGGAGAAATCGATTCCGAATTTGTTCTCGCTCTTGCCTGTGGAGATGTATTTGTGGGTCTTTGCATCGACATTGGGATTCACCCGCAGGGCGATCGGGGCGATCATGCCGAGGCTACCGGCGACTTCATTAATAAAGGCTACTTCGGCCTCGCTTTCAGCGTTGAAAGAGTAGATCCCTTTTCGAAGGCCCGCGACGATCTCGGCCTTCGTCTTGCCGACACCGGCAAAAGTGCATTTGCCCGGGTCGCCTCCTGCCTTTTCGACCCGGAAAAGTTCCCCTTCGGAGACGATGTCAAAACCAGCGCCCTCTTTTGCTAGAAGATTGAGAATCGCGAGATTCGAGTTTGCCTTCGTCGCGTAGCAGATGCGGCAGTCGAGCTCGCTCATCGAGGCGGCGAGGCGACGGTAATGATCGAGGATCGTCGCTTTGCTGTAGACGTAGAGAGGTGTGCCGTGGGTCGCGGCTAGAGCGTCGAGGTCCACTCCCTCGCAATGGAGCGAGCCGTTCGCGTAGTGAAAAGAATGCATGGGCGCGAAGATAGAGGTTAAATTGCGGAGGGCAAGCGCTTCGCGGTGCCTCTATTCCGTCGAAATCCGCGTCTCGTTCTTTAGCGCGGCCGCGAGGGTGTGCCAGGCGAGGGTGGCGCATTTGACCCGTGCGGGGAATTTGCGCACGCCGAGCAGGGCGGCGAGTTCGCCTAGGTCGAAAGGATCCACGATCGGATCTTCCCTCGCCGTGAGCATTTCCACGACTTCATCGATTTTCGCGTCGAGGTCCGCTCCGCTGAGCCCCTTGATCGCCTCGGTCATGATTGATGCCGAGGCCCGCGAGATGGCACAGCCCTCGCCGGTGAACTTGACCGCATCGACGAGCGGGCCGGACTGTTGCACGAAGATTTTGAGCCGGTCACCGCAGAGGGGATTGTAGCCCTCTGCTACGTGGCTGTGCGGATCGAGTTCGCCCTCGTTGCGAGGGCGCTTGTTGTGACTCAGGATGATTTCCTGGTAAAGGTCTTCGAGATTGTCCATCGTGGTAAGAGATACGACCGAAAGAGCGGCTCCGGGACTCATGATGGCCAGGTGCGGAACTGACCTTCGTTGCTTTGGTCAGAGCACATGGCCACATAGGCAGTTGCCCGTGCCCCGCGAGCGATACCGGGAACAGGACTCGAACCTGCACACCTTACGGCACTTGATCCTAAGTCAAGCGTGTCTACCAATTCCACCACCCCGGCCTTTCGCGGACGCTAAGTTGCCACCGCCCGCCAAGAAGACAAGCCGCGAGGTGAGCGATTTCCCGAATTCACAAGGCTAAGGCGCCCTCAATAAAGGGCCAGGCCCTATATAATTTGCCGATTTTTAAAGATTGCTGAGCTTACTCATGAGTT
Source organism: Verrucomicrobiales bacterium (assembly GCA_030730365.1). Taxonomy (GTDB): domain Bacteria; phylum Verrucomicrobiota; class Verrucomicrobiia; order Verrucomicrobiales; family DEV007; genus Arctic95D-9. The sequence goes on from JANQVJ010000050.1 coordinate 14,104, forward strand.
GCTTTGTTCTACTTTGAAGCTGAATTTTATTTTATCATTGCATTTGAGAAAAGGGATGGGGCATTTGAATTCGGACGGATCGGGTTTACTACTTCGACCCCATGAGCCAGCCCGTAGCCCTCAGCCGACAGTTTCTTTCCGATACCGGCGGATGGAAGGAGATGAAGGAAGCCCGGGCGATCCACGCGGCGGGCCGGGTTTCGGAGGCCACTTACAGTTACGGAATTATCGAGGGGCTTGTGCGGGAGGGGAGCAGGTCGCTGAAAGTGCGACTGGAGATCCGGTCACCCACGGATGTGGTGAATCACTGTCCCTGCTTCCGTGCCCGTCGCGACGGCATTATCTGCGCACATGCCCTCGCGACGGGTTTGGAGGTGCTGGAACCGACGGAGCAAAAAGCGGGTGCGAGTGAGCCGCGGATCACGGCGAAGACGGCGGGAGCCCCCCCCAGGGTGGAACCCTGCCCCGACTGGCCGCGCCTGACGGAACTGGCCGATGATGAGGCGACTCCCGCGAGACTCTTTCTCGTGGTCGCGCCGAACCTAGCGGCGGCGTGGGAAAAAGGCCGTCTCACCGTCGGGGTCGAAGTCGCGATTGAGGGGGAACGACAGCTTCTCAAAGCGGTCCCTGCCTCGACGACTTTGTTTCTCGATACGGGTGACGCCTTTCTTTACCGGGCGCTACAGCAACTCTCCCCGATGGAGGTGCCGGGGATGCTGCTGATCGCGGCCGAGGCTTTTTCACAACTCCTCGCCACGGTCCCGGGGCATCCGGGGATAACGCTGGGAAAAAATGAGCCACTCCACATTTCGCCGCGTCCCCTGCGCCCCTTTCTGCGCCGACAAAAGGGCCTGCGTTTCCGGGTGGAATGGGCGGCGGGGCAGATCCCTCTCGCGGCTCCTTCGGGGAGTTGGGTCTTTGATGGGAAGAATCGGCTTCATCCGGTCGCTCACGGCCTCGGGCCTGAGGCAGAGGCGCTTCTCGGCGAGGGGCTCAGCCTGGCGGCGGGCGATTTTCCTTCCGTTTTTCTGCAATGGCAGGACCATTTTGACACGACTGGCATTGCCCTGACACGCCCCCGGCCCGAGGTGAGGCTGGAACTCGAGGGCTCGCTCAATCATCTCGATGCCGATCTCTCGTTCGTCTACGGAGGCGAGGTCATCGTGGCGGCAGAGGGTAGACTTCCCGTCCGGGAAAAGGGTGATGTTCTTGAAGTCTCCGATCTTGCAGCGGAAAGCGCGGCGATTGCGGAGATCGAGACGGCGGGATTTGTCCGGCGAGGCGGAGGCGGCCGTTTTGTGCTGAAAGACAAGGCGGCGATCCTGCAATTTCTTGCGCACGGCTACCCGGTCTTTCAGCGGCGGTGGGAGACTCGCACCGGCGAGCGTTTCGATCACGTCCTCGCGCAGGTCGAGCCGATCACCACGCAAATGCATTTTCGCCCGGGCGGGGAGGACTGGTTTGCGATGGATATATCCTTCGGAACGCCTTCGGGCGAGTCGATCTCGCGGCAAGAGATCCAGCGGCTCCTGCAAATGGGGCAGGCGGGCAAGCCGATCACCGGCGGTCGCATCGCAGTGCTCGACACTGCCCTCGCGGCGAGTTTTGGCGAGATCATCAGCGACTGTGACCCGCAGCAGGTGCAGCCCGGAAGTTATCGCGTCGACCAGGCGCAGGCGGGCTACTTGCGCGAGACGGTGAATGAACTCGGCTTCGGGGCCGACGGCACCCTTCCCTGGAAGTCGACGGGGGAGTCGGTCAGCTTTTACGATCTCTCTCCCGAACTTTCGGCGACCTTGCGACCCTATCAGCGCATCGGAGTGGAGTGGATGCAGGGGCTTGCCTCGCAGGGCATGGGCGGCATCCTCGCCGATGATATGGGTCTGGGGAAAACGCTGCAGACCTTGTCCTTTCTTTACTCGGTCGGAGGATCGGCGCTGGTCGTCTGCCCATCGTCGCTGGTTCATAACTGGCTCGCGGAGGCGGAAAAATTTGTCCCTGATTTGAAGGCTGTTGCGATCGAGGGGCCTGATCGCGAAAAAATCCTCGCTGAGCACGGTGACGCCGACATCCTCGTAACGAGCTATGCGCTCCTTCGTCGCGACGAGGCCTGGTATGCGGAGCGGGAGTTCGATGTCGTTATCCTCGACGAAGCGCAGAATATTAAAAACCCCGAGGCACAGATTAGTCAGGCGGTGCACCGGCTCAAGGGCACTTATCGATTCGCCCTGACGGGGACGCCGATCGAGAACTCGGCGCAGGATCTCTGGTCCATCGCCCGTTTTGCCTTACCTGGCTATCTCGGGAGCCGTCAGAGTTTTGCGGAAAGATTCGTGAAACCGCTCGCGTTGTCGGAGCCTGCCGCGGGGGTGCGGGAGAGACTCTCGCGGCGCTTGCGTCCGGTCATCCTGCGAAGGCTCAAGAGCGAAGTGGCGCGCGACTTGCCCGAAAAAATTGAGCAGATTGTCTTTTGCGATCTGAAACCGAAGCAGCGCGAAGTCTACGCAAAGCTGCTGCAGGAGAGCAAGACTTCGCTGCTCGAGGCGGAGGCCGGGCGTAAACGCATGCTCGCGCTCACTGCTCTGCTGCGCTTGCGCCAGACCTGTTGTGATCTGCGTTTGTTAGGGCTCCGCGAGCTCGCGGACGAGGATGCCTCGGTCAAGGCTGAGGTCCTCGCCGAGTTGCTTGATGAAGCCCTCGAGGGTGGTCATCGGGTCCTCGTCTTCAGCCAGTTTGTGGAGATGCTGCAGCTCATCGTGCCGCAGCTCGCGGCGAAGGAGATCGACTTTTGTTACCTCGACGGACAGACGCGGAACCGTGCCGATGTCGTGAAACGCTTTCAGACGAAAGACGTGCCGGTCTTTTTGATCAGTCTCAAGGCCGGCGGCGTCGGGCTCAACCTTACCGGGGCGGATACTGTCATTCACGTCGATCCGTGGTGGAACCCCGCCGTCGAGGCCCAGGCGACTGATCGGGCCCACCGGATCGGTCAGGACCGCGTCGTGACGAGTTACAAACTGATCACGCGAAATACGGTGGAGGAAAAAATCCTCTCTCTTCAAAACCGCAAACGAGCCCTCACCGATTCCCTGCTCGGCGAGGCGGGCGATGCGCATCTGAGCGAGGGAGAGTTGATGAGTTTGTTCGAGTGAAAGAGGTAGGGACGCACCGCTGGGGCGTCCGCGTTGGACATCCAAGCCACCTCGCACACCAAACCCGCGCCCGGGCCGCACGCGGCTACCTTTTGCTCAAGACGATCTCAAAAACAATTTCCCGATCACTGCTCCAACGCCGGAGCCGCCGCTGCCGGGGCGGGAGCAGGCGCAGGAGTTACCGGCACGGGCCGTGGCGGCTCGACGGCGGCCGGCCTGGATACGGCGGGAGCTGTCGGAGCCTTCGTCGCAGCTGCCTCGATCGCCGGCGCCGCATCGCCGACCACATCGGCCGAGTTGCTCGGTCCGACCGGTTTCACCGCTTTCAGGTATTTAAACAAATCACTATCGGTCGAGAGAACAACGGTTCCACCGCCGAGGGTGCTGCGGTAGAGGTCCATCGTGCGGACGAACTCATAGAAATCTGCCGCCTCGGGGGAAATATTGAAAGCCTGTGCATAAATTTCGGTGGCTTTTGCATCGGCTTCACCCTTGGTCGTCTCCACGATCTTGTAAGCGCCCGACTCGATCTCGCGGAGTTCTTTCTCCATGTCGCCGAGAATCTTGGCGGCCTCGCCGGCCCCTTCGGAACGGAATTTTTCGGCGATCTGCTGACGCTCGGAGACCATGCGCTCGTAGATGCGCTCCTGCACGCCCTGATTGTAATTGATTCGTTTGAAGCGGATGTCGAGCAGCTCGATACCGAACTCGGCAAGTTTCACCTTGGCGGTATCCTGAATCTCTTTCTCGAGCAGGGTGCGGCCGCGGCGGATGGGGATGAGTTTCCCGACGGTGCCGGTTTTATCAGCTTCGGCGAGGTCGGCATCAACCTGGACGGTGCGTTCTTTGGTGGTGCGGATGATCTCGATGAGCTCATGCTTGGCGACGGTGTTGCGCGTCTCGGACCCGAGGATGTCATCGAGGCGGGACTGGGCGGTGCGCTCGTCGCGCAGTTTTTCAAAGAATCGCAGCGGATCGACGATTTTCCAGCGGGCGTAGGTGTCGACGATGATATACGTTTTATCCTTCGTCGGCATCTCGGTGGTACGGCCGTCCCATTCGAGGATGCGGCGGTCAAAGGAGTTGACCTTCTGGAGGAAGGGGATTTTGAACTTAAGTCCGGGTTCAATGACCGGTTCGCCGACGAGTTTACCGAACTGGGTCACGATGACCTGATCGGTTTCCTTGACGGTGTAAATCGCGCCCGAGGCGATGAGAAGAAAGACGAAGAGAGTGATGGCGACAAGGCAGCCGAATCCTGATTTTTTCATGGGAAAGTGTTGGTTAAAGGGGGCTCGGTCAGATCAGCGCTGGGCTGGGGCTGTGGCGGGTATCGTAGCGCGCGTCGGTGCCGTCACGGGAGCGGGTGCAATTTGGTTGAGCGGGAGGAAGGGCAGGACCTGATTCGCACCTTCGTCCATCACCACCATGCCGCCGAGGCGGGGGATCACTTCCTCCATCGTCTCGAGGTAGATGCGGCGTCGGGTCACGTCTGAAGCCTTTTGATATTCGGTGAAGAGAGCGGTAAAGCGGGCTGCGTCACCTTCGGCTTCGTTGATGCGCTGGGTCGCGTAGCCTTCGGCCTCGCTGATGACCTTCTGTGCTTCGCCGCTGGCCTTCGGAACGGCGCGGTTGTATTCGCCATTGGCGATGTTGATGGATTTTTCTTTTTCCTGCTGGGCGTTGTTCACTTCGTTAAACGAGTCCTGAACCGGCACGGGCGGGTCGACATCTTTCAATTGCACCTGATCGATCGTGATCCCGAGGCTGTAGAGGTTGACCAGTTCCTTGAGTCGGGTGTTGCACTCTGTCTCGATTTCCTGACGACCGATCGTGATAACCTCGTCTACGGTGCGGTCACCGACGACCTGGCGCATTACGGATTCGCTCGCATACCGCAGGGTGGCGTCGGCATCGCGCACTTTAAAAAGGAAATTTTCGGGCTCGGTGACGCGATACTGGATGACCCAGTCAACGAGAACGGAGTTAAGATCACCGGTGACCATATTGCGTTCGAGATCATTCTCTTCGCGGTTGGTCCATTGATTCGGATTTGATGCTCCGGGGGTGCCAAAGCCGAACTCCTGCTTCAACTGGCGGGCGATCGGCACGGTGTAGACCTGGTCGATCCCGAAGGGGAGCTTGAAATGAAGCCCGGGCGATACGGTATCGACGTGTTTGCCGAATCGCAGGACCACGCCCGCCTCTTCCACTTCAATGGTGTAAAATGACCCTCCGGCGGCGATGAGTCCGAGAAAAGCGGCGATTCCGATCGCAACAAGCTTTCCGCTGAAGGACGGGGTTTTGATTTCGATGATATCTTTACCTACCTGGATGCGCATGGCGGACTGTAAGGGCATTAGTCAGGGGTGCCAGTTACAAATCAGGGCCGATTTTCTCCGCAGTGAATGCGACGAAACGGATTCAGGCGCGATTCTTGCTTTGGGAAGCGGTAAAGGTTGATTTTTCCAAACTGACTCTTTCATCACTCTCGCCAAATCGTTCACATGCAACTGCGTCCATGACGCCACCGGGAACAGCACGCTCGAAAACGGCATTTGTCTTAGGGCGACAGGCGCGCGATGGCTTTTCACTGGTGGAAGTCCTCGTGGTATCGGGAGTGATCGGTCTGTTGCTGGCCTTGTCAGTGCCCGGTCTCGTCGCGACCAGTCCCTCGAGAAAGTCGGCCATTCACGAGGTTTCCGGATTTCTCGAAAACGCACGTTCGCGGGCGATGGCATCGCGGTCGGAGATGGTCGTGGCCTTTGCCGACGGCGCTTTTCCCGGTGATGGCGCCTATCGCAGTTACGCGCTTTTTACGCTGGAAGGCGAGGACGACGATCGTGCCGAGGAGGGCACGCTGAGGCAACTCACGCCATGGAAAAATCTCCCGCCCGGAGTGGTGTTTGGCCTCGGTGAACATTTTGAGGTGCCGGGCGGGACGGCCTTCCGGACGCTCTTCGAGGTGCCGGAGCGACGCGACTTCGCGATGCCGTCGGCGACTCCGGGAAGCGATGGAGGCACCTCGCCGCTGCCGTCTCTGCATTTCGGGCCCGAAGGCGGAGTTCTCTTCCCCGCGTTCTCCGATGCGGACGCGCTGCACCTGGGAGTGATCGAGGGATTTTATTCGCGGGAGCGCGGCGCGGTCGAACTGACTGCAACGCGTCCGGGAATCATGGGCACAGGCACTTATGCGAGCGGCGAGTGTCTCGAGATCGGTTTTTACACAGGGCGGTCGCGCATCCTCACTGACTGACGATGAAAAAGAAACGCCATCGTTTTTCGGGCACTGCTGCTTTTTCTCTGTCCGAGGTCACCATCGCCATGGGCATCGTCGCGGTACTGATGTTGCCTGCGCTCGCAATGCTGGCGGGCGGTGGATCGATGGAAGCGCTCTCCCGCGATCGCGAAACGGTGAGCCGCATCGCGCGGATGGTGGTATCGAGCGCCCGGGTTGGCGAGACGGGAGATCACTACCGGATCGACTTTCCCGGGGGAGGCACTTTTCCTGTCGACCTGCCGGGCCGTGGCGGGATGAAAACGGCCTACCTTCTTTTTGACGAAAAGGGGCTTTTTCTGGGAGAGATCGAACAGGCAGGCTATGAGACGGGCGTTGATCCCGCCGGTGGCGGGTTTCATCTCGTCAGGCTGCATTTCTCCGCACACGAAACAAAGGCCGGTCTTTACGAATGGGATCTCTCAGTGGAGCACGCGGCCGCCGCGCCAAGGGAAGTGAGGCATGCGGAATTGTTTCAAACCCGTCTCACCGACCCATGAGCACGGTGGGGATCATTACCCTGCCTTCGTTCCGGTCGGTCCGGACTGGCTCCACTCTTGTCGAGTTGCTTGCCTCGATGGCGATTCTATCAATCCTCCTGGTAGTCCTCGGATCGACTCTCGAGGTGGCGATGGGACGATTCCGCAGCGGGGCGGAGAAGTCGGAAAAGGAAGCCGGCGCCCGCCTCATGGCCCAGTGGTTGGAGCGCGACCTTTCCTCAATGGTCGGCTCCCGCCCCGCCCGCCTTCCTCGTCTGCCCAAGGGTACAACCGCGGTGCAGCGAGCCTTTTTCGAAGGCCGGATCTTTCTCCCGTTTGAGATCAATCGCAAAGTCGGCATCGGCATGACCGAACCGCGCAGTTTTCAAAATGCCTCAACCGGCTTTGACTCCATCGCCTTTGCCACGGATCGCGATGGAGGGGGCCTCGCTATCGCCGGTTATTATGTCGCCTATGCGCGTCATTCGCCGCTGAGCGGTGAGGTATCTGCGGGAATGAAACTCTTCCGGCATTTTCGACGCGGTGGGAGTGTCTCTGGTGACGGCTATGCGGGCGGGCTGATTCTTTATGCTTCGCACGAGATCAACGACATTTGGGACGAGTTGAGTCAGGGGGCGGCGCGTCCTCCCGGGCAGGAGAACCTGGCGGCGGTGCGACGCGGACGATTTGAAAACGCGGACCTTCCTTTTCTCCTCGCGCGGCGTTTCGCCGGACGCACGACGATGTCTCCGGTCGCGGCGACTCAGCCCTGGCCAGCGAATCCGGTCCGTGAATGGCTGACCGCGCCCCCGCCGACCTATCAGCCGTATCGAGGCACGGCCGATGACTGGACCGATCCCGACAGCCCCGTGCACGATTCGGTCTTTCCCGACGAGGCGGTCTGCGATCATGTCGTGAAGTTCGAACTGGTGCCGCGTCTTCGTGTCACCCTCGCCGACGGGAGATCCGAACTGATGGATGCCGCTGCCTTGAACGAACACCTCGGGCTCGCGGGCGGGGATGAATGGCCCGTCCTCGTGACCCCCGACTTCATCGAGATGACGATCGCGACGATCAATGAAAAGGCGGCCCTCACCCTGACAAACCCCGAAGACTGGATCATCGATTTCGCGGCGACAGATCCTGGGAGCTGGTCTTCCCGGCGACAGTTCCTTGAGCGCGAGATGCAGACCCGTCATTTTCGGATCCCGCTCCCGCCCCGCACGCGATGAAGAGGTCCCGCCCAGATCAGCGTTCCGGCGCGGCCCTCATCATGACGCTGATCCTCGTCACGGCGATCTCGCTCCTTGTGATCAGCTACTATGCGATCACGCGGCAGGAGGCGACGGTGAGCAGCGCGACCGTCTCGCTGGCTCGCGCCGATCTCGGGGAAAAGGCGGCCTTCGCCGAGGCGGGGGCGTTGCTGCGCCGACTCACCGCGAATGATCGCTATCTCGTCAGCGTCGTGACACGTCCCGGAGGGGACGGAAAACCGACGCGCTACACCTACCTCTCTACTCCAGACGGGGACGGGGTGACTCACGCGGCTCTTTTTAGTGGGGGCGGTGAAAGGCGAGGCTCCCTCCCCAATCTCGATTCGCGCGACACCACAGCGCTCCTTGATGCTCCCGTCGCGCCGCCCGAGGATGTCCTCGAGGGTGAGGCGGCGGAAAAAGCGATCCGGACTTTTCCGCTCACGCATCTTACCGGGTCGGGCAACACGGTGGAAGAGAATCGGTATCCCGCGGTCGCTTTTCAAGACCTCGGAGACCCCGGAGATTCCCCATACCGGACCCGCTACGCCTATTGGATTGAGGATCTCGAAGGCTATCCGAATCTCGATGTCGTCGGGGCGTGGACGGATCACTACCGGTCTGCCGACGGCGAGCTGGCGCGGGATCCGATTCGATATGGCTACGGTCCTTTCGATTCGCGGCGCGCCCGGACAGGTCCGAAGGGAGGGCAAACGGGGCGGTATCCGCTCGAAGGGGAACCCGATTTGTTTTACCAGTTCCCGACCGTGTTTCGCGGTCAGAGTCTCCTCGATCAGGTCGCGCCGGGACTCTCGACGCGTGAGATCGCCCTCGTGCCGTGGAGAACCGCCGCTCTTTCTGCGGCAAAGCATCCCTATGCCGGAGCGCTGCAAAAACTCTCGCGGCGCTATCTTTTTGCGAGCGGTCCGGTCGATCAGGGGTCCGTCGGCCATCACGAGCCCGGGCGATTCGCGAGCGGGCTCCAGCCCTATCGCCGCCGCCCTCTTATTCCCTTTTCTCACGGCTACGCCGATGAGGGGAAGCCGCGCTACAACCTCAACACGCTCGTCGCGAATCGCGATCTCGGGCTCGCCGTGATCGTCGAACGCAACCTGCCGAAATTTAAGGAGCGTCGCGGCGGTTTCCCTGATGACGAGGACTACCTCGCGACGCTCGCGGCCAATGCGATCGACTACGCAGACAGGGATAGCCTGCCTGCTCTGCCAGCGAACACCCTGAATGCCGGTTCGAGAGTCTTTCGCGGGGTGGATAGCTATTGCCCGGTGAATGAGTTTTTTGTGAAGTTCAAATATGTCGGATACGAACTCGCCGGGAGCCAATACCTGATCGTCTTCGAGGCGGTGCCCTACGTTGAGCTCTGGAATCCCTCGAACCGCGAGGCGAAGATGGAGCAGATACGCCTGAGGTTCAGTTTTCTCGAGCGGATCCGCTTCAGGGCGAACGGCAGCTGGCATGAGATTCTCGAGGCCCATCGCGGGCTCGATGAATCGTTTCCGGACACGGGCGGCCTGACCGTATCGGTTCCGCCGAATGGTTACAAGGTTCTCAGCTTCGGCAAGATCATGTGGAAAGTCCCTATTCCCCGGGATCCGTCATCGCCCATTGCCTTCCCGGTGATACAGGATCTCCGGGGCGTCACGAATGTTTCGGTGCGGGCGAACTACGAATTCTATCTCGGGGCTGATCTCGTCGATACCTGCGGGCGGTTCGATTCAGCTGATCCCGCGACGGCTGCCCGCCATGGGTTTTTCTTCGCCCGGCGGGCCGGAGTCATCAGTTCGGGACAGTCATTCATGCGGCTAGCGACTCCTAACATGGCCGCAAAAGCCTACGGATTCAATGCGGGGGACGGTTCCCATCTCGGGGATCCGTGGATGCCCTACTACTCACGGGCGACCGCCGAGGACTTGCAGTATCGGCTGAAAGGATCGCCGGGCACGCGGAACTACGACCACTCAAAGGTCAATGCGGGACGGCCCGACTGGTTCAAGGATCAGACGAGAGTTCGCGATTGGCCCGACCGTGGCTACGACAAGGCACACGGCCCCAATTACCCGGCCGATGACACAGAACTGCCCGATACCTTCAATCCTCCATGGACAGATGATGACGGAGCCTTCGCTCCATGGCGGATCTCGAATCTCGGGCGGTATTTTTCCGTGACCGAGTTGGGGAATCTGCACGATCCCGTGATGTGGACCCCGGGCCCCCCGACGATTCTAACGCAGAACGCGCAGCGATTTGAAAATTACCGCAACACCACTCTAAAAAATCTCCCTGCAGGTTCCGTCCCCGGTAAAATGTGGGGCGGCGGCAATACCCTGCGCATCGGTCGGCCCGAGCATGCCCTCTTCGACCGGCCCGGGATGCGGGCGAGCCAGTGGCTCGATCTTTTTCACACCGGATTTACCGGAACAAATCTCGCGGCAGAGAGCGGGATCGATCTCCACGCAACCTATGATCCGCGGGATCATCAGCCTCCGGCGGCTGCCTCAGGCCCTCTTGAGTCGGGCGCTCAACCCTATGCAGCCCTCTACGATAGCGATCTCCATGCGCAGGGTCAATTCGCCCTCATCGATGGCCATCTTAATGTGAACACGGCGCCGACCGCATTTGAAATCGAGGCCCTCTTGCGGGGTCCGTTTGTCTCCTCTGACATTCGGCTCGAGGAGGACAGATTCGATACGCCCGTCTACTCCCGCGAGGGTGACACCGGAACCTTGCAGAGCGGTCTGCGGCCCGAATCTATCCCGATGATCGCGGTGGGCCTGATGAAAGCGCGGCCTTTTTACAGCCCGTCCCACCTCGCTCGCGTCCTCTCGGGCCTGATCGACCGACACGACGCCCTGCCCGATCATCACAATGACGCCGAGGCCGAGGAGACTTTTGCGCGGCTCCTCAATACGACGACAATGTCGAGCCGCCATTTCCGTATCTTCACCAGTGCGGAGATCTATCACCACGAGACCGGCGAGGTCACCGGTCGCAGCCGTCGCGTCCACGAAGTCTTCCTCCGTCCCCTTCACGCGGTGGACGGTGAGGTGGAATGCAGCCGTCTCGAACTGATTTCGTCCCGCGATTTATAAACGATGAAAACGCATTTTCTTTTTCTTTCGATTGTCCTGACAGGAACATATCACGTCCTCGCCCGGGAGGCTCCCGAAGCGGCCACGGCCGGTTTTTTGAATGTCGTAAATCTCGTCGGGCTGAAGAGTCACACCTTCATCGAGCTCGGCACTTTTGCGCTGAACGGAGGTGAGCCGGTAAGGCCGGGAGGCAGCTCGGGCGTTCTCGCGATCAAGCCGGGGAGTTACTCTTTCACTCTTTCCAACGCGGCTGCAAAGCCCGCCGAAGTTACCGGTGATATCACGATGGAGGCAGACAGCACTGTGGCCATCATCTGCTACGATGAAGTGAAGGTCTATCGCGACGGCAGCGAAGAGGTGAAATTGCGTTTCAACGTTCTCGTGGAGTCCGACGCGGTCGGTCCGCGGCTCAGTCTCATCTCCCTGCTGCGTGAGCCGAGCGTCGGCCTCGAAGTCTCGGGTGATCGGGTGAGCCTGGTTCCGCGTCAGGCGCACAAGCGCAAGGTTGCCCTTGAGGATGAGATTCGGATCGAGTACGGGGGCAAAACGCTCGCCGAATTCGCCATCGAACGACCTCTCCATTACCTCGGTTTTCTTTTTGAAAATATCGAGACCGGGGAAGTCGAACTTTCCCTCATCGAAAACGAAAAGCTCGAGTATCAACCGCCCCTCGAAGCTGAGGAAGGTGATGCCGACGAGTGAGAATAGCCGTGACTGAAATCGCCCCGGATCGCGGCGATGACGCGCACGCTGTCGGCGACCGCTTTGACGTGGTGGACGCGGAAGATGTTCGCCCGCGCGACGAGGCCGCGGACGAGGCAGGCAATCGTCCCGGCATCGCGCTCGGCCGGGGAAGTGATGCCGAGGACCTCACCGATGACCGTCTTGCGCGAGATGGGGAGGAGGAGGGGCAGGTCGTGGTGATGGAGTCGTTCGAACTCACGGTAGACCGCGAGATTGTCGGCGCATTGCTTCGCGAAATCGATCCCCGGGTCGAGGATGATCTGGTCGTCGCTCAGCCCGATCGCTCGGGCGCGGGCGAGGCGGTCGTCGAAGAAGGTCTCCATCGCCTCCCAGATGTCGTGGTAGTGCTGACTGGTGTGAGGGACCTTCGGCTCGCCCACCGTATGCATGATGAGGAGCGCGGCATTGAACTCGAAACAGAGCCGAGCATTCGTGTCATCGACGAGTCCGCCGATGTCGTTGATGATGTCGACTCGCCCGGTTTTGAGGACTGCCTCGACGATCTCGGGTCTCCAGGTGTTGATTGAGAGGAGCGGCGGCCAGATCTGATAGCCGTCGCGCGGTCCCGTCTCGGCGCAGAGTGTCTCGAAGCCGTCAATGAAGGGGAGGAGGCGCCCGATTTCTTCCGAAATGCCGATCGCGTTGCGGTTCGTGCGCGCACTCTCGGCCCCGACGTCGATGATGTCGGCCCCGTCTTCGGCCATCTTGAGGGCCTGCCCGAGAGCTTTCCCGATGTCGAGAGTGCCGTCTCCGGAGAAGGAATCGTCGTTGATATTGACGATGCCCATGACCCGGGGAAATGCTCTGAGAATCTCCTTCATCTCTAATCGGTCCGAAATGGATCCTTTCCGATGATTGGATGAAAAAGAGGAGGAGGCAATGTTAAAAGCGATTTTTAAAAGCTCGACAAGGCCGGTGGGATGTGATCTCACGCAATCCGCACGCTGCGTTTCTTATCCACTTTCAAAACCTGGCCTCTTGCCCAGGCAGGCTCTGCTCTGGGGTCGGTGAGTTTTTCGCCGTCGAGCTGCACGCTGCCCTGCTGGATGAGGCGGCGCACGTCGGAGCCGGACTTCGGGCTGCTAAAAATGGTTTCGTAGACTTCGGTGACGACTCCGACGAGGTCGCGTCGCTCACCGATCGCGAAATCGGGAAGGTCCGCAGCGTCGAGGTCTTTGCGGCTGAACATGGCCTCCCAGTTGTCGCGGGCGGCGGCGGCTTCGTCTGTCGTGTAGTAGCGGGTCACGAGGGCAGCGGCGAGGGATTTTTTCGCCTCCATCGGGTGGATCGTGGAGTCGATTTCCTCACCCATGAGGAGGAGCGAGTAGCGGGCCATGAGCTCGTCGGAGATGCTCATGAGCTTGCCGAACATCTCGCGGGGCGCTTCGGAGATGCCGACGTAGTTGTTGAGGCTCTTGCTCATTTTCTGAACACCGTCGAGGCCTTCGAGGATGGGCAGGCACATCACGACCTGGGGCTCCATCCCTTCGGTCTTCTGCATGTCGCGTCCGACGAGGATGTTAAAGAGCTGATCGGTTCCGCCGAGCTCGACGTCGGCACGGACTTCGACCGAGTCCCAGCCCTGCACGATGGGGTACTGGATCTCGTGGAGGCGGACTTCCTGATCGTTCGCGATGCGGTTTTTGAAATCCTCGCGCTGGAGCATCTGCTGCATCGTGACGCGGGCATTGAGCTGGATCACGTCGGAGAAGGACATTTTGTTGAACCACTCGCCGTTGAAGACGACTTCGGTTTTCTCTCTGTCGAGGATGCGGAAGGCCTGCTCGGTGTAGGTCTCCGCATTGGAGAGAATGGCCTCGCGGGAGAGGGGCGGGCGGGTTTTTGAGCGTCCCGTGGGATCGCCGATCTGCGCGGTGAAGTCGCCGATGATGAGGACGGCCTGGTGGCCGAGCTCCTGGAACTGGCGCAGCTTTTCGAGGACGACGCTGTGGCCGAGATGGAGGTCGGGCGAGGTCGGGTCGACGCCGAGCTTGGCCCGCAGAGGCGTGCCGCGCTCGAGTTTTTTCAGCAGCTCTTTCTCGCTGATGATCTGGGCGGTTCCACGGGTGAGGAGCTGGAGCTGTTCGGCGGGTGATTTCATGGCCTGGCAAAAAAAGGGGGCAAATGGGTTGGCAAGGAACATGGCGGGACGCCAATGATCAAGCCGTAGTTTGGAAGCGCGGGATCGGGCGGTGACCCGGGGGGTCATCCCTTTTCCTCGTTTGGCAGCGCGGCGGCCTTCGGCTCGAGGGGGACGCCGAACTTCCGGCGATAGACGGCGGGAGTGATGTCGAAGACGGCTTCGAACTGTTTCCCGAACTCGGCCGTGGTTGTGAAACCGAGGTCCTTGGAGATGCGGCGCGGCTCGGCAGTGCCGGTGAGGAGGCGAGAGGCGGCGTGGAAGATGCGGCGGCGCCGCGCGTAATCGGGCATGCTCATGCCGGTGAGATCCCCGAAGGCCTTGTCGATGGCGCGTTTTTCGAATCCGCCACGGGGCATCTTGCCTGCCTCGAAGGGGGCGGCGCGGAGGACGCAGGACTCGATCTGATCGAGGGCGTGCTTGGCCTCGGGCAACATCTCGACTTCGGAGACCCCGCGCCAGAAGCGGTGGTGTTCGTCGGCGAGGAGCATCATCAGCTTGAGCACAGCAACGCGGGTGACAGGCTCGAGCTGGCGTCTTTCCCTGAGGAGATCGCGCAGGTATTCGAGCTCGGCGCGGATGCGGACGGTGCCGTCGCCGCGGGTGGTGAAGACGTGGAGATTCTCGTCGCGGGGGAAGCGGAACCACGACTGATCAAAAAAGAGCGAGAGCACGTTCGTGGTGTTGGCAATGATCTCGTATTCGCGGGTGAGCCACTCGGGGAGGAAGCGTAAGCGGGTGAGCACGACTTCGTCGGGCTGCTTCACGGTGTGGCGGAGCCCGGGATTGACCATGATCGCCGCGCCCTCGCGGATCGCCTGGGTGCCGGCATCGGTCACGTGGAGAAAATTTCCTTCCTCTACAAAGAAGATCTCGGGGAAATTCGTCGCGGGGAATTCGTAGTCGTCGATGAGCTGGAAGAGGGTGAGCCGCACCGGCCACCGCCCCGAGTTCTCGATGCGGTTTTCCCCGATTCCCGATTTCTTGAAAAACAAAGCCATGGCAACAGTCTCGCAGTCAATACCTCTCGAACTCTTCGGGGTAGTGCACGCCCGCGAGGGTGAGTCCGTCGGCGGGCGCACAGTAGGGTGCTCTGACGTCCCCGGCGCGGCCTTCCAGCAAACGACTCATTTCCTCAAGGGAGATTCTACCCTTCACACAATACACTGCCGAGCCGACAAGAAAACGGACCATTTTATAAAGAAAGCCGTTTCCGCGTATTTCAATGAGGAGGGATTCATCCTTCGTCGCGATGACGCGGGCGGTGGTGATCGTTCTGACGTTGTCGCGTCCTTCGTCTTTCCCATCGTGTCGCTTCGCGGAAAAGGCCCCGAAATCGTGGGTGCCCTCGTAGAGCGCGAGGACGGTGGCGAGATCGTCTTCCGCACCGAGGCCGCGCTGGTGCCAGGCGAGTCCGTGTTGCAGGGGTGGGAGGACTTCGCCGGTGGCGATCTCGTAGCAGTAGGTTTTGGCGAGGGCGGAAAAGCGGGCGTGAAAGCGCGGGTCTATTGCTCCGCAGCGCATCACCCGGACGGCGGGCGGGAGTTTCGTGTTGAGGGCGCGTTGCCAGGCTCCGCCGTCCATGCGCCAGTCGGCGGGCGCATCAAAGTGGGCGACCTGGCCGAGGGCGGACACTCCTGCGTCGGTCCGGCCCGAACCCTGCACGCCGGTGATCGCAGGGCAGATCGAGGCGAGCGCCCGCTCCACGACATCCTGCACGGCGTCGTCGCTCGCCTGACTCTGCCAGCCCGAAAAAGGGCGGCCGTCATAGGCGAGATCGAGCCGGAATCGGCAGGGTGTTATACTTTCGTCCTCCATCAGTAATCGGCAGGGAGTAGGACAGTAACGTCATTTTTGCTCCCTGCCGTTGCCAAATCGCCCCCGCGGCCTTCTATTCCCTACGATTTGAGAACTAACCACTATTTTGATCTCCGCGCCCATCTCAGGGAGCTGAACCGTTTTGTTTTCCCTTTCTTTTTCATTCTTTGTGCCGTCGTGATGCTGATTTTAATTTCCCTCCGCGCGGGCAAAATGGGGCCGCGCGGATCGGACGAAGGCCACGAATCCGCGAGGATCGGTCTCCTCCGTGCGACGGAAGAGGCGCTCTTTGACCCCGCTTTTGCGGTGCTCTCACCGATTGAGCTCGTCCTCGCCCCGACGGCGACCTCCTTTGATCTTCCTGTCGGCAGCGAGCACGGCGCCCTGACTTACAATGCACAGCCTTTTCAGGAAAACCGCCATCTCGGCGATGATTTCAACGGCATCGGCGGACAGGACTCGGACCTCGGCGACCCCGTCTTTGCCGTCGCGGATGGACAGGTCATCTTTGCGGGCGCTCCGTCTCCGGGCTGGGGCAATGTCGTGATGCTGCTCCACGAGACGGGGGAGGGGGAAATAGTTGAGAGCGTCTACGGGCATCTCGATGCGATTCGGGTTCCCGTCGGCGGGCAGGTCCGGCGCGGGGACGTCATCGGCACGATCGGATCGGCGAAGGGTCGCTACCTCGCCCATCTCCATTTCGAACTTCGCCGTGCGCCCGCGCTCGATACCGGGGTCGGCTATGGAGACACGTCCCAGGGACGGCTCGACGGGGAGAAGACGATCCTCTCGTGGCGGCATCGCCGCGACGATCAACTCGCCGCCGCGCCTGCGGGGGAACCACTCGAGCCCTCGGCCCTGAGCCTTGGGATCGAGAAAGAAGTCCCCGTTCCCTGACGAGCCATGGACGTGACCACACCGGCATTGGTGACCCTATCGGTCGCTGCGATTTTGTTTGCTGCCGCCTACCTGCAGTCGGCCACGGGCTTCGGGCTGGCCCTCGTCTGTATGGCGCTGGTGCCGCTCGTCCTGCCCGTGGGAGAGGCGATCGCCTTCGTCGCGATCGCGAGTTTCGGGGTAAATCTCTTTGTGATCTTCGCCAATCGCGCGGGATTTTCGTGGCGGCATGCGATCCCGCTCAGTCTCGGGATGGCGCTCGGGATACCGGTCGGATATTATGGACTCAGGGCCCTCGACGGTGAGTGGGTCGTGCGACTGCTCGGCGTCGTTCTGATGGGGATCGCAATGGCCGAGTTCCTTCAGAAACGTTTTGTCGCGCTGAAGATTCCGGAGCGCAGCGGGTCGGTCTTCGGCCTCATCGGCGGCATCCTCGCCGGAGCGTTTAATGTCGGCGGTCCGCCTGTGGTCGTCTATGCCTACTCGATGCGCTGGTCGAAGGTCGAGACCGTCGCGATCCTGCAGACCGTCTTCCTCTCCGGCGGGCTCGTGCGAAATCTGCTCATGATGCAGGCAGGGGAATACAAAGCCCCCCTTTTGACTCTCGTGGCATGGTCCCTCCCGGCCTCTATCCTCGCGGTGTGGCTGGGAAAATTGACCCTCGACCGGCTTCCCCGGTCGGCGTTAAAGGCCTTCGTGTTTCTGCTGATTTTTGTGATCGGGCTGCGTTACGCCATCCTCGGTTAAGCCGGTCTGTCGTCCCCGAAGGCATCTTCGTAGAGGTAGACGAGAGCAGCGGAGGCCCAGGCGCCGGTTACGAGCATGCCGATGAAGAAAACGACCGCCCCCGCCATTGAGAGAAAGGCTGTCGCCACCATGAAAATCAGGAATTTGAAGAGAAAAGGCCTGATCGCGACCCACGCGAGGGACATGGACTCTTTCGCCTGAAGGTCGCAGTCGAGGATGAGGATGCTGGCGAAAGTCCCTACCAGATTGAGAATCATGAGCGGGAGGGAGAAGAGAAAGATGAGAATGAAAAACCCGCCGAACAGGGCGGTGAAAGCGGCCGGATTCTCAATATTGCCTTCGAGAGCCGAAAGGCCACCCGCCATAAAGACTCCGCCAGCGGCAATGACGATCATGAGCACGATCATCGCGACCATGGAGATACCGACGATGATGAGATTGACGATCGCGAGCGGCCCGAACTGGCGCCGGAAGCCCTCGAAGAGCATTTCCACCGTGGCCGTATGCCCCCGCACCTTGCCCAGCAGATACCAGTAAAGACCCGCCATGAGAGGATAGGTCAGAAAAAAGATCGGGATAAAAAACTGCGAGGCGACCGAGAGGATCAGCGTCGTCAGGGTGAAACAGCCGACGATAGGCCAGAAGTTTGCGGTCAGGAGAGTCCACGCCCGTCCGAAGCTGGATCGCAGTTGCGGTTGAAATCCGGGCCGTAGCGCGGCGGCGCGGGGCACAAAGGGCGTGATGCCGGCGTGCATCGGAGGCGGTCCAGCGGCGGGCAAAGGGGGTCTTGCGGGAACCTGCGGCGGCCCTGCGCTGGCCAACTCGCTCGCTGAAAAGGGGATCCAGTTTCCGAGGCCGTCGCGCCAGACGAGCGTCTCCTCCCGGATCCTGCCGTTGCGGTGATGGGTGAGGATTTCATCGGCAGAGACGGGTCCGACCCGCTCACCGTTGCTTTCATAAAACCATGCCGGATCCGTGCTCATCTGATTTTGTTTCAGTCACTTACCTGCTCATCGAGTTCGATCAACTCGGTCACGGTGACGAACTCGTAGCCCTGGGCGAGGAGCTGGTCAAGAGTCGAGGGCATCGCATCGACCGTGGGCTTGTGGAGATCGTGCACGAGGAGGATGCCGCCGGGACTGGCACCATTGACGAGGCGGCTCGTGACCACGGCGGGTCCGGGACGTTTCCAGTCTTCGGGATCGACCGACCAGAGGATCGTCGGGTAGCCGAATTCCCTCAGCATCAGTTCCTTCTGGCTCTTTTTGATCGCGCCGCCGGGAGGCCGCATGGTGCGCGGCGTCACCCCCGTCTCGGCGATGATCTGGTCGTGGGCGGCTTGCAGTTCTTTACGCAGCGCATCGTCTGACATGCGGGCGAGATTGCCGTGGGTGACGGTGTGGTTCCCGATTTCGTGGCCTTCGGCGATCATGCGGCGGATCAGCTGGGGGCTGTATTTCACCATGTTGCCCACGACGTAGAAGGTCGCCTTGATCCTGCGCTCTTTGAGCATGTCGAGGAGGCGCGGCGTATTCTCCGGGTGGGGTCCGTCGTCAAAGGTGATCGCGACCACCTTACGGCCCGTCGAGACGCGGGTGTAGGTGTCATTGACTGGCTTGCTCCAGCTCGGTGCGTTTTCCTCGACCGGTTGCACGTCTTCCCATGTCGGGGCTTCGAGACCGACGATGAGCGGCGGCAGGGCGACTTTCAGCTCACTCCCCAGGGGCATCGTCGCCGTGGACTTCGAGATCGAAGACGGCACCTGGCAGGCGCTCAGGAAAAAGAGCGACAGCAGTGAGAGGAGGGCGGGTTTCATTGAGGTCGAGAGAGGAGGCGCCGGATCTACTGGCCCCGACGAGGTCAGCATCCGGTCTACGCAGTGAAATTTCAAGGCTCAAGTCGCCCTCCCTGTTGATGGCTTCGGCGTTTTACCCACGCCGCAGATCGATGCCTGAAGCGGTAAAATGATTACGCCATCACGCCCTCGAGGACGTTTGGAAAAGGAAAGGGAGGGACTAACTTGAAGATGTAGGAATTTACGATCCGTCCCCTCTTCCTTTTTCTTCATGTCCCGAATTCTCCAGACGCTCCTCCCGGGCATCCTTTTTCTCGCTGCCCTGCCGGCCGCGGCCAACGATCCGGTGCCCGACTGGAAGTCTGTCGAGCCGATGCTAAAGGCAAAATGCTACTCCTGCCACGGCGGGGAGGACGTCAAAGGCGAGGTCGATCTGAAGATCCTCGCGGCGGACCCGAAGATGGAAGAGGAATTCGAGCTCTGGCACCGCGTCCTCGACACGATCGAGAACGGGGAGATGCCGCCGCGGAAGTCCGAGCCGCTCGAGGAGGCCGAGGAAAAAACGATCGTCTCCTGGGTCAATCATTCCCTCGACGTGCTCGCCTCGACGAACGCCGGTGATCCCGGTCCGGTCACGATGCGGCGGCTCACGAACGGGGAATACGACCGCTCCATCCGCGACCTCACGGGGCGGGATTACGGCCTCGCGAAGGAGTTCCAGACCGATGGCGGCGGCGGGGAGGGATTCTCCAACACCGGCGACGTCCTCTTCATGAGCCCCGCCGCGCTCGACAAGTATTTCAGCGCGGCCCGGCAGCTCGCCGACCACGCCACGATCATGCCCGGCACCGGGATCATTTTTAACGAGGGCCGCATCGGTCTCCGCGGACCCGAGCAGTTCAAGGCCCACGCCGAGCAGGGGCTCTACGTCTGGTATCAGCAAAAAGCAGCCCCGCACCTGCCCGGCGACTTCGACGACATGCGCGAGGGCGACTACCTCCTCGCCTGCTGGAAACATCAGCATTTTAAAACGCCGCTCGAAGCCCTCGCCAAAGAGACCGGGTTGAAGCTGCCCTTCCTCCAGAACTGGTGGAACCTCGTCACCAAGCCCGAGCCCAAGTCGCGCTTCCTCGACCTCGTCCGTGAGCCCTGGCGCGAGCTGCCCGCGCCCGATGCGGCGAAGCCGAACGAAGTGCCCGCCGCCGTGACCGGGCGAATCGCGCAGATCGCGGCAGACCTGCTCTCGTGGAACAATCCGCAAAAGCCCGGCAGCGGGGTGCAGCGTCGCCAGCAGGACTCCGACGGGATCCGTCCCTACAACATGGACGCCCAGGTGAAAGGCAAAAGCCAGGTTCACCTCTGCTTCGGCGATCTCGGCGACGGCAACGCCGGCGACATCGCCCTCGTCACGAAGATCGATGTCAAACTCGAGAAAGGCGGCGTGAATTACTTCAACTGGCTCGAGAAAACCATCGGCGAGCTGAAACCGCAGATCGCGGTGCATCCCGCGCCCGCGAACCTCGAAGAGCTGAAGAAAAAACTCGCCTCGCTCGAATCGACCCGCGCCCTTTTCGGTAAACATCCCCTGCCTGACCGCAAGATCGAGCCGCAGATCCTCGCCGTCGCCGCGCCGAAGGTCATCACCCTGCCCCTGCCTCCCGGTGCGGTCTCGCTGCGTGCCGAGACGAAACTCGATTACGAAAACCCTGAAGTCGATCGGGCCACGATCCAGTGGACCGCAACCGCCGAAACGCCGCGCGATGTCACGAAAATCATCCCTGGCGTGCTCACGATCTGGAAGATCCAGACCGAGGCGGCGAGGAATACGATGGGTGACTTCAATGTCATGAAAGTCGCCTTTCCGGACATGATGGAACGCCGTCTCGAGCAGGTCGCCCGCAATCTCAATCGCACTACTCCCGGCTACACCGTCTACTACTTCAGCGACGAACAGCTCGGCAAAGTCCTCGGCGAAAAAGACAGGGCGACCCTCACGGCGATGAAAAAAGACTGGCGTCTCGCCGGTCCGAGACAGCTCAACGATCAGCAAAAGGGCGAGTTCGACGGAGCCATGATCTGGCACCTCCATCAGTTCGCCGCGAAGGCCTGGCGGCGTCCGCTTGCGGACGCAGAAAAAGAAACGCTCTCCGCCTTCTACCGCGAGCGCGTCACGCAGGGGCTCGACCGCGAGTCGGCCGTGCGCGAGGGCATCGTGCTGGCGCTCGTCTCGCCGCATTTCCTGTTCAAAGCCGAGACTCTGCCCGCCCCGGACACCCTGACAAATGCACCATCCGGCGGCGACGTATCGCTCTCGGCCTGGGAGATTGCCTCGCGTCTCAGCTATTTCCTTTGGGCTTCCATCCCCGACGGGGAACTGCGCAAGGCCGCCGAAAACGGCAGTCTCCTCAAGCCCGAAGTCCTCGCCGCCCAGGCCAAACGCATGATGAAAGACTCGCGGTCCTCGGCCCTCGCCCACGAGTTTGCCGGGCAGTGGCTGAAGTTCGGCGGCTTCCTCGAACACGACGGTGTCGATCTGAAAAAGTTCCCCGAGATGACCCCCGAGCTTCGCGCCGACATGCACCGCGAAGTCGTCGAGTATTTCGCGCGGCTCTTCCGCGAGGACAGGAAAGTGATGGATGTCGTTGCCGGCGACACTTCCTTTATCAATGAGCGTCTCGCCAAATTTTACGGAGTTCCCGGCGTGAGCGGCGGCGAGTTCCGCGAGGTCAAGGTCTCTGATCATCATCGCGGCGGACTCCTCGGAATGGGCGCGGTCCTGACAAAGACCTCACGACCGCACCGCACCAGTCCGGTGATTCGCGGAGAGTACCTTTACGCCGTCGTCCTCGGGCATTCCTCCCCGCCGCCTCCGCCGAATGTGCCCGAAATCGACGAGAACACGACCAAACCCGCGTCGCTGCGCGAAGCGCTCAAGCAGCACGCCAAAGACCAGGCCTGCGCCGTCTGCCACGACCGCATCGACCCGCTCGGGTTTGCCCTCGAATCCTTTGACCCCATAGGCCGATTCCGCCCCGCCGACGAGAGCGGCGGTGTTATCGATGACACCGGAGTGCTCCGCGACGGCACCACCTTCAAAGGGATGGACGGCCTGCGCCAATACCTCGCCGCGAACGACGCCCAGTTCACCGGTCACTTCAGCCGCAAGCTCCTCGGTTATGCCCTCGGGCGTTCCGTCCTTCCAAGTGACAAAGACCTCCTCGCGAAAATGCAGGACTCCCTCAAAAAGAACAACGGAGCCGTCTCCGCCATCGTCACTGACATCGTCACGAGCCGCCAGTTCCTCAACCGCCGCAACGAAGCCCCCGCCCTAGCAGCAAATCCCTGAACGCCTGAAAGCCTGAAAGCCTCAACGCCTCAACTCCTGAATTCCTTCCTCCCCATGAACACCACCCGACGTAAATTTCTCCGCGGAACCGGCGTTGCCCTCGGGCTGCCCTGGCTCGAATCTGTCTCTGTCTTCGGTGCCGAGACACCCAAGCAGAATGTCGCGCCGCGCCGTCTTGGCGTGTGCTTCACCGGCAACGGGGTCAACCCTCACCACTGGGGGGCGAAGATGGGATCCAACGGGATCGAGTTCGCCAATTCGCTGCGTCCGCTTGAGCCGATTAAAAATCAGGTCGCCGTATTCACCGGACTCTGGAACCCCACCACGATCGAGGGCGAGGGCGGCCACTACCCGAAAATGAACGTGCTCTGCGGGCTGCGCGTGAAAAAGACCACGACCGATGTCGAGGTCGGCACGACGATGGATCAGATCGTCGCCGCCCATGCCGGACGCAACACACCCGTGCCGAGCATCGTCCTCGGGACCGAGCGCCCCAGCTACGCGACCGACTCGGGTTTCACCTCGATCTACTCCGCCTACATTTCGTGGAGCACTCCCACGACGCCCGCGCCGAAAGAGATCTTCCCTCAGCAGGCCTTTGACCAGCTTTTCGACGACGGCAGCAAACGCAAGCGTGACAAAAGCATCCTCGACCTCGTCCTCGGAGATGCCAAAGGTCTCCGCACCCGCCTCAGCCAGCGCGACAGTCAGAAGCTCGACGAGTATCTCACCTCCGTCCGCGAGATCGAACTGCGCGTCGAGCAGGCTGAGAAAATCAGTCAGGCGGAAACCGGCGGCCAGGGCTGGCAGCCGAGTGTGAAGACTCCCACCCTCGGACGTCCCGAGGCGGGCATTCCCGCCAGCTCCGAGGACCATCTCCGGATCATGTTCGACATCCTCCTCCTCGCCTACCAGATGGACCGCACCCGCGTCGCGACCTTCATGCTCAACAACGACTTGTCGAACATGCGCTTCCCCAGTCTCGACGGGGTCAGCTCGGGCATCCACGAACTTTCCCACCACGCTAACGACGAGACCCGTCTCGCCCATTATCAGAAAGTGAACGAATTCCAGGTGAAACTCTGGTCCGAGTTCCTTCAGAAAATGGCGGCGACGAACGAAGGCGAGCGCTCTCTCCTCGACAACAGCATGATCCTGCTCACGAGCAGCCTCATGGACGGGAACGCCCACGACTCCAAGCAGCTCCCCGTCGTCCTCGCCGGAGGCGGAGGCGGCACCATCAAAGGCGGGCAGGCCTACGACCTCAGCGCCGACCCGAACCGCAAACTCTGCCGTCTCCACCTCGCCCTCATGGACCGCATGGGCGTGCGGGTGGACCGCTTCGGCGACGCGGAGAACGCGCTGGCGATTTGAGGGGTTGCTACCCTTTTGGGACGCGGCAATGACAGTTTCCTCGAGGGTGCCACCGAAGAGTAAAACCGCCGCCTCGCGATCACGGAGCCGGAGTGAGGGAGGCGCGCATTTTCACCCCGTCGAACCTGGTTTACCGTTTTGTTGCCGGGAATCCCCCTCCTTCATCTGAAGTTCAAACCATTCCATGAACCGGTCGGCGGCTGCGGTGGAGTTGAGAATCGGAATGCCGCCGCTCTCTTCGACCTTCTTCGCGGAAGCTTCTTCGAAGACGCGGGCAAAGACGGGCACGCTGGAGGAGACGTGTTCGATCACCTTCACCACTTCGGCTACCTGATGGAGGGAGACGAGGATGAAGCGGGCTTTGTCCGCACCGGCCTGGAGTAGGACCTTCTCATCCGAGGCGTCTCCGCGTATGCAGATATGGCCTTCCCTGCGCAGTTGAGCGATGACGTGGGGGTCCTGATCGACGATGACGATGCGCTGGCCGCTGGCGAGGAGGGGGCGGATAATCCAGCGTCCTGCTGATCCGTATCCGAGGACAACGACGTGGTCGCTTAGCTGCGAGTCGGTCTTCATGAGACGACGAAGTGGATGGAGATGGAGGAGCCGGCGTGCCACCGAGTCTGTTGCGAGAAACGGTGTTAGGGTCATTGAGATGACGGCGACGAGAGCGATGATGGAAACTGTCTCCTCTCCGATCTGACCGAGCCTTTGCCCGTATACGGCGAGAATGACGGAAAACTCACTCGTCTGAGCCAGAAGCAGTCCTGCGGTGATCGCATTACGCGAAGAGAGGTTTGCCTTCCACTCGGCGATGATAGTGACGACGACGGGGGTGGCAATGAGGACAATTCCGGCGAAGGCGAGACTCTTTACGAACGTGGCCATGTCAGGGTGCTCGACCTGGGCTCCAAGGGCGCTGAAAAAGAGCGCCACGAAGAACGTATTGAGCGAACTGATTACGCCTCGGGCTTCCCCACTGACGGGAAAGCCTGAGAGGGCGAAGCCTGCCGCAAAGCCACCGGCGATGAAGCTGATGTTCATCCAGTGGGAGAATCCGGAAAAGAGAAAGAGGATCGCGAGGGTGCAGAGCAGCATTGTTTCCTCGTCGGGAAGGCGATTTTTGGTGAGAAGCTTCGGTAGATAACGCTGGAAGACGGTCGCCGTGGCGGCCATGACTGCGAGACCGAGCACGCCCGGGGTGATTTCTCCTACTCCCCCGGCGAATCGCGGGAGGAGGACAATGAAGAGAATCATCACGATATCCTGGATGAGGAGAACTCCGAGAACGACCCGACCGTAGGTCCGCAGCGATCCCGGAGAACGGTAGAGCTGCCGCAAAGCGACAAGGGTGGAGCTGGTGGACAGCCCGATTCCAAGATAGAGGGAGGCAACCGTGTCGAAGTCGAGGGCACGACCGAGCAGGAAACCGAGGATCGCGGTTACTGCGAACTGGAGAAGTCCAATCCAGAGGAGGGCGCGGGTTTGCAACGCAAAACGTGAGGGGTTGAGCTCGATCCCGGCAGCAAAGACGAGGAAGGCAAGCCCTACGTCGATGACCTGGTTCAACCCGGCGCGGTCGATCTCGACTCCGCAGCGGGACATGGCGAATCCGAGGAGAATGAGAAGGGGAATCGTCGGGAGACGAAAGCGCTGCGCTAGCGCGAAGGCGACCGCAGAGGAGAGCAGGAGCAGGGCGAGACCGGTCATTTTCGGATAATGCCCCGGCGGCTGAGTTCCGCGTTCTGGAGTTGGATGCCGTCTACCTTGGGCGACATCATGTAGGCTACCTCCATGTCGAGCAGGTTGGTGACCTCGCGAAGATTTACGGCATGGATCGCGGCCGGAACTCCCGCGACGCGGCAGCGGAAGGCGAGAAGGTCGTTGGTCGACTCGATGTGCATGGTCGAGACGAGAAGTTTCGCAGTTTCCAGTCCCGCTTCCCGCAGGACGGCGGGAGATTCCGCATCTCCGAGGATCTTGATGCAGGGGAGGTCCTGTAGTTTCAAGGGGTCGGTATCGGCGGCGACCACAGTCTCCCCCCGGGCGTCGAGGCGTCGGACGAGTTCGCGTCCGAGTGTGTTCATCCCGATCACGATGACGTGGTTCGAGAGAGATGTGGTCTCTGCCTCTGGTTTTTCCGGTGGCGGCGGAAAGGCGCGCAGCAGATTTCGTCTCATGAGAAAGGAAAAGATCGGCTCGCGTGCGCTGATGAGGAGAGCGGACAGGGTGATTGTGATCGCGCCGACGAGACCGAGAAGATTACCGGCCTCACCTGTTGGCAGGCCTGACTTTTTGGCGACGGCGGCGAGGATGAAGGAAAACTCGCTGATCTGGGTGAGGAGTAACGCGGTGAGAAAAGCCCGCCGCGCGTCGAACTTCAATTTCGCGGCAATGACGAGGATGATGAGAAATTTGCCGATGAGAACAAAAAGGGAAAGCACGATAGCACTACCCCAGAGAGAGGCGGGAACATCCACGCTCATTCCGATGCCAAGGGTGACGAAGAATATCGCGACGAAAAAGTTCATGAGCGGGCGCACCCGGCGCTGGAGATCGTGGCTGTGCGGCAGCTGAGCGAGACTGACTCCGGCGAGGAAAGCGCCGATTTCGTGGGAAAGATGGAGGAAGTGCCCGACGGTGACCACGATGAAGCACCATGAAAGACTCCAGATAAAAATGGTCTCACGTGACTTTCCCGCCCAACTGAATGGGGAGGGGAGGACATACCGTGCCGCGACGAGCATCATTACCACGAGGGCAAGCATCCCCCCGAAAGCCTTGGCAAGTCCTGTGGTAATGGCGCTGGCATCGGTCTCTTCACCGCCATCGAGCCCGGTCAGGATGGTGAGCAGCAGGATAACGAACACGTCCTGCACAAGGAGGATGCCGATGGCGGCCTGACCGTGACTAGTGGAGGATTCGTCACGTTCGACGAGGATGGTGACGACGACAACGGTGCTACTGATCGTCAGGGCGGCGGCGAGGAGCACGGATTGGAGGAGGTCGAACCCCAGAGCGCGGCAGATTCCCCAGCTAATCACCGAAGTAAGCAGAATCTGAATGGAACCGGCGATGATGGCCACTTTCCCGACCTCGCGAATACGATCGACAGTCAGTTCCAGGCCCACCAGAAAGAGGAGGAGGACAATGCCCGACTCGGTCAGTAGCTTCAGCTCCTCTGATTCCGCTACCAGCCCGGTGACCGGCCCGAGAAACAGCCCGGCGAGGAGAAACGCGACGATGGAAGGTAGCCTGACACGTCTCCCGATTAGAGAGAAGAGCGCGGCAGCGACAATAATCAGGCCGAGGTTTTGGAGAAAAGCGGTATCAGTCAACACGCCCAGTATGACTCAAATCCGAGGGAAAGTCACTTTCAACTCACCCTCTGCCGTCCATCGCGATAAGCTGCGTCACGGTGACGAACTTTAAGCCGCGTCCGAGGAGCTGGTCCACTGTCGAGGGCATCGCGTCGATCGTGGAGGAGTGGATGTCGTGGACGAGGAGAATGCCGCCCGGCGTGGCACCGGAAACGAGGCGCGAGGTCACCACGGAAGCCCCGGGCTTTTTCCAGTCTTCCGGATCGACCGACCACATGATCGTGGGGTAACCGAAGTCGTGGCGAATCCAGGCTTTCTGCGACGCGGTGATGGCGCCGTAGGGCGGGCGCATCGTGCGGGGGGCGACGCCGGTCGTGGCGACAATGGCCTCGTGCGCGGCGGTGAGCTCCTGCCGGACGCCGGCCTCGGACATCTTGGCAAGATTGCCGTGGGTGACGGTGTGATTTCCGATCTCGTGCCCTTCAGCGACGATGCGGCGCATGATCTCGGGGTAACGTCTTGCGTTGGTAGCCACGACATAGAAGGTGGCCTTAACGTTACGCTGTTTGAGGATGTCGAGAAGTCTGGGGGTGTGCTGCGGGTGGGGACCGTCGTCGAAGGTGAGAGCGATAAAGGGGAGACCAGTGGCGACGCGGGAGTAGGAATCTTTGTTGCCCACCGAGGTCGGAAGAGGCTGGGGCGCGGGAGCTCCACCCATCGGAGCAGGATCGACCGCTTTGCCTCTGTTACCGGGCGTGCATGAGGTAACAGAAAAGCTCGTTCCGATCAGGAGAAGGGAAATAAGGGCTGATGCGTGAATTGTATTCAATCAGGATAGGCGGTGAGGTTGAGTTGTCTCGCGACTGGCAAGCTTAATAAGTTTTTATAAAAACGCAATTCAGAAATGCAACTCATCTTAATATTTTAAAAATCTTTGAAGTAAGGGTGCCAGCTTACGGGACGTCGCCTCGGGCCAAAGGGACTGATCAGTGAAGATGGCCGAGTCGAGGGATCGGTGTTCGGGCCAGTCTGGCGTGCTCGGCATCTTCGGGATGAGGGCCTGAAGAATCTCGCGGGCTGTCGCGGCGTTAGCGTGAACGTGCTCGATCACGGAGTGAGCACTGACGGCGTCTTCCTCGATTTTCCAGCAGTCATAGTCAGTGATCAAGGCCAGGGTTGCCAGGGCGATCTCGGCTTCGCGGGCGAGCTTGGCCTCGGGCAGGTTAGTCATTCCGATCAGATCAAAGCCGAGCTTGCGGTTTGTCTCGGACTCGGCGCGGGTGGAAAAGGCCGGACCATCCATGTTCACGTAGGTGCCGCGATCGTGAACGCGCTTGCCGAGATCGGTCGCGGTCGTAAAAAGGAGCTCGCGGAGCCGGTCCGAGATGGGATCGCTGAAACCGATGTGGGCGACGATGCCTTCCCCGAAAAAGGTGTGGTGGGCGCGCTGGCTCGTGCGGTCGAAGAACTGGTCGGGCAAGACGATGTCGCGGGGTTCGTATTCTTCTTTCAATGATCCCACTGCCGTCACTGCGATGATCCAGCGCACATTGAGCGAGCGCAGCGCCCAAATATTCGCCCGGTGATTGAGTTCCGTGGGGAGAAGGCGGTGGCCGCGTCCGTGCCGGGGGAGAAAGCAGACGGTTCGGCCCGCGAGATTACCTCGCACAATGAGGTCGGAAGGATCACCGAAAGGGGTCTCGAGGCGGAGTTCTTCCGTCCCGGTCAGTCCTTCGATTTCGTAAAGTCCGGAGCCTCCGATGACTCCGATGGCGGGTGCTGCTTCTCCGTGGTCGCTCATGGTCCAGCAAGTTAAAAGGGAATAGGGGGAATCCAAGTGGCAACCGGCGCCAGTGATAAATAAAAATTAATAGTTAACTAATCTTGATTTTAATTTAAATTTTGTTAATCTTTTTAAAAAATGTCTATCCGTCTTATTATTTCCCTGTTTTTGCTGGGTGTCGGCGTCGGTTCTCCCTGGCTGGTAGGGAACTGCCTCGACGGGCGGGCGGCGGAGAAGCCTTGCGGAAGTTTATTCGACGGAATCGCCACCCTGGCAAACCGGGTCAAAAGTCACTTCAGGGATGAAGCGGTATCTTCTCCTGTGGCGAGTGAGGTGGAGGCAATCTCATCAGAGCGAATGCCTTATCCGCTCGCGGGGAAGACGCAGCGTATCATGCAGGGATTCCTCTCGCCACCGACCGGGGAGAAGGTGTCTTTCTACAGTGACGGCAGGGTCCCGACGACACCACGCACCAGTATTATCACCAAAAATTCGGGCGAGCGCTTGCGCGGGCAGTTCACCGATCTCGGACTCGAGTTGGGTGATCCGGTTTATATGCGGGTGTTTAAGGAGGAATCCGAACTCGAGGTCTGGATAAAGAGCCGCCACGAGCTTCAGTATGTTCTTTTCAAGGTCTTCCGCCTCACGCATTGCGCCGGCAAGCCCGGGCCGAAGCTCCGCGAGGGGGATGGTCAGGCGCCCGAAGGCTTCTATTTCGCCTCCTCCGGCAGCATGCGCCCCGACACGCGGCATTACCTCGGGATCGATCTGGGTTTCCCCAATGCTTACGACAAGGAAAGCGGATACACGGGGAGTGATCTCATGATACACGGGGGAGCCAATGCCGCCGGAGCCTTTGCACTCTCCCCTCGGGACATCGAAGAAGTCTACACCGTGGTCGAGGCAAGTCTTGAAGGTGGTCAGAAGATGACGCCCATCAACGTGTTCCCCTTTCGCATGACTGACAAGCGCATGGACCAAGCCTGGGAGGGGAATCCCGTCTGCCTCGATTTTTGGGTCAATCTGAAGGAAGGATACGATTTCTTTGAAAACGTTAGGCAGCCACCCCTCGTGGAGATGGCATCGGGGCGCTACGCCTTTCTGATGGAATAGTGACGACCGGGTGAAAATTGCCGATTTCACCTTTTTTTTCTTCCCGTCTCCCGTCAATTCCTCTAGGTTCAGCGCCCCGAGCGTCGAGAGATGGCTTCGTAGCGGTCGCCCCGGCTTGCAAATTTCCGTCGATCATTCACCTGTAAACTCCCCTCCCAGTCTTGTACACGAACGAACCTTACCTTCTGGAACTCTTGCAGGAAGCCCAACGGGTAACCCCAGCGGCGCTCGAAGATGCAAAACACAAGAAAAAGTCGCAGGAGACGACGATCCAGGCGCTCCTCTCGCTGAACCTTCTCACCGACGAGATGATCGCGGAAACTCTCGCGGAAAATGCGGGGATGGACTACGTCGATCTGAAGCGTCTCGACTTGAATCCGGCCGTCGCCTTGCGTGTTCCCGCCGATGTCGCGGTGCGCTTTCGCATCGTTCCTGTCGCCGAGGGGCATGGTTCCCTCGTCATCGCGGTAACCGATCCGCTCGATTTCGATGCGCTCGATTCCGTCCGCCACGTGCTCTCAGTCGAGCCAGAGTTCGTTGTCGCCTCTGACAGTGCGATCAAGCAGCGCCAGCTCGACTTTTACGCCTCGCAGCTCGATGCCGAGCAGATCAGTAAGCTCGATGCCGACGCCATCGCCGTGTCCGAAGGTGCCGGTGGTGAGGGTGGCGACGCGCCCATCATCAAGATGGTTTATCAGATCCTCCAGGAGGCCTATCAGAACCGCGCCTCGGACATTCACATTGAACCAACCGAGAAGGAGATGCGGGTCCGTTACCGCATCGATGGTTCGCTCCACAAAGTGCAGAGCCACCCGCTCCGTCTTCTCCCCTCCATCGTCAGTCGCATCAAGATTATGACCGGGACGATGGCGATTTCTGAAAAGCGTCTCCCGCAGGATGGCCGTATCCAGGCGAAATTCGGAGCCGGTGACCTCGATCTTCGCGTCTCGACAGTGCCGACGAGTTGCGGAGAGAGCATCGTCATGCGTATTCTCGACAAGAGTTCGCTCACGATCGGTCTGCCTCAGCTGGGATTCTTCAGTGATGACCAGGCCACCTTTGAGGAACTCATTCGTCTCCCTGACGGCATCATTCTCGTGACCGGCCCGACCGGTTCCGGGAAAACGACGACGCTCTACGCCTGCCTCAACTCGATTAACAAGCCCGACCGCAAGATCATCACGGTTGAGGACCCGGTGGAATACCTACTTTCCGGAATCAACCAGGTTCAGGTGAAGGAGTCCATCGGGATGTCTTTCGCGGCAGCGCTGCGAGCCATCCTCCGACAGGCGCCGAACATCATCATGATCGGGGAGATTCGGGATCTTGAGACCGCTTCCATCGCGATCAATGCGAGTCTTACCGGTCACCTCGTCTTCAGTACGCTTCACACGAACGACGCGCCCTCAGCAGTGGCCCGTCTCGCCGATATCGGGGTGAAAAAATTCCTCATCGCGAGTGCGGTGAGATCCATCATGGCCCAGCGTCTCGTGCGGTTCATCTGCAAGGACTGCGCCCAGCCCGGTGAGATCTCGCTGAAAGACATCCGTGCCCTGCGTCTCACCGAGGAGCAGTTGTCTAAGGCCGAGATCCGCCAGGGGGCCGGTTGCCGCACCTGCCGCATGACCGGTTACAAGGGGCGAAAAGGTTGCTTCGAGATTTTCAACATCGACGAAGAGGTGCGGCTGCTCATCAATGGCGATGAGTCCACCAGCGGCTTGCGCAAGCGCGCGCGTGAGCTGGGCATGCGGACTCTCCGCGAAGACGGCGTTCGCAAAGTCCTCTCGGGCATGACGACCGCTTCCGAAGTGATTCGGGTGACCATGGCGGATAACGACTGATAACGACAGGGTCGCGAATTTTAATATTTTTGAGCTTATATGACGGTTGAAAGTGTAATCGATCTGCTTATTTCCAGGGGTCTGATCGATGATTCCCAGAGAGAAGAATACATCGCCGCGGCCTACGGCAGCGAGCGTGACATCACCTACGCGGTTGAGGAGCTGGGTCTGCTGCAGCGGGAGCAGCTCTTCCAGCTCGTTGCCCAGGACATCGGGGGGGAATACTATGATCTCACCGGTTTCGAACCGGCTCCGCAGGTCCTTCGTGCCGTGCCGGGAGGGACAGCGAAACTCTATCAGTGTTTCCCGATTCAGTTTCTTGATCAGGGACTTCAGGTGGCGATCGCCAATCCGCTCGATCCCCAGAATCTCGAAGAACTCGGCTTTTCGCTCAACCAGCAGATCGTCCCTGCGGTCGCTCCTCCGGAGCAGATCGCCGAGCTGATCCAGAAGTTCTACTACGGCGGAACTGCCGGGGCCGAAGCCCAGGCGGCCGGCGGAGCGGGAGAAAGTGACGCCCTCGCCGCGATCCGGGCGGAAGTGGCAGCGCTCTCGGCTGATGATCTTGAAGAGGAGTCCAATTCAGCCCCTATCATTCGCTATGTCGATCTCGTCCTCTACCAGGCGATCAAGGAGAAGGCGTCTGACGTTCACTTCGAGCCCTTCGAAGATGACTTTAAGATTCGTTACCGCGTCGATGGTGCGCTCTACGAGATGGCGCCGCCTCCGCAGCACCTGAAGCAGGCCATCGTCTCGCGGATCAAGGTCATGTCGTCGCTCAACATCGCGGAGACCCGACTCCCGCAGGATGGTCGTATCACCAAGGAGATCAACGGTCAGCCTATCGACATGCGTGTCTCGACTCTGCCGACGATCTTCGGAGAGAGCGTCGTGCTCCGGGTGCTCGACCGGTCGAACATTAACCTGAACCTCGAGATGCTCAATCTCCCGGCGGAGACTTACGAGTACATCATCGACACGATCGAGAAACCGAACGGAATTTTCATCTGCACCGGACCGACCGGAGCGGGAAAAACAACGACTCTCTACGCCTGTCTCCGCCGCATTAACACCGAAGATGCCAAGCTCCTCACCGCCGAGGATCCGGTCGAGTATGAGATGGATGGGATCATGCAGGTCCCGATCAACGAAGCGATCGGTCTGAATTTCGGACGAGTCCTGCGGGCCTTCCTTCGTCAGGATCCTGACCGTATTCTCGTAGGCGAGATGCGTGACCTCGAGACCGCCCAGATCGCGATCCAGGCCTCCCTCACCGGTCACCTCGTGCTCTCGACCCTGCACACCAACGACGCCCCCGGTGCCGTGACGCGTCTCATCGACATGGGTTGCGAGCCTTTCCTCGTCGCGGCGACGCTCGAGGGCGTCCTCGGTCAGCGTCTCCTGCGCCGGATTTGCCCCGCCTGCCGGGTCGCCTACAAACCCTCTGCCGCCGTCCTCAATCAGCTCGGCCTCACCGCGGCGGATACGGGGGGACGCGAGTTCTTCACCGGTCAGGGTTGTGACGCCTGCAACGACACCGGTTACAAGGGACGACAGGGGCTCTTCGAGTTGCTCGACATGTCGAATCCCATCCGCGACCTCATCGCCCAGCGTGCCGCCACCGTCGTGCTCAAGCAAAAAGCCCAGGAGCTCGGGATGCGAACCCTCCGCGAGGACGGACTGCGAAACATCTTTGAAGGCGTCACGACGATTGAAGAGGTTCTCAAATACACCTGATGCGAAGACTGCCGTTTTTTCCATCGACAGCAATGACGGGGAAAAGCTAATCTCAGGAAAATTTCTAACGAAAACACGATAAGAAAATACTATGGCAAATTTCGAATACATTGCCTTGGATGCGAAGGGGTCGGAAACGACGGGGTCGATCAAGGCAAGCGATGAGGCGGACGCGATCAGTCAGCTTCGCAAGAGCGGACTTTATCCCACCCAGGTGGTGGCTGCGGGCAAAGGAGGGGTCTCCAGTGCCTCGAAGAAGCGGGCCAAGGCTAGCGCCAAGGCGAAAAAGGGGATGGCGACGGGCGGTCGCGTCAACGGCAAGATCCTCATGATTTTCACCCGCCAGCTCGCCACCCTCGTGGACGCCGGTCTCCCTCTGCTGCGCGGTCTTTCCGTGCTCGGTAAACAGGAAAAGAACCGTGTCATGGCCGGGACGATCAATCACCTCGCGGATTCTGTCGCAGGCGGTTCGACCTTCTCGGAAAGTCTCGGTCAGCACCCGAAAATCTTTGATAAACTCTACGTCAACATGGTCAAGGCCGGTGAGCTCGGCGGTGTCCTCGAACTCGTTCTCGTCCGTCTCGCCGAGTATCAGGAAAAGGCCCAGAAGCTGAAAAACCGCATCGTTGCGGCGATGGTTTATCCCATCATCGTTATCGTCATTGCGGTGGCCATCCTTATCTTCCTGATGGCGGTCATCGTGCCTCGGTTCGAGAAGATTTTCGCCGAGATGCTCGGTGACAAACCGCTCCCGGGGATCACCCAGTTCGTCATCGGGATCAGTCGCTTTGTGCAGGACTCGTGGCTTATCATCGCCATCGCCCTCGGCGTTCTTTATGCCGGTTGGAAAGTCTTCGCAATGACTAAGGTCGGCCGTGTCGCGATCGACCGGATCAAACTCTTCATGCCCGTCTTCGGTCCGGTGCAGCTCAAGGGCGGCATCTCCCGCTTTACGCGGACACTCGGCACGCTCGTGACGAGCGGGGTGCCCATTCTCCAGGCGCTCAATATCACGCGCGACACCGCCGGTAACGTCGTCATCGCGAATGCTATTGAGAAAGTCCACGAAGCGGTCCGCGAAGGGGAATCCGTCGTCGCTCCACTCGAGGCAAGCCGTATTTTCCCGCCCATGGTCATCAGTATGGTGGACGTCGGTGAAGAGACCGGACAGCTCCCCGACATGCTTCTGAAGATCGCCGACGTCTACGACGACGAGGTCGACAACGCGGTCGACGCAATGACCTCGATGATCGAGCCCATCATGATCGTCTTCCTCGCCGCCATCGTGGGAACGATCGTTATCGCGCTCTTCATGCCCATGATCACAATCATCACCGAGATGAATAACCAGGCTGGTTAAAAAGGCGAAAAAGGGGCAAATCGGGAGATTCGGTGTTTACATTGTATTGACGATTTGCCCGCCTCTCTGATAAAGTCAGGACATGAAATCATTTCCAGCCTCCCGCCGGAACGGCGGCTTCAGCATGATCGAGCTCATGGTCGTCGTGGGGATCATGGTGATTCTCGCCGGCCTGCTCATCGCCGCCCTTCCCGGGATCCAGAGCCGGATCAACCGCAACAAGGTCGAGACCTTTATTGCCGAGCTCGAAAGCGGACTCTCCAAGTTCCAGATCGACAACGGGACCTACCCGCTCAACGAGCCCGGCGGTGATCGCGACATTGCCGGAATAAAAGGCGCGGTAGTGCTCTACAAGCATCTCTCCGGAGACTGGGATCTCAACGGCGAAGTCGACTTCACCCAGAATGAAAAGGTCTACGTGCCAAAGATCGATTATTTCTCCCAGCGCGAAGCTCGCGAGCCGCGCTCTATGTCGATCGGTGGTCAATACATGCTGATCGACTCCTACAGCAATCCGATCCGCTACTTGGCTCAAGTCCCCAATCTCGCTCCCGGCGAGAAGCGGGAAACTTACAATCCGACCTACGATATCTGGTCCATCACCGATGCGAACCCGGACAATCCTGACGAGTCAGCGAAATACATCACGAACTGGCAGGGCCAGTAAGTGAGGTTCCCCGCCATTATTCCGGGGGACTTTTATTACTCCGACGATCCCTTTCAAGGGCGAGCGATGCACCGTCCTCCGTGCCCCTCCGCTTTCCTGCGATCTTCTCGCTTAGACTTTTGCCATATTCAGGCCCGACAGACTGCCTCTCGACGACAAGGCCGACAGTTTCGATGACGAGGAAGAACCTCAATTCGAACTCATTTCGGTTGCTGCAGCCCGCGAAATGGGAATCATGCCTATCGCCTCCGGCCGCGCGCGAAAGCAAAATTAATCCGCCCCCGACACCTCGACGAGTTCCCCGAGCCAGCCGCGGTGGTTGAGGATGAGCGGTTCCCCGTCTTTATCGGGGCAGATCAGGGTGGGGTTAAATCCCACCTCGCTCGCCTGGTAGAGCAGTCGTATCTCTGTCGCGCGTTCGCCCGGTTGCTCCGGCGGTCGCATCGCCCAGATCTTACCCATACCCCAGTCGGCGTAAAGGTAACAGCCCGTGAGCGATTTCAACTTCGTGCCGCGGTAGAGCATCCCCCCGACGATGCAGATCCCGTCTCCGTCGAGTCTTGAATAGCGATGCACCGGGTCGATGTAGGGCACTTCGGGGATCACGGGCGGCAGGTCCTTGCGCGCCGCGAGCCGCTCCGTGCCGTCGCGTTCACTCCAACCGTAGTTGCCGCCGGAAGTAATCCAGTTGATCTCCTCATGAAAATCCTGCCCCACATCAGCTGCCCACAGGTTCCCAGTGTGTGGATCGAAGCTGATGCCCCAGGGGTTGCGAAAGCCGAGCGCGTAGATTTCCCCCCGCCACTCCTGTTTGCCGACAAATGGATTATCCGTCGGGATGAGGTAGGGCCGGCCATCCTCCTCCGGGGTATTGATATCGATTCGGAGAATTTTCCCCTGGAGGAGAAATGGATGCTGCGCCATTCCCATCGGATCATCGCGCAGACCGCCGTCCCCCACCGCGTAATAGAGCATCCCGTCAGGACCGAAAGCCATGCTCCCTGAGAAGTGATCCGCGAGCTGGTGCGGGATCTCCAGGAGGATGCGTTCACTCGACGGGTCCGCCGCAAAAGTTCCCTCAGGCACTCGCATCTCGGTGAGAACATTGCGGCGGGGATTCGACTGGGAATAGGAAAGGTAAACGAGGCGTTTCCGGGCAAAGTCAGGATGGAAGACGACGGCATGGAGCCCCGCCTCAAAATGAAATTCCTCTTTTAATTGGGGACGCAGATCAAGAAACACCCGCGATGTAGCGCTCTCGCGATCTTCGGGCAGCACGTGGACGAGCCCCCGCTGCAGGGCGACAATGCTGCGGGGAGGGTCCTCGTCCGTATGCGCCACCCCTACGGGACAGTCCGGGAAAGTCAGCTCGGGATAGACCGGTTTCAGCTCGTAGAGGGTCTGGGCCGTGGCACTTAATACCGGGCCTGCGAGAACGATGATGAAGAGGAGGCGTGCGTTCATGAAAAGCGGGAGGTAGCGCGATCACGTATAGCAGGTAACATTCCTACCTGCCATGGCTCTTTCGGGTAAAATTCGTCACCCGCACCGTTTTCTACCGGCCGGAGCACGGGCTACCTGCCCGGGCTACCTGCC
>JANQVJ010000050.1:51749-58773 GCA_030730365.1 Verrucomicrobiales bacterium
CGGGCTACCTGCCCGGGCTACCTGCCGGCAGCCCTTTGAACCGACCTCTTTCCCATTTCGGATATCCGAAAAGCGGGGCGCGAGAAGGTCTGAGGGCATTTAAAGGATCGCAGCAGCGACCCGGTCCTGGTCATCGGCGCTCACATACGGGCTCATCGGCAGGCTGATTCCGGTGGCGGCGGTCCGCTCGGTGACAGGAAAATCACCAGCCTTGTAGCCAAGGTTAGCAAAGGCGGGCTGGAGATGGAGAGGAACGGAATAGTAGGGAACGGAAGGCACGCCGGCGGCACCCATTTTTTGCTGGAGGGCGTCACGATCCTCCGAGAGCACCGTATACTGCGCATAGACCGAGGTGTTCCCGTCGGCAATGAAGGGCAGCTGGAGGCCGGCACCGACGAGACGCTCGGAGTAGCCTGCCCCGACTGCCTGACGCATTGCAATTTCCTCCTCAAAAAGATCCATCTTTGCGAGAACGATGGCCGCCTGGATCGTGTCGAGCCTGCCATTCATCCCGATGATGGGATGGTAGTGCTTGCGCTCCTGCCCGTGGAGGCGGATCCAGCGCATGCGCTCGGCGAGTTCATCGTCGTCGGTAAAAATCGCCCCGCCATCCCCGTAGCCGCCGAGTGGCTTCGACGGGAAAAAAGAAGTACTGCCGATGAGTGAGAGCGCGCCCGACCAGCGCCCGCGATGGGTCGCCCCGAAGCTCTGAGCGGCATCCTCGATCACCGGAATATTCCCGGCCTCGGCGGCGATGCGATTGATCGCGGTCATGTCGCTGGTTTGGCCGTAGATTCCCACAGGCATGATCGCTTTGGTCTTTTCCGTGATCGCCGCGGCGACGAGGGCGGGGCTCATGTTCCAGGTGTCGGGGTCGATGTCGACAAAGACAGTCGTCGCCCCGACCAGAGCGATGACCTCGGCGGTGGAGATCCACGTGTAGGGGACCGTGATGACCTCATCGCCGGGACCGATCCCCAGTGCCATCAGCGCGATCATGAGCGAGTCCGTCCCCGACGAGACCCCGATCGTGTGGCGGCAGCCGAGGAAGTCGCAGAGGCGCGCCTCGAGCTCCGCCACTTCGGGTCCCATGATATACTGGCCGTGGTCCAGCACCGACGCGATCCGCCGGTCTATGACGGCGCGGATGCGTTTCTGCTGGCTCTTCAGATCGATGAAATCCATGGGAAAAAAGGAGGAGAGGACGTTTTCGCGGCAAGTCTACGCGGCTGTGCTCGCTGTGCCACTGATTTTCCGATTAGGACATCATCCTGCGTCTTGGTATTGGCAAAGGGAGCGCCAGTCAGGGGCTCACGGTCTTGAAAGGTCTCGGCGCGGTGACCTCTCATCCGGTTCCTGATAACCGCCGCGAGCATTTCCGCGCTGACCTCAATGTCTCGCGCCTTGTCACTCACTTTTTCGAAACCCGGCTCCAGCCCCGGCTTAAGAACGGCGAGGAAAGACTGAATTTGACGATCCAGCTCGCCCGCGCTGCGGAAGGCCCTGGCGAGGCCAATGAGTCGGTCGAGGTGTTATCCCGTATCAAGGCTCTCCAGAAGTGGCAGAAGCGGGGTCGCGGCATTCTACCGTTGATCATGAAGTGGTTGAGACGCTGAACGATCGCTTTCTTTATGGCATCGCTCTTTCCCGCATAAGAAATACTACATCGCCGGTCACCGCGGCATGTGACGGTATTGCCTGCCTTAAGGGCGACAGATACTTTACCTATGAGGATCCGATTCGGTTTAATTTTTGTAAGACGGCCTCAATCAGCTTAGTGGAGCGTTCCGCATTCGGTATTGGTTCCCGGAATTTTTTGAGGTGCGCTCGGTCGAGTTGAAAAAGCGTTACGGAATTGAAAGGGATCCCGGCTTCATCGATAACGGAGGTTACCTGCGCGGACATGCCCACAACAACTACCTTGAGGCGCTTGCCTCCACTGGAATTTTCGGCGGGCTCGCCTTCCTCGCGTTTTGCGTATACTGGACTAGGGAGGCACTGCGAAGTCGTTATGCCTTCATTTTTGTTCCGCTGATGGTGGCTTTTCTCGTGTCCGGTCTTTTTACGAACACCTTTTTCGACTCGAAGACCCTGAACTGCATTCTCCTCCTCTACCTCTTCTCCCAATGGACCTTCCGTTGGGAGGAAACCAACCCGCTCATTCCACCGCTTTCTCCGGTTTGATGATGACGTTGACCTGATTTTCCGGCTTGAGGAACTCGGCCGCAAGGGCGTTGACCTCATCGACGGAAATGTTCTGGTAGTCGTCGACAAAGCTGCGGGACCAGTCGATTCGCTCCGGATACTCCTGCGAAGATTCGAGGACGCTGCTCATCCAGTAGCGATTGGTCCGGCGCATCTCCTCGATCGAGGTGACCTGCGGTTTCTTGGCCCGCTCGAGTTCGTCTGCGGTGATGCTCTTCCCCGTGGCGAGGTCTTTTGCGATCCCGGTGACAACTTCGGTAACGGAACCCGCCTGGGCCGGGTCAATCGTGACGGAAGCGAAGAGATAGCCGTAGTCCGTCCACGTGTCGCTCGGGAGGTTGTGGGCAAAGGGACTGTAGGCGTCGCCCAGTTCCTCGCGAATTTTCACTCGCAGTCTGTCATCGATAATGGCCGAGAGCATCCCGAGACGGCGGGTTTTCTCGATTTCGAAGATGTCGATGGTGGGCCAGTGGACCACGGCCATGGCCTTGGGAATTTCGGATTCAAAGAGAAACTCCTTCGTCGTCCCGGCGGGGAACTTCACGAGGCGCTCGGCGGTGTGGTCCGGCTTCGAGGCGGCCCGTTCGGGGAGATTGCCGAAGGTCGCGGCGAGTTGATTGATCGCCGCCTCTTTGTCAAAGCTGCCCACGATCGTGATCTCGCAGTAGCCGCTCGTGAGATCGGGCATGAGCCACTCTTTTGCCTGCTGCGCGGTGAGCGCCTCGACGGCGTCGCGGGGAGGATAGCCGAAGCGGGTGTCGCCCGAGTGGAGAAACTCCGCGACCTCGTCCTGGGCGAAGCCGCCGGGAGTCCGCTCGAGCTGCTGGTAGAGGTAGTCGAGGGCCCGCTTGAACTCCGTCACCGC
The DNA here is from genome assembly GCA_030730365.1 of Verrucomicrobiales bacterium. GTDB lineage: Bacteria > Verrucomicrobiota > Verrucomicrobiia > Verrucomicrobiales > DEV007 > Arctic95D-9. The sequence goes on from JANQVJ010000050.1 coordinate 54,820, forward strand.
CTCTTCGCGAAAACCGGGGTTCGTGACATAGGCACGCATGAGGGTGAGTTGCTCCGCGAGGGTATCGGGGGTCGTCTGACCGGAGAGCGTGAAGGCATCGTCATCGACGGAGAAACTCACCCCGATCGATTTGCCGGCAAAGATTGCCTGGAGATCGTCGTCGCTATGCGCCTGAAGCCCCCCTTTGGTAAAAGTACTGCCAAGGAGGAAGGAGAGCCCGGGCACTTTCTCGGTGAGGAGGCCCGACCCGATCCGCGCCTTCACGTAGACGGTTTCATCTTCGAATTCCGTCACCTTCAGGTTCACCCTGACATTGTTCTCAAAGCGGAGCTGTGTCACGGCGAGATCCTCTATCTCTTTGCGCTCGGCGACCTTGCCGGGTTCGGGGAGCTTTCCATAGGCGAACTCGCCGACGGCTTTTTCTTCGGGAGCGGTCACGGCGATGGCCTGGCTGCTTTCAAAGGCCGTTTTGATCGAAGCGAGCGGTTCTTCGATGACGGCGTTGCCCGAGACGAGAGCGAGAGTCTCGTTGGCCGACTCCCAGAGTCCGGCGAGGTGGTCGCGGCAGCTCTCCACCGTGATGGCGTCGAGTGCGGCGGTGACGCGCGGGAGATCTTCGGCCGGATTGGTGAAGATGCGACGCGAGCCGAGCCGGTCCGAGATTTGATCGGCGAGCTGGCGGGACTGGCGGGTGCCCATCTGTTTGGCGGCGTCCTCATACATGCGCAGGAGGTTCGCCCTGGCCTCGGCCAGCTCGGATGCGGTGAAGCCGTGCTCGATGGCGCGGCGGAGTTCCTGCTCGATCACGGCGAGGGCTTCTTTCCAGTTCCCGGGCTTACAGTCGGCGTCGATGGAGCTGTAGAGGGCAAAGCCGAGGTCATAGAAATCACCCGCTCGCATGCTCGCGCTGCTGATGGGAGAGTCTTCGGCCTTCGCGATGCGCTCGAGGCGACGATCGACCATTTGACCAGCGAGCATCAGGTGGAGATCGTAAAGACGGCGCTCGCTGTTGTCGGGAGGATCGACACGGGGCTTGAACACTTCAATCGAGACGGAGGTCTCACCTGCCTCGACCTCGTGGTGGTAGTGGGTCGCGAAACCGCGCTTGGACATTTCACCCATCGGAGGCGAGGGGCGCTTTTCCCGTGCCGCCATGTCGGCAAAATGGGTCGAGATCAGTTTCTCGATCGCGGCGACTTCGACGTCACCGACGACAACGACCGCCATCCGGTTCGGGGTATACCAGTTCTCGTAGAACTCGACGAATCGCTCGCGGGGCGCCTTGCTGATCACTTCATCCGTGCCGATGGGCATGCGGCTGCTGAGGCGCTGTTCGGGGAAGGCGAATTTGATCTGCTCGACGAAAGTCCTCCAACTCACCGAGTCGCGGTCTCGTTTTTCACTGAGGATGATGCCGCGCTCTTCGTCGATCTCGCCGGCGAGCAGGAGCATGCCGTCGGCGTAGTCGCGGAAGAGCTTCATGCCTTCGTCTATCATCGCGGCATCTGAGTTGGGCAGCTCGAGCTTATAGACGGTCTCGTTGAATGAGGTGTGGGCATTCGTGTGATTGCCGAAACCCATCCCGAGGCGCTGGAAATACTCGACCATTTCACCGGCCGGGAAATTTTTCGTCCCGTTGAAGGCCATGTGCTCGAGGAAGTGGGCGAGCCCCTGCTGGTCGTCGTTCTCCATGAGCGATCCGGCGTCGACGAAGAGGCGCATGCTGACGCGATTCGGCGGTTCGGCGTTCGGGAGGATGGCGTAGCGCAGCCCGTTTTCGAGCAGTCCCCATTTCACCGCCGGATCGGCGGGGATGTCGCTGCCCTCGTGAGCGAGGGGGATCGCGTCGGCGGCGGTGAGGAGGCGGGGAAGTCCTGTAGCGAACAGGCAGAGCAGGGAGAGGGTGCGGAGCATCATGAGTGATTAAAGCGACGGTTACGGGGAAATCTGTCTGGGGAATGTCTTCTCTCGGAAACAAAGGGGCAAGCGCGCAAACAGGAGGATTCAGCGCGACCGGTTGTGGGCGACGCAGTCCGCGTAGTTTACGCCGGTGCCGCCGAAAATGTCGAGGGCGCTGCCGATCGTGAGATCGACCCGACCGTTGCTGAGCCGCTGCACCCGTTCGAGATCGGCGAGTGAGGCGGCCCCACCGGCATAAGTGAGGGGACGGCCGCCCCATTCCCCGAGCAGGGCGACGAGGTCCTCGTCGATCCCTTCACATTTCCCCTCAACGTCGGCGGCGTGGATGAGGAACTCGGCACAGGAGGAGGCAAGCGCATCCAGGGTGGCTTCGGTGATCTGAAGGTCGGTGAGGGTCTGCCAGCGATTCATCGCGACGATCCAGGAATCACCACGACGACGACAGCTCAGATCAATGACGAGCCGTTCCGGTCCGACTTCGGCGACGAGGGCGGCGAGCCGGTTTTCCTGAAAATGTCCCGCGGCATCAAAGAGACACGAGGTCGCGATAACATGAGAGGCCCCCGCGGCGAGCCATGGGGTGGCATTGCCGGGAGCGATACCGCCGCCAATTTGGAGTCCGCCGGGGTAGGCGGCGAGAGCGCTGAGGGCCGCTTCGTCGTTCCCCGGGCCGAGCTTGATGACGTGTCCGCCGCAGAGCTCGTCTTTCGCGTAGAGGCCGGCATACCAGGATGACGGAAGAGCACTCTCAAAATTTGTCCGAAGCGACTCCGAGGCGGAGCCGAGAGTGCCCCCGACGATTTGTTTCACGCGGCCTTCGTGGAGGTCGATACAGGGTCTGAAACGGGTGCGCTGGTCCATTTGGATTGCAAGAGTAGGCGAAAACGCTGTCTTACGCGACGCAGAAAAAGGTCTCGCCCTCGATGAATCCCTCTGCCTGCAGGACCTGCCGTATCGTTTCGCGACCGCTTCCGCGTCCGACGGCGGGGAGGAGGATCGCTCTCCCCGCAAATTCCCCGGCCCGGTCGGTGCCGTAGACGGGGGCTCCGCCGATGCGATTGCCGATGCGGCGCGGATTGACGTCGAGAAAGGCATGCACGGCGATACCCTCGTTTCGCAGCAGCCCCGCCATTTCCTTGCCGATCGGGCCGGCGCCACAGAGGACGACGCCGAGTCTCCTGACCTCGCCGAGACGGGAGAGGTAGTGCGCCTTCGCCTGCTGGAAACGGGCCTGCGAGTAGCGCTCGACCGTGCGCGTCGACCGTGTCCCGGCGTCGTGCCAATCGAGGAGGACCTGCGACACTTTCCCGAGCCGGTAACCGCTCTCGAGGAGGCGCAGCCAGAGATCGTAGTCCTCGGCCCAGAGAGGATCGCCGTAGCCGCCGACGGTTTCGAGGACTTCGCGCCTTACCATCGTAGTGGGATTCGGCATGGGACTATCGATGAAGCGCTGGGCGGCAATGTCCTCGGGAGTGACGAGGGAGTTGAGCCATCGCTCGTAGCGCAGGTAACCCCCGTCGGGCGGGGAAAAGGCGCCGCCGGGCTCTCGTTTGAGAATGCGCACGAGGGTGCCGCAGGCAGCGAGATCAGGGTGATCCTGCAGGAAATCCCGCTGCCGCCGGAGCCTCTCCGGCGCGGCGATGTCGTCGCTGTCCATCCGGGCGATAAAGGCACCCGAAGCCTCACGCCAGGCGAGATTGGCCGCTTCGACGAAAGTGCCGCCACACTGGAAAAGGCGAATCCGGGGGTCGCTCAGCGCCTTTTCCTTCATCAGGGAAAAAGTGTCGTCACTCGAGCGGTGATCGACGAGGACGATCTCGAAGTCGATGAGGTCCTGCCGCAGGAGACTCGTGATGGCATCCGCCACGGTCGCGCTGGCATTCCGCGCCGGCATCACGACGGAGACGAGGGGCGTGGCCATGAGATCCGGACAGCAAAAAGCCCCGATTTTCACCGGGGCTTTTGAAATGGTTTATCTTGAAAGGGGAGAATATCTCACGCTTCTTCGCTTGCTTCGGCTTCGCCTTCGGCGGC
>JANQVJ010000050.1:58873-70090 GCA_030730365.1 Verrucomicrobiales bacterium
CTTCGGCGGCGGGGGCTTCTTCGACGACTTCTTCCGCACCACCGGTGCCCTCGGAGATCGAGGCACGGGTCTGGGTGATGAGGGCAACGAGCACTTCGCCGTCGAGCTTCACGGTGACGCCTTCGGGCAGATTAAGCTGCGAAACTTTGAGCGACTGGCCGATCTTGAGGGACTCCACATCGTTGACGATGGCGTCGGGAAGATTGGAAGGGCTGCAGGAAACTTCGATTTCGTGGACGAGCTGCTCAAGAAGACCACCGGTTTTCACACCGACGGGTTCGCCGCGGAGCTCGATCGGGACGGCTGCATGGATCGTGTCGCTCTCGCTCACGGCGCGGAAATCGACGTGGATGAGCGAACCGTTGAGGGGGTCGCGCTGAATGTCCTGCACGATCGCGAGCTTGGTCTTTTCGTTCGCTCCGGCGATCTCAATATTGACGAGGAAGTTGTGGCTGGCCTGCTTGCGGGCGAGGTCGAAGAATGATTTCGAGTCCAGCTGGATCGTGTACTCGCGCTGGTTCGAACCATAGATCACGGCCGGAACGACACCCGTGCGACGCAGTCTTTTCGAAGCGGTGGTGCCTTTGACGTCGCGCTTTTCGGCTTGAAGTGTTTCTTGTTTAGCCATCTTTCCGGTGTGTTTCTGAAGTTGATTCGGGCGCTCTAAGGCCAGCCCCTGCTATGGGGGCGCGAAATCTACGCGACGACTCAGGAAATGTCAAAAAGAGATGTCACGGACTCTCCGAGGTGGATGCGGCGGATCGCTTCGGCGAGGCACTGTATGCCCCCTTTTGGGCGATTTGAAGAATCTGATTGATCTTCATCTGTGCCGCCTGAAAGTTTAGATGCGATGGCCACTTTACAGGAATCAATCAAAAATCTCCCGTTGCTCGAAAAAATAGGCATCATGGAACAGATCTGGAGCGAACTTTCCAAAAATGCGGCTGATTTTGACCCCCCCTCGTGGCATCTGGCCGAGCTCGAGGAAACGGAGCGGCGGGTCGAATCGGGAGAGGACTACTTCGAGAACTGGGAGACGGTGCGTCGAAGACTCCGTGAAGCATGAGGATCCGGATTCTTTCTGCGGCCTCGCTGGATCTGCTCAAAGGAAAGCGTTTCTACGAGTTACAGTCGGAAGGCCTGGGAGATTATTTCATTGATTCACTCAGCTCTGATATCGACTCCTTGATTTTATACGGAGGCGTTCATCGCGTGTATCGCGGGTATCATTGTCTCCTTTCGGGCCGGTTCCCTTATGCCGTCTACTACCGTATTGAGGAAGGTGAAGTGCGCGTGTATCGAGTCCTCGACTGCCGACAAAACCCGTCAAAGACGACCCGCTCGCTCCCGGAGCCCGGACCAGAAAATCTGTCGTAAAGCGAGGTCGCGGTGAGGCGCGACGACTCAGGAAATGTCAAAAAGAGATGTCACGGACTCTCCGAGGTGGATGCGGCGGATCGCTTCGGCGAGGATCTCAGCCACGCTCACGGTTTTGACTTTCGGGCCGACCGCGTAGGGGGTGCTGTTCGTCGAAATCAGCTCTTCGATGTCCGAGTCGGCGATGCGCTGGCGTCCCTGCTCGCCGAGGACGGCGTGGGAGACCCCGGCGAAGATGCGCTTGGCCCCTCTTTGAAGCAGCAATCTGGCTGCCGAAGTCAAAGTGCCGGCGGTTTCGGAAATGTCGTCGACAAGGAGGACATCCTTGCCCTCGACCTCACCGATCAGGCTGATAGCCTCGACTTCGGTGGCACTGACACGGTTTTTCGCGACGATCGCGAGAGGGGTGCCGAGCGCTTTCGAGTAAGCGTGGGCCATCTTCATGCCGCCGACGTCGGGGGAGACGACGACGAGATTCTCTGAAACCCCTTTTTCGCGCAGGTATTTGATCAGGACCGGCATGGCATAGAGATGATCGACGGGGATGTCGAAGAAGCCCTGAATCTGACCGGCGTGGAGATCGATCGTGAGGACACGGTTGACCCCTGCGGCGGTGAGGAGATTGGCGACGAGTTTCGCCGTGATGGGGACGCGGGGCTGGTCCTTGCGATCCTGCCGGGCGTAGCCGAAGAAAGGAATCACCGCGGTGATACTGTCAGCACTGGCGCGCTTTGCTGCATCGACCATGATGAGCAGCTCCATCAGATTCTGGTTCGTCGGCGGGCAGGTCGGCTGGACGATGAAGATGTCGCGCTTGCGGATGTTCTCGTTGATTTTAACGAAGGTTTCCCCGTCGGGAAAACTCTTCACGGTCGCGTCAGACCGTCGCACGCCGAGGCATCCGGCGATTTCGTCGGCGAGTTCGGGGTGGGCGGTTCCACTGAAGATGCGTAGGTCGAGTTGCATGCGCCCCATCCTCGCGAAAGGAAACAAAAACGCCAGTGAAATATCCCGATCAACGGGGTTTCGCGGGAGACAAGGTAAGACGCTGCGAAATCAGCGCGCGAACCCCTTCGGGCGGCTTGACGATCGCCGGTTTGGCGTCGAGCCCCTTCATCACCCGCATTTTACGGTCCGGTTTGATTCGACCCCTCTCGATGATGAACGGGACGACGTCGGCATCGCTTCCTGAGAGGGGCCCTCGGGAAAAAGGGGCGGTGTCGCTGCGGCGATGCTCCCGTTTTAATTTCCGTCAGGCCGGGTAACTGCCGAGCACTTTCACAAACGAGCAGTGTTTCTCGAGCTGCTTGATGACCGCGGCGAGTTCAGGATCTTCGCAATGACCGGCAATGTCGACGAAGAAATAATACTCCCAGGCGCGGCGCTTCGAGGGACGGCTCTCGATTTTCGACATGTTGATGGAGAGCTTTTCAAAAGGCTCGAGGGCGCGGTGGAGCGAACCCGGCTCGTCGCGGACGGAGAACATCACCGAGGTGCGGTCCTTGCCGGTGGGCGGACAGGTCTTGTGGCTGATGACGAGGAAACGGGTCGTGTTGTTCGCGATGTCCTGGATCGAGGTCTCGAGGGTGGTGAGCCCGTAAAGTTCGGCGAGGAGCGAGCCTCCGAGGACGGCGGCGCCCGGTTCTTTCGCGGCGATCTCGGCGGCGGCGGCGGAACTCGATTTCTCAATGGGCTGAATCTCGCGGAAATGGCGGCTGAGCCAGCCGCGGCACTGGGCGATGATCTGGGGATGGCTATAGATCTGCCGGATCTCTTCGCGGGGGCAGTTGGCCATGAGGTTGTTCTCGATCGGCATCATGACCTGGCCGTATATCTTCAGCGGAGAATCGGCGAAGAGGTCGAGGGTGTGGGTCACGGCGCCCTCGGTCGAATTTTCAATCGGGACGACTCCGTAGTCGGCGATGCGGCGCTCGACCTGCTCAAAGACATCGCCGAAGCTGGGCTGCGGCAGATATTTCACGCTGTGGCCGAATTTCCCGATCGCGGCCTGGTGCGTCCAGGTCCCGGCGGGGCCGAGGTAGGCGATCTTGAGATCCTCTTCGAGAGCGAGTGCGGCGGACATGATCTCGCGGTAGATCGCGCGGATCGATTCCTCGGGGAGACGCCCGCCTTCGCCTTTGAGGATGAGGCTGCGGAGCAGTTTTTCCTCGCGCTCGGGTGCGTAGATCTCAAGGCCCTCGCGTTTTTTGATCACTCCGATCTCGTGGACGACGTCGGCGCGCTCGTTGAGGAGGCGAATGATGTCGGTATCGATGGCGTCGATTTTGATGCGGTGTTCTTCGAGGCTCATGGAAAAAAATCAGGGTTCGAGGTGCCGGCTGACTTCAGTGTCGTCGTCGTAGGGTTCGACTTCGGCGGCGGTTTCTTCATCCTCTTCCTCGTCCGGACCGGGATCAAAGTCGATGTTGGAAAGGTCTATGGCGGTGCGCGGAGAGTCGTCTGCCTCGAGCTCGGGGGTGTCTCGGACTTCGGGTTCGGGTTCGTGTTCCGGAGCTTCGGTTGCAGCTTCCTCTCCGGGCGTTTCCACCACTTCCGCAACTTCCGCTGCGGGGGCATCGGTCTCGGCATCCGCCTCGCCTTCGGCTGGGACTTCTTCCGCGCTGGGGAGCGGGACGAGGCGCAGCTCGGAAGCGTTGGGGAGATCGTTGAGGTCTTTCACCCCGAAATGCTCGAGGAATTGCTCGGTCGTCTCGTAAAGCATGGGCCGACCGGGGAGATCGGCACGGCCTCCGGTGCGGATAAGGCGGCGTTCGAGCAGTTTCTGCATCGTGCCGTCGACCGAGACGCCGCGGACCGCTTCGATGTCGGCTTTGGTGATGGGCTGCCGATAGGCGATGAGCGCGAGGGTCTCGAGAGCGGCGGAACTCAGTTTTTCCGGCCGCATCTCGGGTAAAAGGGCCCGGATCCAGTCGGCGAAGTCGGCTCGGGTCACGAAGCGCCAACCGCTCGCCCCTTCCTGCAACTCGACGGCGTGACCGGCTGCGACGATCCTTTCTCCGAGTTCGGCGATGGCGGAATCGATGTCTTTGAAGCTGATCATCTCCCAGTCGCGCGCCTGCGGCAGCGCGCTGTCAGCCGCGGCACGACGGACCGCCTTCGCGATCTCGGCCGAGGTGACGGGCTCGGGCGCGGCGTAGATAAGGGCTTCGACTATCTGAATAAGCTGCATGGAAGCAATGTCCGTGAGGGGGGCGGCGTAAACTGACTCGGTTTGACCGATTTTAAAGAGGATTTTCCCTAGAACTCGTTGCGATGCAGCTCGATCTCGCCAAGCACGACCTCTTGCCGGACACGGAAATAGTTCAGTTTCATCAGTTCGAGGACCGCAAGGAAAGTAATGATCATCTCGTGCTTGCTTGTCACGCTTTTGAAGAGGGAGGTAAAGGCGATCGAGCCTCCCGGAGGGATCGCGGCGAGAAGTTGGTCGATCTTATCACTGACGGTGTATTGATCATCGATGATCTCGCCGAGGCCCTCATCGTTGAAGCGGTCGAGGATGTTCTGGAAAGCGCGAATCAGGTCAAAGATGTTGACGTCGGTGGAAAGCGGGCGCGCTTCGCTCTCGGTCGCGACGATCTTATCCGGCTTGTGGGTGAAGTGACTCTGCTGCTTCGACTCACGTTCGCCGAGGTTGCGAGCCGCTTCCTTGAACTTTTTATACTCAATGAGCTGACGAATGAGGTCCCAGCGGGGATCCTCTTCATCGGCGTCCTCTTCGGGAGGCTGGACGTGCTTGGGCAGCATCATCCGGCTCTTGATGTAGCAGAGATTTGCCGCCATCACGAGAAACTCGCCCGCCAGCCCGATGTTCAGTATTTTGAACGTCTCGAGGTAGGCCATGTAGTGTTTTGTGATCCGCTCGATGGGGATGTCGTAGATGTCGATCTCGTCCCGCTTGATCAGATAAAGGAGTAGGTCCATCGGACCTTCGAAGATGTCGAGGGAGACCTTGTAGGTATCCTCATCGTGAGCGCTGTCGTCGAACTCCTCGTCTTCGCCGAGAGCGTCGCGCGCGCCTCGGGCACGATTTGGTAACGACGGTTTGGATTCAGCCGCTTTTGTCTCGGCAGAGGCGTCGGCGGGCTCGTTCGATGTCGGAGCGGGGTCTGTATCGGGATTGGTCACGGTCTTTTGGTTGGACCATCAAAGACCCTCGCCCCCCCCTTTGCAAGGTGAGAGGGGAGGGCCTTCCCGAATATTTTTCCCTCTACGATTTTCCGGGGCAATGCGAAAAGCGGCTTTTCGCCGTGTCAGCGTACTTTACGGAGAGGGAAAACACCTGTCTATTAGGGGAATGATCCGATTGCTCGTCGCCGCCACCCTCCTCACGGTGGCCATCGTGTTCACTCCCTCGACCGTTCGCTCCCAGGCGGATTACAAGCGATACTACGACGAGGATAACCTTCCCAAAGTAAGGGAGATTTTTAATGTGGGGAGATACGATATCGTTCTTCAGATCTGCGACTACGCCCTGCAGAGGGGACAACCCTCCTGGGAATGGCGAGTTCTGCGCCTCGAGTCGCTCGCGAACGTGGGCCGCTACGAAGAAGCGATCGCGGAAGCGGGTAAAACCGCCGACCTTTTCCGCGAATCCCTCGGCGCGCAGCTTCGCATCCACGAATTTTTCCGGTCCACCGGACGGGAGGAAGAGGCCGCTTCCACCTTCGAGGCGATCAATGCCGCCGCCCGCGCCGTTCCGAAAAAAGAGCGGACCACTCTCGATCTCGTCCATCTCGGCGAGGCCGCCCTCGTTCTCGGGGCTGACCCCGGGAAAGTCCTCGAGCAGTACCTCGGTCCCGCCAAGGCAGCGAAGTCCGGGGGGCAGGATATCCCGCCCGGCCTCGTCGAGGCGCATCTCGTCTCCGGAAAGCTGGCCCTGCAAAAAGAGGATCTCAAACGCGCCGCCGAGGAGTATGGCAAAGCGCTGGACTACGATCCCGGGAACATCGAGGCGCTTTTCGGCATGGCCGAGGCCTTTTTACCGTCGGATCGCAAGGCAGGGGCGGGCTTTCTGGAGAAAACCCTCGAGCTGGCCCCGTATCACTTCGGCGCGCTCCTCCTCCAGGCGGAATTTGCGATCAATTTTGAAGACTACAAAGCGGCTGGTGAATACCTCGCGAGGGTCGAGGGGATCAATCCGCGCCATCCCGAGGCGCATGCCTACCGGGCCATTCTCGCCGAACTGGAGAGGAACGACATGGCCGATTTCGCTGTTGAGCGCGAAAAAGCCCTCGCGATTTGGCGCGACAACCCCGAGGTGGACCACCTCATTGGCCGCGTCCTTTCAAGGAAATACCGTTATCAGGAGGGTGCCGACAGCCAGAAGAGAGCCCTCGCTTTCGATCCGCAGTTTCTCCCCGCGAAACTCCAGCTAGCTCTAGACTACCTGCGGCTCGGGCAGATCGATGCCGCCTGGCCTCTCGCTAAAGAGGTAGCCGAAGCAGATCAATACAATGTCCTCGCCTACAATCTCGCCATCCTCGAGAAAGAAATCGCGAGTTTTGCCTCGGTCAGGACCGAAGACTTTATCATCCGCCTCCCTCCCGAAGAAGCGGAAATCTACGGTGGTCGCGTCGTTGAACTGCTCACCGAGGCGAAGCAGGTCCTCGGGGCAAAATACGGGCTCATCATCGAGGAGCCGACCCTCGTCGAGTTTTACCCCAACCAGCAGGACTTCGCGATCCGCTCTTTCGGTTCGCTCGGCGGTGAGGGGCTCCTCGGCGTCTGCTTCGGCTCTGTCGTTACAATGAACAGCCCCGGCAGTGCCACCGCCGGCAAGAGTAACTGGGAGGCGACCCTATGGCACGAATATTGTCACGTCATCACCCTGACAGCGACAAAAAACAAAATGCCCCGCTGGCTCAGTGAAGGCATCTCGGTCTACGAGGAAAAGCAGCGCCATCCCCACTGGGGGCAGAAGATGACTCCCGACTACCGCCGCATGATCATCGAGGACGGAGACCTCACGCCCATCCGCGACATGACCGGCGCTTTTTTCCAACCCGAGAGCGGCGAGCACCTCATGTTCGCCTACTACCAGTCCATGCTCGTGGTCGAGTACCTCATCGAACAGCACGGGCTCGACGCCCTTCGTGCCATCCTTGCGGACCTCGCTGCCGGGGTTCTCATCAACGACGCGATCGAGCGACACACGAAACCGCTCGATCAGTTGGAGAAAGGATTCGCCCTCAGCGCGATCAAGATGGCCGAAGAATATGGAGCAAACGTGGACTGGAAAAAGCCTGATCCGCAGCAGCTCAATGCGAAAAGCCTCCTCGGAGTAGCGGCTTATGTGAAAGGCAATCCGGCAAATTTTGAAGCGCGCAAGATGCTGACCGGCCTGCACCTCGATCAGGAGCAATGGGATCTGGCTGCCGAGTCCGCCGATGCCCTTATCGCCCTGCTCCCCGACTACACCGGAGAGCGAAATGGCTATACCCTCAAGGCCCTCGCCTTGCGCGGGAAAAAGGATACGGCCGGGGAGGCGGCCGTACTCGAAACGCTCGCTAGTCTTTCCGCAGAAGCTCTCGGTGCTTACACGCGGCTCATCGAGGTAAACTTCGACGGCGGAGACTGGGATGGCGTGCTCGCCAATGCGCAGCGCGGTCTGGCGATCAACCCCTTCAATCAGCGGATTCACTATTGCAACGGCTGCGCCCACGAAGCGAGGGCGGAACCGGCGCTCGCGGTGAAGTCTTTTGAAAATGCCCTGCGCCTCGATCCGGCGAATCCGTCCGAGCTGCGCTTTCGTCTCGCCCGGCTCCTGAAGTCTGACGACGAGAAGAAAGCGCGTCGCTACCTACTCGATTCCCTCGCCGATTCACCCCGCTACCGCGAGGCTCATGGATTGCTGCTGGAGATCGTGGAAGGGCCGAAAGAAGCGGTTCTACCCGCAGCTCCCGCAACGCCCGATCCCGAGTCCGAATAGCAGGGGTCCGCTCAAAACGGCAGCGCTGCATACATCTCGCTCAGTGACTCGACCAAGCGGGGGTAGAGGGTCCTCGCATTTTCCCAGAGTGACTGGCCAAATCCCCGGAAGCTTGCGGTCGGCGATGAGACGACGAGCATCATGCAGATCAGCAGAATATTGGCGATGAAAATGATGGTGAAAGAAAAGAGGCGTCCGTTCTGATCCACGTCCGGTTGATCGCGCCTTATCATCCAGAGGGTGAAGGTGAGGTGGAACATCCAGGTGAACCCGATCAGTCCATAGAGCCAGACCGTATCGGGTTTGCTCACTTCGGCGACCGTCCACTCGATCAGGGCCCAGGTCACAATAGCGACGGCGGTGTAGAAGGGGAAAAAATACGGCGAAAGAGAGATGATAAAATTATTTCGGTTCGTCAGGATGTGGCCGCCGTCGGCAGAGATGTGAACTTTTGAGACTCGACCGCGAAAAACCAGAACAAAGAGGGCATGGGTGAGTTCATGACCCGCGACGTAAAGCCACATCATCGGCGCGCAACGGGCTCCGTAAAAAAGCACCAGCCAGACAAGGCAGCCGATTCCGAAGAAAATAAATCCCGAGGATTTCCAGTAAGCCCCGGCAAGAGTATCCGCCCCGAGGAGGACAAACAAAGTCTCCAGCATGAGCCAGCAGACCGGCAGCAATAGCACTCCGATGAACCGTTTCGTCCAGCGCAGGGCCGGACTCTCCGGATCGCCAAAGGCGTCCGCGAAGGCGGCGGGAATGAAGGCAGGCAAACCCTGTGGCGGAGGAGATTTCCGCTTTCGGCCGCGAAGGTTCTTCGGGTTCCGGGGCAAGCGCGTGGGTTGGCCGGTGGGTGATTCAGGCGCGACCGACGTATTTTTTGTCTTCGCTGCTGACTTTGATGCGATCTCCCGGATTGATGAAAAGCGGGACCTGGATGCGAAGCCCCGTCTGGAGGACGGCTTCTTTCGTTGCGGCGGTGGCGGTGTCGCCTTTCACACCGGGGGCGGATTCCGTCACTTCGAGTTCGATGTTCGAGGGCAACTCGATCGTGACAGGTTTGCCATCGACAAAGAGCACTTCGACCGTGATTCCGTCGATGAGGAGATCTTTGCTGTCCTCAATGAAGGCCTCCTGAAAAGTGACCGTGTCATAGGTGCTGGGGTCCATGAAGTGGTAGCCCGTCTGATCCGAATAGCTGAAGTCGAGTTTCTGACGCTCGGACTGCACGATGTCGACTTTGTCGCTCGAAGCGAAGCGGATGTCTTTTGTCTTGCCCGAGTTGAAAGAACGGATCGTGGCCATGACGAGCGCGTTGCCTTTACCGGGGGTGCGGTGCTCGAGTCCGAGAACGATCCCGATTTCGCCTTTGTAGCTGATGCACTGTCCGCGTTTGAGGTTGGTTGCGACGATAGCCATGATAAAAAGTGGGGTTGTTAATTAAGGATTCTTAATTTTGCTGGGTGAAAGCGAATATTGCCATTGATTCCATCGATCACAAGATCGGAAATAACGATTTGAGCGCCGTCTCTTCCGGTCCAGAGTGTCCGCGTGAATACTTCCGAATCAGATCCGGCCCTGCGCCGCCGCCGTTGGCTCGTTTTCTTGCCTGCCCTTGTTATACCGCTAACGGCGTGCTTCTTCTATTTCGTCCTTTTTCCGGGGACGGCCTTCGGGAATGGATTCTACAAGGGCGTCAAGGTCTTCCTTCTCGTCTGGCCACTCCTCGCCACCTTTGTCATCCTCCGGGTGAAAATGATCGATCGTTCCAGCGAAAAGCGGCATCTCGCGGGAATGCTGCCCGCCGTGGGTTTTGGACTTCTCGTCGTGGGGCTCCTCTTTTTCCTGATCGGCGCCACCCCGCTCGGGCTTGTCCTCGACGAGAATCGGGATCGCATCGCCGGACGCATCCGGGATCTCGGCGTCGCGGAGCATTTCCTTTGGTTCGCGCTTTTTATCTCGTTTTTCCACGCGGCCCTTGAAGAGTTCTACTGGCGTTGGTTTGTCTTTGGGCAGGCGCAGAAGGTGATGAAACTTCCTCTCGCGTATGTCGTGGCCTCGGCCGGTTTCGCCGCGCACCACATCGTCGTCCTGAGCCAGTTTTTTCCGATCGGGTGGGCCCTGATCCTTGGTGCCTGCGTTGGGATAGGCGGTGCCTTCTGGTGCTGGCTGTCTTACCGTTACAACAGTCTCTTTGGCGCCTGGGTCAGCCACATGATCATCGATCTCGGTCTGATGTGGGTCGGTTGGCAGGTCCTGCAGTCTGTTACTTGAGGATAGGGTGGGGAAGTGGTATCGTTGTCGGGAAATGGGGAAAAAACTCTCAGTTTTGATCGCGGCTCTTGTCGCGGGCGTTTCGATCGAGGTGGGCGAGTTATCGGCCGAGCCGTCGACGAAATCTTTTAAAGTGGTCGTCCGCACGACGGCTTATACCCACACTGAGTCAGACCATATTCAATATGGGAACAAATCCGCCCTCGGAACAGTGCTGAAATACACGCCCGAATACCACTCCGTCGCCGCCGACTGGTCGCGGTTTCCTCTCGGAACGAAGTTTAAGATCAAGGGCTACGAACGCCATTTCGTCGTCGACGATTACGGTAGTGCTCTCGTCGGGACACAGACGATCGATCTCTATTTTCCCTCAGTCGACCGCATGAATAATTGGGGGACCCGTTTTGTGGAGATCGAGATCCTCCAGATGGGTAGTTTTCACGAGAGCCGCAAGATCCTTGCAGGGCGCGCTAATCATCGCTACTGCCTCGCCATGCTGGCGAGCATGACCGCAGACGATTGGTACAAAAGTTATCGTTGAAAGCGAGATTATCTCAGAATCAAATTGACATACTGCATTAGAATAAGAAATAAGGGCCAGGCCCTCAATTATA
>JANQVJ010000051.1 GCA_030730365.1 Verrucomicrobiales bacterium
GGAAAACCGGGGAATACAGCCGGTCGAAGCGGCCTCACGAGGTTGCAGGTGATCCTGTTCAACATCTGCGTCTCAATCAGGGGCCGGGCGATTTCCGCGACGGCGCGATCGTTGGAGGATCGCTTGAAGAATTTCGTGAGAGGGAGTGACGACGGCGAAGAAGATCAGCAGCAGGGCAACCTGCAGGTCAGGCCGCCACGAGTCGAAAAGGAACAGGCTTGCGCCGATATAGGCTGCCAGAGTTGGTATGAAGAGGATTGAGCGACGCCGGTCCAGCCCGCACCATTCGCGAATTCGGCTGACGGAAAGGATATCCCTCCCGCTGTGAAAATTTAAATTTCTCAGGCTGTGCCAGAAAAGAAAGTAGGCGCCCAGCGCAAATACAGGATCCAGAAAAAGGAGCGTTAGCACCAGGACGGCGGTCTCCAGCAACTCGCGTCGGAATGAGACGAAATCGCGGTGGAGGCCGAAAAGCGCGATGAGGAGAACTGAAGAAGTGATCGAAATTCCCGCAATAAGCGTTGACGTCGAGATGACCCGGGACCAGACCAAATCGCTTAAAACTTCGCCTTCGAGAATTGACATCCAGCCATTGACGAGTTCTTGAACCGGGCCCGGCTGGGCGGCAATTGGAAGGCTGAGAAGAAGCAATCCCCGCGAAGCGATGAAGAATAAAGGCGGCACCGCTAACTTTGGAGAGTAGAGATCGGATCGGCCGAAGTGCCACACCGAAATGACGGCGAAGCCTATCAGTGAAAGGCCCGGCGCTGTGAGCGAGACCAGCAACACGAGACCCATTCCAAGGAAATAAAGGAAAGAAAAGAGGATCCGGTTTTTCCGATCGTCAACGCCGAAAAATTCGCCAATCTGGGCGAAATCGGAAGCTCCGTGAGGCATTCCGAGAACGAAAAGGGAGATAAGAAACGGCACCGGAGACCAGATCGTTGAAAATTCTGGCCACAATCCATTAACCAGACAGAGAAGTAAAAGAACGAGCGGCGAAAGAATCCACGGAAGCGCTGCCGAGCGAATGACTCTAGCGGAAGTGGGAGGAAAAGTTTGAGAACCCCGGCAGGTTGGGGTGGAAATAACGACACCGGAGAGGGGGAGATGCTCTCCGGTGCTGTTAATCGATTTCATTGACTTTGCTCCCCGAGTGAGGCCTTCAGGAACTCACTCTCTATTCTTTGCTGGAAGACATCTCCGAGATGGTTTTGATCCCGAAGTAGGCGACCAGACCGAATCCAACCTTGTTGACGACGTCGGCGATGTTGTAGAAAATTTCACGAAGATCACCACCAGCGGGACCCGAGAGGGCCATGAGGAATCCAATCGGGTAGATCGCCCAGCCGATTCCGATGAAACCTCTCATTATCCGGAGCGACCTCGCAATCGGGGCGGGCGCTCTTCCGATCGCGTCTTTCATTTTGACAAAGAGGACGTAGACGATGGCGAATTCAAAAATACAAGCAATGATAAAGAAGATCCACCAGCTTCCGCCGCCAACAGGAGAAACCTCTGCAATGTAGGCGGTGACGATCATGGCGACGTCAAAAATAATCAGCGGCAGGAGAAAACCCTTTCCGTCTTTCCCGAGCCCCAGAAGCATGGGGAACTTCACGAGAAGCAGGGGTGTTGTGATAATCCAGTCGATATACCGGTAAGCGGTCGGAAACTCGCCTTCGGCGTAGACACCCGCCATGCGGTAGTAGTGGAAACATGCTACGGCGGTGACGAGACCCGCAACGGTCATCGTGCTTCGGTATTGAGGTGCCACGTTACTGCGTTCCAGCCAGAAAAAGGCTGTTCCGCATCCCATAGCGACAGTGCCGACCCAGAAGAGATACTGGGTTATGGCGCTTACAGAGAGGCCTCCCTCCAACGAGGTGGCCGCGAGTAATTCGTTCATGCTAGTTATTGATTAGGTTTATTAGTTAGGGGTTTTATCGTCGTAAAAGGCTACGCTTTCCGCTCGTGGGAAGTAAAGCAAATCAACAGATTTTCCGAAAAAACCTCTCAACCCTTGTCTCCTCACTCAAAGTTATCTCAACCAAATGAATAAAAATTGCCACAGAGATACTCTAACAGGCGGGCGAATGACAAAGCGTTAGACCGAAGTGAAAACCCTCAACCCACCCACTCGAGACGCAGAAACTCCGGCGCGGGACCCTGCCAGGTACGGGCTTTCTCGTCGCCGTTCTGAAAACTCGCGCACAGCCCGACCTGATCCAGTTCGGCCCAGGAGGTAGGCGAGCCATGGTCGGAGGTGAAATCCGTCAGGCTCAGCGT
This sequence comes from Verrucomicrobiales bacterium, assembly GCA_030730365.1. GTDB lineage: Bacteria > Verrucomicrobiota > Verrucomicrobiia > Verrucomicrobiales > DEV007 > Arctic95D-9. Next base: position 2,290 of record JANQVJ010000051.1, read on the forward strand.
GATCGTCTGCGGCGCCTCCTCACCGGGGATCTCGCGGGTGCAGACAAAGGTGCGGCGCGGGCCGCGATGACTGCGCCACTCGTTTTGCTGGAGCACAAAATGATAGGGGTTCGCCTGCGGCATCTTCAGCGTGATGGCGAGTCTGGTTCCGTCAGGACCGCGCCAGAGAGGATCCGTGACCTTGCGCGTCCAGTGCTGCTGATGGGTGCGATTGCCCTCGTTGAGCACGTACCAGTCACGCCATCCGCCGGAAAAGTCTTCGATGAGCGTGCCCGCCTTCGCCGTGAGCACAGGCTTTGCTGCAGCGACTTCGGCGGCGCTGCGGGCATGAAAGAGGCTGCTGAGACACACCCCGGTGACGGGATTGGAATTCCCCGGCAGGGCCGCGAGCGAGACCGTTTGCGGCAAGGTGTGGTAGACATTGGCAAAGGCGTAGAGCGGCAGCTCGTGCGTGTGCAGGGGCAGCCGTGCCACGAACCGTCCGCCTTCGCGCACCACATCGGCGCTGCGCCAGAAGCGGGCGCGGGGATCGGGGTCGATGCTGTAGAAAATCTCGCAGCGCTCCACCGGGAGAGTCCCCTCATCCGGCACGACGGTCAGCACCGGCTCGCCGCCGTCACCGGCATTCAGGACAAGCTCGCTCTGCGGCGTCCCCGGCAGGGCGGGACCGCCTTTCAGAAAATGATCGAACCACAGCGGCATCGTCACCGCGACCTGCGGAATAAGACGGTGGTTCATGTGCGTCACCCAGCTATAGCGCACGGGCTGGTCCTGTATGAGCGTGTTAGTGCGGTAGACGCCGTCCATCCAGCCGTGGAAATCGTTGGTGGCACTGCGGTGCAGCACGGGGCAGCGGATGAGCGGAGCGTAGCTCTCGAAGCTGAGCGTCTTCCGGAAGACCTCAAGGTCGCCTTTGACATTGTCCTGCGGCCGCGCCCTCACCCCGTTGAAATCCTGCTCTTCCCAGCGCCAGCCCTGACCGCCCACGGCCGGGACGGCGGCCTTCACCCTGTCATCGGAGCCGGCGACATACATCGTGAGATTTCCTCCCATGGAATAGCCGTGCACCCCGAGGCGGTCCCCGTCGACTTCGGGCTGCTCCTCGAGAAAGGTGAGGCCGCGGCGGCAACCGACGGTGAGCAGGTACCAGTTGTTGTTTTTAGGATGTTCACGGTCTTCGAAAAACTGCCCCGGACCCGGCAGCATCGTGCTGTAGCCTTGCACATTGAGCTGCGAGGGATCGACTGCCCCCCAGTCGGTATTGGGATCGCCCGGCTGTGCGCCCTCGGGCGCGTTGAACGGCGCTTTGCCCGTGCCGCTGCCGCCCCAGTTCACCGAGAGAGCGGCGTAACCGCGCCCGACGAGAAACTTCACCTCGGACAGAGAGGCGCGCTGGCCGCCGCCATGGATATGCATCACCGCCGGCACTTTCCCGTCAGCCCCGGCGGGGTAACCGTAGATCGCCGCCATGCGGGCGGGCTTCCCTTTGAAAGTGCCGATGAGATAGCGCACGAGCCGGAAAACGCCGCCGTCCTCCTCCCACTCGCGGATCACCTCGACCTCGAGCGGGTCGCTGCGCGGATCGAAATCGGCCCAGAGTTCTCCGACGGATTGCGGGACCCGGTCCGACGGGACCCGGTCCGCCGCGAAGGCAGGGTGGAAGGCAAAGGTTGGCAGCGCGCTCAGGAGCGGAGCCTTTTGGAGGAAATGACGTCTGGTGTTCATGCAAAAATTTGTTTCACGACATGCGCAGGCTCGACTCCGGTGAGGCTCGCGTCGAGGCCCTGGAAAGGAAAAGTCAGTCTCTCGTGGTTGAGCCCGAGCGCGTGCAGCAGAGTCGCGTGGAAATCGCGCACACTCACTTTGTCGACGACGGCGCGGTGACCGATCTCGTCGGTTTCCCCATGGTGGACGCCGCCTTTGACTCCGCCGCCGGCGAGCCAGGCGGTGAAGGCGTGGGGGTTGTGATCGCGACCGGGCTTCGCCCCTTTTTGTGAGATGGGGAGACGTCCGAATTCTCCGGCGCAGACGACGAGGGTGTCCTGCAGCATGCCGCGCTGCGCGAGATCCTGAATGAGCGCGGCAAAGGGCTGGTCCGTCTCCTGCGCGAACCCGGTGTGGTTGCCGGCGAGATCGAGATGGCAGTCCCACGAGAGCTGATTCTCCATCCCGCCGCTGTAGATTTGCACGAAGCGGGTGCCGCGCTCGACAAGGCGCCGCGCGGTGAGACACTGGGCCGCGATGTGGGAGCAATGCGGCTGGTCGAGCCCGTAGAGTTTGCGGATGCTCTCGGGTTCATTTTTCAAATCAAAGGCATCGGGCGCGGCCGTCTGCATGCGGTAGGCCAGCTCGAAGCTGTCGATGCGCGCGGTGAGTTCGTCCGCGGCGGTAGAGTCGGCGAGGCCGGCACGGTTGAGATCGGCGAGGAGGTCGAGCTGCTCGCGCTGGCGGGCCGCGGCGAGATCGGCCGGACGCGTGAGATTGTCGATCGGCTCGCCCTTCGACTTCAACCAGGTGCCCTGAAAGACGCCGGGGAGAAAGCCCGCCGTCCAGTTGCTCGCGTTGCCCTTGGGCAGACCGCGGTCCTTCGGATCGCTCATGACGATGAAGGCCGGCAGATTCTCGCTCGCGGAGCCTAGCCCGTAGGTCACCCACGCCCCCGTGCTGGGGTAGCCCATGCGGGTCGTCCCCGTGTTCATCATGAAGAGCGCGGGCGAATGGTTGTTCGACTCCGTGTGCATCGAGTGGATAAAGGCGAGGTGATCGACCTGCTTCGCCAGATTGGGGAAGAGGGAACTCACCCACGTGCCGCTCTGGCCGTGCTGCGCCCAGTCGAAAGGCGACTTCATGAGCGGTCCGACCGAGCCTGGGAAAAATCCTGTCTTCGGGTCGAAGTCGGGGAGAGGCTGACCGTCCCGCTTTTGCAGCTCGGGCTTGTAGTCCCAAGTGTCGACGTGACTCGGCCCGCCGTTCATGAAAAGCCAGATGATGGACTTCGCCCGGGGCGGGAAATGGGGCGTCTTTGCCGCGAGCGGATTCCGCGCCGAGGCGAGACCGGTGCCCGCGAGCAGTTCGTTCAGCGCCAGCATACCGAAGCCGGCGCCGGCCCGTCGGAAAAGCTCGCGTCGCGCGAGAGGGAAAAGTTCGGGATTCATGGGATCAGTTCACGTAGACAAATTCATTCAGTGCGAGGACAGCCTGACAGAAGTCGGCAAGGGCGAGCGTCTGCGGCGGCGTTCCGCCGGCGGGTGGGTAATAGTCCGCGCCCCGAGCGAGGAACTGCGCCGCGGCGCTTGCCTCGGACTCGCGCGGCGCGCGACCGAGCGCCAGCAGATAGGCGCGATGCACGAGCTGGGCCGGATCGGCCGACCCGGCCTCGCGCTCGACCCGGCGGGCAAAGGCCAGCGCCCAGTGCCGCGCCTGCGGGCTGTTCATCATCAGGAGCGCCTGAGGTGCCACCGTCGTCGTCGGACGACTGCCCTGGCTCGCGAGGGGCTCGGGCGCGTCGAAGACGACCATCGAGTTCACGAGACGGCTGCGCTTCACCGTGAAATAAAGGCTGCGGCGCAGACTTTTTTCATCAAGCGTGCCCGCGCCGAACATCGTGGTGTCGAGCACCCCCGCGACCGCGAGCGCACTGTCGCGCACTGCCTCGGCCTCGAGCCGCTGCGGCATGCGCCGGAGAAATAGCGCATTGTCAGGATCGGCGGCGAGTTTCGCCGCGTCGGTCGTGGCGCTCTGCCGGTAGGCCGCGCTCGTCATCATGAGCCGGTGGATCGGCTTCAACTGCCAGCCGTTGCGAACGAGTTCGCCCGCGAGCCAGTCGAGCAGTTCCGGATGCGAGGGCAGCGTCCCCGTGCGGCCGAAGTCATTCGAGGTCGCGACGATCCCGCGCCCGAAGTGGTGCTGCCAGAGACGGTTCACCGTGACCCGCGCCATCAGCGCGCCTCCCCCGCGATCGACATCCGTCATCCAGTTCGCGAAGGATCGGCGACGACCGCTGTAGGGCGCGCCCTCCGGCGGAGTCCAGCTCCAGCGTTTTTCATCGGCATCGCGCATCAGCACCTGCAGGAATCCCTGCTCCGAGACGGACTGCTTTTGATTGGTGTCGCCGCGCTTTAAAAGATGGGTCTCCTCGAGAAAGGGCGGCCCCTGCGAGTGCATCACGAGCGGCTTGTGGCCCTCGGCGCAGACCAGCACCGTGGTGGTGCCGTTCGGCTCCTTCGCCTCGTGCGCGGCGAGGGTGGCCCGTGCGTCGCGCCACGAACTTTCGCGCTGCTTCCACCAGTCGAAAAGGATCCCGCTCTCCGCCTCCGTGAGCGTCGTGCCTGCATCCTTACCGGTCCCCGCCTGCCCCTTCGCCATCGCGGCAGTGACGGCCGCCGGGGGTGCCTCGCCCTCGAGCGTCGGCTCGTCCCTGCCCGTGATCGAGAGGCGGGGACGCCCGATCTGGTGGCGCGCGTTCACTGTAAAGTGCAGCCTGACGACGAGCTTCGAACCGGGCTCCGGATTCAGCGGTGTGGCGAAAACAAAGACCGCCGCATGATCTTTCCCGATCTGCCCGTCGATGGCCCAGCCCGACGCTGGATTCTCGTCGAGCGAGGCCGCGACCCCGAGTTGCTGGGTGTTCTGCTCGTGATCGGCAAAGGCGCGTCCGATCTTCACCGGCGAGGCTTCGCCTTTCGGAGAGACGAGACTCACCTCGATTTTTCCCAGTCCGAAATTCCCGTTGTCCGCCCGGCCCGGGCCGTTCCCTTTCATCGTGGGATGCGTCAGGGTCTCGAGCCGCAGCGCGGTGAGACGCGTCGCGGTGACCGGCGCGGTCATCGTGTGGGTGTCCTTCGCGGCGTTGACACCCTCGACGAGATACGATCCGTCCCCGAGCGGCTTGAAGGTCGCCGCCGCGGCGGACTTCCATTCGGTCGCTTCCAACAGCGCCCAGGCGGGAGCCTCCTCCGCGGCGAACCCGCCCGCGACCCACGCCCCGAAAGCCGGACGCAGCGATGTCTCGACTTTCGTCAGCTCCGCCGCGAGCGCTGCGCGCTGCTTCGCCCACGGCTCGTGCAGCGACCTTGTCTTTTCGGGATCGAGATCCACCTCGATGTTGCTGCGCACCGTCGTCGTGAAAGTTGAGAGGAGGCGGTAGTAGTCCTTTTCCGGAATCGGATCGGTCTTGTGATCGTGACAGCGCGCGCATCCGATGCTGAGCCCGAGGAAGGCACTGCCCGTCGTCGAGAGCATGTCGTCGAGCGCGTCGTAGCGGGTGCGCTCCACCTCATTCGCTGTGATCTGAGTAGGGAAGACGCCCGCCCCGAGAAATCCCGTGGCCGTGATCGCGAGCGGATCGTCCGGGGCGAACTCGTCCCCCGCGATCTGCCAGTGCGCGAATTGATCAAAGGGCATGTCCGCATTGAGCGCTTTGATCACAAAGTCACGGTAGTGATAGGCAAAGGGACGGTCATAGTCATGCTCGAAGCCGCTGCTCTCCGCAAAGCGCGCCACGTCGAGCCAGTGCCGCGCCCAGCGTTCCCCGTAGGCCGGTGAATCGAGGAGACGTGCGATCAGCTTTTCCCAGGCCGCCGGCGAAGGATCGGCGGCGTAGGCGGCCACCTCTTCGGGCGTCGGCGGCAGTCCCGTGAGGTCGAGAGAGGCGCGCCGCACCAGCGTGGCGGGATCGGCCTCCGCATTGAGCGCGAGCTGTTTTTCCCGCGCCGTTTTTTCGAGGAAGGCATCGACAGGATTTCCCGGTCCGGCCGGCGGCACCACGCCGCTGAGCGGTTGAAAAGACCACCACGCCCTGTCCTCGTCCGACACCCGCGACTTGTCCCGCGGCGGAGCCTTGCCCTCAATAAGGGGTGCCTCATAGGGCGCGCCGAGATCGATCCAATTCGCGATCTTCTTGATCGCCTCGTCCGAGAGTCGCGGCTTTTTCTCGGGCATCTCCGGCCCCTCCTCGTGCCGGATGAGTTTCATCATCCAACTGCCCGCCGCGTCGAAGGGCTTCACCGCGGGACCCTCTGCCCCGCCGAGGAGCAGACCCTCGCGCGTCGCGAGATCGAGATCCCCCCGCGTCTTTTCACCACCGTGGCAGTCGAGACAATGCTCGCGCAAGAGAGGCCCTACCTCGTCCCGGAACACCTCCAGACCCCGCGTCATCTTTGCGGCATGATCCGCGGGCAACTCCGCTGCGGCAAAAGTCAACGAGAGCGGCCCCAGGGCCACCGCGGCGAGAAAGGTCTGGAATGATGCCTGCATGTCCCCTGTAGATGGCAGAAAGAAATCGATTTCCGTAAGCATAGATGACCGCCAAAAAGCGAACATCTTCCTTTTGTCCGTGAACGCGTCCCGTTTCGGTGACGGTGGGGCGGGGAATTCGGCAGAAAAGTGACTTTTCCTGAGCGATTCCAAGCAGTCAGAACGGTCATGACGAGACCCCGGAATCTCATCCCGCTTACAAACTCGCCATGAGCGCGGGCGGGCCCTCCGCAAGGGTTTGCCTTAATTCCGTCCGGGGCGATTCCGGGCGCAAATCGAGGCGGGAGGTCCGTGACATCCTCGTAAATCCGCCCCTCTGCGGCCCGGCGTATCGACTTCTCGCTCCCCGCGACCGCGAGCGCTGCAAGCACGATGCAGCCGGAGAAAAGGAAGAACAAACGTTTGCAGGAGATTCGGGGCAAATTTTCTTTCATTGGGTCGGCACCGCGACCTTCGTCGCACCGCGGAGCAACCAGTAGCGAGGGTAGCCGTCGAGAACGAGAGAGTGGGCGCCCCCGGGATCGAGGGCCTTTTGATTTCCCATTTCATCGATCGCGAAGATTTCGCGGGCATCGGTATTGATTTTCGTAGTGACAGCCCCTTCCCCGATCGTGAACCCGGCAATAATGCGATCCTCACCCCGCTCGAAGAGGTAAAGATGCAAGTCGTCTGACTCCACGAGAGTCTCCCGGAAAGAAGCCGTGTCCAGGGTCCCGATAAGGGCGGCGATGGAACCATAGACAAAACGCGGGCAATACTGGTAATCGAGCAGCCCGAAGTCAGGGGTGCCGTCGCGCCCGGGCGGGCGGGTCATGCGTGAGCAGAAGAGGAGCACTCCGGCGTGGCCGTTCGCCCACGAGTAGAGCACCTTCTGCGCGTCGATCTGGGCCTGTCGCCTTTCCTGCTCGAGCCGCCAGGCACTGTAGCCGGTCTCGGTGTTGACCCAGCGGGTCGCCGTATCACCGGCGGCGGACTGGAGACGGCGCATCGTCGCGAAGCTGCGTTTGTAGTCGGCGAGATTCCCGTGGGCATTGTAGGCCGGGAAATCGACGAGCCCGTGGAGTTCGTGGATGAAAAAGGCGCATTTCTCCTCATCGACGAGCGAGTAACCTCCGTTCGTGATCGGCAGCTCCGGCGCGACGCGGCGAAGCTCGTCGCGGGAAAAGAGAAACTGGGTCACGAACTCCTCGTTGCTCCCCGACCAGTAGCCGGTCTGATCGGGCTCATTCGAGATCTGGACGAAGCGCGCGTGCCCGCGGTAGCGCTCCACCAGAGCGGCGAGGTAGGCGCGCTGCGGGTGCTCGCGGTGCGGGTAACGCCAGCGATTGTTGCCGTGATGATCGTAGTGCGGCAACACGGCCCAGTCGGCTGCGTTCATCGTCTGCAGGGCGAGCTGGAATCCATGCCGCGCATAGGATTCCACCGCGGCATCCATGCGGGAAAAGTCGAAGTAATACTCCTCTTCACCGGCGGCATTTTTGCGGCGACCCATCTCAAGGGACTCGTCGGTGCGCACGACCTGCAGACCGAGACGCGCAATAAGATCAGCCTCACGGTCGCGGGCCTGTTGTTCTGTTAGACCTTGCGGCAGAGTGGGTTGACCTTCGGGCTTCCAGTGGTAGCGGCCCGGAAAAGCGCAGATTCCGACGAAAAACTCGTCCGTCTTCCACCCGGCGCGGGCAGCGTGATTGTCGGTGGTCACCGCAATGTTTCGGATAAGCCGCTCACGGTGGACGCCCTCGTGCGAGCCATCGAGGGTGATGAGGTAACTCCCGAGTCCCCGGATTGCGATCGCGACCATTTCGTCCGCTCCGGCAGGGAGACGCCACTGTTGCACGAGGTGATTGTGCCAGTTCCAGATCGAGAGCGTGGCGTGGTCATACTTCACCGCATCTACCCTGACATTGAGGCGAAAAGGCTCATCGGTCGGACCGACTTTCGTCCACTCGTAGAGCCCCGCCGCGGGCACGAGCGAGAGCCCCTCACCGCTGAGATGATGCTCGGGCATGATCTCGTGAAGCGGGGTGACCGCGGCATTTGCGAGCACGGGCGAGTCGGGCGCGAGTTCGACACGACGATCCGCCGCCGCAAGCAGCAAGGGGATCGAGAACGCGAGGAGAACTAAGGGGGCCTTCATGAAAGCATCACCGGCTCAGGTAGACCCAGGGCAGCTCCGCAAGCTCCTTCATCTCCGCACCCTGTCGTTCGCGCACCCAGAGCGAGACGGGCTGGCGGTTGAAATTGCGCTCGTTGATCCCATAGAGATTCACGGTGCTGTCCTCGATGAGGAAGGCCGGTTCGTTCGCATTCCATCCCGCATTCGAAAAAACAAAGGCGCCATTCACCTCCGTGATCCCGCCGCCCGTGGTCTCGATGATGGTGCCGGTCTTCTCCGCCTTCATCCCGAGGATCCAGAGTTTACCGCCCGCGTTCCGGCACTTCGTGCCTTCGCGCTCGCTGTTGAGCTGCCGGCACCACGCGCTCTGTCCGGGAGCGACGCGGTCAAGGTGGCCGCAGACGTCTTCGAGAAAGATGTCCCCTTTGCCATACCCTTCGACGTTGAAACCTGTCGTCGAGCTGACCACGAGGGTGCGCGCGCTCTCGTGCCGCAGAACGAGTTCGGGCCCACCGCTCTCATTCGTGCATCTCTCGATGATCACCGCGGGTGCGTCGGGGAGATTTTCCGGGTGCTTGCCGTCGACGAGCTTCCAGACCGGACCGGCTCCGCCCGATTTTTTGTCAGCGATGAAGCGTCCTTCAAGCCCGATGATGCGTCGCACCGGACCGCGAATCTCCACGACTGATGAGAATCTGAAATTTGCTCCCCCTGGCAGATAGATCGTCGCGGCCCCCGAATCGATCGCCTTTTGCAGAGCGGCACTGGCATCGGTCGCGCCGGTCGGATCGGCTCCGAAGTCAGTGAGATTGACCCAGTCCTTTTGCGGATCACCCCAGGCGACGAGCGGCGTTTCCTTTACCGGCAGAGGCGCGGTCTCGCCGGCATTGGCAAAGGTGCCGTCTTTGATCTCGCGAAAGAGCGAGACGACATTGCGGTGCGAGGTGTCTTCTTTAATGAGCCCGGGCTGATGAATATCGCCCTTGTCCCGGCCCTTGTCGTCGTTGTTGATCGAGTGCCGGTAACCGAGGACCTCGACATTGCGCAAATAGACCTGACGCTGATTGTGGATCGCGGCGGCGCTGCCGTCGGGATTGATCGCGTGGAGATGGGCGTCGAGCAGCGTCACTGACCCCCATGAATCCTTCTCGTTAAAAACAGAGGGAACGCGGTTCTCGCTGGTGAGATTGCGGATAAAAATCATCTGGTGATAGTTCCACCAGCCAATCCGCCGCTGATTGATCAGGGTGACGTTCTCAAAAGTGTTCGAGTTGACCGGCCACTTCGTGCTGATCCCGATCTCGAATCCCTCGACGGTGATATTTTTTCCTAACAAAGGGCCAATTTCGTCGCTGTGACCGAGATCGAGCCCGATTTTTCCCGCCCCGTCCATCGAGCGGATCGTGAGGTTGCGGAGGGAGCCCTGATTGCTCGTATTGAACTGCAAGCCGATCGCGCCGGGATTTTTCGGCCCCACCTCGATCGTTAAATCGCGGACCGCGTTGCGGAAGCGTTGCGCCGGCGCGCTCCCCGTCCAGAGGAGAGGCTTTGGCTTACCTCCGTCGGTGAAACCGCTTGTGTTTTCAGGCAGCCTCAAGGTTGTGAGTCCTTCGCCCGCGCCCTGCAGGATGGTCCGCTTCTGCGCGACGCTTCCGCTTTCCCCCGCCGGCCAGGCCAGGGTGTCGCGCACGAGGAACGCGCCCGGCGGCAGATAGACGATGCGGTTGCCGTTCGGGTAGGCATCGAGAGCCGCCTGGATCGCTTTCGTGTCGTCGGTGTCGTCATCGGGTATGGCCCCGTAGTTCCGCACATCGACGATGCCACCGTCGACAGGAAAGGTCACCGGCGTCTGCGCGAGAGTTGCGGCGGCGGGGAGAAAGAGCAGGGGAAAGAGAAAGAGGAATCGCTTCATGACAGCACTGGCGGTTCGGCCTGCGGTCCATCGTCCGCGGCCTGCGGTCCCCGCCCCGCGAAAGATTTATTGTTTCACCATCGCATCGGTTTCGGCGATTTTAAAGCGGGTCGAGACGACGGAGTGCTTTTCGGGTCCGGGCGCATACTTTACGTAAGTCGTTGCGACGATAGTGCCGTCGGGGAGCAATTCGACTCCGGGATACCCGCAATCGCTGACCCGCTCGGCATGGCTGTGGAGCAGCTTGATGCGGTAGTCACCGCCTTCGCCCCTCTTAATGTCCTCATAGGCGCCGACCCAGGCGACAAAATGACCGCGGCTGGGGCTCCCGGGCGCCATGTCGCGAAAGGCGAAGACCCAGCGCCCGTCCTCGAGACGCACCCCGATGTGGCGGTCCCCGCTGAGCCCCCACGGGGTGTCGACAGGCGTGCTCCAGGTCACCCCCTCGTCGCTCGAGAACATCATGAGACTGCGCCCCTTGTGCGTGTTCTCGCGCAGGAGACAGCAGAGTTCTTTCCCGTCGGGGGAGCGGAAAACAAAGGGCTCGCAGGGATTTTTGTCCTTCACCGAGGCGACGACCTCCGGCTCGGACCAGGTGAAACCTCCGTCGGCCGTGATCGTCTGGAAGACGCCGAGCGGGGGTTTATCCGCGCCTTCGGGCCCCTTGTGATAGAGGCCGAGATAGCGACCGTCCTTCAATGGCACGATGCTGCTGAAAGTCATGACGCAGGGAAAGCCGAGCGGAGGCATCTCGCGCCAGGTCGCGCCTTCGTCCTCGCTCATGATCGAGGGCATCCCCGGACCGCCGCGTTTGCCGAGAGCGGCCGACCAGACCCAGATCCGCGCCTTTCCCGCCGGATCGACGAGTCGGTAAATGCTGGGGCAGTTCTGGTGCGTCGCGTAGCCGGGCGGCAAAGTCTCGTCGAGCCGTGTCCAGGTGAGACCCCCGTCGCCGCTCTTCGCCATGGGACCTGCCGCACCGCCATGATTGATGCACCAGACGGTGAAGATTGTTTTTTGATCGGGCATCAGCAGGGTCGTGGGATGTCCCTGATACGTTTCCTCCGTGCCGGCGGCGATGACGACGTGGCGGGCCGTCTCGCCCGAGAGATCGACGAGGGGCAGATCGGGAGCGGCGGCGGCGGCGAAGGAAATTGTCGCGATAGTAGTGAGCAGAGCGGCGGGGATCCAATTCATGCCCGCAGTATAGCGGAAACGGGCGCGCCGGCGAGTACGTGTTCCCGACCAAAGAGGTTCAGGCCGGTGAGTCAACGCTGTCGGGTCGTGGGTCGGCGGTCACCCGGGAGACGGCGCGCTTTCAAAACGAAACTGGATTCCAAACCTTAGGTAAGGTTTTTCGCTCAATCGCGTCCCCTATTCCTGTTGTCGTGCGATGGCTAAATTGCTATCATCCCGGCCAATCCGCGCCGCGCTCTCGCGGCGATACGGACTAAAACCAGAAATAAACTAACAAAAATCATGAAAAAAACACTCGCAACCCTCGCCTGTGCCCTGTTCGCCTCCTTCGCCTTTGCCGGTGAATACCCCGACATCAGCATCAGCGAACTCGAAGCAGCCATCAAAAAAGGTGAAGTCATCGTCCTCGACGTGAACGGCTCCGCCACCTACGAAAAAGGTCACATCCCCGGTGCGATCGACTTCCGTGCCAAGAAGGACGAAATCGCCGCCCTTCTCGGTGACAACAAGGACAAGCTCGTCGTTGCCTATTGTGGCGGCCCCACTTGCTCGGCCTACAAAGCAGGAGCCTCGGCCGCTGAAGCTGCCGGATTCAAAAACATCAAGCACCTCTCCGCAGGTCTCTCCGGCTGGCTTCAAGCCGGCAAAGAAACCGAGAAACCGAAGAGCTGATTAGCGCCTTCCCGGCTCTCCGGGAAGTTCTCTTAAAAAGCGTTCCTGCAGTGTGTGGGAGCGCTTTTTTTATGCCCGGTCCCGCCGTCGGACTTCACCAATCGGCCGGGAGATCGGAGAGGGTCTCTTTTAAAATTGCCCGAATCCGCGTTTTTTCCGGATTGGGCAGGTAGGCGAAAGCGGGATCGGACGGAGAAAGGGCGAGGGCTTTCCCGATGCGGTCGTAGAGCAGCTTTTTGAACCCCGCCGGGAGATTCTGAAAGAGAGGACTGTAGACCATGTAACTGCAACGGTTGCGGAACATGTGCGTCTCGAGGTCGAAGTCCTTGAGCGAGTTCCCGGCACGATCGGCCCGGCGATTGGCGAGGAAATCCTCTTTGAGAATACTGTCGCCCGCGATGGGCGCGGGGAGCGGGGCTTCGCCGGCGAAAAGCAGGTAGCGGGTGAGCTCGTCGGCGAGTGAGTGGATCTTTTCACGATCGGTCGGCAGCAGCGTCCCCTTCCCACCTGCCAGGGCCGTCCGCAGCCGGTAGTGCGCCTGGGTGAAGCGGTTCACAAAGCCGGCCTGGTGCTCGTGGAGGAGGTGCGCGAGCATGTCGCTGGTGGCGACGGGGAAAACGCTCCAGTCGAATCGCTCGCCGGGGAGCAGGGGTGTCGTCACGATGCCCTCGGGAGTGAAGCGTCCCGTGAGGTTTCCCCAGTGCGGTTTCACCTCGTCGGCACCCGTGACATGCCAGCCGCCGAATCGGTCCGAAATGGGAATCTCGTGGCCGGTGAGTCCGCGCCGGTAAGACTCCAGACTACCCCCGGTCGGACCGGGGATGACCGACTTGATCGCAAGGCCGGGGACTTCGTGGGTGTCCTCGTCGGCGTGGCACTTCATGCAGCGCTCGGACCGCTCCGCGACGGGACGATTGCCGTTGCGCGGGATGTCGAAGATGTAAAAAATACCACCAAGTTCAGGATCGATCGAGACGATCTCGATGCGGCCGCCCTGCACGTAGCCGAGGTAGAGGTCTTCGTTGAAATAGACCGCCCGCGGGGTGCGGGGAGAGATGAGGCTGAGCTGGAGGCTCGTCGTCGAGTAGACCACCATTTGGGTCGAGGCGGGAATCTTGAGCGCCTTGAGCAGGCTCTCGAGGTAGGCCTTTTCGTTGGAGACATCGAGGTCGAGCCGGCCCTGCTCGAGGTCGTCTTTCAGCAGGGTGAAAGGATCATTCAGGGGACGGTTCCAGTAGTCGTGCTCGGGGGCTTCGAGCTCGGCAAAGCTGAGGTCTTCCTGCTCGTTTGCGAAGAGGCCGACCCCTGTGGCGAGGATCATTAGCGCGAGAGAGGCGGCACGATAGAGTGGCATGGGTCCTAAGGGTAATCCGATTCACGGGGTTCTGACAATACGGACGATGGGCGCATTGATGTCCGCGCGTTGCCGGAAAGGCCTCAAGGCTCCAAGGCCTCACTCCCGCGCTTTGTCCTCACACGATCTGTAAACGCGTGAGATCCTGGGTATCGATCATCCCGAGAGGGATACGGGCCTCATTGACGACGACGAGGTCATCGATGCGGCTTTCTTCGAGGATACGGAGGACTTCGCCGACGAGCTTGTCTTCATGCACCGCGATGGGGTTGCGGGTCATGTAATCGCCGACCGGCTGCGCGCCGATATCGGGTTTGCCGGACTGAAAGGCGCGTGCAAAATCCCCCTGGGTGAAAATACCTGCGAGCACTCCTGAAGACTCCACCACGATGACCGCGCCGGCGCGGGCCGAGGTCATTTTTGAAATCACGTTCATCACCGGGAGATCGGGTGAGACGGTCACAAAATCGTTGCCCCGTCGCATGATGTCGCTGGCCCGCAGCAGGAGCGCCCGGCCCAGCGACCCGCCCGGATGCAGCTCGGCAAAGTGTTCCTTCGTGAACCCGCGCGCCTCGAGCAGCACCATCGCGAGGGCATCACCAATCACGAGAGTGTTCGTCGTCGAGGAAGTCGGGGCGAGATTGAGCGGACAGGCCTCGCGGTTCACATGGATATCGATGACACAGTCCGACGCCTTTCCCAGAGTTGAGCCAGGTTTTCCCGTGATCGCGATCAGTCGGATCTGGCGGCGTTTCAGGTGTGGGAGCAGCGCGAGCAGCTCCGCCGTCTCGCCCGAGTAGCTCAGAGCGATGACACTGTCGCCCGCGTTGACGAGTCCGAGGTCGCCGTGGATGGCATCCTGACAATGCAACACCGTCGCGGGAGCCCCGGTCGAGTTGAGCGTCGCCGCGAGTTTGCTGCCGATATTCCCCGACTTGCCGACGCCGACGATGAGAATCTTCGCTCCCTCGCTGACGGTCGCTTTCAGCATCTCCACCGCGGCGATAAACGAACCGTCAACTCGTTCGAGGAGGCGGGTCAGCTCCTCGATTTCGAGCGAAATGACGCGACGGGCTTTTTCGAGATGATCCATTGAGCGAAGGGTCAGAGGCGGGAGGAAGACGATACGGTGAATTGAGAGAGGTTCAAGGCTGGTTTGGGGTGGTCAAAACATCTCCATCTGCCCGTCCTCATCTTTTTCCAATGAGCGGAAGCGCACCCCGGCTCCGATGAGGCGGACCGATTTGCCCTGCCCGCGTTCCCATGCCTCGGCGAGGAGTTCGCGTAGCACCTGCGGCTCGACCCGGTCTGTGGCGCGCTGGGCCGAGGTGATCTGAAAGTCGGCGAACTTCACTTTCACGACACATTCCCGGATCTCGCGGTCCTCGTGCCGGCCGGCGAGATCATCCTGCAACTCGGTGATGAGGTCTTCGAGCCTCTCGAGTCCTTCCTCGACCGAGGTCAGATTTTCGCGAAAAGTTCGTTCATTGCTGAGCGATTTGCGCTCGCGATTCGGATTCACGACCCGCTCGTCGATCCCGCGGCAGAGGCGGTAGAGAGAACTCCCGAATTTACCGAATCGCTGAACCAGCTCCATCTCCGATCGCTCCCGCATCATCCCGCAGGTGGAGATCCCGGCCTCGTGCAGACGGGTTGCGGTCGCTTTGCCGACGCCCCAGATTTTTTCCACCGGCAGAGCCGCGAGAAAGTCGGCGACCTCCTCATCGCGCACTTCGAACTGGCCGTCGGGTTTTCTCCAGTCGCTCGCGATCTTGGCGATGAACTTGTTCGAAGCGATCCCCGCCGAGGCGGTCAGGCGCATCTGCGAGCGGATCCGTTCGCGGATCTCCCAGGCGATCGAGGCGGCTTCGGAGCTGAGATGCGAAACATCGAGGTAGGCCTCGTCGAGTGAAAGAGGCTCGATAAGTTCGGTGAACTCGGCAAAAATGGCCCGGATTTTGGCCGACTCGGCCCGGTAGAGATCAAATCGCACCGGCAGCATGACGAGTCCGGGGCAAAGCTCCCGCGCTTTGAAGGCCGGCATCGCCGAGCGGCAGCCGAAGGTGCGGGCCAGGTAGTTGCAGGTCGTGAGGACCCCGCGTCCGCTACTCCCCCCCACCGCAATGGGAAGTCCGGCGAGTTCCGGTCGTTCCCGCATCTCGATCGCCGCGTAAAAGCAATCCATGTCGACATGGATGATCTTGCGGGGGTTTTCGGAATCGGACATCGGAAAGGGCGGGGGAGGAAACCTCCTACGGGATCGTCGCCGGGGCAATGACGGGCTTCCCTTTCCCGGGCAAAGACGTAGAGTCTCGTGCGATGTCCGACTACGCCATCATCATCCCGGCCTACAACGAAGAGGCTTTTCTCGCGACGACGATCGCGGCGGCCCGTGGCGCCATGGCCGGGCTCGGGGATGAATTCGGCACTGGCGAACTCATCGTCGTGAACAACAACTCGACCGACCGTACCGCCGCCGTCGCGGAAGAGAGCGGGGCGGACCGCGTCGTCTTCGAGCCGCACAACCAGATCGCCCGGGCGCGCAACGCGGGATCTGAAAACACCACGGCGGAACGACTCGTCTTCATCGATGCCGACACCCTCGTCGAGAGCGGGACCTTGCGCGAAGCGCTCACTCAACTCGCCTCGGGCGAAGTGGCCGCAGGCGGAGCGCGTATCGTCATGGACCAGGCCGTCAGCCCCATGGTCGACTGGCTCGTGCGCACGTGGAACCTCGTCGCGGCGGGGCTCGGCTACGCCGCCGGCAGTTTTTTCTTTGCCCGGCGCGACGCCTTCGAGGCAGGAGGCCGCTTCGACGAAGCCGTCTACGCCGGCGAAGAAGTCTGGCTCGCCCGTCGCATCAAGGCGTGGGCAAAACCGCGTGGGTTGAGGTTCATCGTCATCGCTGATCCGCCCGTGGTGACGTCGGGGAGAAAGTCAGACTGGTTCTCGACCGGAGACTTCGTCGGCCAACTCGCCATTATCTTCCTGATCCCCTGGGCGACCCGGAGCCGCCGCCTCTGCGCGATGTGGTACCGCCGTCCGGCCGAGACGCCCGAGTGAAAAGCAAGCCAGTCAACCGGGTATAACGATAAACGGGCCTGGAGACCTGTTCGACTGAGCCTGCCCCAACCCTCTTACTTCAGGCTCGGCCGTGGCATCTCGACGCGGAAAAGGGCGTAGTCGAGGGAGTGAAAACCCCTATTTGTCTCCTCATGACGGAAAGAGTATCGGAAAGAAAAGGGCAAAAGTGCCTGCGACCGCCCGAACGACTGTTTTGAATGGCCTGGTGCGGGTACGGAGAATCGAACTCCGGT
>JANQVJ010000052.1:0-41773 GCA_030730365.1 Verrucomicrobiales bacterium
TTGACGACTTCGCCGAAGTCGATCTTTACCATGATGGGATACATCATGAAAAAGAGGCAGATGGCGATGGGGATGGAGACAACCGGCGCGCCGTTTACGGTGATGGCCATGCCGTCGAGGGCCTGGGCGAGACCGGGGGCGAGCTTGCCGAGGGCAATTCCGCCGATGATGCAGAGCCCCACCCAGAGCGTGAGATGGCGCTCGAAGAGGTTCATGGATTTGCTTTCTTTGCTCATGAGAGGGCGGGGGGGAAACGGGGCCCTATTCGTCGCAGGCCTGGAACTCGTCGAGGCAGCAGAAGAGGTTCGAGAGGCAGGCTTTTCGAAGTGAATAGAAAACCTGGGTGCCGCGGCGTTCGTCTTTGACCATGCCGATTTTGCGCAGGACCGAGAGGTGATTGGAAACGGTGGAAATGTCGAGCCCGACGAGGCTGGTGAGGTCGGCGACACATCGCTCGCCCTGTCCGAGCGCGTCAAGGAGGAGGAGCCGGTTCGGATTCCCCAGCGCCTTGAAGACCTCGGCGGCGCTGCGGAAATCGGCGGGCGTTTTGGGAGCGGAAACGGAGCAGGAACTCATTGGTTTTGAATTTTGCAAAGTTTCAAAATAAGGCAAGAAAAGATGTCGACGATCTACTTTTGCCGCCACCGTCACTCCGCCTTGCGCGCGGCGCGCAGAGCAAAGTCGCGAAGCTGGGTAGCGGACGATCCACCTGAGGTGCGTTCGACTTCGCGTCCGGCGACAAAGACGGCGAAGGTCGGGATGGAGCGTATCCCCATGTTCCCCGCGATGACCGGCTGGGCTTCGGTGTTCACTTTGGCGACGATGAGTTCTCCGGCGGCGAGACCGGCGAGCTTCGTGACCTCGGGTGCGACCATGAGGCATGGGCCGCACCAGGGAGCCCAGAAATCAACAAGGAGCGGCAGGGAAGCTCCGCGGACGAGGGCGGCGTAGGTGGCGGGGGAGTCGATCTCCACCGGCAGGGCGGGCAGGGGCAGGGCCGCCTTGCAGCTCCCGCATTTTCCCTTCAGATGAAGCCGGGCAAAGGGAATGCGGTTGGCCTGCTGACACTCCGGACAGGCGAGGTGGATGCCCTTTTCATCGGCGTGGAGATGTTCGGTGCTCATGTCAGGGCGGTGTGGAAGGAGGAGGTGGCGAGTCGGGCGAGGGCCTCGGGACCGACCGGCTCCTGTGCCTGCCAGGGCAGCGAGGCGGTGCGGGCGGAATACTTGTCGACGACTTCGGTAAGGTAACGATGTTCGGATTGCTCGCGGCGTTGCAGGAGGGGATCGCACGAGCCGCAGTTCAGAAGGCTCTGATTGATGACCCAAGCAAAAGGTTCGATGCGGGCGCGGCGCAGGTCTTCCTGCAACTCCGCCGCCTCGTGCACGGGGGTGGCCTCGGGCAGGGTCATGAGAAGGATGCGGGTGTAAGCCGGATCGCGGAGTCGCTCGAGCAGTCGCAGGACGGACTCGGGCTGGGAACTGCGCGCCTGACGTTCCAGCTCGCGCTGATAGGCTTCACTCGCGTCGAGCAGCAGCAGGGTGTGTCCGGTCGGGGCGGTGTCGAGGACGACAAAGCCGTCTTTGCCCCGGTCCACCTCGCGGGCGAAGGCACGGAAGACGGCGATCTCTTCGGTGCAGGGCGAACGCAGGTCTTCCTCGAGGAGGGCTCGTCCGGCCTCGTCCAGCAGGGCTCCCTGGGCGCTCATCACTTCGGTCTGATAGGCGGCGGTTTCGGCGGCGGGATCAATGCGGCCGAGAGTAAGGTTTTCCAACTTTCCGTCGAGGGTCCGGGCGAGATGCGCGGCCGGGTCAGTCGTGCTGAGGTGGACGGCGTGCCCGCGTTTCGCGAGGATCACGGCAATGGCGGCGGCGACGGTGGTTTTTCCGACTCCGCCTTTGCCCATCGTCATGACAACTCCGCTGCCGTGACTCTCGATCGAGGCGATGAGGTCCTCGAGGCTTTCCATGTCGGGCGCCGACCAGTCGCCGGGGGCGGGAAGGTCAATTTCTCCTGCAGCATTCCCGTCGAGGAGGACCCGCAGTCCGCCGAGTCCGAGGATATTGACGGCTCGAAGCGGCACCGCAAAGGACGGCAGGCTGCTGACAAAGGCGGAGGCTCCGGCAAGGGCGGAGCTGCCGCGCTGCTCCATCGCGAGAGCGGTCCCGTCTTCGGGGCAGAGGGTTTTGAAGAGTCCGTTGATGACGAGTTGCTGGTTGCTCACCCCGAGGGCGCGGAGTTCGCGCGAGGTTCGTTCGGCTTCGGTTAGGGCGGCTCTCTGGGGGCGGCTCACGAGAATCAAGGTCGTGGCGGTCGCATCGGCGAGAGTGGTGACGGTCGCTTCATAGATGGCACGCTGCTTTTCCAATCCGGCGAGGGGACCGAGGCAGGAGGTGCCGCCAGTGCTCGCGTCGAGGAACTGATCCCAAGCTTTGGCGAGGCTCATGAGGCGCAGGGTGTGTCCCGTAGGAGCGGTGTCAAAGACGACATGGTCATAGTCACGGGCGGCCGCGGCATCGCCAATGAGGCCCGAAAACTCGTCAAAGGCCGCGATCTCGACGGTGCAGGACCCGGAGAGCTGCTCCTCCATGCTGCGGAGGGCGGACTCGGGCAGCAGGCCTCGCATCGGACCGATGAGTCGCTCGCGGTAGGCGGCGGCTGCTGCTGTCGGATTAATGTTCAGCGCGTCGAGACCGGGAGCGCCTGGGACGGGAGTGGGGGCATTCGTGAGCCGTGTCTCGAGCACTTCGTCGAGATTCGAGGCCGGGTCGGTGCTGACGAGGAGAACACGGCGACCGGCCGCCGCGAGCTCCAGGGCGGTGGCGCAGGAGAGCGAGGTCTTTCCCACTCCGCCTTTTCCCGTGAAGAAAAGGAATCGCGTCGCGCTCGCCGGATCGACGGTGTAGAGCGGCAGGTTCATGAGGAAACCCCTGCCTCTTCCTTCGCTGCGGCATACCAGGCGGGGCGGTCCTCGCGGGCGGGGTAACGTCCCTTTGAATGGAGCTCGCCATCCCAGAAGATAATCGGCAGGACCTCGGCGCCCTCGCTTTCGAGGAGGGCTTTCACCGCGGCATTCTGAACAAAGGCCATGGGCTGCTGGCCCAGATTAAATCGCTCGACTTTGATGCCGTTGGATTCGAACATCGAGAGCATCGTCGCAAAGCTGACAAGATCGGGATCGATGTCGGGGCCGCAGATGCCGGTCGAGCAGCACATCGCCGGGTCGTAGACTTGGATGGTTTTCATATTGCCGAGGGTAACGCTTCCATGCTACTTGGCGAAATGGCCAAGTAAAGAAAATAAATACCGAAGATCCTGTCGCCCTGATTACTTTTTGTCCGATCTCTTGCGGGCGGGGGCGAGTGAATCAACGCACTCGAAAAAGCTGAGGAGACAGGGGCAGCGGAGGCGATAGTAGACATTCTGACCGCGCTTTTCCATTTCGAGCAGTCCCGCCTCGCGCATCACGGTGAGGTGCTTCGAGACGGTGGAGAGATCGCTCCCGACGAGCTCACGCAGGTCGCAGACGCATTGTTCGCCGGCCTGGAGCGCCTCGGCGATGATGAGTCGGGAGGGATGGGCGAGCGCCTTGATGACGGCGACGCGGCGATCGGTTCGGTCCTGGGAACGGGTCGGCATCGGTGATCTTAACTTTTACGGCTCAGCGCCTCGCCCGCGACGATGACGGGGAATCCATCGCGAATCGGGTAGGCGTGCGAACCGTCGCCGGTGAGGAGGACTCCCTCGAAAGGCCCGGCGGTGGTCCACTCGAGTGACTCCGATTCCGAGGCGAGGCGGAGCGGCTTTTTGGTCGTTGGACAGACGAGCAAGGCGAGGATCTCCTCGGAAAGAGAGAGCTTCATTTTAATAGTGCGGGACGGAGGGATCGATCTCGGCGGACCAGGCATTGATGCCGCCTTTGACGTGGCAGACCTTATCAAAACCCGCCTCGAGGAGGATCTGGAGCGCCTTGGCGCTGCGTCCGCCCGCCTTGCAGTGAATGATCGTCTCGGCAGCGGCGTCGAGTTCACCGAGTCGGGCCGGCAGTTCACCGAGCGGGATGACGACGGAACCGGGCAGGCAGCAGACTGCGATCTCGGCTGGCTCGCGCACGTCGAGGAGGACGAAGGGGCTTTCCTCCTCCATGCGGGATTTCAGCTGGTGAACGTCGATTTCGGGAAGGGCGGGAGACTGGCTCATGTCGCAGGCAAAAGTGATGTCGTGGAGTTCGGTGATCGTCGGATTTTCACCGCAGACGGCGCATTGCGGATCCCTCCGTAACTTGATCTCGCGGAAGCGGAATGCAAGCGCATCGAAGTGGATGAGACGTCCGATGAGCGGCTCGCCGAGGCCGAGGATCAGTTTGATCGCCTCGTTCGCCTGGAGACAGCCGATGATGCCGGGCAATACTCCGAGGACACCGCCTTCGGCACAGCCCGGGACCTGACCGGGCTCGGGCGGATTGGGAAAAAGGCAGCGGTAACAGGGACCGCCGAGATGCGGGGCGAAAACGGAGACCTGTCCCTCGAACCGGAAGATGGATCCGTAGACGTTTGGTTTTTTTGTGAGGACGGCGAGGTCGTTGGAAAGGTAGCGGGTCTCGAAATTGTCGGTCCCGTCGATGATGACATCGTAGGGGGCCGCGATCTCCGCCGCGTTTTCACTCGTGAGCCGCGTCTCGTAGGTCATGACTTTGACGCCGGGATTGATCGCGGCGAGCCGCTCGACGGCGGAGTCGATTTTTAATTTCCCGACATCGGCGGTGTCGTGGAGGAGCTGGCGCTGTAAGTTCGAGGCATCGACGCGGTCGAAATCGACGATCCCGAGTTCCCCGATTCCGGCGGCGGCGAGATACATCGCCACGGGCGAGCCGAGTCCCCCCGCACCGATGCAGAGGACCTTCGCGGCCCTCAGCTTTCGCTGCCCGTCGAGGCCGACCTCGGGAATGGTGAGGTGTCGAGCGTAGCGCCGGCGATCGTCAGGGGAGAGGTCGATCTCCGTGAATCGGTGATTGGAAATGATGGATTCCATGCGGAGTCGCGACGAAAAGGAGAAAAGTAGACGGATAGATACGGGTGCTTCGCTCTACTTGGCAAATACCAATCAGAGAAATGCTTCTTGCGGAGCGTATCCTTTTTTGACTAGAACAACGCAACAACTCCTCATGAAACGATCCTTCAAACCTCTCCTCCAAACTCTCGCCCTCGGCGGCATCCTCGCATTCAGTGTGGACACCTTCGCCGACGAGATCAAATTTGCCGATCTCGAGAAAAAGCTCTCCGTCGACAAAACGCCCGCCACCCCCGAGGGTGGCGCTGTCTCGACCTATGCTCCGGCCCTGAAGAAGGTCATGCCTGCAGTGGTCACTATCTTTTCCTCCAAGTCGGTCAAGCAGACCCGCAATCCGCAGCAGGAGGAGCTTTTCCGCCGCATGTTCCCCGACATCCCGGAAGACTTCTTCGAGAAGCAGGGGGAAGGGGAAGAGGGGCCCGACCGGAAAGAGCAGGGACTCGGCTCCGGTGTGATTATTTCTCCTGACGGCTACATTCTGACAAATAACCACGTCGTTGGCGACGCCGATGAGATCAAGGTAACGCTCTCGGTGAACAAACGCGAATTCACCGCCGCGCTCATCGGCGCGGACCCGCAGACGGACGTGGCGCTCATTAAGATCGATGCGAAAGACCTCCCCTTCGTCACGATCGGTGACAGCTCGGCCCTGGAGATCGGTGATATCGCGATGGCGGTCGGCAATCCGCTCGGCCTCGAGCAGACCGCGACCCTTGGTATTATCAGTGCGGTGGGCCGCAGCGACGTGAACATCCTTGAGAATGGCTACGAGAGCTTCATTCAGACCGATGCGGCGATCAACCGCGGGAACTCCGGCGGGGCTCTCGTCGATGCCGCCGGACGCCTCATCGGCATCCCCACGGCGATCCAGTCGAATTTCTCGGGTGGCAACATCGGGATCGGGTTTGCGATTCCCTCGAACATGGCGCTCAACATTGTGCAGCGTCTCCTCGACGGCGGTGGTGTCGTGAAGCGCGGTTTCCTTGGCGTCTTCCTCCGCGAGCTCGATCCGAACATGGCCAAAGCTCTCGGACGCGATGACCAGAGTGGTGTCCTCGTCGCGGAAGTAGGCGAAAAAACCCCGGCCGAGGCCGCAGGGATGAAGCCCGGTGACCTTATTGTCGGATATGAAGGCAAGCCCGTTCAGAGCATGCAGCAGCTCCGCCTCGATATCAGCAACACCGCACCCGATGCCGAAGTGGTCTTCAGCCTCATCCGCAAAGGGGAAGAGACCGATCTCAAGGTCAAGCTCGGTGACCTCGACGACAACAAGCTTGCCGGTGGCTCCGCTCCCAAGCGCCCCGGTTCCCCGAAAGAGGAGGAGCTGGTCGACGGTGTCTCCGTGACCGACCTCGACGACGAGACCCGTGCCAGCCTGCAACTCGACGAGACCGTCGAGGGTGTCCTTGTGAAAAGCGTAAAGGACAACGTCCCCGCCGCCGAAGCCGGTCTTCGCCCCGGCATGGTCATCACCCAGATCGATCAGACCGACGTGAAATCGGCGGCCGACGCCTACAAGATCGTCGAAGGCTTTGAGGCCGACGTGCTTCTCCTCCAAGTCTATGTGGCGGGTCGTCGCGACATCCTCGCGGTGCCGCTGGTCGAATAGAGGCAATCTCAGGCAAGCCGCCCGCGGCTCCAAAGAAACGAAAAGGCGTCCGCTCAGGACGCCTTTTTTTGTCCCCTCGGGAGGACGGGTGACTCCTCAAAGAGGTTCAGCCCGCGTCGCCCGATTTCGGATTCTCCGCGAGGAGAGACCCGATGAAGGGAAAAAGCTGCTTCTTGCGGCTCACCACACCTTTCAGGACGAAAAGGTGCGAATCTTTTCTCGGGTAACCGATCTTCTGCCGGATCTCGACAGGCGCCTCGATCAGGAGAATGCTGTCGTTCAGCGTGATGTCCGTGATCATGAGACAGGCAAGGTCGAGATTCTGCTCCTTGATGAGATTCCGGAGTTCCTCCTGGAGCGCCTCGCGGGCGGGCCAGAAGTAGTCAAAGCCGATCTCTTCGACCTGCGAGATACTGATGCGGTAGCCGCTCTCTTCGAATTCCTTGCGATCGGAACCAACCGCTTCGGCGATGTTACTGCTGCGGAGGACCGAGCCGGCCGAGAAGAAGTCCTCTTTGAACTTCGCCACATCGATGCCGGCGAGCCCGCTGGCCCACTCGAGGACGGCGCGGTCTTCCTCCGTCGTCGTAGGCGAGGTGAGATTGAGCGTGTCCGAGATGATCCCGGCACAGATGCAGATCGCGATGCTGCGCGAGGGTTCGATCTGGTAGCCGCGGAACGCGCTCCCCACGATCGTGCAGGTCGATCCGACGGTTTTGTTGATGAACTGGATCGGCTCTTTCGTGACGAGGTTGCCGCTGAGGCGGTGGTGATCGAGTACTTCGATGATGTCGGCCTCATCCGCTCCCGTGACGGCCTGGGAGAATTCGTTGTGGTCGACGAGGATGAGCCGGGGGCGCTCGGGATTGACGAGGTCGGCGCGGGAGAAGACGCCGATGAGCCGGTTCGTCTCGGTATCGCAGACAGGGAAGAGGACCTGGTCGCGATTGGACTTCAGCTTTTCCTTGATTGCCTGAAGCTTGGTCTCAGGAGAAAAAGAGAGGAACTCCGTCGAAACCGCACTTTGGATCGAGCGAGCCCCGCGGATGAGCTGGGTCGTGGAGGCCGTGTCGCGGTCGGTCACGAGGATGGAGGTCCCGTTTTTCCCCGCTGCATGGATGATCGCCTCGGAGGGGCGGAATCCACTCGTGATGACGAGGCAGCGGACTCCCGCCTCGACCGCGTGGAGCTGTACCCCGACGCGGTCGCCCGTGATGATGAGGAGCTGCTCCTTGGGGAGACGGCTGATGCGCTCCTGCATGACCGGTTCGGACGAGCCGGCCACCATCATGAGGAAGTCCTGCTCATCCTCGCTGTTGCCGGACAAGTGAACGACGTCCGCCTCAAGGATGCGGGCGACATTTCCGGTCGAGGTCGTCACCTGGCGGGCAAAGTCCCCTTTTTCACTCTCGGGGATGAGCAGGGCGAGGAGGTCCTGCAGGGAGAGCATGCCTGTGAGAATGCCCTCGCCGTTGATCACGGGGAGGCTCCGGTAGTTGTGGGCCGCCATCTCGCGATAGGCTTCAATGACGGAATCGCTCCCTTTGGCGGTGGAGACCTCGCGGCGGCAGATGTCGCCGGCGCGGAGGTTCACGTCACTCATGAGGCGGGGACGAACGACTTCGGCCAGTTGCAGAACCCACTCGGTGCGGGCATTCGGTGGGCCGCAGCAGGCCGCGACAGCGTCAGGTATACGCGTCTGCCGCAACAGGTCGGCGTAGGCGAGCGCCGAGCAGATCGCGTCGGTGTCGGGATTCTTGTGGCCCATAACCCAGGTCGGGCGGGCAGTTTTCGGAAGGGTGGGGCGGGGATCACTCACCCGCCTATATTCCGCCATCCTGAAAGACTTTCGACTAAAAAGTCAGCCCATCGCCGGGCCTGATACAACTGGGGCCGGGAGCGGTGAAAAGTTTTCGACACTCAAAGGTAAAAAGACCGGGGAAAAACCCATTCCTACTGATTCAATCTAAGGCGATTATCTACGGTTTAGATCTAACTCAGAAGAATAATCAGGCTCGTAGCCCGGCCTCCACTTAATGCTGCATCCGGAGCTGGGATACCAGGGTTCGGCGGTCGGTGATCCCGCAAGGAGGTCATCCACGGCTGCTGCGAGGTTTGCCCCGGAAGGAGATTGGCCGCTCCCGGGACGGGAGTCATCGTATTGGCCAGCGTAAGTGAGTCTACCTCCTGCGTCGAAGAGATAGAAATCCGGCGTGCAGGCAGCGGCGTAGGCCTTGGCCACTTCCTGGCTTTCATCGTAAAGATAGGGGAATTGCCATCCGACCTCTAACGCGAAAGGTCCCATTTTGTCAGGGCCGTCGGCGGGGTAGCGCGCCGTGTCATTCGCACTGATCGCAACGGTGGCAACACCCTTTTTCGCGATCCGGTCGGCGAAGTCGCCGAGGGATTCCGCGAGGTGGGTCACAAAAGGGCAGTGATTGCAAACGAACGCAATGAGGAGGCCCTTTTTTCCCGAAAGTAAATTCGAGAGTGAATAAGCATGACCGTCGCAGTCAGGCAGGGTGAAATCAGGAGCGAACGCGCCCGGCTTCATGAAAAAGGTCGAGGGGACTTCAGCCATAGGGAGGAATGATTTTAATAAACGCCTGGCGGAGAGGAGGTTAGACCAGTGTATCGACAGTGATGCCCTCCGGCACGTTCTGCTCCATCTAGGTGGCGAGTTTCGTAACGAATCTAGAGTAGAAAGCGACAAGGGCAGGACCGGTCATGGAGGAGGATGAGGGAACGCTTATTTCACCGGGGAATAGTCGGTCGGGTCAAGGACGGTGGAGACGACTCCCTTTTCGATAAGGATCCTGCCGTCTTTTTCCGAAGCGTCCCGGACGGTGATCCAATCAGGGTCCCCGCGGAAGGAATCGAAGCTCGTGGTCATGGCGTCAGTGGAGGTGTGAGTAAGGAAATAGAGCAGGGTGACGTCGTTGCCATCCTGTCCCTCGTCGAGGTGGAAATAGGGCAGATTCGTCATCCCGTGTTTGGCGAAGAGCTTCACGGTGTGGTCGCGAAAGCGGGCGTCGAGGGAATCCAGCTTGCCGGGCAGGGTCGTGTAGCGGCGCATCTCGATGATGCGTGGACCGCTGGCGGCGGCGATAGGCGGGGCAGGGGAGTAATCGGTGAGGTGGAGAAAAAGACTCTCCATGCCGCCGACGAGTTTTCCGTCTTTTTCCGATGCGGATTTCACCGCGCTCCACTCGGGATCTTCGAGAAAGGCCTTCCACGAGGCTTCGCGTGCGGTTTTGTCGGGATAGCCGAGCAGGTAGATGAGCGTGTTGCCCCCCTTTTCGCCGCTTTCGGTCCGGGTCGTGCCGTAGAGGATGTTCGTCATGCCGTGCTTTTCAAAAAGGGCGACAGTGTGATCGCGAAAGCGAGCATGCATTGCGACGGCCTTTCCCGGAGCCGCGTGATAGGTGCGCAGCTCGAAGCAGGTGAGATCCTGCGCAGCGGCGGACACGAGGAAAAGAACGAAGGCGAAGAGGGCAAAAAAGAGACGTTTCATGGGAGTTTCCGGGGGATTAAAGCGATAGTAATTCATGAGTCAGTTTCGGCGAGGGCGGCGCTGCGGTGGAAGATCCAGCGAGCCCAGCCGACGAGGAAAGAGATCCCGCCGATAGGGGTGATCGCGCCGAGCCTGGAGATGTCGGTGAGGGCGAGGGCGTAGAGGCTACCCGAGAAAATGATGATCCCGGCGAGCAACCAGTAGTAGCCGAGCGGTCGCCCCGGCAGCATCGCGAGAACGAAAAGGGCGAGTCCGTGGAGGAGATGGTAATGGGTTGCCGTCTCCCAGTTGTTGAGCCGTCCCGTCTCCTCGAGCCGGTCGGCGAGGCCGTGGGCTCCGAAGGCACCGAGGGCAATGCCGAGAAAAAGAACGAGAGCGGCGAGGCGGATGCGAGAGCTTGCGGACATGACAGAGAGGGGCGGACTTCTCTCAGCTAACACGCGTTTCCTCTCCCGTTCAAGCGGGAGGGGGTGAAATGAATGACCGCGAATGACGGGATTTGCGCGCTTGACCGGTGGCGTCCGTCCGGCCTATTTTTCGGCCCCATGAAAAAACTGTTCCCCCTGCTCTTCCTCGTCGCCGGCCTCCACGCCGGTGAGCCGGTCTCCCTCTTTGACGGAAAAACCTTCAACGGCTGGACGGGGCAGGACGGAAAAGCTCCCGGCGCGGGCTGGAGCATCGTCGATGGTGTCATGCTACTCGACGGCAAGGGCGGCAATCTCATTTCGGAAAAGGAGTACACGAACTTTGATCTCCAGTGGGAATGGAAACTCGCCGAGGCCGGCAATAACGGGGTCAAGTATTGGGTCACGCAGGTGGGCGGGAAAGAATGGCTCGGCCTCGAGTATCAGATGCTCGATGACCGGAAGCATCCCGACGCGAAGAACGGGGCGAAGCGCCTCACCGCCTCTTTTTACGACATTCAGGCTCCGACGGTGACGACTCCGGTCAAGGCTCCGGGAGAGTGGAACCTAAGCCGCGTAGTGGCAAAAGACGGCAAGCTGCAGCACTGGCTCAACGGCGTCCTCGTCGGTGAGGGAGACACGAATTCGGCGGAGTGGAAGGCGAATCTGGCCGCGAGCAAGTTCAAGAACAAAGTTGGTTTTGCCCCGGGCAAAGGGCGTATCATGCTGACCGATCATCAGGATAAGACCTGGTATCGCAACATTCGCATCACTGAGCTCTGATCCGCCATCTCAGCGGGTCACATTCGGGGGCGAGGCATATTTCACGGGGCGGGCACTCTCGACGGAGAAACTCTCGCCATGGAGGACAAGCAGATCGTCCGGGGCGAAGCGGCCCAGCTTGCCGCCTTCGGTTTCGAATGAGTCGACGCCGGAAAGCACCATGGAGCCGCTGAGAGGATCAAAGCGGAGACTTTTCGCGTGAGCGACACGACGCGGAGACTCCTGCGTAACAGTGACGTTGCCCGCGAGTAGGGGGGGCGCATCGACCGCGAGGGTGCGACCGGCTACGGGAACGCTCACCGCGCTCGCTTCGATTCGATAGAGGGAATGCTCAATAACCACGTTTCCCGAATAAAGACGTCGCTCGGCCGAGGTGAGAGATTCATCGGCAGTGATACGGAAATTCTCGTGCCGGTCGGCGGCGGGGAGTGAATCAATCGAGGGGCCGAGCGTCGTGATGAGTTCGTAGTTCGCCGGTGTAAGAGCGGGTGAAAAGCCCGTCGCGAGGGCGGGGGACTTCAGGGAAACCGCTTCCGGGTAGGCTTTCGCCGCTAGCTGAGGGGCTTTGGCGCTCGCCACTGACTGCGGGGGAGTCGACGAATTTTCGAGGTAACGAACCGTGAAGTGAAGTTCCTCGGACGGGCGCGTTTGACGCCCTGACCATGGCGTCGAGAGATTCACGAAGCCGAGGGCGACGAGGGCCGCTGCTGCTGCTGAACCGGCGGCCAGCCAGGGGCGCCATTGAAGTCGGCGTGCCGCGATATCCTGGGGCACCGCGGGTCGGCGATTGACTGTCTCGAGGAGGATGCGATGGATCAACTCGTCGTCGCGTCCGTCCCTGCCGAGGCGCGCATGTTCGGAGAGTGCCGCGTCGACGAAGCGTTCGCCGCCGGGGAGGTGATCGTCAGGAGTGTGGTTCGCGTTCATGATTCCGGTAATGAGAGGGGCTGGCCCGATTTTAGATCGAGGCATTGTTTAAGGAGGGTCCGGGCACGCTGCAGTCGCTTGCGCACGGCCGCCGGGGCGAGCTGGAGAACATCGGCGACTTCTTCGCCACTGCGTCCCTCGTAGTAGAAAGAGTCGATGACAGAACGGAGAGTTCTCGGGAGACGATCCAGGCAACGCTCAAGGGCGTCGAAAAGAGAGTTGTCTTCATGCACCCGTTGAGTCTGCCAGAGGGCGATGTCGGCGTCGATCCGGGCGAGTTCGATGTCGTTAAGATCGTAGCGCTTGTTTTTGCGCAGCCACTCGCGCCACTTGTTGCGGACGATGCCGCGCATCCATGTGGCGAAGTCGCGGTTCGCGTCAAAGAGGGACGCTTTCTCATAAGCCACGATGAACGACTCCTGCACGATGTCTCGCGCGGTGGCGTCGCTCCGTGTCAGGGCGACGGCATAAACGAGCAGGTCACGATGATGCCGCTCCACCAGTAAGGCGAAGTCCCCGGGGTGTCTCGGATCGAGATCACCGTTCTGGAGCCGGTCATCGATGGGGAAAAGATGCATGTCCTGTTACCTTTTGACTAGAGCGCAGAGAGTTGTGACAATTTTTCCCAAGCGAAATCGCCCATACTCCACCTGGAGCGCGGTTTGGATAAGTTTAACTAATCGTCTTTGCGATGAAAAGCCTGCTTTTGTTCTAAAACCTCTCCCGTCCGCGGTTATTAATTAGTTTTGCTAATTTACGTGATTAATCCACAAATTCCTTTTGCAGGGTGTAGGACACCCTCTATTTTTGCGAATCGCTGGCGAACTCCCAGCTAAAATGCCCCTATGACAATGACCTCACGAATTTGCAGCCTTCTCATGGCTCTCGGTACTTCCGCCTTTGCGCAGGAAGTGGATCTTCACCAGGGAAACTGGGCCTCATGGCGTGGTCCTTTGCAAAACGGGGTTAGTCTCGAGAGCTACGAAGGTTACGAGTTCAATGCAGAGCCAATCTGGACCGACCCTATCGCGGGGCGGGGGACTCCGGTTATTTTCAATGGTCGCATCTACTCGTGGGGCTATCGCGGTGACGGCCCCGAGCTGATGGAAGTGCTTCAGGCGCGCGAGGAGAAAACCGGCAAGATTATCTGGGAGCGCGAGACGCAGGACTTCATGTCCGATACCGCTTACAGCCGATACACGGTGGGTTCTCCGACGGTGGATCCTGCCACCGGCAATATATTTCTCGCGAATACCTACGGGGAGGCGATGTGCTTTAACCCCGAGGGCGACATTGTCTGGTATCACTCCATGGTTGAGCGCTTCGGCCGTCTCACTTTCCCCAACGGCCGTGCCGGTTGTGTCGTTGTCGACGGCGACATCGCCATCGTCCGGGGGGTGACGAGCTACTGGGGCGCAGACGGCCCGGCTCGAGACCGCTTCTTCGGATTTGATAAAAATAGTGGCGAGCTACTCTGGTCATCGACTCCGGGAGTAGGTCCTCCTTATCTGAAAGACAGCTCTTTCAGCACTCCTTTGCTCGCCACCGTGGACGGCCGTCGTGTCTTTTATGCCGGCACCGGTTGCGGCAACATCGTCTGTGTGAATGTCGGCGACGGCACTCCGGTGTGGCGCTGGCAGGTCTCGAAGGGCGGCATCAACGCCACTCCCGTGATCGACGGCGACAGGCTCATCGCCATTCACGGTGCCGAAAACTGGGACACTACCGAAACGGGGCGCCTTTTCGCAATTCGTTTTCCCACCGATCTCGACGCGCCTGGCGGCGCCGTCGAGGAAGGGCAGGGCGGGGCGCCGAAGCTCGGGCCCGGGATCGAGGCGTGGCGTTTTCCGCTAGAGCAGTTCGCTTGTTCCCCGCTCGTTCAGGATGGCAAACTCTACCAAATGGACAAAACCGGTCTTCTAGTCTGTCTCGACAGCGAGAGCGGCAAGATGCTATGGGAGGCCAAGCTTGCCAACGAGCAACTCTTCTCCTCGCCCCTCTATGCAGATGGTAAACTTTACATTACCACTTCACCAGGTGATCTCATCATCCTCGACGTGACCGGCGATCAGCCCAAAGAAATCGCTAAAGTGAAGCTCGAAGGCAACTGCTACGGGTCCCCCATGATTTGCAGCGGACGTCTCTATGTCCACACCTCGGAGAAACTTTACGCCTTCGAGCTGAAGAACACCGGAATCACCTGGGCAAAAGCCCCCCCCGAGGAGCGTCCCGTTCCCGGAGCACCGGCCAAGCTGCTTCCCGTTCCGTCAGATGTCCTCCTTATGCCCGGCACTTCGCAGAAGGTGACGCTGCGCACGCTCGACGCCGCCGGTAACCACATCGGCACGGTCGAGACCGCCGAGTGGGCAAAATTCATTCCGCCGACGGCGCGGGTTAAATCCGAAATGGACGCCGCATTCGAAGGCAACACAATCTCCGCCGGTGATGAGGCGAAGGAGTCCGCCGGTGCCTGGAAAGCAACCTCGGGTGAGCTCAGCGGGATCCTCCGCGGCCGTGTCTCGAAGAATCTGCCGTATTCGCAGGACTTCGAAGGCTTCGATCTTCCCGAGACTCATCCTGTCGATAAAGTGAACTTCGGTCATCCTCCACTCCCCTGGATTGGTGCCCGCCTCAAATGGGTAGTCCGCGATCTCGACGGAAGTAAAGTGCTCGCCAAGACCCTTGATTCCGTGCTCTTCCAGCGCGGACTCACCTTCATCGGGAAGCCGACCGCGAAGAATTACACAATGCAGGCAGACGTCATGACCGACGGCAGCCGCCGCGTCAAGTCCGTCGTGGGACTGATCCATCAGCGCTACATCATCGCCCTGGTCGGTAACTCCAACGTCGTTGAAGTGAGTTCGAATCACGAGCACCTGCGCGACAGTGTTCCGTTCCCGATCTCGGCCAATGTCTGGTATACTCTTAAAACCCGAGTCGATGTCGCCGAAGACGGTAGCGGTGTCGTTCGCGCGAAGGCCTGGAAAAAGGGCGATCCCGAGCCGGAAGCGTGGACCATTGAGACCAAGCACCAGCATGCCTACCCCGAAGGCGCTCCCGGCGTCTACGGATTCTCGCCCCAGGCGCAGAAGAGCGTCTTTATCGACAATCTCACCGTGACCCCGAACGAATAAAATCTCCGATCTCCAGACCAAGTCCTCCTGACCTTTGCCACCCGACCTAACCATGAAAAAATCCGACACCCTTATTGCCCTGGCTGCGGCCGGCTCCCTCTTTGCGGTATCCTGCGAGCGGGCCCCCGAGCCCGTTACTCCCGAGGCGCCCGCCACTCCCGAAGCGACGCCAGCACCGGCCGAATCATCGGTCACTCCCGAAGCTGCGAAAGTCGAAGCCCGCGCCTACGCCGCCGAGGATGACGGGAGCGGTGGCGAGTGGGCCCAATGGGGGCGGAACGGTTCCAAGAACATGTTTTCGCCTGCCAAAAACATCTCCATCGACATCACCTCGGGTGAGGTCGGTGAAGACGGCGAAGTGAGCGGTGCAAAAGGGGCCAAATGGGTCGCCAAGCTCGGCTCCCAGGCCTACGGAACTCCCACGATTTATCAGGGGCAGGTCTTTGTCGGGACCAACAACGAAGAGCCCCGCATCGATGTGGTGAAGGGCGATTACGGCATTGTCATGGCCTTCGACGAGAAGAGTGGCGGTCTCAACTGGCAGTTCAGCGTGCCGAAGCTCGAGGCTGGCAAAGTGTCGGACTGGGAATACCTCGGCATTTGTTCCTCCGTTCTCCTCGACGGCAAACACGGCTACATCATTTCCAACCGTGGTGAAATCGTCTGCCTCGACACCTACGGTCTCAGTGATGGCAACGACGGACCGTTCCTGGAAGAAGCAAAGTATGTTGTCGGCGGTCTCGAGAAGCTTGATCAAGCCGAGCCGGTCGACAAGGGACCGAAGGGCGGTGATATCGTCTGGGGATATGACATGCGTTCCGAACTGGGCGTCTTCCCCCACAACGTGACTTCCAGCTCCGCCGTGCTTGCGGGTGACTACATCTTCGCCAGCACCTCGAACGGGGTTGACTGGTCGCACATCAACATCCCCGCTCCGACCGCTCCCTGTCTCATCGCCATCCACAAAGAGACCGGTGAACTCGTCGCCGAAGAGGCCAGCGGGATCAGTGAGAACATCATGCACGCGAACTGGTCGTCGCCGAGCTACGCCGAGATCAACGGGGTCCCTACCGTCATTTTCGGCGCCGGTGATGGATTCACCTACGGTTTCCATGCCAGCGAGTTTGATGTCGAGGAAGACGGCGGAGAGAAGTTCAATCTCTTCAAGGAACTCTGGAAGGTTGACACCTGTCCCAAAGAATATCGCGTCGATGAGGCCGGAGAGCCGATCAAGTACGCGACCTATCCAGGACCTTCCGAGATCATTTCCACTCCCGTCGTTCACAACAACAAGGTCTACGTGGCGATCGGTCAGGATCCCGAGCACGGCGAAGGTGTCGGTGCGATCACCTGCATCGACCCTTCCAAAGGCAACGGCGACGACGCCATTGTCTGGCAGTTCAAGGAACTCGGCCGCACCATCTCGACTCCTTCCGTGGCCGACGGTCTCGTCTACATCGCCGATTACTCGGGCCGTCTCTTCTGTCTCGATGCCGAGACCGGTGAGAAATACTGGGAGCACGACACTCTTTCCCATATCTGGAGCTCGACTCTTGTGGTGGACGGCAAGGTCTTCCTCGGTAACGAAGATGGAGAACTCGTCGTCCTCAAGGCCGGCAAGGAGTATGAGGAGATCGCAACGATCGGCTACCCCGCGCCGATTTATTCCACCTGCGTCGTGGCGAATGGGACTCTCTACGTGATGACCCAGACGCACCTCTACGCATACGGGAAACCCTGAGCAGATTTTGAAGGGCACCGCATTGAGTGGTGCCTTTTTTTAACGCCCCTCGCTTTCTACCGGTCATGAGATCCAAGGTCGTCGTTCTCGTCTTTTTTATCTTCGCCATCCTTCATCACGATGTCTGGAACTGGGATGATCGCTCGCTCTGGCTGGGATTTCTCCCTGCCGGGTTGGGCTACCATGTGGTCTACTCGCTTGTGGTCGGGATCTTCTGGTATCTGGTGACCCGTTTTGCGTGGCCGCATGCGACCGAAGCCTGGGCCGAAAAGAGTTCGCCCGAGTGAGGGGCAGCCTCCCTCGAACCTCTTTTTATCGCGTCGCCATACGTCACGATCCTCATGACCACCTTTTATATACTTGTCGGATACCTTGCCCTTCTCATGGGGCTCGGACTGCTCAGCAGCCGCTTTTTCAAAGGCACCAGCGCGGACTTTTTTGTGGTGAGCCGTTCGGTGGGATCCTTCCTGCTCCTGATGTCCATCTTCGGGACGACGATGACGGGTTTTGCTATTGTGGGATCGACGGCAAAGTCCTACACAGACGGCGTCGGTGTCTACGGGCTCATGGCCTCGTGGTCGGGACTGATGCACTCGGCCGTTTTCTTCGCGGTGGGAATCAAGTTATGGGCGGTCGGGAAACGCTACGGATACATGACGCAATGCGAGTACTTCCGTGATCGCTTTGAATCCGACAGACTCGGCTATGTTCTCTTCCCCATCCTCGTGCTGCTCGTGATTCCCTACCTCCTCGTCGGAGTCATCGCGGCGGGCAAATTCATCCAGCCGACCACGGCGGGGCTGTTTCCCGAGCTTTTTCCGATGCCTAACCTGCCCAACGGCAATCCGCATCCGCTCAACGGGGGGATTCCTCCGGCGGTGGGCGGGGGAGTCATCTGTCTTATCGTGCTGTTTTACGTTTTCTTCGGTGGTCTCCGCGGCGCGGTCTGGGCGAATACTTTTCAGACGATCGTCTTCATGGGCACCGGGGTGATCGCGTTTTACATGATCTCGAAGAACCTGGGAGGGCTCAAGGCGGCCAGTGAAGCTGTCGCCGCGAGCGACTTCGGGGCCGAGCGTCTCGGCCGCGAGGGAATGATGAGTAAACTGCAGTTCCTCAGTTACTGTTTTGTGCCCCTGTCCGTCGGCATGTTCCCGCACCTCTTCCAGCACTGGCTCACTGCTAAAAGTGCAAAGAGTTTTAAACTCACGGTGGTGGCTTTCCCCATTTTCATTATGATCGTCTGGGTTCCCTGTGTCCTCATCGGGGTCTGGGCCGCCGGCTACCTCGGTCCGCTCGATCCCGGGCAGTCACCGAACTCTGTCCTCGGCCGCATGGTGGGGCAGCTCGTGCATTCTCCCGTCCTCACCGGTCTCGTCGGTGCGGGGGTCCTCGCGGCGATCATGTCATCGCTCGACTCCCAGTTCATGTGTCTCGGGACGATGTTCACGAATGATATCGTGATGAAGAAGTACGGCGCGGATCGCTTCACCGACCGACAAAAGATCTGGATCGCCCGAGGCTTCATTCTTTTTGTTGTCGGGTCGACCTACCTTCTCGCTATTGCCCTGCAGGACAGTGCCCACGTCTTTGACCTCGGGGTGTGGTGTTTCAGCGGTTTTGCCGGTCTTTTCCCCCTCGTCTTTGCCTCGGTCTACTGGAAGCGGGTCACTCTTCCCGGAGCCTACGCCTGCATCCTTTCCACCGCCATGGCGTGGGGATACCTCTTCTATCATGACATCCTCGCCGTTAAGCCCGCAGGCGCCGGCGACGAGGAAATGCTCGTCTTCGGCATGATGCCCGTCGCTATCATCATTGCCCTCTCCACTGTTTCGCTGGTTGTAGTTTCCTTGTTAACAAAGAAACCTTCCGAAGCGATCATACGTAAGTTCTTCGTCTGAACGGGTGAGACTCGGAACCAGACCATGGTAGATCCTCCTCCCAACCCTCAAAACCTGCCGAAGGGCATGAGACCGCTTTCAAAAAATACAACCGCTCTGACTCAAAACGACTATGACCGCTGACGAAGCAAAAGCACAACTCGACGAACGTGTCCGGGAAATGATGACCTGGCATTTCAGTGATGAAACCGGTTGCCCTTTCTGGCTCGACTGGAAAAAAAGCGTCGGCTGGGATCCACGCGAAGAGGTGAAAACCTACGACGACATCGTGAAGTTCCCCCATTTCCAAGATGAATGGCTGCGTGACGAAAAGAACGAGCGTTTTGTCCCCAATGCCTACAAGGGCCGCCCCTTCAATGTCTTTGAAACCGGCGGCACGACCGGCCTGCCGAAGCAGCGTGTCGGATGGGAAGACTACAAGCACGACTACGAGCAGTTCTCCCACCAGCTCAGCGACGAGTTTTTCCCGAAAGGCGGCAACTGGATCATGGTCGGACCGACCGGCCCCCGCCGTCTTCGCCTCGCCGTCGAGCATCTCGCGAACTTCCGCGGAGGCAGCTGCTACCACGTCGATCTAGATCCCCGCTGGGTGAAGAAGTTGATCGGTCGCAAGGAGATGGATCAGGTCGAGCGCTATCAGGCCCACGTCATGGAGCAGTCCGTCGAGATCATCAAACACCGCGACATTTCCTGTATCTTCACCACGCCGAAGCTCCTCGCTTCCATCGGTGAGCGCATCTCGATTTCCGGCCATGGGATCAAAGGCTGCTTCTGCGGCGGCACCTCGATGACTCCCGAATACGTCCGTTTCCTTCAGGAGGAAGTGCTCGAGGGCAAGGCGCAGTTTGTGCCGACCTATGGCAACACCCTCATGGGCCTCGCCGTCTCGATTCCCGAGGAGCTCAAGGACAACAACTACAGCGTCACCTACTACGCCCCGCAGCCCCGCGCCGTCCTCCGTATCGTCGATCCCGAAAAGACCGAGATCACGAAGGAATATGGCGAATACGGTCGTGTTGAACTCACGACGCTGAGCCACGAATTCTTTATGCCGCGTTTCCTTGAACGCGATGAAGCGATCCGCCGCAAACCGCACGCGAAATATGCGTGGGACGGTGTCGGTGATGTGCGTCCGTTCGGGGCGTTGACTGGTAAAGTGATCGAAGGCGTTTATTAAATTCCGAGAACCTGCCATCCAACCATGAGCGCACCCCACATTCCCATCCTCCGCCAAGGCCGCGTCTATAAATCTCTCGACGTCCAGACTGTGCCGAAGCTCGGCACCGACGAAGCCGCCGCAGAGATCAGTTTCGCCTGTGCGGACATGATCAAATACGACCTCTACAAGATGGACTCGGCGCGGGCTGCGCTCAAAAAGTTCTCCTGTCAGGACCTGGTCGACATCACGAAGCGGGCCGGTGAGATCTTCCTCAACGACGACCTCCCTGTCGGCACCGAGGGTGCGCTGCAGTCGCCCGAGGATTATGTGCTCTCGCTCGCTTCGACGAGCGGGCTGCCCCATGCGCTCATCCGCATGAACATGAAGCGCCTCGGCGGCATCTTTGCGGACATCGACGTCATCTTCCGCGGTCTCACCCGCGGCCTCGACTGGGCCGTGCTCGACAAGGGCTACGGCGAGCAGGGCGGGGCTCCGGTAAGCTTCTCGGCGACGACGAGTGAACTGGCGGTCATCCTGCCGAGCAATTCCCCCGCGGTGAACGCGCTCTGGATTCCCTCCATCGCGATGAAGGTTCCGGTGCTGCTGAAGCCCGGACGCGAAGAGCCCTGGACTCCCTGGCGTATCATTCAGGCTTTCATCAAGGCGGGCGCGCCGCCCGAGGCGTTCAGTCTTTATCCGACTCAGCACGATGGCTCGGGAGCGATCATCCGCCGCGCGGGACGGGTCATGCTCTTCGGCGATGACTCAACCGTGAAGCAGTACGAGAATGACGAGCGGATCGAGGTGCACGGCACCGGGTATTCGAAGTTCCTCATCGGTGAGGACGAGATTGAGAACTGGGAAAAATACATCGACGCGATCGTTGAATCCGTCTCGGCGAACTCGGGACGTAGCTGCATCTGTACGTCGACCATCGTCGTGCCGAAATATGGGGATGAGATCGCCCGCGCTGTGGCACAGCGTCTCGCTGAGATCAAACCGCTCGCGCAGGATGACCCGAATGCGAAGCTCTCCGGTTTTGCCAATCCCATGTTCGCGGAGTG
Source organism: Verrucomicrobiales bacterium (assembly GCA_030730365.1). Taxonomy (GTDB): domain Bacteria; phylum Verrucomicrobiota; class Verrucomicrobiia; order Verrucomicrobiales; family DEV007; genus Arctic95D-9. The sequence goes on from JANQVJ010000052.1 coordinate 21,307, forward strand.
GATCAACGAGGCCGTCGAGAAAGGACTCAAGGCCGGCGGAGCGGTCGACGTCACGGCGGAGTTCCGTGAGGGTGAGCGTTTCCAGCAACGTGACGGGATGAACTACCTGCAGCCGACGCTGATCCGGGTCGATTCATTCGATCAGGAACTTGCGATTCGGGAATTTCTTTTCCCTTTCGCCAGCGTCGTCGAGTGCCCGCAGTCCGAGATGCTCGGAAAGATCGGGTTTTCTCTCGTGGCCACGGCCGCGACGCGAGACATCGACTGGATCAATCAGCTCTTTGACTGCCCTGACATTGACCGCCTCAATATTGGGAATGTGCCGACGAACCGGATCAAGTGGGACCAACCGCACGAAGGCAACCTCTTTGAGTTCCTCTATACGCGCCGTTCATTCCAGTTTGCGGAGATCGCGTGACACGCTACGGTCTCCCCGATGCCGACCGACCCCCTTTCGATTGAGTCTCTCTGCGATGGTCTCGATCTCCCCGACGGGGTGATCGGTTTCGAGCATGCCGCAGGCGGACGCGTCGTCTTCGGTCCGGGCACCCTCGCGATACTTGGGGACGAGGTCGCAGCGCTGGGGGCAAAAAGGGTCCTCATCGTGACCGATCCCGGCATCGCCAGGACGGGCGCGGTGGCCCGGGCGTTGAAGTCCATCGCGGCGGCGGGTCTCTCCGTGACGGTGTATGATCAAGTCAGGGAGAATCCCACGACCGAGGATGTCGAGCGTTGTGTCGCGGCGGCACGCGCGGCGGAGACGGATCTGATCGTGGGCCTCGGCGGCGGGTCGAGTCTCGACACGGCGAAGGGTTGCAATTTTATCCTGAGCAACGGCGGTCGCATGCAGGACTACTGGGGCGTAGGCAAGGCGATCCTGCCGATGCTGCCCTTTATCGCGATCCCGACGACCTCGGGGACGGGGAGTGAGTGTCAAAGTTTTGCCCTCATCGCCGATGCGGAGACCCATGCGAAGATGGCTTGTGGGGATCCGAAGGCGGCGGCGGTCCTCGCCATTCTCGACCCCGAGCTGACCCTGACGATGCCCTTCGCGGTGACGGCCCATACCGGGATTGATGCCCTCGCGCACGCGCTTGAGACGGCGGTTTGTAAAAAACGTTCGGCGATCTCGTCCGCCTATTCGGCGGCGGCGTGGAAGCTCCTCGACGAGGGGCTCGAGCAGGTCCTCGCCGAACCCGGAAATATCGTCGCGCGGGCCCGCATGCAGTTGGGCGCCGCTTTTGCGGGGACCGCGATTGAAAATTCCATGCTCGGGATCGCCCATTCCTGTGCGAACCCGCTCACGGCTCATTTCGGCATCGTTCACGGTCAGGCCGTCGGGACGATGCTGCCCCATGTCGTCGCCTTTAACCGGCGCGACGCCGCGTCAGCGGCGATCTATGCGTCGCTGGCAGGGGAAGGGGATCTCGTCGCGCGGGTCAGGTTTCATCTCGAGCGTTGCGCGATGGATGCGCCGCTTCTCGCTCTCGGCGCCGATGAGGCGATGCTGCCGACGCTCGCGACCGAGGCGGCGGCCCAGTGGACCGCCCAGTTCAATCCCGTGCCGGTGACTTCCTCGCTTCTGGAGGAAGTTTACCGTGCCGCGCTCTGATTCGCCTGCTATCCTGCCCCGGGCGACGTGTCTTTTCCGAAACGTCGCGGTGAGTTCGGTGGTCGGTAAATGTTTGGCATTCAAATTGCTATGAGTGGAGCGGTGAAAGAACAGTTCGAAAATTATGCGGTTGAGGGTTTCTTCGACGAAGCCTTTTCAAGGGAGGAGAGCAAGTGCCGCCCGATGTACGACGGGGCGGTGAAATATTTCTCGGGACTCTCCGATGAGAGGATGAAGTCCAGCCTTCGCTCGCTCGAGCGCACCTTCCTGAAGCAGGGCGTGACCTTCACGGTTTACTCGGACGGGCAGGGGACGGAGCGGATTTTTCCCTTCGATCCCTTTCCTCGAATCATTCCCGCCGACGAGTGGAGCATGATCGATCGCGGCCTGCGACAGCGGATCAAGGCGCTCAACCTTTTCCTCAAGGACATCTATTCGGACCGCCGCATCCTCAAGGAAAAGATCATGCCCGAGGAACTCGTGAAGACCTCGAAGCACAACCGCTCCGAACTCGCCGGGGTGAAGCTCCCTCACGACACTTACATTCACATCTGCGGTACGGACCTCATCCGCGACAACGACGGGCGCTACTGTGTCCTCGAGGACAACGGCCGCTGTCCCTCGGGGGTCTCCTACATGCTCGAGAATCGTCTCGCGATGAAGCGGACCTTTCCCGATCTCTATCGTCAGCTCAATGTCGAGCGGGTCGCCGATTACCCGCGCGAGCTGCTGCGGATGCTGCGCTCGGTCTCGCCACGCCAGCAGGACACCCCAGTCTGCGTGCTCCTGACGCCGGGGCAATACAACAGCGCCTACTTCGAGCACACCTTCCTCGCCCAGCAGATGGGCATCGAGATCGTCGAGGGGCGCGACCTCATCGTCGAAAACGAACGGGTCTACATGCACACGACGCGCGGCCTCGTCCAGGTCGACGTGATCTACCGCCGCATCGACGATGACTTCCTCGACCCGCGCTTTTTCCGCCGCGACTCGACATTGGGCGTGCCAGATCTGGTGAAGGCCTACCGAGCCGGCAACGTCACCCTCGTCAATGCGATCGGCACGGGGGTGGCGGATGATAAGGCGACTTACGCTTATGTCCCCGACATGATTCGCTTTTATCTTTCCGAGGAACCCATCCTGCCGAACATCGAGACCTTTCTCGGGAGTCGCCCTGACGAACTCACCTACATGATCGAGAACATGGCCAATCTCGTGGTCAAGGCGGTCGACGAGGCGGGCGGCTACGGCATGCTCATCGGGCCGGCCGCGACCTCGGAGGAGGTGGCCGACTTCCGCGAGAAGGTGAAGGCCAATCCGCGGGGTTACATCGCGCAGCCTGTCATCTCGCTCTCGCGTCACCCCACCTTCTGCGACGGAGATCTCGAAGGGCGCCACATCGACCTGCGCCCCTTTGTCCTCACCGGTGAGGATACTGTGGTCGTTCCCGGCGGACTGACCCGCGTCGCCCTGCGAAAAGGCTCGCTCGTGGTGAACTCGTCCCAGGGCGGGGGGAGCAAGGACACGTGGGTGCTGAGAGAAACCGCCGCCCCGACCGAGGCCTAATTTTTACGACAGTTTGAGATATGCTTTCCCGCGTTGCTGAAAACCTTTATTGGATGAGCCGCTCGATCGAGCGGGCCGATAACCTCGCCCGTCTCGTCATGGCGCATCAAAACGAGCTGCTCGACGCCACCTCGGCGCTGAGGGGCGAGTTCGCCTGGCACCCGCTCCTCGAAGTCACCTCGATGGGCGACGAAAACTCGAGCGAAGACGTCGTCACCTACATGGTCAGTTCGAAGGACAATCCCGACAGCATCATCAACTGCATCCAGCTCGCGAGAGAGAATGCGCGAGCGGTGCGCGATCAGATCTCGGAGGAAATGTGGCTGGAGCTCAATGCCCTCTGGCTCGATCTGAAGCAGATCCCCGAGACCGATCCGGATCGGCATAGCAAGATTTGTGACATGGCGATACGATCGGCGCTGCAATTTCGGGGAATTGAAAACTCCTCGCTCCCCCGCACCGATGTGTGGGCCTTTGTTCAGCTCGGGGAGTATCTGGAGCGGGCCGACAAGACAAGCCGCATTGTTGACCTGCCCCATTTCCTTCCGACGCACGAGGTCGCGGCGGCGTGGAACACGATGCTGCGGGCGTGTAGTGCCACGGCCGAGCACCGGCACCGCTACGGCGGCGAGGTCGACGCGGCGAGCGCCTCAACCCTGCTGCTTTTTTCGACGACCTTCCCGCGTTCCGTTCGTTTTTGTGTGCGGATGATAGACGAGCTCCTTCACCAGATCTCGGGAACGAGCGCGGGAGAGTATCTCAACGAGGCCGAGCGGGCTACGGGCGCTCTCCTCGCACGGCTGAACTTCTCGGGAGTCGAGGAGATCGGTTCAATGGGGTTGCATGAATACGTTGATTCCATCCAGGTCGACCTGAACCGCATCGGCTACGAGATCATGGAGCGCTATTTCCTCCTGCGGAAGGACGCGCCGCCGGCGAGTGCCGAAGACTACGTCAACAGCCGCATGCAGGCTCAGGCGAGCATGCAACAGCAACAACAACAGCAGTGATCGGCCATCGGGTGGTCTCACGAAACATTCATGTCTATTCACGCGGCTCTCTACCATCGCACCACTTATTCCTTTGATAAGGAGGTCACGATCCATCCCCATATCGTCCGGCTGCGGCCGGCGGCGCACTCACGCACACGCATCCTTTCCTACTCGCTCAGAGTCGAACCAGCCGGGCATTTCATCAACTGGCAGCAGGATCCTTTCGGGAACTACCTCGCCCGTCTCGTCTTTCCGGAAAAGGCGAACAAGCTCGAGATCATCGTCGATCTCGTCGCCGATCTCACGACGGTGAACCCTTTTGACTTTTTCCTCGAAGAGGATGCGGAACAGTATCCTTTTGCCTACGACGAAGCCCTCACCGGAGAGCTCGCCCCTTATTTCAAACGCAGTGATAACGCGCCAGGTCTCGATCAACTCGCCCGTGAGCTGATGCCGGAGAAACCGATTCGGACGATCGATTTCCTCGTCTCGTTGAATCAGCGCATCCAGCAGTTGGTTGATTACAAGCTGCGCCTCGAAGTCGGAGTACAGACCTGCGAGGAGACCCTGACTTTGCGCTCGGGTTCCTGCCGGGACTCGGCCTTCCTTCTGATGCAGCTCTTCCGCACCATGGGGGTGGCCTCGCGTTTTGTCTCGGGCTACCTCGTTCAGGTCGTGCCCGATGAAAAGCCGATTGAGGGTCCGGCAGGGCCGACTGAGGACTTTACCGACCTCCATGCCTGGACCGAGGTCTATCTTCCGGGAGCCGGCTGGGTCGGGCTCGATCCCACCTCGGGTCTCTTTGCCGGCGAGGGACACATTCCGCTTGCCTGCACGCCCGAGCCGTCCAGCGCTGCGCCGGTTTCCGGAGCGATCGAGAAATGCGAGTCAGAGTTCAGTTTCGAAAACGTCGTCACTCGTCTTCTTGAAGATCCCCGTGTGACGAAGCCTTACCTTGAGCAGGAGTGGGCCGCGATCGATTCGCTCGGTCACCTCGTCGATGAGCGCCTCGTCGCCGGAGACGTGCGTCTCACGATGGGTGGCGAACCGACCTTCGTCTCGATCGATGACATGGACGGCGACGAGTGGAACACCACCGCCGACGGATCGGCCAAGCGCGCGCGCGCGATCGACCTGGCCTGGCGTCTTCGCGACTCCTTCGCCCCCGGCGGACTGATCTGGTTCGGGGAAGGGAAGTGGTATCCCGGAGAGCCGGTCCCGCGATGGGCTTACGGTATTTTCTGGAGAAAAGACGGCTACCCGATGTGGCGCTCGCCCGCGTCCCTCGCCGATCCGTCGAAGGAGGGTAAATATGGCTTTAAAGAGCCCGAGACCCTCGCCAAAGCAATCGCGGCGATCCTGAAGATCCCCGATCATTGTCTGATGCCCGCCCTCGAGGACGTCGACTACTACCGTTGGCGTGCCGGCTCGCTGCCTCACTTTGAAACCGAGGAGGAGGCCGCCGAGGACGACTCGCTCGAGCGCCGCACCCTCGCGATGTTGACAAAGCGCGGCCTCGACGTGCCGAGCGGCTTTGTCCTGCCGATGTATCACGACAAGAAGGCGAAGCGCTGGAAAGGCTCGAGCTGGAAGATGAAGCGCGGCTCGCTCTTCCTTATTCCGGGAGCTTCGGCGATGGGCTTTCGCCTGCCGCTCGATTCGATCCGCAAGGCGACGAAGGAAGATCTTCTCGACGAGCTTTCCCCGATCGAGGCCGAGTTCCCGCCGCTGGATCCCGATCCGCTGAAGCCCTACGATGACGTCGTCACGGGCGGTGGTGACGAGAGCTGGGTGCCCCGCACCGCACTCACGATCGAGACCCGCGAAGGTCGTATCCACGTCTTTTTCCCCCCGACCGGCCGGCTAGAGGCCTACCTCGAACTGCTCGCCGCCGTCGAGCTTGCCGCGACGCAGACGAATCTGCAAGTCGTCGTTGAGGGCTACGAGGCGCCCTTTGATCCGCGTATCGAGCGTCTCAAGGTCACGCCCGATCCCGGAGTCATCGAGGTCAATATCCACCCCTCGGCGAGTTGGAAGGAGCTTGTCGATAGGATGACGACTCTTTATGAGGAAGCGCGACTCGCGCGGCTAGGGACCGAGAAGTTCATGCTCGACGGTCGCCATTCCGGCACGGGCGGGGGAAACCACGTGGTCATTGGTGGGAAAACGCCGGCCGACAGTCCTTTCCTGCGGCGTCCCGATCTCCTCGCGAGTCTCGTGGCCTACTGGCAGAATCACCCGGGATTGTCCTATCTTTTCTCGGGTCTTTTCATCGGACCGACGAGCCAGGCACCGCGGGTCGACGAGTCGCGCGACGACCGGCTTTTCGAACTCGACATCGCCCTCGAGGCGCTTCGCCGCGGGGTTGACGGGCCCGGGATGATAGACCGCACGATGCGGCATTTGCTCACCGACCTGACGGGGAACACGCACCGAGCCGAGTTCTGTATCGACAAGCTCGCCTCGCCCGACTCGGCTACGGGGCAACTCGGCTTGCTCGAGCTTCGTGCCTTTGAGATGCCGCCGCACCTGCGCATGTCACTGGTGCAGAGCCTGCTCGTCCGTTCGCTCATCCTTCTTTTTTGGCAAAAGCCGTTCAAACACAACTCGGTCCGCTGGGGAACCTCGTTGCACGATCATTTCATGCTGCCGCACTACGTCTGGACCGACATCGAAGAAGTCTGCCGCGACTTGCAGGAGGGCGGCATCCCGTTCCAGAGCGAGTGGCTGCGGCCGTTCCTCGAGTTTCGTTTTCCCAAGTTCGGTGCCGTCCACCACAGCGGGATCGATCTCGAACTGCGCACCGCCCTCGAGCCCTGGCATGTCCTCGGCGAGGAATCGACCAGTCAGGGCACCGCGCGCTATGTGGATTCCTCGCTCGAACGCCTTCAGGTGCGCATTTTCGGGATGACCGAGGGACGCCACATCATCCTCTGCAACGGGCGCCGTATCCCGCTTTACCCGACCGGAGTCGTTGGGGAATGGGTCGGAGGCGTCCGCTTCAAAGCCTGGGATCCGCCCTCGGCGCTGCATCCGAGCATCTCGGCGCAGTCTCCACTCGTCTTTGACATCGTCGATGTCCGGAACCGGCGCTCTCTCGGTGGTTGCGTCTACCATGTCAGTCACCCGGGCGGGCGCAGCTACGAGACCTTCCCGATTAATGCGCGGGAGGCCGAGTCGCGACGAGTCGCTCGCTTCTGGAATGAAGGGCACACCGCCGGTGTGATCGAGACCGCCGCGGTCGGTAGCGTTCCCGAAGTCTTCTTCGAGGCGTATAAGGGGATGGGGGAAGTGCTCGTCGTTCCGCCGCTCACAATCAGCTATGAATTTCCCAAGACTTTGGATTTGAGGACGCCTTCCAGTTTGCAAGCCCATGAAATGGACTAGGTTGCCTCATGAATGGGATTTCTGCGGTACCGTCAGGTATCAGTGAGGTTATGGTTCCGCGGGAACTCTATCACGCCGGGCCGAAGACCCGTGATGAGGCGGTTCAACGCGACGGTAAGCCTGTGCCTGCGTGGGCGGAGATGTTTGAATCGTATGGTCGCCACGGGTCGGGGGTTCTCAAAGACTGGCGTGAGGCGGCTCTTCGGATCTCCCGCGACCGCGGTCTCGCCTACCGTCCTGATCGTGGCGATGGCTCGAACTGGACGCTCGATCCCATTCCGTGGATATTTTCCCCCGAGGAGTGGCAGTCCATTGAGACGGGAGTCTCCCAGAAGCTTCGCCTCTCGGCGGCAATCCTCGCGGATCTGTATGGTGAGCAAAAGCTGATCGACAAAGGGCTTATCCCCGCTTCCATCATATTAAGTCATCGCGGTTTTTTACGCGCTCTTCATGATTACCCTCCGGGAGGTAAGGCAATCGGCCTGGGGATGACCGCCTTTGATATCGCAAAAGACGCCGGAGGCCGCACCTACATCCTCAATGACCGCTTCGACTGCCCCTACGGTCTCGGCGTCGCTCTTGAAAACCGGACCGTGGTTAACCGCGTCCTGCCCAACCTCTTCCGTCGCTGCCAGGTGCGACGCATCGGGTATTTCTTTGCGGACTGGTTCGACTACCTCGCGGAGAAGTCACCGTCGGGCACCGACACCCCGCGCATTGTCATCCTTGATTCGAATACGGGAGGAGAAAGTTCGGAAATCAGTTTCCTCGCAAACTACTGCGGGATCACCCGGGTCGGACCTTTCGATCTCACCGTCCGGGGTGGCAAGGTCTGGCTGAAAGCTCTCAGCGGCCTTAAGCCAGTCGATGTCATCTGGAAAGCGACTTACGGACGTGATCTCGATCCGCTCGAGGCGAATCGCCCCCACAGCGCCGAGGGCATCACCGGGATCTTTCAGGCGTTGCGCGAGTCGAATGTCGCAGTGGCGAGCCATCCGGGGGCCGAAGTGCTGCAGAGTCCGGGCCTTTTTCCCTTCCTCGCTCCGATTTGTCGGAATCTTCTCGGGGAGGAACTCATCCTCCCGCCGGCAGCGACCTGGTGGTGCGGTGACAAACGGGCGCGTCAGTATGTCCTCGATCATCTCCCGTCCATGGTGGTGAAGTCAGTCGGGCATCACAGCGATTTTCGGACCCGTTACGGACAGCGTCTTTCCGCGTCCGAGTTGGGCGAGCTAAAGGCCATGATCGAAGCCGAGCCTGAGCGCTACGTGGGGCAGGAGGAGCTGAACATTTCCACGGTTCCTGCATCGACGCCCAGCGGTCTTGTCCCGCGCAGCGCGGTGGTACGGAGCTTTGCCTTTCTCGATGGAAAAGGCTTGCCCCACGTGATGCCCGGCGGTCTAGGCCGCGTCAGCACGGCTGAGGGCATCATCATTTCGACTCGCGAGTCGGGAGAGTCGAAGGACATTTGGGTGCGTTCCCATTATCCCGACGCGCCCATCAGCATCGCCCGCCGCCTCGCGCAGTCGAGGGGCATCAGTCCCGAAGTGGTGCCGAGCCGGAGGGGTGAAAACCTCTACTGGGCGGGGCGATATGGAGAGCGCACTGATTCCATTTCGCGTTTTGCCAACCGTCTTGTGGTGGGCCGGTCCTCGGGTTTTTCCTACGGACGCGACCTCGAAGCCCGACACGAGAAGACCCTCATCGAGGCGCTTTTCCGCATCTTTGAAGTCGATGGATGGATGGAGAAGGTAAAAGATCCCGATGAGAGGCTGAAGCTCATCCTGAGTGATTCTTTCTGTCCTATCGGAGTGGGGCCGAATCTCAGCAGCTTCCACCGCGCCTGCATGGCGGCGCGCGAAGAGTGGTCGGTGACGTCTATCCTCGCGATCGAATCAGCCCGGGAAAACTGGTTTACCAATACTAAAGGCTTCGACTCTCCTTATCCCTACGAGGCCGAACTGGAGAAACTCGAGCTCAGCCTCGCCGCCTTTCACGGGCTCAATCTCGACAGCATGACCCGTGACGAGGCCTGGGGTCTACTCGATGCCGGTCGCCGCATTGAACGCATGGCCACCCTCACCGCGCTGCTTTCCTACGTTCTCGAAGTGAATGAGCCCGAGCCCATGGCCACGCTCCTGAACGAGTCGGTTCTTTTTGTCTCTGACAGTCTAGGCACCTACCAGACCAAATTCCTCACCGTCCCGACCACGGGTCTGACCCTGACTCTCCTCCTCGGGGAGGAGGACTATCCTCGCTCGCTCCGTTATCTCCTCGAGCGGCTTGAAAATGTCCTTAATAAACTGAAGCCTCCCGCGAAGCGCCCGCATCCCCGGGATCGCATCCCGCCCATGCGCGAAGAACTCGCCCGATTCGTGACCGAACTGAATCCCGAAACAGGCACGACTGATCAGTCAAGAAAAGCGGCGCTCGACTTTCTTGCTTCGTGTCGGCGACAGTTGAAAGAACTGAGCGACTACATCACGACATCCTATTTCAGCCACGCAGGCAATCAGGGATGAACACGGTTCGCTATCACATCCGCCATCGCACTGCCTACTTTTACTCGGGCCGTATCGATCTCTGCCACAGCCTCGCACACCTGCGTCCTCGAGAGGACGAGGGCCTTGAGATGACTTCGCACAAAATCGAGGTGACTCCCGAACCGCGCTTTCAGAGAGAACGTCGCGATTACTTCGGCAATACGACAAACTATTTTGCGATCCAGCAATCGCACGAACTTCTCGACGTCGTCGCGACGACCACGGTGACAAAAGCCGATTTCACCCCTCCGCTTCCGGTGGCCGCGGTGGCATGGGATAAGCTTAGAGTCCCGCCCAACGGCAAAGATTCCTCGGGGGTGAGACTTCTCAACTACATCCTCCCGACGAATGCCTGCCCGAGGCTGGCTGCGGCAGCCGACTTTCTAAAACCATCGCTCATTCCCGGACGTGACGTCATGGAGTTGGTCAATCAGGTGATGGGGCGTATTCACCGGGAGTTTCATTACGTTCCCGGAGCGACCGACACGACTACACCTCTGGAGAAAGTCTTGAAGCAGCGACAAGGCGTTTGTCAGGACTTTGCCCATGTCATGATTGCCGCGCTGCGCCCCCTCGAAATCCCGGTCCGCTACGTGAGCGGCTACCTCGAGACGCTTCCGCCTCCCGGGCAGGTGAAACTCCAGGGTGCCGATGCCACCCACGCCTGGATTGAGGCTTTTTCCCCGACAACAGGATGGGTGGGGTTCGATCCCACGAATAATTGTCTCCCCGGCGGTCAGCACATCAAAATCTGCCACGGACGCGACTATTTCGACGTGCAACCTCTCAAGGGTATCTTCCTCGGCAACGGAACCCAGGATCTCGTCGTTCAGGTCGATGTGGAGCGGATGTAAAATGCGGGTGACGTGATTGCGCGGCGCACAGGCTTGTCGTGAGATAAAGTTCGTCCATGCTGCCGCGAGATGAACCGGATCACACTTCTCGTTTTTTGGTTTCTGTCGACCCTGTCTGGAAGAGGGCAGGATCCCGCACCTGCCGCAAAATGGGATGTCTTGGATAGTCCCCTTATCATCTCCGAAGGGGAAAAGCTCAATCCCGGGAAAGGGGATTTCTCACTCGCAATGTGGGCCCTCTCGGACCCAGTTTCGGACCGTCTCCCCGGTGACCTCATCTCGCAGTATGATCCGGCAACAAGGCGTGGCTTTCATCTCTCCCTCAGGAGCAATACCGGCGCGACGACAAATCAGGCGAACTGGCGCCAGCTCCAGTTCGGCATCGACGACAATCGCCTCACCCAATGGAAGGACCGCGGTCGGCCGGGCAATGCCCTCGTCGCCTTTGCCCTCGCCGCCTACGACGGCTCCCTCTACGCCGGAACCTGCGAGCCCGGGAAAGAGGAGCGGGGGCAAGTCTACCGCTACGAAGCACCGGGAAAATGGATCGCCTGCGGGTCACCCGACGGATCAAACAGCGTCATGGCCCTCGCCGAGCACGAAGGCGAACTCTACGCGGGAACCGGACGATACCGCGTCGCCGGATCCGCCCTCGCCGAATCTGAGAATCTCACGCCCGGCGGTCGAATTTTCCGATACGAAGGCGGAGAGAAATGGATCGATTGCGGTCAGCTCCCCGATACCGAGGCGGTCGGCGGTCTCGTGGTCTTTCGCGGGCAGCTCTATGCCTCGTCCCTTTACAAACCCGCCGGCTTTTTCCGCTATGAGGGCGGGGATCGCTGGAAGACGCTGCCGGTGCCGACTGGCCCCGATGCGAAGACGGGCGAGATCGTGCCGAAACGGGTCGAGGCGCTCACCGTGTTTGGCGGTCACCTCTACGCGAGCAGCTATGACGGAGGTTATGTCTATCGCTTTGACGGCGAGCAGTGGGCGGATGGCGGGCTCGTCGGGGATAACACCCAAACCTATTCCTTCACTCAGCACGAGGGCGCGCTCTTCGTTGGGACCTGGCCGAGTGGGCGGGTCTATCGTTTTGAAGATCTCCATCGCTGGACCGATTCCGGCCGTCTCGGTGAGGAAAAGGAAGTCATGGGAATGCTCGTGCACAACGGTCGTTTCCTCGCCGGGACCCTGCCGCTCGCGGAGGTCTACTCCTACGAAGGCGGCACCAAGTGGAAGCTGACCGGACGCCTCGACCACACGCCCGATGTCACCTACCGCCGGGCCTGGACCATGGCCGAACACGCCGGAGAAGTCTTTTGCTCGACTCTGCCCTCGGGGAAAATCTTTGCATGCTCCGTCGGAAAGCAGATCCAGTGGGGACAGTCCCTCCCGGGCGGGTGGCAGCACATCGCGGCCGTGAAATCGTCCGGTCGCCTCGCCCTCTTTGTGAATGGAAAAGAGGTCGCCGCGAGTGATCTGTCCGCTGACGAGCCTTACGATCTAGGCTCGGAGGCGCCGCTTCGCCTCGGCACGGGATCGACCGGACCTTTCAACGGGAAGCTGCGCGATGTCCGCCTTTACCACTCGACCCTTGATCCTGACACCATTCAAAAACTCGCCTCCGTCCCGCCGCAGGAATGAACTCCCGGATCGAATCTCGAGACAATAATCGAGGTGGAGGGTGATCAGGCAAACGCCCCGACCGACCCCGGACTGGGCTTGTCCGTCGCCGCAGGCATCGGAGGGCTGGCGGGGTGAGTAGAGTAGAGAGAGTTGAATGGGGGTGGTAATCCTGTCGGGTCGGGATAACTGCGCCCCTCCCGGCGCTATTGCGGTATCGCCTTTTTACCGCTCGCTCTCTTATGCTCACAGGATCCGACATGAAAACTCTCCCGCTCTTCCTCCTCGCCTCTTGCGTGCTTTCGCTTTCCGCCTTTGCGCAGGAGACGACCGCTCTGAAGCCACTTCGCGCCGGCATCGTCGGGCTCGACACTTCGCACGTGCCGGCCTTCACGAAGCTTTTCAATGATCCCGGCGCCGAGGGCGATCTCGCGGGGATCACGGTGGTGGCCGCCTACCCGGGCGGCACGGAGATGCCGGCGAGCCGTGACCGTGTCGCCAAGTTCACGGAGCAGGTGAGGGAAATGGGGGTGGAGATCGTCGATTCGATCCCGGAATTGCTCGGGAAAGTGGATGTCGTCCTGCACGAGAGCGTCGACGGGCGCATCCATCTCGAGGAGGCCCGCGAGATTTTCAAGGGCGGCAAACCGGTTTTCATCGACAAGCCGGTCGCGGGCACCCTCGCGGAGACAATCGCCATTTTTGAACTTGCGAAAAAGCATCAGGTCCCGGTCTTTTCGAGTTCATCGACCCGCTTTGGTGCTGGGCTCGTCGCGCTCGCAGGCAATGCGGAACTCGGCGATCTCATGGGCGCGACGACGTGGGGGCCTTGTTCGTATCAGCCCGGCACGCCGGACCTTTTCTTTTACGCGATTCACGGCGTCGAGGCGCTTTATACGATCATGGGGCCGGGATGTGAAACGGTCTCGCGGGTCAAGGGGACCGTGCACGATCAGGTCACCGGCACGTGGAAGGACGGTCGCTTTGGTGTCTATCGCGGTATTCTCAAGGGTAAGGCCGACTTCGGCGCGACGGTCTACGGAAGCAAGAGCATCATCCAGGTGGCCGAGTCGCCGAGTTACAAATTGCTCTGCCAGCAGATCGGGAAGTTTTTCCGCACCGGAGTTCCCCCCGTGAGCGAGGAGGAGACGATCGAGCTCTTCACCTTCATGGAGGCCGCCGATGAGAGCATCCGTCAGGGCGGCAAGGCCGTCTCGCTGAGCGAGGTGCTCGAAAAAGCGAAGTTCGAGGCGGCGAAGCTGGTTCCGTGAGGCCGGGCGAAAAAGGAGCAATCGCGTAGTTTCCCTTCCTCCTTTTTCCGCTATCGTCTCGTCCGATGAAAAGTGTCCAATCTTTCCTACTTGTCGCTCTTGGCTTCGCACCCCTTGTCTCCGCCCTCGCCGATGACTGGCCGCAGTGGCGGGGGCCGCAGGGCACCAGCGTGGCAAAGGCGGGCGACTACCCCACGAAGTTCTCACCGACTGAGAACCTTGTCTGGAAGGCGAAGCTCCCCGGTGTCGGCAGCAGCACTCCCATCGTTTCGGGCGACCATATTTTTGTGACCTGCGGGATCGAGGGGAAAGACAGCGTCGTCGCTTACGACTGGAAAGGCGAAGTGGCCTGGCAGAAGTCTCTCGGGGCCGAGCGCGCGGGAAAACACAAGAACGGGAGCGGCTCGAATCCTTCTCCCATCACCGACGGGAAAAATCTCATCGTTTATTACAAGAGCGGCACCGTCGCCTCGCTCACCCATGCCGGTGAAGTGAACTGGCAGACCAATTTGCAGGAAAAATACGGCGAAGACACCCTCTGGTGGGATCTCGGGACTTCTCCCGTTTTTGCCGGGGGCAACATCGTCATCGCCGTGATGCAGGAAGGCGATTCCTACGTCGTCGCCCTGAAGCTCGAAGACGGCAGCGTCGCCTGGAAGGTCGACCGCACCTTTCCGGTCCAGTCGGAAACGGGCCAGTCCTACACCACGCCCTACCTCACAACGATCGAGGGGCAGGAGACGCTCGTGATCTGGGGCGCCGACCGTCTCACCGGCCACGATCCGAAGGATGGCGCAACGCTCTGGACTGCCGGCGGATTTAATCCCGAAGACAAGGCGATGTGGCGAGTCATCGCCTCGCCCGGATTCAGCGACGGCATCGCCGTGGTGCCTTACGGACGCACCAAATTCACCGCCGCGGTGAAGCTCGGCGGCAAGGGGGACATCACCGCGAGCGCCCGCCTCTGGGAACGCACCGACCTTGGCGCCGACTGCCCGACTCCGGTCGCGAGCGAGGGGAAAGTCTATGTGCTCTCCGACCGCGGCCAGATCAATTGCCTCGACCTCAAAACTGGCAAAGACCTCTGGGTCGAGGTGATCCCGCGTGCCTCGGCGAACTACTACTCTTCGCCCATTCTCGCCGGTGATCTCCTCTACTGCGCCCGCGAAGACGGCGTCGTCGCCGTCGTCAAAGTGAGTGACACGGGAATGGAGTTGCTCTCAACCAATGACATGGGCGAGCTCATCGCGGCCGCTCCGGTGCCGGTGCGGGATCGTCTCCTCATCCGGGGGGTCGATCATCTCTATTGTCTCGGCGCTCAGTGAGCCTGTTTTCCGACTGACGCCGATGACTCGCATCGAAAACCCTGATATTATCCTCATTGGAAGCGGAATCATGTCCGCGAATCTCGGTGCCCTGCTGAAAAATCTCGATCCGGCGCTGCGGATCCAGGTTTATGAAGTGACCGACGGACTTGCGCAGGAGAGCTCCGACGGCTGGAACAACGCCGGCACCGGGCACGCCGGGATCTGTGAACTCAGCTACACGCCCGGACGCGAACCTGACGGATCGGTGAACGTCGCCAAGGTCATCGAGATCTTCGAGCAGTTCGAGCATTCGAAGCAGTTCTGGAGCTACGCCGTGGCGACGGGGATGATCAAGGATCCCGCCGGATTCATCAATCCGCTCCCGCACATCAGCTTTGTCCACGGTGACGAGCAGGTCGATTTTCTCAAGGCACGTCACGCCGGGATGTCCGCCCACCATTTTTTCTCTGATCTCGAATACACGACCGATCGGGACAAAATCGCGAGCTGGACACCACTGCTCCTCGAGGGGCGGGGTGACGTCCCTATCGCCGCGACGAAGATGGACAGCGGCACGGATGTGAACTTTGGCGAGATCGCGCGTCGTCTTCTCGGCTGGCTCGGTCGGCAGGACGGCTGCGGCATCGCGACCGGTCATCGCGTCACCGATCTCGCGAAAACGGGGGACGGCTGGGAAGTGAGCGTGCGCCAGGCCGCCACCGGTGAGGTTCATTCCAACCGTGCGAAGTTCGTCTTTGTCGGAGCTGGCGGAGGCAGTCTCAAGCTCCTGCAAAAGGCCGGCATTCCCGAGGCGAAAGGACTTGGCGGGTTCCCCATCGGCGGTCAGTGGCTCGTCTGTGACAACCCGGAGATCGTCGCCCGGCACACTGCCAAAGTCTACGGTCAGGCCCTCGATGCCGCCCCGACAATGGCCGTGCCGCATCTCGACACCCGCATCCTCGACGGAAAAAAGACGCTTCTCTTCGGGCCCTTTGCCGCCTTCACGACGAGGTTTCTTCATCGCAAGGGCAGTCCCCTCGACCTGCCCGGGTCGATTCGTCCTGACAATATCGCCACGCTCATCAAGATCGGGATTCACAACCTTGAACTGGTGCGTTACCTTATCAAGCAGGGCACGCAGAGCATGGCTGATCGAATGGAGGTCCTCCACGTTTTCTACCCCGCCGCCGAGGCAAAGGACTGGCGTCTCATCGATGCCGGGATCCGCGTCCAGGCGATCAAAAAGACCGACGGCGAAGCCGGTATCGTGCATTACGGAACCGAGGTCATCACTGATGCGGACAAGACCCTCTCCGCCCTGCTCGGCGCCTCACCCGGCGCTTCGGTCTCGGTGAACATCGTCCTCGAGGTCATCAAAAAGTGTTTTCCCCATCTTCTCGCGAGCGAGGAAGGTCACGCGCGCATGAAGGCGATGATTCCGGTCTACGATGAAGATCTCAGGATGCCTGAGATGGCGGACCGATACCGTGAAGTGAGCGAGGTCGCGGAGCGGAATCTGGGGCTGCGGGGCGGGTGAGCGGGCCCTGAGCTAGCGGGACAAGGAATGCAGGTTAAAGAGGACACGATCCCGTCATCGATCCGCGAGCCGCTTTTATGATAGCCTCACGCAATCCTATGAAAGACCTCTCCCGCCGCCGTTTCTTCGAAGACTCTGTCATGATTTCCGCTGCGGCCGCCGCCACTGCGCTGCCGCTTCCTCTTTTTGCTCAGGACAAAGCGGCCTCCGTCAGTCCCTCTGAAAAGCTCACCGTCGCGATCATCGGCTGCGGCATCCGCGGAAAGGCGCATGCCCGTGAGCTCGCGCGACTGGCCGACTGCGACATCGCCTATGTCTGCGATCCCGATCTTGATCGGGCGGATGAAGTCGGGGCATTGCTCTCGGGGGAACTGAAGCGACCCATGCCGAAAAAGGTGCAGGATCTGCGAGTCATCCTCGACGACAAAACGGTCGATGCGGTCTTCATCGCGACGCCCAATCACTGGCACGCCCTCGCCGCGATATGGGCGATGCAGGCGGGAAAAGATGCCTACGTCGAAAAACCGGTCAGTCAGAATGTGGAGGAAGGGCGTCGCATCGTCCAGGCTGCCCGCAAGCTCGGTCGCATCTGCCAGACCGGCACTCAGAATCGTTCCCGAGGCGCGCTCGCGGAGGCGGTGAAGTATATGCACGAGGGCAAACTCGGCGAGGTGAAACTCGCCCGCAGCATCATCTACGGGGGACGCGGCTCCATCGGCGGGCCGACCGAGTGTGTTATCCCGCCGCGCTGCGACTACGATCTCTGGGCCGGTCCAGCTCCGCTCGTTAAGTTGTCCCGCCCGAGACTCCACTATGACTGGCATTGGATGTGGGACACCGGCAACGGCGACATCGGCAACAGCAACGTCCACTCCATTGACATCTGCCGCTGGGGCCTCGGCGTGGCCGGGCTCGGACGCAGTGTCATCAGTTACGGCGGTCGCCTCGGCTACACTGATGTGGCGGAGACGCCGAACTCGCAGATCGGCATTTTCGACTTCGGCGACAAGACGATCGTCTCGGAGACGCGGGGACTGAAGACCGCTCCCTTTCATCCGGTGATCAAGGCGATGTGGTTCTTTTACGGCAGTGAAGGCATCATTGCCGAGACGGGGCTTTATGATCCCGAAGGCAAACTGATCCGGCCCTTTGAAGGCAAGTCGGTGAACCACTTCGCGAACTTCCTCGACGCGGTCCGCAGCCGCAAAGCCGGGGACCTCAAGGCGGACATCCTCGAAGGGCATCAGTCCTCGTCGCTGTGTCATCTCGCGAACATTTCCTATCGACTGGGAAAAACCGCGACCGTCGAAGAGATCGGGAAATCCCTTGCCGAGACCGGGGCACACGATGATCAGGAGGAGACCCTCGAGCGCACCCGCCACTACCTCGCTGAAGCGGGCGTTGACCTGGCGAAGACGCCGATGCGACTGGGGCGGACGCTGCGGCTGGACGGGGACAGGGAAAAGTTTCTCAACGATCCCGAGGCGGACGGACTCCTCACGCGGGAGTATCGCGCTCCGTTCGTCGTGCCGGCGGAGTCGGCGATCTGAAGGTAGATCGACCGAACGAAGCTCTGGCGCGAGTCCGGTGCATCCGGCTCTCGACCCGGGCGAGGGATTGGATACGATGGTCGCATGAACCTGCGATTGTTGATGATGAAAGAGGCGGTCTTTCTTGCCGCCGTGTTGAGCCTCGCCCCCGGTCTTTCACGTGCCGCCGACCCTGCGCCGCCCGAAGGCTTCCGCGCCATTTTTAACGGCAAAGACCTGAGCGGCTGGTATGGCTGGAATCCCCATTCCAGCGCAAAGCTCGAGGGGGAAAAGCTCGCCGAAAACCTCGAGGCCCAGCGCGCCGATTTCGCCAACCACTGGACCGTCGAGAACGGAGAGCTGGTCAACAGCGGCACCGGCCCTTACGCGACGACGGAGGAGGACTTCGGCGATTACGAATTGCTCCTCGAATACAAGACTGTCGCCGGCGCCGACAGCGGGATCTACCTGCGCGGGATGCCTCAGGTGCAGATCTGGGACAACAATCAGGTCTTTGATCCGGCGAAACCGGATCGCCGGCCGCATCTCGGATCGGGCGGACTTTTCAACAACGCGCCGAAGACACTCGGGCGTGATCCCATCATGAACGTCGACAAGCCCTTCGGGCAGTGGAACACCTTCAAGATCAAACAAATCGGCTCGCGGACCTGGGTGACGCTGAACAACCGCCTCGTCGTCGATGGCGCACCTTTCGAGAATTACCCTGACAAAGCACTACCGTTTCCAGCGACGGGACCGCTCATGCTCCAGACCCACGGTGGAGAGATACGCTGGCGGAACATCTTCATTCGCGAGATAGCCGAGGCCGAGGCAAAGGCCTTTCTCGCCTCGAACCCGCTCCTCCCCAATCCCACCCATTACGATGTGGCCTACGGTCCGCATCCGAAGCAGCTCATGCACTTCTGGCAGGCTAAATCGGACAAACCGACCCCGGTTCTTTTTTTCATTCACGGCGGTGGATGGTCGGGAGGCGGACGTCTCAGCGGGCTGCCTCCGCTCCTCCACGCGCTCCTTGAGCAGGGGATCTCGGTGGCCTCGGTCGAGTATCGCTTCATCAGCGAGGCGACGACCGACGGGGTCGTGCCTCCGGTGAAAGGACCGCTCCACGATGCCGCCCGCGCCCTTCAGTTTCTCCGCAGCAAGTCGACCGAGTGGAATATCGACAAGACCCGCATCGGGGCCAGCGGCGGATCGGCCGGGGCCTGCACTTCGCTCTGGCTCGCTTTTCACGACGACCTCGCCGATCCGAAGAGCGGGGATCCGGTCGCCCGCGAATCGACCCGTCTCCTTTTCGCCGCCGTCTCGGGTGCGCAGACGACGCTCGATCCGGCGCAGATGAAGGAGTGGACGCCGAACAGCCGCTACGGCGGGCACGCCTTTGGATTCACCGGTGATCCCGCAAAGAAAATTTCCCAGTTCGACGAGTTCCTCGCGAAGCGCGAGACCATCACACCCTGGATCGCCGAGTATTCCCCCTATGCTCTCGTGAGCAAGGGCGATCCACCGGTTTATCTCTTTTACTCGACTCCTCCGGCAATGGGGCAGGAGGAGAAAGACCCGACCCACACCGCCAACTTCGGGCTAAAGCTGCAAGAGCATTGCGAGGCCAACGGGGTCTCCTGCGAACTTGTCTATCCCGAAGCTCCGGAGGTGAAACATGCAACGGTGCTCGAGTATCTTTTGGCACGACTCAAGGCCCCCTCGATAGCCGCGGAATGAATTATCTTTCCCTGTTTGTCTTGTTCTCAACTCCGGCGGGAATACGTTATCTCACTGCGGTCGATCAAACTCCGGTGTAGGGGAGGTCGCGCTGCTCAGGCAATGATGCCTTTGGCTACCACTCCATGCACATCAGTGAGCCGGAAGTCACGACCTGCATAGCGGTAGGTTAGCTTCTCGTGATTCAGACCCATGAGGTGCAGGATCGTGGCGTGCCAGTCGTGGATGTGCATCCTGTCCTCGACCGCCAGATAACCGTAATCGTCGGTCGATCCGTAGCGCAGCCCTCCCCGCACCCCGCCGCCCGCCATCCACATGGAGTAGCCTTTGTTGTTGTGGTCGCGCCCGTTGGTCGACTGCCCGTGCGGAGTGCGGCCGAACTCGCCCGCCCACATCACGAGAGTGTCCTTGAGCATGTCGCGCTGCTTCAGGTCCTCGAGGAGAGCGGCGATAGGCTGGTCGATCTCGGCGCAGTTCTGCTCGAGCCCCGCCTTGAGATTTCGGTG
>JANQVJ010000052.1:41873-92180 GCA_030730365.1 Verrucomicrobiales bacterium
GGACTCAGTTTCGGATTGGCAATGTTGCTGATGGGACCCTCATTCGACTCCGCCGCAAAGCGGTTGCGGGCCTGTCTCCCGATGGGGGTGCCCTGGTAAATGGCGGGGAGAAAGGCGCTTCCGTAGCTCTGCGCTCCGTTGGGCGGCGAGAGGGTGATGAAGCCGGGGAGGCTGTCGTTTTCCGTCCCCAGACCATAGAGCGTCCAGGCTCCGAGGGAGGGCCTGACGAACTGGAAATTCCCCGTGTGCATCTGTGTGGTCGCCTGCGGATGATTCGGCAGGTCGGTGTGCATCCCGTTGATGAGGCAGAGATCATCGGCATGGCCGGCGAGCTTCGGGAAGAGCGACGAGATCGGCAGCCCGCTCTCACCATGCTGCGCAAACTCGAAGGGCGATCCCAGCAGATTGGCGAAGCCCTTCGACGGTTTGCCGTTGTCCCGCCCGAGGAGCGGCTTGTAGTCGAAGGTGTCGACGTGCGAGGGGCCGCCCTGCATCGCGAGGAAGATGATGCGCTTTGCCCTTGGCGTGAAATGCGGCGGCATAGGAGCGAGTCGGTTCGCCGATTTCTCCGCCGCGAGGGTGCTGAGGGCGGAAAAGGCGAGGTAGGCAAAACCGCTCGAAGCGGCCTGCAGGGTCTGGCGACGGGAGAGGATGAGAGAGCTCATGGCTTGCAACAGGGTTGGGTCAGGGAGTCAACAGGGGTGGGTCAGTTGAGGTAGCGGAACTCGGCGCTCGCAAGGAGGGACTGGCAAAAGGTCGTCAAGGCGAGAAGCCGTGCCTGCTCGGGGCTGAGGTTTTCGACCTTGGCCGCTTCGAGAAAACGCTCGACATATTGCTGCGTGGCGACAGTCTCGGCCTCGGTCGGCGGGCGGGAATAGCTGCGGTAAAAGGCTTCCTTTGCAAGAGCGGCACCGCGCAGCCCATCCTCCTGGAGCAGGGTGCGCGCCATGGTTTCCGCGGCCTCGAGGGCGAAATCCGAATTCATGAGGTAAAGCGCCTGCGAGGGGACCGTCGTGATTTCGCGTTTTCCCGAGGTCAGACTGGGATCTGCAAAGTCGAAGAGGGCGAGCGATTCAGGCACGGTTCCCCGGACAATGGGGAGGTAGATCGAGCGGTGTGCCGATTCCATTTCAAAGGTGGCTTCGGGAATGGTGCGGCCGACGAATCCGACGCCCGCCGCCGCGACTTCAGACCCGACAGGGCGCTCGAGATCTATTTGTCCGCTCACGGCGAGGGTGGCGTCGCGGAGAGATTCGGCGTCGAGGCGGCGTTTGTTGGCCCGCCAGAGGAGACGGTTTTCCGGATCTTTGGCGAACAGATCGGTATCGTAATCCGAGCCCATGCGATAGGCCCGGCTGCTCGTGATCTCGCGGATGAGATCTTTCACCGACCAGTCCAGTTCGATGAGACGCAGCGCGAGGTAGTCGAGTAGTTCGGGGTGACTCGGTGCTTCGCCGGTGGTGCCGAAGTTGTCGACCGACGAGACGAGACCCTCGCCGAAGAGCCAGAGCCAGACCCGGTTCGCATAGACGCGGGCGGTGAGGGGATTTTCGGGCGAGGTGATCCACCCGGCGAGTTCCAGTCGCCCGCTTTGGTGGGTAGGGACGGGTTGTTCGTCTCCGGTTTTGACGACCTGAAGGAAGCCGCGAGGGACCCGCTCTTCGGTCGGGTTGTCTTCCTCGCCGCGGATGAGAATCTGTGAGTTGAATGGCTCCTCCCGATCCCGCATGCCCATCGCAAGTGCGCGTCGCGCGCCTGAGTCGTCGTAGGTGAGGAGCTGGCCCTCGACGACGCCGAGTTGATTGCGTGTCGCGAGGATGCGGACGACGGCGTTCTGCACTTCTTCGCTATTGCGATTGGCGCGACGCTCTTCTGCCTGTTCGGCGAGCAGGGTCTCGAGCCTGTCCTCGAGATTTACGCGGCGGAACTCGAGGTCTATAAGGTCGGCGAGGGGAATGCTCCCGGGCGCTTGCTCGGCGAAGGGTAGCTCGACGAGGTCGGTGGCGCGCCGGCTTTGCAGCCCGTTCGGCGTCCCGTAGAGTGTCTCGCTGCTGAGGAAGATCCCCGCCATGGCATAGTAGTCCGACATCGGGATGGGATCGAATTTGTGATCGTGGCAGCGTGCGCAGGAAACTGTCGTGCCGAGGAGCGCCTGCGTCGTCGTGTCGATCTGCTCATCAACGAGGTCAAAGCGAAACTGCCGTGAATTTTGTTCGTTGAGATTTTTCGTCCCCAGAGCGAGAAAGCCGGTCGCGACGAGGTGAGCCGCCCTTTCTTCATCATTCGCATAAGGGAGGAGATCGCCGGCGAGTTGCTCGGTGATAAAACGGTCGAGTGGTTTGTCGCTGTTGAATGAATCGATGACATAGTCGCGGTAGCGCCAGGCATCGGGATAGGTAGCGTTCACCTCCATTCCCGACGACTCGGCGTAGCGGGCGATGTCGAGCCAGTGGCGCCCCCAGCGCTCGCCGAAGCGCTCTGAAGAGAGGTAAGCGGACACAGCGGAAGCGATGGCCGAGTCGGGATTTTCCTCCCATGCTTTCACAAAGATCTCGACCGTGGCAGGATCGGGCGGCAGTCCGGTGAGGTCGAAGGAGAGCCGACGGAGAAAGGTGCGCGGGTCGGCATCGGGCGCGGGGGTGAGTGCGTGTTCCTCGTGACCCGCCGCGAGAAAGGCGTCGATCGCATTGCGCCCCCATTCCGCGCTTTTCGGGATCGGAATGGCGGGCGCTTGTGGTGCCTGATAGGACCAGTGTTCGCGTCCTTTTTCGATGTCGATGGTATTGCTGTAGTGCTGGGGGGCCTTCGGTCCGGCAGCGCTCTCGCGCGGATCGGGCGCACCCATCCCGATCCAGGTTTTGAGGTCGGCGATGAGAGCCGGTTCGAGCCGATACTTCGGCGGCATCTCGAGGTTGGCATCGTCGTAGCTGACCGCGGCCAAAAGGAGGCTGGCATCGGGATCGAACGGCACTACGGCACTACCGCTCTCGCCTCCGCGCCGGGAGGCGTCGCGGGTGTCGAGAGCGAGACCTCCCTTGATCGAGTCGGCATCACTCGAGTGGCATTCGTAGCAGTGCTTCACCAGCACGGGCCGGATCTTCTTTTCGAAAAAGGCGATCTGTTCCTCCGTCGGTTTCGCTGACTCGCTCATCTCCTGCGAGAGGGTGGACGAGGCGGCGAAGACGATGAGAGCGAAAGGGAGGGCGGTGAGGAGGAGGGACTGCTTCATGGCCGGAGCGATGATTCATTCAACACACCGCCGGCGGAAAGGTTTCAGAGCAGCGGATTTTTCTCGGGGGTGATTAGAAATTTGCCTCCTTTTCAGAATGACAACGTCCCGGTTCGTTCTCATACCAGACTACACCCTGTCCGGCCGTCTCCTCGCAGGTAATGAGGTCGAGATCACCGTCTCCATCGAGATCGAGCAGCTCGATTCGGTCGAACTTGATGCCTTCGGGACCGCTGATGGATTGCCAAACCCCGGGCTGTCTCGCGAGAAGAACACCGGCCTTTTCGCCGTGGGCGTTTTAACAGGTGACGATGAGTGGCGGGGCGACGAGCAGGAAAAAAATCGGTATCGCAGGGAATGAAAAGATTACTCTCTTTTGCCCCGTTTATGCCACCACCAAAAGAGCGCGGTGGTCAGCACGAGGACCGCCGCGGTGATGACGAGGTCGGAGAGGTCCCGGTCGAAGGCGGAATCACCGAGGATGATGAAGCAGGCCGCATAAAATCCGGAAATGACGAGCGAGACCGGCAGGTAAATCCTGAGCGGCACTCCGGCGAGGGCGAGAAGGTAGTGTTTCAGAAAACCCGGAACTCCCGGAGTAAATCGGACGATCAGGGTGAAGCGCAGGGCTCCGACGTTTTCGATCGAGGGGATCTCGCGATCCGTTTTCGCCAACCATTTCCGAAACAGCGTCCGCATCGGCCCCCTCGCAATCCAGTAGCTGAGGCCGAGATTCACGGCAAGAGCGAGGAAGGATCCGACGAGTCCGGTGATGACTCCGAAGGTCGCTCCGGCGATGACATAGAAGGGCGTCGTCGGAATCCCGACGAGAGGGAGAATGGCGAGGGCGGCGAAAAAGGGGATCGGTCCCGCATTCGTCTTCCACTCGTGGAAGGCCGCGCTATCCCAGTAGCGCCAGATCACGAAGACCACTGCCAGGAGTGCCGTCAGGCTCAGCACCGTCAACACAGTCCCGCCGGCCCTGCCCGCCTTACCGGACGGCCTCGATGGAAGTGGTTCTGCCATGCCCTCACGGACAGAACAGGCAAATGACGCGGTCGTCCACCCGCGCCTCTCCGTCATGGCCGATTTCGGTGAAAAATCCGTCGTGCATCTCGTGACGTATCCGTTACCATGGAGAGGCACGTCTTTTCCGCACTATTTGTATGAGCCGCTCCCGCCTTTACCCAACCGTCCTCCTCTGTGGTTTTTTGCTCAGTCCGGAGGCCCGATCGCAGGACGCGGAAAAAGGGTTTGATCCCTTCTCTGATGAAGCGGCCGAGGCCCTCGCAGAGCTGTCCGAAAATGAAGCCGACGCGGCGCGAGACTTTCTCGAGCCCGGTCAGGTCCGCAAGCTCACGGAACTGGCGAAACCTTCCCTCGTCACGGTCCGGCAGATGGGACGCGATGGCGAGCGCAGCGGAACCGGATCGGGTTTTATCATCGCCGACGGTCTTGTCGTGACGAATCTCCATGTCATCGGTGAGGGGCGCTC
Source organism: Verrucomicrobiales bacterium (assembly GCA_030730365.1). Classification (GTDB taxonomy): domain Bacteria; phylum Verrucomicrobiota; class Verrucomicrobiia; order Verrucomicrobiales; family DEV007; genus Arctic95D-9. Next base: position 46,598 of record JANQVJ010000052.1, read on the forward strand.
CATCGAGGTCGAGCTTTTCGACGGCACGGTTTGCGCGGTGACCGAGGTCCATGCCTCAGACAAGCACTATGATCTCGCGGTGTTGCGAGTGGATTCGGCTGGAAAGAAGCTCCAGTCCCTAAAGATCGGTGACTCGGCGAAGATCGAGCAGGGCGACATCATCGTCGGGTTCGGGGCGCCGCAGGGACTGGCTCTCAGCGTGGTCCCGGGCGCGATCTCGGCGATTCGCAAACTCGATCCGGGATTCGCCGGGGAAGGGGAGACGCCCGAGTTTCCGATGCTCCAGCTCGCCATGCCGATCGAGCAGGGAAACAGCGGCGGGCCGGTCATCAACCTTGAGGGCGAAGTCCTCGGCATCGTCACGTTGCGTCACAGGGTCACGGAAAATCTCGGATTCGCGGTTCCCTCAAATGACCTGCAAACGCTCCTCGACAAGCCCAACCCGGTTCCAATGAGCCGTTGGCGCACGATTGGCACCCTCGACCCGCGTCAGTGGACTTCGGTGATGGGGGCCGACTGGACCCAGCGGGGCGGTGTCATCAGCTCACGCCAGGTCGGGGAAGGTTTCGGCGGGCGGGCGCTCTGCCTCTCCTCTCTCAAAGTGCCCGAGGTTCCCTACGAGGTGGCCGTCTCGGTGAAGCTAGACGACGAAGGCGGAGCTGCTGGATTGGCATTCGCCGCTGACGGTAAAGATGTTCACTATGGTTTTTACCCTAGCGACGGGAAATTGAGGTTGACGCGATTCGAGGGTCCCGACGTTTACAGTTGGAGTATTTTGGAGCAGATCGAGGTGCCGGCCTACCAGAAAGGCGAATGGAATCGATTGCGGGTCCGGGTCGAGACAGGGAAGTTGATCGCCTGGGTGAATGAGGAAAAGGTGCTCGAGATCGAAGACGCCGTTTTGCGTGGCGGATCGGTCGGGCTTTGCAAATTCCGTGAGACCGTCGCCGAATTTCGCGGTTTCCGGGTCGGGAGCGATCTGTCAGAAAAGGAAATGCCCAAGGAGGAGCGTGACACGATCACTTCGCTGCTCGATCGTTTTGTGAAAGAGGGCGGCACCGATGAAGTCCTCAAGGAACTGGGGCGGGACGGTCTCGGGAGTCAGCGTATCATTCGCTACCGCGTTGCCGAGCTCGAGGATCTCGTGGCGAATCTGAAGATGCTCGAGACGGAGGTCTATCGCACGACCATCTCGCGCGAGATGCTCATGACCCTCGATAGGCCCGAGAGTGAGGTTGACCTCTTCGAAGTGGGGCTCCAGATTGCGCGGCTCGACGATCCCGAACTCGACCTTGATCATTATCGCGCGGTTTTTGCCCAATTCGTCGGCGATGCCAGAGCCTATGTCGGGAAGGCCGCTCTCGAAGGCGGGACGAAGGAAAAGGTTGAGGCGCTGCGCGACTTCATGTTCCGGGAAAACGGATTTCACGGCAGTCGCGGCGAGTATTATCATCACGCCAACAGCTACGTGAATCGTGTCCTTGACGACCGCGAGGGTCTTCCGATCACGCTAAGTGTCGTTTTTATAGAAGTCGCCCGTCGACTCGGAATTCCGGATGTCTACGGTGCCGCCTTGCCCGGCAAATTCATGGTCGGGGTGAACATCCCCGCGGGTGACGGGAAGGAAGCACTCTATTTCGATGTTTTCGACGAAGGGAAATCCCATACCCGAGAGAGTGCGACCCGGGTCACCTTCGAACTGACCGGGGCGGCGCCGGACGAGTCAGCGTTCGCTCCCTCGGGTGCACGCGACATTGCTGTGCGCATGCTGAGGAATCTCGTCGACATCGAAATCAACCGGAAGCAGACTCCCGAGCAGGCGGAAAACTACCTCGAACTTCTCCTGGCGATCCAGCCCGATTCCGCCTACGAGCGTTTCCAGCGCGCCATCCTGCGGGTCCAGGCCGCCGAGCTCGAGGGCGCCCGCGAGGATCTCGACTGGCTCCTCGAGAATCGCCCGCCCGGTTTGGATTATTCGAGACTGGAGCAGTTCCGCGAGTCGCTGCCGGATTGAGGGGCGGAGAGCAGTCGTCTCCGAAGGACCCGTAGCGGAAGATGCCAATCTTCCCGCTCCGCGTTCCGTCATCGTCAGCTACCCGTCCGGGAGCTCCCAATTCTAAATCAGACCACTCCACAAAAAAACCGCGCCTGTCTCCAGACGCGGTTTTTCAAATCTTTGCCGGGATTTTACTCCCTAACTGCAAAGCCTCAGGCTTCGGCGGTCTCGGCGGCGGTGACGACAGCGTCAACCCACTCGATGAGAGCCATCGGAGCGGAATCCGAACGGCGCTGGCCGAGTTTGATGATGCGGCAGTAACCACCCTGACGGTCGGCGCTGGCGGGAGCGATCTCTTCGAAGAGAACCTTGGTGCTGCGCTGAGCGAGCTGGTTGCTCCCGAGGATCGTGATGGCACGACGGCGGCTGTGAAGAGTGTTCTTCTTACCGAGGGTCACGAGTGACTCCGCGAAGGGGCGCAGGGCCTTGGCTTTCGCAAGGGTCGTCGTGATCTGGCGATGCTCGATCAGGCTGGCGGCGAGGTTGCGCATGAGCGAATCGCGGTGCGCCTTGTCGCGCTGCAGTTTGACGGTTTTACTTCTATGTCTCATCGGAAATAACGGGTTGGAGAGGGGACCCGGACCGCACTCTCAGGCGATCCGGAGAGGTCGTTGATCAGTCGTGAATATTCTGGGCGATGAGGGCGGCGAGGCCGGGGCCTTCCATGGAGCGATCACCACCACCGAGAAGGGAGGAAGTGAAGGACTGCTCGAGCAGGCTCGGATCGATCGACATCCCGAGGGAGAGACCGAGCTCGTGGAGCTTGTCTTTGATCTCGTTGAGGGACTTCTTGCCGAAGTTGCGATACTTGAGCATCTCCGCTTCGCTCTTCATCGCGAGCTGACCCACCGTGGTGATGTTCGCGTTGTTGAGACAGTTGGCGGCACGGACCGAGAGCTCGATCTCGTTGACGCTCATGTTGAGGAGTTTCTTGAGCTCGGCGTTTTCCTCGCTCTGAGTCTCGGGGCGGTCTTCGATGAGGATCGCGTTATCGTCGTAGTTCACGAAAACGTCGAGGTGGTGACGAAGGATCGCGGAAGCCTGGAGAAGCGCATCGTGCGGCTCGACGCGACCGTCGGTCCAGATTTCGATGACGAGTTTGTCGTAGTCAGTTCGCTGACCGACACGGGTGTTCTCCACGGCGTATTTTACGCGGCGAACAGGGGAGAAGATTGAGTCGATCGGAATAACGCCGATGGGCATGTCTTGATGCTTGTTGTCTTCGGAGGTGTTGAAGCCACGTCCGACGCGGACTTCCATCTCAAGATTGAACTTGGTGGCCCGGTCGAGGGTGCAGATGTGGAGATCTTTGTTCACGATCTCATACTGGGAGATCTCCTGGATGTCTCCGGCAGTCACATCACCGGCTTTGTCGACAGTGAGCGAGAGAGTCGCGGGATCGCGATCGTCAAAGTGTTTAAAGCGGATCTGCTTGAGGTTGAGAATGATCTCAGTCACATCCTCGACCACTCCGGGGAGTGAGGCGAATTCGTGCTGCGCACCGGCAATACGGACGGAAGTGATCGATGCGCCCTCGAGTGAGGAAAGGAGAACGCGGCGGAGGCTGTTGCCAATCGTGTGTCCGAACCCTGCCTCGAAAGGCTCTGCCGTGAATTTGGCGTAGGTTTCGGTAGCGGTGGCTTCGTCTTTGACAAGACGATCAGGGATTTCAAACGGAGCTAGTGCTTTAGACATATGAGGTGTAGGTAGCCGGGTTTCCCAGAGGTAGAGCGATGACTTTTCACCAAACAGTGGTGAAATACCAAGGACCGACGGCAATTAACGTGACGCCCAGGGCGCCGAATATGGTCTATATCCACCTAAAGTAAACTGCTTTTTTGCTTCCGATCCCCGTTCTGCCGAGGATCGGGCAGGGGTCGAGGGGAAACACAAAAGCCTCCGCAGCGAGCCGCGGAGGCTTTGTGATCCCAATGTCCGGACGGGAGATCTCCGTGCGGGCCCTCGATCAGGCGTGTTACTTCTCGGATTGTCTGTTGGAGAGATCTGATTTTGCCGGGACCCGATTGAGCGGGGCAGCAGGTGAAGGAGTCGCGGCAGATCCGAACGGAATCGTTTTCCCCGAGGTCGGAGCCTTGGCCTTCACAATCCCGGCACGCCAAAAAACGCGGGCGCTCCCGGCCTCCCAGGCGTTGGCGTCCCAGGGGCTCGTGACCGGATCGGTCTTAGCGGCTTCTGCTTGATCACTGGCAAACAGTTCAGTGGCAAAGGCAACTGAGAAGAGGGCGGGAATCACGAGTCGGGGAGTCATTGGTGTCTGCCGTGAGGGTTATGATCGGCAGATTTATTTTATAATAATTATTATAATTGTCAAATTTATAATAATGCAGTGAGTTCTTGGGATGTCTTAAACCCGAAAAAGTGCTCCCATTTTGCGCCCGAGGATGACACCGGCTCCGGTGATTGTGACCGCGAGAAAGATCATGGCCCAGACGCCGAGGGCCGAGGCGAGATTGGGGCCCGTCCCGAGGGAGGAGATCAGGGCGTAGATGGCTTTGGTGATGGGATAATGTTGTTGCTGCTCGGCGAGGATGAGCGAGTCAGAGACTTCGAGCATCGCGAAGGAGAAGGCGAGGAGGGCTCCGGCGATGAGATTCGCGGCGATTAGGGGCAGGGTGATCTTTCGCAGCGCTCGCAGCGGTGTGCTTCCGAGATTTTGGGCGGCTTCCTCGAGGCTGACGCTGGTTTGCTGGAATCCAGCGGCAGCCGAGCGCACCACGTAGGGCAGGCGTCGCACGGAATAGGCGATCACGAGGATGAGGATGGGATCTTCGCCGATGATGAGGAAATCAAAGAGCTGGCCCTCGCGGGTCATTGCGAGATAGCCGAAGGCGAGGACGAGACCGGGGACCGCGAGCGGTAGCATCGCCATGGCATCGAGGAGCTGGCGTCCGGGGAGGCGCGTTCGCACGACGACGTAGGCGATGCCGATACCAAGGAGAATGTCGAGTCCGGTGGCGAGGGACGAGTATTTCAACGAGTTTGCGATCGAATGGATCGTGAGCGGGTGTCCGAGGGCGTCCTCGTAGTGTTGTCCGGTGAGGGCGGTCGGCAGGATCGTGCCATACCAGTCATTGGAAAGGGACAGCAGGATGACGCCAAGATGAGGAAGGATCGCAATCGCGGTGACGAGGGTGAAGATGCCCGCGCAACAGGTTCCGACGAGAGGAGAGGCAACGCGGTGGCTTCGTCCCGTCGAGGCGCGGCCCGATCCGGCAAAATTGTCCCGTCCGAAGAACCATTTCCCGATCAGGTAGAAGAAGACCGCAGCGACAAGCATCACGACGACGAGCGCGTAGGGGAAAGGATTGCCACTGAGATCCTTGAGGCCTTCGAAGATCTGCACCGAGGTAACGCGATCGTAGTCAAAGACAAGCGGTACGCCCAGTTCAGTGAAAGCCCAGATGAAAATGATCGTCGCTCCGGCGAAGAGTCCGGGCATGATGAGGGGAAAGGTCACCCGGAAAAGCCGGCGTATCCCGTGGCAGCCCATATTCTCGGCCGCTTCCTCCATCGCCGGATCGAGATTGGCGAGGGCTGCGGAGATGTTGAGGTAGGCGATGGGGTAAAGGTGCAGCGCATTCATCAGGACAATGCCCGCGAGGCGTCCTTCTCCGAGCCAGTCGAAAGGGGTGGTGGCGTCCATCAGGCCGAGATCCGTGAGGAAGGTATTGAGCACCCCTGCCTGACCGAGAAACTGCCGCACCCCGAGGGCGCCGACAAAGGGCGGGAGGATGAGCGGAACGAGAATAAGGGCGTTGAGGATCTCCTTTCCCCGGAATTCCCAGGTGTTGCTGATAAGGGCGAGGGGCAGGGCGATCAGTAAAGCGAGAATCGTCGTGAAGAGCCCCATGTAAAAAGAGTTCACCAGTCCCTCGACGTAAATAGGATTGCGAAACAGCTCGGTGAAGTAGGCGAAGGTGATTTTTCCGTCCGCGGTGACGAAGGCCTCCTGCACCGTATGCCAGATCGGAAAGACGAAAAACAGCGCGAAGAAGGTCGCGGTGAAAGCGTAGACCGTGATGGCGAGGGTGCGTGACATGGGAATCGATTACTTTTGAGCCCCGTAGTCCCGGGCGATTTCGCGGTAGTGCTTTCGGTAGGTCTCCGCGAGTTCGCGGGCCATGCGGACCTGGGCGACCTTGTCGGCCCCCTTTAACTCCGGGGCGATCTCACTGACGACTTTCCCGTAGGAGATCGGAGCGACGTTTTCAAAACGTGCCACTCCTTCGGCGGGAAGCCCGGCGGCGATGAGCGCTTCCCAGGCGGCCAGTTGTTCCTCGTGCGGGTCCATGCAGGCGCCGCGTATAATAAAACGCAGCGCGGCGAAGAGCGGCCCGGTCCACTCGGGGTGGTAAGTGAAGCCGGCCGTGAGCTCATAGGGATTGACCTCGGGATCTGTCATCGAAGGGTGATTTGCCGCCACGTAGAAATCCTTGCGGATGGGGGGACGCCGCAGGGCGAAACGGGTTGGACCGCCCTCGGAGCCGGGCCGGTAATTCCAGAGTTTTTGCCCCTCGGGCGAAAGGACGAATTCGATAAAACGATGGGCGAGCTCGGGCTGAGGGGCTCCGCGCAGCATGCCGATGGGGTCGGCTCCGATCGAGGTTCCACCTCGCGGCATCACGAAGTGCACTCTCGATTCCCCTGTTTTCGAATCGCGAAAGAGTTCATTAAAAGTGCGTCCGTAAAAGTCGATGCACATTCCGACGGCAGCGTCGCCCATCGCGACATCGCGCGGCACCTTGGCGGCCGAGTCGGTGAAATAACGGCTGTTCGCGCTGATTCGCAAGATGAGCCGCATCGCGTCATCCCAGCCTGCCCGAATCGCCTCGTCCTCAGCAAGACCCTCTTCGCGCTGAATCGTCTGGATTCTCTCCTGAACAAGCATTTCGAAGGCCTTGGTCGTGGATCCCGATTTAGTGGGGTCGGCGAGAGCGATCTGGCCGAAAAGACGAGGATCCTTCAGGTCGGTCCATGTCTGCGGAGCCTCCGTGATCCCGAGCCGGCTCAGGACATCGCTGTTGTAGCAGATCCCGAAGGCGGAGAGCACGGTGCCGACCCAGCGGTAGTCCGCGTCGCGAAAAGGCTCGCCGCTGACGGCCTCGGGCATGACCGCGTCACTGAACCAATCCGGTTTCTCCTCTGCGAGCAAAGCCGGGCCGAACGTCCCGCTCGCGTCCCGTGCGACAAGAAAGCCGAGAGAGGCCTGCCTCGCAAAGTCGTGGGCTCCGCCTCCGAAGAACAGATCGATCCCTACCCCGATATCGGATTTGAGGAAGAGGCGGCGCGCTTCCGACTCGGGAGTCAACCTTGCTAAATCCGCGACCTGCTCCCCTTTGGTCGGGGGAGGATCGAGCTTGCCATTGGTGAAGGCATCGCGGATCGAGTAGGTGAAGGGCTGGCCGGTTTCCTTCGTCCAGAGGGTCTCAAAGCGGGAAGAATAGTCGGACTGCAGAAATCGCGCGATCTCCGTCGTGCCCCCGGGTTGCCGCCAGTCGACGAAGATCTCGCGACGATGATTTTCCCGCATGTGTGCCACGAAGGCCCGACCGAACTCAGCCTGGATGGACTCATTGTGCGGCGTGATGATGACGAGCCGGTCACCCGGAGCGCCGTGTAATTTCCGCTTCGCTCCCCCGGGTTGAAAGGCAAACGGAGCCACGAGCACGGCGGCGAGCAGAATCAGGATGATGGCGATGCGCAGAGCCACGGCTAGGAGGCGGGAAGGATGACAATGTCTTCGGGTAAGGCAGTGGCGTAGAAGGCAGCCCCGGTATCGCGAATGACGCGGCGCGGGTTCAGTTCGGAGATGTGAACGGCCTCCTCGCGACCCGCACACTTCAGCGCATACTGGGCGGTCTCGCCAAGGTAGATGGACTCGGTCAGACGGCCGGCGATGGGGTTCTGCAAGGGAGGATCCGAGTCGATCGAGAGACATTCGGGCCGGATCGAGAGGGTGACCGCCTCGCCTTGAGCGGGCTGCCAGTCCGGAGAAACGACCCGCCCAACCAGCTCGCCGACGGCGGTGCGAATGTAATAATTTTCGCCTGAGACAGAAGTGAGGGTGCCGGGGATAAGGTTGGTCTCGCCGACAAATCCGGCGACAAAGGCGGAGCGAGGACGTCGGTAAAGTTCCTCGGGTGTGCCGATCTGGGCGATGTTCCCAGCGTCGAGGATGGCCATGCGATCCGCCATCGAGAGAGCCTCCTTCTGATCGTGAGTTACGTAGATCGCCGTCAGTCCGAATTCCTTGCAGATGCGGCGGATCTCGCTGCGCATCTCGATACGGAGTTTGGAATCGAGATTAGAGAGTGGCTCGTCGAGGAGGAGGCAGCGCGGCCGGATCACGAGCGCCCGGGCGAGGGCGACACGCTGCTGTTGCCCGCCGGAGAGTTGATTGATGCGGCGTGGGCCGAGTCCGTCCATTTTCACCATGGCGAGCGCTTCGTCGACCCGCCGTTTGATCTCGGGCTTTGCGAGGCGGCGCTCCTCGAGCCCGAAGGCGACGTTGCGGAAAACATTCAAATGCGGCCAGAGAGCGTAGCTCTGGAACATCATGCCCGTTTCTCGTTTGTGCGGGGCTACCTTTGTGACATCGTCGCCGTCGAACTTGATCGTGCCGGCGTCGGGTAGGTGGAAGCCCGCGATGGCGCGCAGCAGCGTCGTTTTGCCGCAGCCGGAGGGACCGAGCAGGAAAAAAAGTTCGCCCGCCGCGATGTCGAGGTCGAGGTGGTTGAGGGCGACGACTTCGCCGAAACGCTTTACAAGACCTCGGATGTGGATGGATACCATGGAGATGACGTCTTCGATGTAGCTGATTTCAGAAGCGCGGACAAGGAAATATAAGCTCCCGTCAAGTCCGCATGAAAGGACTCGTCCCCCGTTGATCTATCTGATTGCATGGCGAAGTGAAAAATCTTTGGCGATCAATCGGGCCGGCCATGGTGGTGGCGGCGGTAGTCCTTGGACCGGGCAGCATTCTTACCAGCTCTAAAGTGGGGGCCGGATTCGGGGGACTCGGGATCCCCGTTGTCATCGCGGCGGCGATCATGATGATAGGGATGGTCGCCCTCGCGGCACGCATCGGGGTCAGCTACCAGGGTAGCGCCTGCGACGAGCTCGCTTCCCGGTTGGGTCGACCGCTCGCGGTCGTGGTCGGGTTGATCCTCTTTCTCGTGGTGGCTCTTTTCCAATCGAGCAATAATCTCGCCATGGTAGCGGGCCTTTCCCCGCTGTTCGAAATGGCGAACGGCGGGAGATCGGTCGGGCCGAACGGCCAATTTGCTCTGCTGCTGCTCTTCAATGCCTCGCTCATCGCGATTCTTTACCTGATGAGGGAGCTCTACCAGTCAGTCGAGAAGATGATGAAATTCCTCATTGGAGTAATGGTCGTCGCCTTCCTCTTCAATTTCCTAGTGGTCTACCTTACTCCGCGTTCCTTTGAGTTTGTCACTCCGACGAGCAAGGGTGATCTCTTCGCTTTGCTGGGTCTCATCGGGACGACTTTTTCAGTCGGTGGAGCCTTTTATCAGAGCTACCTTGTGAAGGAGAAAGGATGGGGGATCACCGATGCGAAACGCGGACTGACGGATACGGTCGTGAGTATTTCAGTTTTGGGACTGGTGACCGTGGTCATCATGCTGACCTCAATGCGCGTTTTTTATGGCCGCCCCGATCAGCTCGAACTCACGAGTGTCGATCAGGTCGCCCGACAGCTCGAGCCGCTCTTTGGCTCGTGGGCTACGGTCATCTTCAGCCTCGGCATCGTCGCGGCAGCTTTTAGCTCGTTCCTCGTGAACGCGATGATAGGCGGCACAGTGATGTCGGATAGTCTCGGGAAAGGCAGTCGGCTTAGCAAGGGATGGCCTATTCACCTCACAAGTGTGGCCCTGCTCACGGGTATGGGGGTGGCAATGCTCTCGCTGAGTCAGAGTGGCAGCACAGTCACTCTCATTACGATTGCACAGGCCCTCACGGTGGTAGGGAATCCGGCTTTGGGGGCGACACTGCTTTACCTAGGCACAAGGCCGGAACTGACTGGTCCCCGACGCATCCCAAAATGGATTCTGGCAATCGCCACGCTTGGATTCCTTATCTCTTGTGTCGTGGCAGTCCGCACCGCGATGGCGGTGTGGGGTAAAATTCAGGCTGCCTGATTAGCGTGACGCCTGAAAAAAGCGCCACGGCTTTCTTTCGGGAGCCTGTGCTGACTGCGCCGGGTTGGTGGTAGCAGGGCGTCCCGCTTGAGCCGGTGCGACGGCTGGTGCCGTCGGCAGCGCCTGAGTCTGGAGGCCGAATTTCTGGAACATGGTGTTGTCGTGACCGTAGATGTCGCGGTCGAAACGCACACGGCTATCGCCCATGATCGTGCAGGTCCAGTAGTTGAGATAAACGGAAGTAGTCTTGGTAAGACGCTCGCGTTTATCGTTCACATTGGGGTCGTCCATCGTGGCGCGGACGGATTGGGGGCTCCAGCCGGGGTTGTGCCGCAGGATGAACATGGCGAGATCGACGGGTCGCTCAACTCGAACGCAACCGGAGCTGTAGTCCCGATCCGCTCTGCCGAAGAGTTCGGGCGTATTTGTGTCGTGCAGATAGACCGCCGAATCGTTCGGAAAGATGAATTTGATGAGCCCAAGCGAGTTTTTCGGGCCGCTGCCCTGGCGCATTAACAGGCCTCCATCCGCGACTTTGTTAAGGTTTTCAACCGTGTTAGGCAGGGTGCTCGAAGAACCGTAGGAGGTAATGATCTGGTAGTTATGACTGCGCATGTAACCATCAGGCCCCTCGGGGGAGGAGAGGGCTGCGGGGATAAGGAGACGGCGTGCGATAGAGGTGGGGATATTCCAGAGGGGGCGGAAGTAGACATCCTGAACGGTACCGTGGAAAATCGGGGTCTCGCTGACTCCTTTTTTACCGACGACGACCTTCATTACGTCAGACTCGCGCTGGTTCACATAGATACGCAGAGCACTTTCCGCAATGTTCACTTCGATATGCTCAGCTACATCCCAGCTGCGGGGCATCCAGCGGAGCCGGTCGATATTGATGATGATTTCGTTTACCCGATGGGAAACATCAGTGTTCAGCTCGATGAGGGTCTCGGCCCCGATAAAGCCGTCGGGCTCGATCCCGTGACGGAATTGAAAGGATTTGATCGCCTCACCAGTACGGTTGTCGATTTCTCCCTTGCGGCTGCGTGCGGCGCCGCCGGGGAGGTCGCCCTCTGCCTGGAGGCGCGAGGTGAGCAGACTCAGCTCGGGGTATTTAATACCCGGGCCGGCGGGAGTGGCCGTAGCGGGAAGATCACGCCATCCGCCAAGGCGGTTGAGTTCGCGGTAGCGGGCGAGCGTTTTCACCATTTCCGCATAACGACTGTCCTGCGGCGGAACGACCTGAAGAAGATGGCTCGAGAGCTGGGATCCCGGCTTCTGAAGTGCCTGATCGAGGAATTGGTAAGCGGTTACCTGACGGGCGATCTCTGCCCATTTTGGGTGCACTTGACGGGGATCAACAAATCCGTAGGCGAGCGATTGGATCGCGTAGAGGGCGAGTTGAGTGGTTCCGACTTCGACTTCGGCTTGTTTTATCGGGTCCGCACTGGGGCTTCGCCACTGGGCATCCCAGGCTGAAAGCTGAAAAAGCTCGGGTGAGAGTCCGTGTGCATCAAGAGATTGAATGAACTGGGCCAACCCGCCGATGTAATCGCCGGTCCAAACCGGGGCGTAGTTGCGGGCTTTATACCAGCTGTTGATCCCTCCACCGGCTTTCGCCGCCTGAGCCTGAATGGCATCGTTAATGTTCTGGGCTCCTGCCTGACGAGCGGTAGCAAGACTGAGGGAGCAGAGAAGGGTCGCGAAAATGAGCCGTGTGGAACGCATGGGGTGATCTGTTAATCTTTCTTAACTTTCCTCCTAATTTGGTTTTGTTCAAACATTCAATGGCTAAATCCTCGCAGATTAGTGGATTAGCATGGATAACTTGTTCGAAGAAAAGGACGAACCACCCTGAAATTTATTTGAGGAATTTGTTTTCGGATAAAGACGGATAGACATACGGCGAGTCATCGGACAAACTTTCACCCATGATTCCGACCCTGCCGGCAACTACTGGGGCACCGTGGGCTATTGCTCCGGGCTTCTTTCGTGACACCTTCCTGACTGATTCAGCGAGCCGCAATTCTGACTGGTGACATGAGGGCCGCCTTAGCTGATCTATACTCCGAACTGGAGCGGGCGCCTGAAGATTGGTCGGTTCGCCTTCGACTGATCGAGTCGGCGGTGACATCGGGCGATTTTCCGGAGGCGAAGCGGCTTATTCGCACTTCGCCCGAACCGGATCGCCACCTCCCGGTTGAATTGCAGGACAGAATTCATTCGCTCCTGACGCGACGCGACACGGAGAATTCCATCGAGATGCTCCCCAGGGCCGAGGATGGGCAGGCATGAGAACATCGACCTTTCTACTGCCAGGTGGGTTGCTTTCGATTCTGATGGCAGGGCTCTGCGGGTGTGCCGGGCCGCGGCAAAAGGTGGTGACTTCCCCGCCACCGGCAAGCGCGCTCCTCGCCGAGGCGAGAGTGGTCACCCGTCGTGAGGGACTGCCGGCGGCCAAGGATCATCTCGTCGCGCGACTCGCGGCGGCGGATGACTCGGGAGGTGCGCTGGAGCGACGAGTGATCACTACGACGGCCGACAGCTCTCTCATTCTCCCGGATTCGCTTGCGGCAATGGCTCCTGAGAGGCGCGGCCGGACCGCTCTCGCGATCATTCCGGGAACGCGGGCGGGAAATCAGAACGCCCGAGACCGCACCCGGGAGTGTCTCGAGGGGGCTGCCGCTCAGAGCCGCGTAATGGGATTCGCCACGCACTTTTTGAAAACAGAAGCCCGCGGGACGATTGAGCAAAATGCGGACCTGGTCGCAACTCAGATGCGCGGGATTTTTGCCGGGTCAGACGCGGTCATCATCCTGATGCTCTCGAAGGGGGCTCACGACGTCATTCATTACCTCCAGCGTGGCGGGGCAGAGCTCCCCGCCGCACACCGGCGCAAACTGGTCGCAGTGATCTCTCTGGCCGGGACGGTGCAGGGCTCGGTCGTCGCGGAGTGGCTCGTCGCTTCGGGGCGTCCTCTCGCCTCTATGACGCGGTCGTGGCTCACTATCTCCGGGCAGGGTGATGCGATCACGATGCTGCAATCCATCAGTGAGACTCCCTGGTTACCCGCTCTTGCCCCGGAAATGGACCGCCTTTATCCGCGTCTCACCTGGGTCAGCATCGCGATGGTGCCCGATGGAGCTGACGGACGCATCCGCGAACGACTCTGGTCTCCCTACCTCCGGCGTCGCATCGAAAAAACGGCGCCCGCCTACAGTCCCAGTGACGGCCTTGTTGAGAGCGCTGCCTCCGTCCTGCCGGAGACGGTCCGTGTCCCCGAGTGGATCGTAGGCGCTTACGGATCGCACGCGATGCCCAACGGTTCTTACCGCGATGGCAGCCGTATTGCTCCGCGAACCACTGAACCCGGTCGGGAAAAGCTCGAGCCCGAGACCGGCGGTGAGGTCATTAGCGCTTATCTTAGAGCACTGCCGCAATCATTATTGCGCTGAGCGAGTTGCCTTAACTAAGGACTTTCGGGGCTGGACGTGGCGGGAACGGCTCGAAGTCCGAGGGCACTCCGGGAAAGTTTTCCTGCCGGAAGCGATCCCAGGTTCGCCTCGTTTCCTCGGAGAGGACACCATTCATCGCCTCCATGCAGTCGAGGCAAATCAGGGCGCTATCGAGTATGTTGTCGCCCTGACAGACTCCGACGAGGCCAAACTCCTCGTTTTTAGCCTCTTCGCGGGTCCGGGGGCAGAGGGCGCATTCATCGAAACCGGAAATGTTCCGGAAGTGTTTCTCCTGAAATTCAGCAAGTTTGCCTTTCGACTCCTCGGACGCTTCCTCGAGCATCCCTGCGAGGCAGGGCATGCAGAGCGCATACTCGATGATGACTTCGCCTTTTTTGAAATTCTTCGAGATACGGAAGCCATCGGGAAAGTCCGCGAGAGATTCGCCACAACGGGTGCAGGAGACGAAGGGCCTATCCTGATAAAAGGAATGGAGCTCCCGCGGGATGGGTTCGCGCTCGGAACGAGCGTGCGTGGATTCCGGGTCGCTCATGCCGCTCACTCGTTCCACCCGTCGTTCCACATGATGTGGGTGCCGCTCTTCCCGGGGGTGATGACTTCGGGCCACCCGTTGCCGTCGAGATCGGCGACACGGATCTGGAGACCGATACCGGGGCCTGCGCCGGCGGGAGCGTCGCTGATAATCTTTTTGCTCCAGGAGAGGGACTCCTTGTCCCAGTCGTAGTATTGCACGGTAATGGGATCACTGGCGCCCGGGTCTTTGCCGGAGTGCGCGTAGTAGCGCTTTCCGGTGATGAGCTCGGGCTTGCCGTCGCCGTCGACATCTTCCCAGGCGAGGGCGTGGGCCTGGGAAAACTTGTCGTCGATGACACGCTGACGCCAGGTCGTCGTCCCGTCCGATTGGGGCTCGAGCTGCTCCATCCAGTAAAGTCCGTAGTTGTGGCCGTTGCCCCAGATGATGTCGTTGCGCCCGTCTTCGTTCAGATCGACGACGAGGACAGGACAACTGGCGTGAGGAAGATCGAAATCGTTGCGCCAGGTCCAGAGTCCCGAGTAGGGGCCGTCGGCGGGGCATTCGAACCAGCCTTTGCCGAAGAGGATGTCATCCTGCCCGTCGCCGTTGATGTCTCCGAAGCCCATCCCGTGACCGTTAGCTGACTCGGCGACGGTGTGTTTCTCGGCCTTTACTTTGCCGTCGTCGCCGCGGATGAGGCGGTAGATCTCGGTTGGGTTTGAGGCAACCCAGGAGTTGGTGATCCACTCGGGAGTGCCGTCTTTGTCGATATCGTAGAGGAAGGCGGCTTCGTTCGCTTTGATGTTCGTGTCAATGAGTTCGTGCATGGTCCAGCCCTCGGCCTTGTAGTTGCCGGCACCGGGGTTCTCATACCAGACGAGGGCGGGGAGGGTGAAGGCGATCGTGACGATGTCGAGGTCGCCGTCGCCGTCCATGTCGTAGAGATGCTCGGCACTGTTCTGCACGTAATCGGCTCCGAAGGGGATCAGCTTGCGGACGGGCTGAGGTTTGAAATCGGGCGCGGCATACCAGAACTCACCGGCGGTGATGTCGGGCTTCCCGTCTCCGTTGATGTCACCGACGGCGAGACCCTCGTTGTTGTCCTTGTGCAGTTGCTGGACTCGCCATTTCAGTTTGGGCGCTTCCTTTTTCGCGCCCTTTTGCTGGGCGGTCAGGGAGATCACGCAGGCGGCGAGAACGAGGAGGGGGAGCAGGGGGCTGATTTTCATGATTCGGGGAGCAGGAGGCAATTGGCGCAGAAGGGGGGGGGAGGTCAGAAGTTATTCAATTCGACGAGATCGGCTCTGGAGGCGTCGTCGAGGACTTCGACGGTGACTCCCTCGATGCCGTATCCCTTGAGTCCGGCGAAGGTGAGTTTCTGGCGACCGGGTTCCTTCACGTCGAGGGTGATTTCGGTTTCGGCCCCGTCGGGCATAGCGATTTCCGTATCACCGTGGAAAAGATCGAGATCGGCGAGTTTGCCGGTAATCCTGAGTTTAACCGGTCCGGCATTTTTCACTTCGATGAAGGTGCGAGCCACCCCGAGGCGGTTTTTGCCGCGGCCTTCGATTTCAGGGAGCTCGCCGACAGGCACGGCACCGGCCACGGTCGCGTAGACGGGAGCCCAGGAATAGTCCGAGACTGCTTCGGTGAAGATCTTCGTTCCGTAGTGGCCGATGCGGTCGCGGGTCGAGGGGTGTGGCATCAGGGTCTGCCAGTGGCGGATGAAACGGTTCGAGGGTGTTTTGAAGTCACCGTCCTTGCCGAGTTCAGAGAGGAATCGGACGAGGTGGATGAACTCGTCTTCGCGCAGTTGAGCGGTGAGGCCGGGCGGCATCAACGAGACCGGGCTGATCTGATTGCTCGCAATCTCGGTCTTGGGAATACGATTTTCCTTCCCGATGGCGTCGCGCACGACAAGTTCGTTGGTGTCCTCACGGGCGATCGCGCCGGCAAAGGAGTCTCCGTTTTTCAGCGTCACGAGGGTGGTGTGGTAGCCCTCCTTGATCTTCTTGCTTGGCTCGAGGAGCGATTCGATGAGGTAATCGACCGGAGCACTCGCTCCGATGCTGACCATGTCGGGTCCGATGACGCCGCCGGCGCCACCGATGGCGTGGCACACGACACATTGCAGCGCGGCGCGGCGGTAGATCACTTCACCGGCGTGCGGATCACCGAGGGTCGCGACCTGCTTCATCATTGCCTCCATCTCGGCGGGCGTTAGGGCCATTTTCATGGGCTTGATGGTGCCGGCCTTTTGAAGGGCTGCGACGAGGGCCTCGGGCTTAGTCGCGGCGCTGCTGGCCTTCTGCACACCGGCGAGGGCGATGGCTTGAGGGAGAGTCGCTCCGGAAAGCGCGTTGCTAAGGGCGACGGGCCCCTGTTTGTTCGCGAGGAAGGCGTCGAAGATCCCGTGGAGGTCCTTACCTTGAGGGGCTTCGGTAAGGACGGCGACGGCGAGCTTGGCGCCCTCGTTGGGGTCCATCTTCGTCCGACCGATCACGGCGAGGGAACGGAGCAAATAGTCAGATTGGGCATTCTTAGCGATTTCATCGAGCATCGTCGCGGTCGGGGGGCCGCCGAGAGCGATGAGTCCCTCGAGAGCGGCCCGGCCCTTGGCCTCGTCGGTGGGTGCGTTGAGGAAGGCGGCCCTAAGGCCCTCGCGGGCGGACTCCAGTTTCCAAAGACCGGCGAGCGAGGCGGCACTGGTGAAGGTCGCGAGGTCGGGCGACTGGAGGAAGCGGGAAAGCCGGGCAGTGTCCCCGGCGGGCTTCAGCTTGCGCAGACTCCCGGCGTTGGCGAGAGCCTGGAGGATCGTGGTCTGGTGCGCTGGTTTCGCGCCTTCGGTAAGGGCGAACTCAAAAAGCGCATTGAGGTCGGCGGCGGATCCAACCTTGGAAATCCAATCGGCCACTCCGGTGACTTGAGCATCGCTCGGGAGCTCGCCCGAGCCCAGCGCACTGAGGATCTGCGGCACGGCGACGGCCTGATTGAGAGCCCGCACGGCGAAGAGCAGTTGGGTCGTGTTGGCAAAAGGATTTCCGGTCTGTGCAGCAGCGGTCCAGCGATCGGCGTGCTCGCGGCAGATCGACCAAAGGGCGAAATCGAGGAATTCATCCAATTCAATTCCTTCGAGCGCGCCCAGGGCGATCTTCACGGTATCGGGCGAGGAAAGCTGGGCGAGAACGCTGACGCCCCAGAGGCGGACCTGCGGGTGCGGATCGGCGATGGCTTTCTCCGCAAGAGCGAGGGCCTCGGGATTGGTGGCGGCGTCGTAGTAGATCGCGCGGAGAGCGGCGGCGCGAGCCTTGTGATTCGATGACGAAAGCAGGGCAGCGGCCCCGGCGGCGTCGAAGCGGTGGAGAGCCTGCGAGGTCCAGACTTTGCGCAGGGCGAAGAGGTCGGGATCGACTCCGGCGGGCGCGCGGGCGGATTCGAGAGCCGCCTGGACGGCTTCGGGTTGGCGCGCACGCAGCTCGACCGTGGCGGCTTCGCGGGTCCAGCCTTCGGGCGCATTGCTGTGCTGGATGAGGTCTGCTTCGCTCGCTTTCACGAGATCGGGAGCTTTGACGAGCTCTTTGCCATCAAAGGTGATCCGCCAGATGCGACCGTGGGCGTGGTCGCGCCGGGGATCGCGGAAGTCGACTTCGCCGTGCTGAATGATGGGATTGTACCAATCGGCAATGTAGACGGCCCCGTCGGGACCCATTTTCACGTCGATGGGACGGAAGGCGCCGTGGGTCGAGGAGACGAGATCCGCAATCTGCGTCGAGGTGTAGGCACTGCCTTTGTCGGTGAGCTGAAAAAGATTAATGCGACTCCCGCGGAAGTCGGGAGCGGCAAGGGCACCCCGGAGCGTGTCGGGCACGTGACGTCCGGTGAGGGCCTCGACGCCGCAGTGTTTCGGCTGGCCGGGGTTGAGACCGGGGAGAATGCGTGAAGCTCCCGGCGAGCTCAGGAAAACGCTGCGCGGGAAGACGTAGTTGATGCCCTGGCCGCCCGCACCGTCGGTCATGAAGCTCTGGCCCCATTCATCGAAGACATGGCCCCAGGAGTTGACGAGTCCCTTCATGAAGACCTCGGCCCGGCGGGTCTCAGGGCGGAAATGCCACATCCCCCCTCCGAGGAGACGACGGACGCCGTAGGGCGTCTCGAGGTGGGTGTGAATGTAGATGGACTGATTCATCCAGATCATTCCCTCGGGACCCCAGCGGAAAGTGTGGAGGAGATGGTGGGTGTCCTCGGTCCCGAAGCCGGAGAGCACGACCTTGCGCTCGTCGGCGACGTCATCACCGTCCGTGTCGCGAAGAAAAAGGACCTCGACCGAGTTCGCGACATAGACGCCGCCGTCGCCGGGGAGCACCGCGGTGGGAATGTGGAGATTGGTCGCGAAGTCGGTATGTTTGTCCGCGACGCCGTCACCGTTGGTGTCCTCGAGGATGACGATCTTATCCTGTTCTTCCTGACCGGGCTGGATGTGCGGATAGAGCGGGCTGCTCACGACCCAGAGGCGGCCGCGCTGATCCCAGTTCATGTGCGTGGGGTTCGCCACCGCCGGCTCACTGGCAAAGAGATTGATCTTCGCTCCCTCGATGAGTTTGAAGGCATTCAGCTGTGCCTCGACTGCCGTGTCGGGAATGTCGCGGAGCCCGTTTTGAGCGTGCGAGAGAGAGGTGATCGCGCCGAGGGTGAGGATCGTCGCGACCCGGTTGGAAAAGGAGAGTTTCATAGAAAATAGGGTAGGTCGGGGGGCTTCGCTCAATTCCTCGTCATGCCGGCAAAAACCCGGGTGCGGGCTTCTTCGATTTTTTTCTCCTCCGCGACGATGAGCGGGTCGAACATGGGGATTTCCTTCGCATTCTGTCCCTGCTCGTGTTTGCGGAAGAGGAAGAGATAGGTCTCGTTGGCGGGACGCCAGCGGTGGAAAAAGAAACGGTCTTTCTCGATGACGGCGGCTTTCAGTTCTTCGTAAGCGGGCAGGTTGCGGTCGATGAGAGATCCCTCGGAATAGCCGAGACCCTTCGCGAGTTCGCGTGCGACGATAGCATGACCCGCTTCGCTGTAGTGGACGCCGTCTTCGGTGAGGGCCGGTTTGGCGACTTCGCCTTTGAAGGAATCGCCGCCCATCTGCGCAAAGAGATCGACAAAACGGAGCGAGTTCTTTTTCGCGAGGTCGCGGATGCCGTCGCGGAAAATGGCGAGGCGGCGGTTGTTTTCCGTCTGATCGGGCAGCGGTGCCCCGAGGTTCTCGAGGGGCGGGGGAGAGATCAGCACGATTTCACGCAGACTTTCGCCCGATGTCTTGCGAACGAGTTCGATGAGGGCCTCATAGCCCGCCAGAAAGACGTCGCGGCTGGCCTCGATCCCGGCGGCGGTGGCAGCGGCATGGGCGGCATCTTCGGTCCAACCCTGGTCGACGGACATGGCGGCCTCGGTCCCGTAGCTGATGAGGACGACGCTCGGGGTGGTCTCACCGAGATTGCGGGCGAGGCGATCACGTCCCTCCGACGGTGGTCCGAAATAGGAGCGTGAATCCCCGAAGACCGAGTCACCGCTCCAGCCGAGGTTGCGCAGGGTGATCCCCTTGACCTCTGGACCGGTCGCGATCTGCAGGGTTGTCTCGATCTGACCGAAGAGGCGCGCTCTTTCAAAGAGGGTATTGCCGACGAGAACAATCCGGTCGCCCGATTGCAGCAGGGGGGCGGTCGGCTCCTGAGCACTGAGGATGCCGCCAAAGGTGAGCAATCCGCTTAGAACGGTGATAAAGGAAGGGGATTTCATTTTAGGAAAATCGGCAGAGTTAGAGGAAGTAAACACCGGTCAGGAGCCCGCGACCAGTCCCCGTACACGCTAAAGGTGTGTCAACCGGGGAAACCGTTGTATCGCTTTTCAATGCTCAGTTCCAGTTAAATAGGGTCAATCCGCGGCGAAGGTGACTTGGGAGGGTTCCGGCGACGCGAAGGTGAGTGGTTTAAAAGCCCTTTCGCCAGAGGAAATCGAGTCCGTAGTCCGGATAATAGGCCTGTACGATGAAGGCGACGAGGAAGTAATCGACGATGAGGTGAACGATAAGGACCCAGAGGAGACTCTCGGATTTTTCGAACATGCTGCCCTGCGTCCACGCGAAGAGGAAGACGATGAAGATCCCGCATCCCGTGAAGGCCATGTCGTAGAGCACTGCCGTGTAGATCACCGCCTGTACCGCGTTGGCGAGGCGGAAGGAAAAGAGCGAGCGCAGCAGAGCGAAGGCCGTGTTCACGAAAAAGAGCTCGTCCCAGATCCCCACGAGGTTGATCCCGATAAAAAGTCGCCGGATTTCCTCCGGATCAGGCGCAGGGCCGAGTGTCCAGGTGCGAAAGAGTTCGTCGTCGAAAAAGGTGCGGTTGCCCCACTCGTAGGATTTCAAGACGACCCACGCGAGCGGGACGGAGAGGATCGTGTAAATAATATCCTGCTTCCGCCAGTGCACCGGCCAGAAACGGTAGCGGATGATTCCGCGATCACCGAAGTGGTGAATGATCGCGGGCACGACGATGACAAGAGTGAAGGGAATGCCGACCTTGAGGAAATTCTCGGTCGCGAGCGAGGGGTTGATATCGGTCAGTCCGAGGAGAACGACACAGCCGAGGAGAGTGGCCATACGCAGGCGTAGCTTCGGCTCCTCGTCCGTGGCAATGAGCCAGGCCGCGACGACCGCGCTGAGGGTGCCGGCGATCCACTGGGCCGCCGGGATGAGGAGCACCGTCGCAAGGACAAAAGCAGCGATCATGACCTGTCGGCGCGGGGTGAGAGGGAGATTGAGACTGGTGATCACGGGACAGTTTCGCCGCGGCGGCGCGCGGGTCAAGGGGCTGCAGCGGAGCGCAGGCTTTCTGGCCGCGATTCATCGCCGGGGGATCAATTCACCACTTACGCTCACACCACCCTCTCGTTGAATCCCGGGGAAGAAAGAATTGGCGCGATTCCGCAATTGTATACAATTTTTTAAGGGCGAGGTTTGGACTCGTATCTGATAGAATGAAAACGATGGCAGTCCCTCCCCGAATTTTCTCCGCGCGAAAGTCTCTCTGGCTCTTCGTCCCGCTAGCGTCATGGGGCGGCCTTGCCTCGAACGGTCTCGGCGCGCCGGTCGATTTTGTAAAGGAGGTCAAACCCTTCCTCGAACAGAAGTGCCTCGGCTGCCACAATCCCAACATCGCGAAGGGGGATCTCGACCTCTCCACCGCCGCCTTCGTCCTCGACCCCTCCGGGGAAATCGTCGTGCCGGGCCACGCCGACAAAAGCGACCTCTACCTCGTCGCCACTCCCGAGGCCCCCGGCGAAGAACCTTACATGCCCGAAGAGGGTGATCCCCTCACCGAAGCCGAGGCCGAGCTGCTGCGCCGCTGGATCGACGAAGGCGCGAAATGGCCTGAAGGACTTGTCCTGAAAGAAGCTTCGAAGGCGGACCGCTCGTGGTGGTCCTACCTGCCCCTCGCCGACCCGACCCACGCGACGATCGACGCATTCGTGAAAGAACGCCTCGAGAAGGAGGGACTCTCGATGAATCCCCCGGCGGGCAAACGCGAGCTGATCCGACGCCTCACCTATGACCTCGTCGGCCTGCCACCGACGCCGGAGGAGGTCGATGCCTTTGTCGCCGACGACGACCCGCAGGCCTACGAGCGCCTCGTCGACCGGCTCCTCGCCTCGCCGCACTACGGCGAACGCTGGGGACGGCACTGGCTCGACGTGGTGCGCTTCGGCGAAAGCAAGGGCTACGAGCGGAACGTCATCATCGACAACGCCTGGCCCTTTCGCGACTATGTGATCCGCTCGCTGAACGAGGACAAGCCGATGGACCGGTTCATCCGCGAACACCTCGCCGGCGATGTCTTCGGCAAAGACGATCCTGAAGTCGAACTCGGGAGCGCCTTCCTCGTCGCTGGACCCTACGACGATGTGGGGAACCAGGACAAGGACGCCGCCGCGCAGATCCGTGCGAACACGCTCGACGAGATCATCAACGCCACCGGCGAGTCCTTCCTCGGCATGACCCTCGGCTGCGCACGCTGCCACGACCACAAATTCGACCCCATCAGCCAGCGCGACTACTACGCCCTCTACGCGACCTTCGCCGGCGTCCGCCACGGTGATCGCGACCTCGCCCCGGCGGAGGAAAAACGCGCCCGAGCCGAAACCCTTCGTCCTCTGCAGGAACGCAAAAAGACGATCGAGGCGGAGCAAAAGACGGTCATGGACGAGATCCGCAAGCGCGGCGAGGCGAAGCTCGCTGAGTTCGAGGCGCGCTGGATCCGCCCGCCCGTAGACCGCACCGGAACCGGTGAGGTCTTTGCCCCGGTCACGGCGAAGTTCGTCCGGCTCGTCTGCGAGGCGCAAGACCAGAATCCCAATATCGCGAGCGGCTTCCGTCTCGACGAGTTCGAGGTGTGGTCAGCCGGCGAAAAGCCGAAGAACGTCGCCCTCGCCGCGAACGGAGCCAAGGCCAGCGGAGCCTCGCGCCAGATCGAGGACTTCCCCGGAGCCTACGGCCCCCAACTCGCCATCGACGGGAAGACAGGCGAGCGCTACTTCGCCGCCGGCAACGATCTCGTCGTCGAACTCGCCGAACCGATCGCGATCGATCGCATTGTCTTTTCCAGCGCGAAGGGCGAGAGCACTCCGGCGCATACGAAGTTCGTCTTCGTCGCCGACTATCGCCTCGAGGTCTCCGACGACGGCAAGACCTGGCGCGAGGTCGCCCACGGACGCGACCGCAAGCCGGCAAACCCCGCCCATCGCGATTTCCGTCTGCACTCCGCCGGGCGCACGAAGGACGAGACCGAACGCCTCGCCGCTTTGCGCCACGAAGTCGCCGAAGTCGATCAGGCCATCGCTGCGGTGCCCCCTCCGCGGCTCGTCTGGATCGGCAACGCGAGCGCCGCGGATGCGAAAGGTCCCTTCCACCTCTTCGTCGGGGGCAGTCCGCAGAAGCCGGGCGAGACCGTCGCCCCCGCGAGCCTCTCGACCCTCGCCGAGGTCGCACCGTCCTACGAGCTCCCCGTCGAGACGCCTGAGTCGGAGCGCCGTCTCGCCTTTGCCGACTGGACCGTCCATCCTGACAATCCGCTCACGCCCCGCGTCCTCGCCAACCGGATCTGGCAATACCACTTCGGCACCGGCATCGTCGACACGCCGAACGATTTCGGATACATGGGCGGTCGTCCCACCCATCCCGAACTGCTCGACTTCCTTGCGACGAAGCTGAAGGAGAACGGCTGGCGGCTCAAGGCGATGCACCGGCTTGTTCTTCTCTCCGAGACCTACCGCCAGTCCGCCGCCTGGCAGGAGGAGGCAGGCAAGGTCGACGGCGAGGCACGACTGCTCTGGCGCTTTCCGCCGCGCCGCCTTTCCGCCGAGGAGGTGCGCGACACGATTCTGGCAGTGTCAGGCAAACTGGACCCTGCCATGGGCGGGGCCGGCTTCCGGCTTTATCGTTTTATTCAGGACAACGTCTCGACCTATGTTCCTCTCGACGAGCACGGTCCCGGGACCTATCGCCGCGCCGTCTACCATCAGAATGCACGCGCTTCCGTCGTCGATCTGATGACCGATTTCGACCAGCCTGACTGCGCTTTCTCCGCTCCCGCGCGGGCCGAGACGACGACTCCCTTGCAGGCTCTCACCATGTTGAACCACCGCTTCACCCTCGACATGGCGACCGCCCTCGCCGACCGCCTGCGCGAGACGGCGGGCGGGGAAGTTGGGGAAGATCCGGAGGAGCGGGCGCAGGCCGCCTTTCGCCTCCTTTATCAGCGCGCCCCCGATGCCGACGAGGTCGCGAAAACGGCGGAGGCGATCCGCAATATCGGGCTCGAGGCCGTCTGCCGGGCGCTGCTAAATTCGAGCGAGCTGATCTACCTGGATTAAGCGGATGACGAAGATTACGAACAAACCGCGATTTTCAGGACGCGAGGATCAGCTCGCGCAGTCTTTCCGTCGCCTCTTGGCGCGAGATCGATCCATCAGCCACCGCCATGGTGAGCGATTCCCATTCCCCGGAGTCGGGCGCGGGACGCGCTCCATTGAGCTTCAGGAAGACCAGGCAAGAGCCGAGGGCGGTGCGCTTGTTGCCATCGAGGAAGGGATGATTCGCGCAAAGGTAGAAAAGATAGGCAGCCGCAATTTCGACGAGGTCGGCGAAGGTCGATTTTCCCCCGAACGAAGCCTGCGGAGCAGCGATAGCCGACTCGAGCAAGTCCCGCGAACGAAGCCCGTCGCTGCCGCCGAAGCGGCGGATCGATTCCCGATGGATCGCGAGAACGATCTCCGGGGTGAGATGAACGCAGTCGTCAGGCCCTTTCATTTCGCGAGATTTTCCATGGTGACGCTGTATTCCTCCATCGTTTCGGCGATGAGCGGCATGATCTCCTCGACGGTGAAGTTGGCATCCATGGGCGTCAGGGTGATAGTCCCGCCCGCGTGGACTTCGACGTTCACCGCGTCCCCCGGCTGGAGCCGCGCGAGCTGCAGCAGCGCCGAGTCAAAAATGATGCCGTGCGAATTTCCAATTTTCGAAATGGTTTTGATCATGCGTAAAACATCGTTGAACACCCTATCCCAGTCAACCCTCTTTGTCCCATGACCCAACCCTCTTTACCTGATCTTGCCCGCCGCCGTTTCCTCGGCCAGACCGCCACCGGACTGCTCGGTGTCGGTCTTTCCCACCTCCTCGCCCGCGACGGTTACGGCGCCGCCCCTGCGGCCCCGGACGAATGGAGAGCCGGCAGCGGACGCCCCCATTTTCCCGCCAAGGCGAAGCGCGTCCTCCAAATCTTCTGCCCTGGCGCGGCCTCGCACATGGACCTTTGGGAACACAAGCCCGAGTTGGAAAAGCGCGACGGTGAACCCATGCCGGGGGAGGAGAATCTCGTCTCCTTCCAGGGCAAGAACGGGCCACTCATGCGCAGCCCCTGGCCTTTCGCTCCGGCCGGGAAAAGCGGAAAAATGATCTCGACGATCCTGCCTTACATGGCGCGGCACATCGACGACATCGCCTTTTTCCACGGCATGACCTCAAAGACGAACACCCACGGTCCTGGATGCGTTTTCGCAAACACGGGCCACACCAGCGAGGGTTTCCCCAGTGCAGGGGCATGGATCAGCCACGGTCTCGGCAGCCTCACCGACAACCTACCTACCTACGTCGCCATCCCCGACGTGCGCGGCGAGCCGCCTAACGGCAAGGCGAACTGGAGCAACGGCTTCCTCCCTGCGAAGCACCAGGCCATCGTCATGGCGGCGCACCAACCCATCCGCAATCTCGCCCGGCCCGCCGGGATCGACGAGGCGGGCGAGCGCGGCACGCGCGAGCTGATCGGCTTCCTCAACGAACGTCACGCCGCCTCGCGTCCCGCCGAGTCCGCCCTGCAGGCCCGCCTCGCCGCTTACGAACTCGCCGCGAAAATGCAGATGTCCGCGCCGGAGGTGAGCGACTTCGCGAGCGAGCCCGGGCACATTCACCAGCTCTACGGAACTGACTCGCAGAACACCCTCACCGCCGCCTACGCGCGCAACTGCCTCCTTTCGCGCCGCCTCCTCGAGCGCGGGGTGCGCTACGTCTCGCTCTACTGCGCTTCGCGCGCGAGCGGGGTCGACGGACTCCTCAACTGGGACGCTCACAAGACGCTTAAGGCCGACTACGAACGGCATTGTCCTGTCTTCGACCAGCCCACCGCAGCCCTCCTCAGCGACATGAAGCAGCGCGGCATGATGGAGGATACCCTCGTGCTTTGGACGACAGAGTTCGGGCGCATGCCGACGCGGCAGGAGGGCACCACCGGGCGCGACCACAACCCCGACGGATTCACCCTTTGGATGATGGGCGCGGGAGTGAAAGGCGGCACCAGCTACGGCGCCACCGACGAGTTCGGTCGGCGCGCCGTCGAGAATCCGACTTCGATTTGGGAGTTCTACAGCACCGTCCTGCACCTCCTCGGACTCGACTACGACCGCCTCACCTGGTACCACAACGGCCTTGATCGAAGTCTCGCCGATGTGCATGGCAAGGTGATCCGCCAGGTGCTGGCGTGAGAGTGGAAGCAGGTGCCCTTCTGCGGACGAGGACCATGGTTCGAAAATGCTTGCGACTTCTCAGGGACTATGATTTCCCATCCCGAAATCCATTTGAAAGCGCGAAAACCGATGCCATATCCGCCGAAAGTTCGGAGTGGATTAACACCAGTAATCTGAAGCGGACAGGTGCACGGAATCGCCAGAGGAGGCGTGGATGAACGTCTGGCGGGACTCCGTCCTTTGACGCGGCCGCTGTCTTGCGCCAAGTTCCCGACATGGTATTTCAACTCCGGCGGCTCGCCGCACTCCTCGCCTTTGCCCCTCTCTGCGCCACCGCTCAGACAAAAGGACCACTCCCGGTAAATCCGGTCGATGCGAAGAATATCGAGACGGGCAAGGCACCCCCGGCGCTCGATCCAGCGCTGGAGCGCTACGGCATTTACGCGGCTTCGGCGCCCTATCCGATTAAGGGTGAGGCAATGGTGACGACCTTGCCGCTGAAGCTTGAAGAGGGCGATCGCATCGCTCTCGTGGGTAACGGGCTCCTCGAGCAGGCGGGGCGTCACGGCATCCTCGAGGCGATGCTCTATCAGGCCCATCCGGACCTCAATCTCGTCATCCGGAATTTTGCGTGGTCCGGCGACGAGGTGGATTTGCAGCCGCGGCCCGACAATTTCGCCACGGTGGCGCAGCATCTCACGAGGGAAAAGATCGATGTGGTTTTTGCTGCCTTTGGATTCAATGAAAGTTTCGGAGGCGAAGCGAAGCTCGATGAATTCAGAGAACGCCTCGCGAAATACCTGCAGGAGCTCAAGACCTCGGCTTTCAATGGAAAAACGGGACCGAAAATCGTCCTTTTGTCGCCGGTGGCGGTTGAGGGAGCAGAGGAGCCGGTGATCGGGAATCTCGCTCTTTACACTGCCGCCATGGCCGAGGTCGCCACTGCCGGGGGCGTTGCCTTCGTCGATGTTTTTTCCCCGACCCGGGCGGCGATGAAGGACGGATCGAGCCAACTCACGGAGAACGGGACTCATCTTAACGAAGCGGGCTACCGACTTTTTGCCCGTGAAGTCTTCCAATCCCTCTTCGAAGTCTCGCCGCCCGATGTGAATGAGGAACTGCGTGACGTCGTCATCGACAAAAACCGCCAGTATTTCCGGCGCTACCGTCCTCTCAACACCTTCTACTACACCGGCGACCGCAACAAAGACTACGGCTACCTCGACTTCCTCCCCGCGATGCGGAACTTCGAGATGATGGCTTCGAACCGCGAGGCCCGTGTCCATGCCCTTGCCCGCGGCGAAAAGGCGGCGGGACCAATCGATGACTCGAATCTCCCCCCGCTCGAGGCAGTCGCCGAGGGCAGGGGAGCGAACGAGTGGCTCACGCCTGCCGGTGAACTGGCCGCGTTTAAAGTGGATCCCCGTTTCGAGGTGAACCTTTTTGCCTCGGAAGAAGAGTTCCCCGAGATTGCCAACCCCATCCAGATGCGCTTCGACTCGCGCGGACGTCTCTGGGTGAGCTGTTCGACGACCTATCCGCACGTTTATCCCGGTCAGGAGGCGGCCGATAAGATCGTCATCCTTGAGGACAGCGACGGAGATGGGAAAGCCGACAAATCGACCGTTTTTGCCGATGACGTCCACCTGCCAATCTCCTTTGAGTTGGCGGAAAATGGTGTCTACGTCTCGGAACAACCGGATCTAACTCTCCTTGAGGATCTCGACGGAGACGACAAAGCGGACCGGCGCACGGTGCTTTTGTCAGGCTTCGGGACCGAGGACAGCCACCATTCCATCCACGATTTCATTTGGACGCCGGACGGAGACTTGCTGATGCGTGAGGCGATTTTTCACCATTCGCAGGTCGAGACAGCTTTCGGTCCGGTGCGGACTCAGAACTCGGCCTGGTTTCGCTACACGCCGCGCGAGAAAGGTCTCGTCGCCTTTGGCAGCTACCCGAACACGAATCCGTGGGGAGTTGCTTTCGATGACTGGGGGAATCATGTCGCGAGCCATCCCATTTTCGCGAACGCCTTTCACGCGACGAATCCGCCCTATCCCGAGCAGCATCCACCCGCGACGGGACTGCCCGCCTACTCGGGCACTTGCGGACATGACTTCGTCGATTTTCCCTTCTGGCCTGAAGAGATGCAGGGTGGATTCATCAAGGCGCGTTACAAGCCCACCAACAAAATCGAGTTTCACAAATGGACACGGAAAGACGACCACTACGCCGAGGAGTTTGTCTTTGATCTTATCTTCTCGACCAATCTCAGCTTCATCCCCGTCGATGTCGGCTTCGGTCCGCGAGGTGACCTTTATCTCTGCGACTGGTATAATCCGGTGAAGGGTCATGCTCAGTACTCCTTGCGGGACCCCCGTCGCGATCGGAACTCGGGCAGGATCTGGCGTGTCGTGCCAAAGGGAGCTGCGCTCCAGGACCCTCCGAAAATCGCCGGAGCGACCATCTCCGAATTGCTTGAAAACCTGAAGCGCCCCGAGTCGAAGATCCGCGCCTGGTCGAAGCGGGAACTCTCATGGCGCGAGCCGGGTGAAGTTTCAAAGGCGCTCGTGACCTGGCTGGCGGCGCTCGACGCGGAAGAGGCGCGATTTCGGCATCATCAGATCGAAGCGCTCTGGCTCTATCGCTGGATCGGCATGGACAGTCGGAGTCTGCTCGACGAATTGCTCGGCTGTGAGGTGCCTGAAGCACGGGCCGCGGCGGTGCGGCAACTGCGGCATCTTTCCCCTGACACAGCGGCAATCGCCTCACTTGCCCGCGCCGCCAAAGATCCGGATTCACTCGTCCGCATGGAAGCGGTCACTGTGGCCAGCTATTTTGGAAAATCGGCGGCCCTCGAGGCGATCATGCCCGTCTTCGATCAGCCCATGGGCGACCATCTGCGCTATGCGGCCCGTTGCGCCCTGAACTCTGAAGCGCTGCGCCCCGCAGTAAAAGAAAGCGAGGCTCATCCCTCTCTCAGCGCTTTCCTTAAAAGTTGGGACACGAAAAAGGACAAGCCCATCGTGTCACGTCTCAGCGCCAAAGACGCTGCTTTCGACGCGCGCTCCGATACCCTCACTGTACGCATAGGCTGTCTCCCCGAGCGCATGCTCTACGACACGAACTCTTTCACTGTCTCACCCGGTCAGCCAGTTAAACTGATCCTTTCCAATCCCGATGTGACTCAGCACAATCTCGTCATAGGCCTTCCCGGCTCGCTCGAAGAGCTCGGCATGGCCGGAAACGAAATGGCCAAAGACCCCGACGGACTCGCGAAAGGCTTCATCCCCGAATCGGAGAAAATCCTTCACCACACCAAGATGCTCGACCATGGGAAGAGCGAGACCCTGCGCTTCGAAGCGCCGAAGACGCCGGGCACCTACCCCTACCTCTGCACCTTCCCGGGACACTGGATTCTCATGAAAGGAGAGATGATCGTGAAGTGATCACTACGTGCCATTCGTGTCAGTCCCCGTAAGTGGCTTCGTTCGTGATCTCGTCGGCGTAGAGATTGATTTTCGCGATGATCTCGTAGACATCCTGCTCGTCGATCCCGAGCTCCTGCAGGGTCTCGATAAGGTGTTCGGTGAAGCGCAGGAACTCCCGACGACTGATCGCAAGGGGGTGATGGATTTCGGAAAGGGGGCGTCCACTGTAGAGCACGGGACCGCCTGTCGCCATCGCAAAGAACTCCCGCTGCATGGGGATGAGTTTGCCCATGGGGACATGGGTGAAATAATACCCGATCTCGGGGTCGGCGATGACTTTTGCGTAGAAACTCTCGATCAGTTTTTCCACGGCGTCGGCACCGCCGATTCTTTCGTAGAGTGATTTTTCGTGGGCTTGGAATCCCATGTGTTGCGGGGAGGTGTGGTTGGGGCGAGGGGCGCGTGAATTAAAGTTCGCCGACCTTGATTTCGCGGTAGTCTATCGACATGTCCCGGTCACCGTGGAGTTGGATTCCGATGGGGCCCTTGGGCTTGCCGGTGTCCGAGGTATAAGTCATGACTCTCTTTCCATTGAGCCAGCAGGTATATTCCATTCCTCGCACTTCGATACGCATGTGGTTCCAATCATCGAGCTTGAGCAAGTCTTTCACCCCTTCGGCTTCGACGGGGTAACCTTTCCCCGGAATGTAGGGCGAGGCGGTCATGTCACGTTTGAGCGATCCGGAGATGCCGATCTGGATCTGGTCTTCGTTGCGAAGGTGAACCCCGGAATCGATCGTGCCTTCGCCGAACTTGAACTCAAGCTCGACGACGAAGTCTTCGTAATCCTTCTCCGTCCAGAGGATAGAGCCCTTTTTGTCTGGCCCGCTGCGGACCTGGAGGATACCGTCGTTGACGAGCCACCAGATGTTGTTTTCCGGGGCGTTCCACCCGGTGAGGTCTTTGCCGTTAAAGATGGGGATCAGCTTTTCTTCGGCGGAGAGGGGGCCGGAGAAAGCCATGGCGATGGCGATGGCGAGACAAAAGGTCGATGTTTTCATGTCGTGGTGGCTCTGTTTGGTTAAGGAAGATGATGCGTGGAGGTCAGAGAGGCAAGCTCCGATGCACGTGATTCTGCCTTGGCGACGGCGAGTCTATTTCGCGGGATTGAGTAATGAGTTCTTCTCCAAAAAAATACGAGAGACGCTTGCCTCTTTTCCGGATTGGTGGCAGGATAGCCACCGCTCCCGCTATTAAAACTAAAAGGGAAAAACAACACATGAATATTATTCGCATCACGCTCGCTACTATCGCTCTCGGTTTCAGCTTCGGCCTCATCAGCTGCAGCAAAGCACCTGAAGGAGAGGCACCTGCTCCGGAAGCACCTGCTGCCGAGCCAGCCGCTCCTGCTGCTGCTCCTGCTGCACCTGCCCAGTAATTTCATTGTCCGGATGCGGGAGCGGCGATTGGCTGGATCCGCTATCTTTGACAAACGTCGAAGCCCCGTGATGTTCGCCATCGCGGGGTTTTTCGTTTCGTGCAGAATGGGGGGAGAGCAGCCCTCAGTTCACCCTATTCCCGGGGTGGTCTTCGGTCGCCGACGTTGAGTCCGTCTCCGGCGAAGTGACCCTGGCAGCGGGCCTCGAGGAGCGCTTCCTCTTTGATAACGACGCCATCGGTTGTGTTCACTGCAAATGCTCGAAGGCGCAATACGGAGAATTCTCGTTCGTTGATGAAGTGGCGGGTTTACGCGTTTGAAAGAGCAATGCAGTGAAAGCAGGTCGCATTGAGCGAGCAACTCATCATGGGTAAGGACACGCGTGATCCCGACAGCCTTATCCACACCGTTCGGCAGATAGGCCGGATTCCTCATGCCATTTCGTCACGAGACGCAGCGAGGACCAGCTCTTGTGAAAAGCCGGGCGGATTTTCCGAAGGGCGGTTACAGCCGAGCGGTATGAGAAATGCGGGCTAAACCTTTCGAAGAGGACATGGGTAGGGGAGGAAGCCGGGATCGCAAGGGTATGTCGGATCGCAGTCAATTCTGCCGCATCGCTCCCTTTCCCTGCTTGAGAACAACCGCGACGAACTTTTCCAGTTCGGCCGTGGCCGGGTCTCCGGGCAGGCCGATGTCGTTGTTGATCTTCGAATGATTGGTGTCCTTGCCGGCATACAGCGTCACGGGGATCTGCGCCTCTTTCAGAACTGCCCCGAATCGCACCGCCTGGGCTGAGTTGTCCGGGTGCGCGGCATTGAATAAAATATTAAAGGGCGGGATCTTCTTCCCGGGGGCGACGTGAGTTACGGCCGAAAAATCGAGGTGTTTAGCCGGATCTTTCCCGAACTTTTCGCGGTGACCAAAGGTCGCCTGCGGCTGATGGTGGACGCGGCGGCGTGTCTCCGCGACCTCGATGATCGCGGGGATGTCGTAGGTGTCGCCGTCGACGGGGAGACAGCCGATGAGGCAGTCGAAGCCGGCTCCTTCCGCCTTCAGGTGACGGTCGTCCGTGCAAAGGAGAGCGGCTAACTGCGCGCCCGAGGAATGTCCGCCGACGAGAATGCGATCCGGATCGCCCCCGTATTCCGCGATATTTTTCCTGACCCAGCCGAAGGCCTTCGCCACGTCGCTGGTGAGAGCCTCCATCGTGACTTCGGGGAGGAGCCGGTGATTGATCGAGACAAAAACAAAACCCTGCTTGTTAAACCAGGCCGGCTTGGCTTTCACACTCGTTTTATCTCCGCTCTGCCAGCCTCCGCCATGGATCCAGAAGACGACAGGGAGATCCTTGGCGCCCTCTGGCGAATAAACGTCGAGGACATGGCGGGCGTGGCCGTTCGGGATGTAGGGGAGATCGGACTTCATCGTTTGAGCATGCAGGGAGAAGAGGGAAAAAAGCGAGGCGAGAAGAATAAGGGGCGTTTTCATGAGGACGGGGAAATGGGGCATAAAAAACGGCCGCTCCGGAGAATCCCCGAAGCGACCGTTTCACAAAGGTCGGATCTCAGCCGGGGAATCAGACCGCGTCGCGGACGTCAATCATCGTCTTGAGGATCGTGTTCCAGGTCGAGGGGGTCTCGAGGACGGCGTTGGGGAACATGCAGCCATCCCAGCAGATGTGCTCGATCCCGCGGGCCGCGTAGTCCTTGAGCCAGAACTGCGAGCACTTCACGATGTCGAGTTTTCCGTTCGGGTCGTCGGCCTGGCAGTGCTTGCCCGTTTTGTCGTGGCTGCCGGCGCCGTGGACGGTGCCGTCGTTCTGCGCGACGTGGAAGTCGATCGTCCAGGGACGGAGCTTGTCGGTCATCTCCTCGTAGGCGGCGTAGAACTCGTCGACGGTGTAGCCATCCTTGAGCAGCGCGCAGTCGGGAGCGTTGTAGCCAAGGAGATAGAGGTAAGTGTGGGCTAGATCAGCCTGGAAGCCGAGAGTCTCGGGCATGCCGACTTCTTCGAGGAGGTTCAGCATGTCTTTCCAGCTGTGCATCCCGGCCCAGCAGATTTCGCCTTCAGCGGCGAGGCGTTCCCCGTGGTCAGCGGCGATTTTGGCCGCTTCGCGGAAGGTCGCGGCGATGCGCTTCGTGTTCGCCTCGGGATTTTCACGCCATTTTTCGACCCCAAACTCGGCCGAGTCGATCCGGATGACCCCACGCTTGCGGACGCCGTGCTTGTTGAAGATCCCGGCGATGCGGCAGCCCACCTTGACCGCTTCGAGGAACTTGGCCTGGGCCGCGTCGTCGCCCATGGCCGAGTCACCGACCGTGCCCGGCCAGACCGGAGCCACGAGCGAGCCCACGTCGAAGCCTTTGCCGGCGATCATGTCCGCGATGCCGCGGAGTTCGTCGTCGCTTGAGGCCGGATCGGTGTGGGGGAGGAAAAGGAAGTAATCGATCCCGTCGTATTTCTGGCCGTTCACCTCCGCAGCGGCGGTAAGGTCGAGCATACGCTCGAGAGAGATGGGAGGTTCCTGACCGTCGCCGTCGCCTTTACCGACGAGACCTGGCCACATGGCGTTGTGCAGTTTGAGAGATGACATAATCGTAGAAAAACGTGGGTTTAGGTAATAGGGGCGTAAGGATACATAATCACCCCCGCAGGGCAAGACGGAAAGGGCCGCGTCTGCGCGGATGGGTACGAATCCGGCGGGAGGTTCGATTCTGTCTCTCGGCTCTCCCGGGCCCGATATATCTGACGCGGGGCCGATTCATTACTTGACTGAGGCGGCGAGCTGAAAAATTTCGTTATCGTCTCTTTGCAACACCCTAATTCACCGGTTTTTCGCCATTGGCTCCAGCCCTCCTTTGAAGTCTTCGAGACGCCCCGAGGAACTGCTCTTTTTATATTCCCACGATTTGAGGGGCGGGCGGGAATTTACCCGGATAATTCTTTCTCTATCGCTGCAACCAGACGGTGACTCGACCCTTTCGATCAAGCGGCCCCGGGACGTGCATGCCGCCGCCGACGATGTCCGGCTTGCCGTTGCCATCGAGGTCTCCAATGGCGATCCGCGCCAAATTGGTCGGAGCGTAGGCGATGCGGCGAGGGATGAAACTCCGGAAGCCAGCGGTATTTTCTAGCCAAATGAGACTTGGAAAATCATGAGTATCCCAGACGAAGTTTAGGGATGATACGACTAGGTCGAGATCGCCATCGCCGTCCATGTCAACCGAATGGGCGTCGTAACAGCCGGGCATTCCAGCGAGGTGTTGGAGGGTGTAATTGCCTTGCCCGTCATTCTCTAGCCAGCGCACTCCGTGGTATGGCTTCGCTTCGGGATTCTCGTCCATCATGTCACCATTGGTAAAGAGAATGTCGATGTCACCGTCTTGATCGAGATCGTGAAGTTTAATGCTGGAAAGTCCGAAGGCGGGATGGTTGGCCCGCATGATGACCTCGGAGGTAAATTCTCCTCCGCCTTTATTAATGAACTGGACGATAGATTCGTGCTGCTGATTGATCAAGGCAACGAAATCGGGCAGCCCATCCCTGTTGTAATCATTGATCTCGATCTGCATGCAGCCGTTGATTTTTGCGATTTCACGAAGCTTGAAATCGCCTGGAGCAACCTGTTCGAGAAAACCGATCGCTCCGGTGAAGCGCCATCCGAACATGGCCAGCACAAAATCGATATCGCCATCTCCGTCGAAGTCGGCCGCGGCGCTGTCGGTGATGCGTGGTGTGTTCTCAACGAGAATCCGTTGCTCGAAGGTTCCGTCACCGTTGTTCAAAAGGAGGTGAAACTCGCCGATCAACTCGTCGCTCGGGTACATCTTCCCCATGGCGGAGACGGCGAGATCGATATCGCCGTCGTTGTCGAAATCGAGTGGTTCGACATTCACCGGAGCGGAAATTTCTGCGATGGTTGATTCTGACACAACACCGTCTCGATACTTCAGCCATGTCACGGCTCCGAGAACTTCGTCGGTCACGACGATGTCATTGGAAAGTCCGTCGCCATCGAGATCGATGAAGTGAACACCGGTGATCTGGGGTCTTTCTTCCGTGGAGAGAAATCCGATCGATCTTTTTTCGAAACGCAAAAGCGGGTCGGCGAAGTCATCAGGGACCTGTTCGAGATAGAGCGGACTGTTCGCTGTGTAGTAGGCCATGATCTCGTCCATCGAAGCCTGATCGATGGGAAGACTGAATTGTTGCATGAGCGAAACCATCGACTCCCCCACTCGGGGCCATGCGTGGCGAGGCATGGAGGAGGGACGAGGGACGGGATGACAGCCAGCACATTTCTCCGCTACGATGGGAGGCACATCCTGCGCGTCCGCCCATAGAAGACTTACTGAGATCGTTGTTAGGAAAAAAACTTGCCACCGCATCAGGCGACACCGTCGCCTCCACCATCGCTTTTTCCAACGAAATTCGATCTCGACCGGCCGGGTCCTATTCCGGTGATGATTAACGCCCCGCGCCGACAGATGGCTTAAACGTAAAGCATAGGACCAGCCTTCCTTCGGTTTCGTCGCGTAACGCCTTCACCGGGCTGCCCGACTTAACTTCGACGCCAACCTAATAGATGGCATGGGGTTGTCAGGCGGGGATTAAACCACCAAACTGACAACGACGAATACCCATACACAACTCAATCCTACTGAACACCAGGCCACGATCAAGCTCGGGATCGACGCCCACTCCAAGGGGTTTTATGTCGGTTTCCAGCTTGACGGGGCCACCCCGCAATCGGTCCAGAAGCTGACCTTCGAGGTGTTGCGTCGGGAAGTCGGCGACTGGTCGCGCTTCACCAATCGGCGACAAGTCTCCAGCTGTTGCTTCTCGCCCCGCCATGGCGCTCGGCTCACGAGTCAGAGCCATCGCTCCATTTGATGGCGACTTCGCTACCAATCAGCAAGATGTCTTCGATAACGGTCATAATTTTTGGTGTGTTATGATTCGCACATTGCGGAGCGCGCAGCACCAGATTACGATCTAAGGATGAACAGGGTTAGATCTTTCCTTTTCGGTGCTGCAGCGCTCGGGGCAGGCTTTGCGCTTTCGAGCGGGATGGCAGAAGCCGAGCCGGACCCGAATGCGGCTCCTTTTGACCAGGATGAGTATTCCGGGAAAACGGTGATGACCTTCGATGCTGGGTCTCAAATGATCCTGTCCCGTTTTTACAATGCGCCGACTCGGGGCTCGGTTGCGCCGCCGCTGACTTTATTCGATCCGGCCCTCGGCGCGGAGGTGGAACTGAGGGACATCATTCGCGAGCGTCCGGTGGTTCTTCTCTTCGGGAGTTTCGGCTGCGATATTCTTTACAATCGGGCCCGGGTCATCGCCGAACTAGCGGAGCAGTTCGAAGAGAAGGTCGAGTTCGTTCTCGTCTATGTGCGGGAGGCCCATTCGAAGGAGTCGGTCGTAACTTCCGGGTATGAATTTGCCAATCCGGTGATACCGGACCCGAAGTCGAAAGAGGAGCGTGTCGCGGCGGCACGGCGGTTGTGCCGGGAGCAAAACCTGTCCTTCCGTATTTTCATTGACGACCTCTCCGACCGCGGCGCAACGAGGTGGGCCGCCTGGCCGGTGCGGTTCTTTGTCGTGGCACCGGATCGCACGGTGGTTTACGCCGGAAAGCCGGGTCCCTGGGGTTTTTTTCCGGTGCCGGGCGCTGAGGCGGCGGGGCATGAGAGAATGAATCCCCATGCCGACCGCTTCAACCAGGAGTCGCTCGCCGAATTTCTGGAGCAATACGAGCCGTAGCCGCCATTCTGAGCTTTGGCGGGCTCGAATCGAATCGGAGCGAATCGCATGCGGGAAACGCGCGAGGATGAAGAGCGAAAATCAACGGTGTAGAAAAGTCGCCGAAAAAAAACGCGGTTTGGCGGTGTATTCCCAGCCGTTGTGTGACACTGGCGAGGCCGGTTTCGAAAGGGTCTGAGAAATTCAGGCTATCCCTATACCAATCTCCGGATGGATTTCCTCCTGTCCGCCCCGAGTCCGACATCACGTGTTCCCCATCCGCCCACGCCCCCTGTTGCAATTTCCGGCGGCTTTGCTACCCTCGGTGACCCGTATTTCAGGCAATCTCAAAACCTCAGCACTATGAATCGAAAATTACGCATGGGAATGGTCGGCGGCGGCCGTGGAGCATTTATCGGACAAGTCCACCGCATGGCGGCCAACCTCGACGGCAAGATCGAGCTTGTGGCCGGTTGCTTCTCGTCTGATCCGGAGAAATCAAAGCTCTCGGGGCAGGATTTTTTCCTCGATCCGAGCCGCGTCTATTCGAGCTACCAGGAGATGGCTGAGAAGGAGGCTGCCCGGGAGGACAAGATCGATTTTGTCTCCATCGTCGTGCAGAATCACCTCCATTTTCCGGTCGCGCAGGCCTTCCTCGAAGCAGGATTCAATGTCGTATGTGACAAGCCGCTCACCCACGATTACGAGCAGGCGCTCGAACTCCGCGAGATTGTGAAGAAGAGTGG
The DNA here is from genome assembly GCA_030730365.1 of Verrucomicrobiales bacterium. Lineage (GTDB taxonomy): Bacteria > Verrucomicrobiota > Verrucomicrobiia > Verrucomicrobiales > DEV007 > Arctic95D-9. Next base: position 84,235 of record JANQVJ010000052.1, read on the forward strand.
ACGCATCTTTGCCCTGACCCACAACTACACCGGCTACCCCATGGTCAAGGAAGCTCGTCGTATGGTCCGCGACGGCGAGCTCGGCCGCATCCTCAAGATCGTCGCCGAGTACCCGCAGGGCTACGCCGTCGGCGACGTCGAGGGAGACGGGCAGGGAAAAATCAACAACTGGCGGTCCGATCCGAAGATTGCGGGGATCTCGAACTGCATGGGCGACATCGGGACCCACGCACACAACCTCATCCGCTACATCACCGGCCTCGAGATCAGTGAGATCTGCTCCGAACTGACCGCGTTTATCCCCGGACGCACCCTCGATGACGACGGCAACAACCTCGTCCGCTTCGAAGGCGGCGCCAAGGGCATCATCCACGCCTCGCAGATCTCGAACGGCGATGAGAATGCCCTCAACATCCGCGTTTACGGCACGAAGGCCTCGCTCGAGTGGCATCAGGAAGACCCCAACGAACTCATCGTGAAATACGCCAACGCTCCGCGCCGCATCTACCGTCGCGGCAACGATTACATCAGCGAGGCGGCTGCCGGTCACGGCTACACCCGCACACCTTTTGCTCACCCTGAAGGATTCATTGAGGCATTCGCCAACGTCTACCTTGCCGCGGCGCGGGCCATCGCCGATCAGATCGACGGCAATCCCGCGCCCGAGGGCGGCTACGATTTCCCGACCGTCGACGACGGCGTCGCCGGAGTGGCCTTCATCAAGGCGACCGTGGAAAGCTCGGCTTCGGATCAGAAGTGGATCAAATTCCCCACGGTCTGAGGCTATCGGTGATGCCCCCGCCGGGGCGTCTCCTCCAAATGAGTGGTGGACGGTTCGGCAAACCGTCCCTACCACGCTCATCATGTTCCCCGCTGAGGACCTCTTAGCCCTTCCGCGTCTTTTTCCCACTCGCGCCGCACATTTATGCAGCGATCTTATCGTTCTACTGGGGATCTGGATGGCGCTTCATGCAAAGCGACTCGGCCGAGCTCCGCCTGATGAATGAGTTGAATACAGTCGATAGGGTTGAGTGAAAGACTTCCCTGTTTCGTCCGGACTTAGCCGAGCGGGGTTGTGCTCCTGAGCAGAGGCTGGCGAGTTTCCTATGGTTTGCGCCCGATCTCGAACTGATCGAGGACCTGCCGCTCGAGACCGATTGCGGTGCCTTTGATCGTGTCGTTGGAAAACTCGAGGAGGTGGACATGATGGCCGTTGCTCGTCATCCCGGGGGCCTCGAGATACCAGCGCGAGGTGTCGGGATCGCGCTGGGGAACGCCGAGGCCGCCGTCGCCGATGTAGACGATGCCTTTTTCAGCGTTCTCTTTGTCCTGATAGATGGGCACGGTGCGCTTGAGGCTGTGATGGTCGGCTTCCATCACGAGATCGGCCTGGAATTCCTCGAAGAGCGGGACCCAGTGCTGCCGCTGGGATTCTCCCTGGGCATACTCCTTGACGCTGCCGTAGGCGGGCACGTGATACTGAGCGAGAATCCAGCGGGGTTTGTCACCCGCGCGGTAGTCTTTGAGTGTCTTTGCGAGCCAGTCGCGCTGATCGCCGGCGTGGCTGATCTCGGTGTTGAGGGTGAGGAGGACGGCGCCTTTGGTAAGTTCGGTCGCGAAATAATAATTGTGATCCCGCTTCGGCCAGTAAAACATCTCCTCGAAGGTGATGCCCCGGTCGTGATTGCCTCGCGAAGGGATGACGGGGAGCAGTCTGCCGTCTTTCGTCGTCGTCAGTTCATGATCCGAGAGCCAGTCTGTCATGAAGGTCCACTCGGCCTTCGCACAGTAGTCGGCGCCGTGGGCGAGGGCGATGATATCGGGGTTCTCCTCGAGCAGACCGGCCATGAGCTTGTTCACCAGACGGCGGTCTTCATGCACCTCGGGCCACTGCGGGCCGCGTCGGGAGTCTCCGCCGAAGAGTAACTGGAAGGGACGATCATCATCCGGGGCGGTCACAAAATGGAACTCGCGCGACTGGTATTTGCCGCTGACGATCACGAGATAATACGTCGTGGCGGGTTTCAGATCTTCGAGGAGGACGCTGTGGCCGATGTTGGCGGGCACCTTGTTCTCTCTGTCTTTGGGGATGAGTGTGTAGGGATGTGAATGGACCGCCTTCGTTGAAAAGGCATACTTTTCGAGTTCCCCCTTGCGCGATTCGGTGTCCCAGTAGACGCCGTGGGATTCAAAAAACTCGTCCGCGGTGGTCCAGGCGACCGATGCCTTCGTCGAAGGTTCGTGCATGAACATGACCCGGTGGTGCATGAAAGGACGGTCCGCCGCCTCTTTTACCGTGCCGGGTTCCTCCGCCGTGAGCGGGGAGGCTGAAGCGAAGGCGAAGAGCGCGGCGAGAGCGGAGAGCGGGAGGGTGTGCGGCAGGGGCATGGAGGATGCCAGTGTGCGAGACCGATACGGGGAAGTCAATATTTCCCGCAGAACTTGGCACGCGGGATGCGCTTACCGGAAGTGGAGCGGGAGTTTACACGGGTCTCATCCCCCGGTGCCATTCCTAACTCAACAACCTCGAATTCGCTGTGGAAGCGGGCTTCCGGCTCAGGAAGCCCGTTTCCCGAGGTCGGCTGACCGCTTAAAAGTGCAGTGGCGCCGATTTTCAGTCGGGTTATACTTTCGGTCTCACATGATCGGACTTCAGGAACTCTTTGGCGTTTTTACCGGCACGAAACGCACGCTCCTCCTTGTCGCGGGTGGTCTCGCGCTGGGCGGCATGATGTGGAGCGACGGTGATGTGTCTTCCGAAGAAAAAACGAAGAAACTTCCCGACTCGATCGGTGACGCCCTCCGCGCGGACTGGAGCGAGGGAAGCCCCCGGCGAGACGCCTGGTTCGGTGACCGGCAGTCCCTCTCCGACGGCGCTGTCCGATTTGGTCTCAGCTTTATTGTAGCGATGGTGTTCGGCTCTCTCCTGAGGGTTGCAGTGAAGACGGCGATCTCACTCCTCATCATCGGTGGATTTGTCGTGTGGGTCCTCCAATCCCGCGGAATGATCGATCCGGGCTGGGAGAATTATTACGGATCGGTAAGCGAGAGCCGGAACTGGCTCATGGTCCGGTTCAGTGTCGCCGGACAGATCCTCCAGGATCATTTGCCCTCGGCCAGTGCCGCACTCATTGGCTTCGGGTTCGGGCTGCGACGGTGAAAATACGGCTTCGCACCGCTTTTTCAGGGCGGTTCCCGGCCGGTTTCCCGCTTCCTTTTTTCTGAAAGAAGCTAGGCGAAGGAAGGTGCTTGAGGTCCCCGGGAAAAAGTTGAAAGAAATTCGCCCCGACACGTATTGTCTGGTGTAAGCACGCCGAGTCTGCACTATATTTTTACGAGTCAGCCGTTTGTGGCTCCGCTTATCCCGTCCCCGCTGAAGTCTGAATTTATCATTTCTTTTTCCTCCTGAATGTCGTCAAATTGCAGATCCCCTTCGCTGTTCCTGCTCCTTACCTTCGCTCTTTCGCTGAGCTCGTGCATCGTCATGCCGACGAATACGCACCGGGACCAGCGCCGATCCCTCGCCAAATACGATTCATTGGGCATCGACGCACCGGTGACCCTGCCCGAGCTGAGGAATCGCACCGACAAGGGTTTCTCTGCCGCGGACTTCCTTACGCTGCACTCGGGACTCATCGTGAGCGGGAAGTACATCGACGAGGATTTCAAATCCAAACTCGCCACAAGTCGTGAGGCGCAGGAGGGCGTCCTCGAACTGGGGTTCTCGGTCCCCATCGCCAAAGGCGGCTCCGGATTTGGGAGCTGCGCACCTGTGACCGCGGACGGTTACTTCCTGACGGCAGCACACGTCCTTGCGCACAAGGATTCCTACGTTCTCTATGCGACGTCTTCTCATCGCAACACCTACATCGACTACGCACCGATCCGCGTGGTCTATCGAAATGACGCGGCTGACTTCGCCATCGTCAAAGCCGAGATGAAGACTCCGCGTTTTCTCAGGTATCGCCGCGATCCACTCACGCCGTCCAGCACGCTCTTCGCCGGTGGATGGATGCATGAGAAGGGGGGCGGTCTTTTCATCGAACACCAATCGGTGAACGAGGAACCGAGTGGCCATTTTCGCAAGGTCATCACGACTCTACCGATGATCAAGGGGGACAGCGGTTCTCCTCTGATCGACCGGCACGGGCGCCTCTGTGGTGTCCTCAGCACGATGCGTCTCGGGATCATCGTAAAGATGAAGCCCAAGTCTACTGCGGTCATGATGAACCACGCGGAAATCGAAAAACTCATCAGTGCGGACCGGCGACGCTGAGTCCGTTCGGCAGTGTTCTGAACTGATCAGCAAAGCTGACCGGTAGGCCTATCTTCTCAGTTTTTGTCAGTGAACGAAACGTCTGGGCAGGAAGCGATGGCCCTGTCTTCTCATCGCCCTGGTTTTTCAGATCCACGCCGAAGAGCTGGTCTTTTTCGCGTTTGATGAGTATGCCATTACCCGACCCTGGCGAAACCGTCTCGCAAAGACCGCACCTCGAGCGCTCTCATGAGTTGTGATCAAGTAATTCATCCCAACTTCTCTCCCTTCTTTTCCTACCGACTCATGAGCACTGTTCCCGCGATGATCTCCTAATTCCTCAGCCCAGTAAGAGTGCTCTCGAGATCTCTCTGATCCACCGCATCCGAGACAAAGGCCTCGCCGATCGCCTTCAGGAGCACGAAGCGGATTGCACCCGCCTCGAATTTTTTATCCCGTCCCATCGCCGCGAGGACCGTTTCGTCAGGCACATCGGCGGCGAGGGTCGTTGGTAGCTCATAGGTGCGGAGTGCCGCGATGATCCGTTCGCCGGCCGCAGGATCAAGGCCTGACTTTGCCACCGAGAGCCGCGTCGCCGCGACCATTCCCAGACTGATCGCCTCACCGTGGAGAAAACGGCCGTAGCCTCCCGCGGCCTCGATACCGTGGCCGATAGTGTGGCCGAAATTCAGAAGCGCGCGGGTCCCCGTCGTTTCGCGCTCGTCTTCCTCGACGACCGCGGCTTTGATCGCGACGTTCCGCGAGACCAGTTCGACGAGGTGTTCGCGGATAGTGTCCTTCGCCTCGACGAGGTCAAGCAAGGTGGTGTCGCGGATCGCGGCGTGTTTGATGATCTCGGCAAAGCCCTCGTTGAACTCACGCTCGGGCAGGCTGTCCAGTGTCGCGACGTCGGCGATGACAAGTTGCGGCTGATGAAAGGCTCCCAGCAGATTTTTACCCTCGGGCGTATTGACTCCCGTCTTGCCGCCGACCGAGCTGTCGACCTGACTCACGATAGTGGTCGGGATCTGCACATAGGGAATCCCGCGTTGGAAAATGGCGGCAGCGAATCCGGCGAGATCACCAACGACGCCGCCGCCGAGAGCGACGAGAAAAGACTTCCGGTCGAGACCCGCCCGCAGCATTTCGCGGCAGACCTCAGTGACCTGTGCCATGCTCTTCGAAGCCTCGCCCGCTGGGACGGTGATGAGAACCGTGCGGATGCCCGCCGCTTCGAGGGAGGCCAGCACCGTTTCCGCATAGAGCGGGCCGACCGTGGAGTCGGTCACGATCGCCGCCGTGCGACTGCGCATCCCCGTGCGGGAACTGATGAGCTCGGCCGTGTCCGCGAGCAACCCTGATCCGACGAGCACGGTGTAGTGGTCGTTCGCGAGGGTGAGAGAGATCGTGCGTGGGTTTCCTTCAGTGACAGTGGGCATGGAGTGGCAACGATGAACGCGCCGGAACGAACTTTCAACGGGTAAGGTGAGGCTTCACACGGTGGAGGGGAATCCCTTGTAAAAGGCGGCAATGCGGACGGCGGTGGCGGCGGGCGCCTCGTCGGGCGGCACTTCGAGCCGGTGAAACGCCGTCTCGCGGCGAAACCACGAGGCCTGGCGTTTCGCATACTGACGGGTCATTTGCCGGATTACTTCGATGCAGTCTGGAAGACGCAATGATCCGTCAAGATGCGAACGTATCTCCCTAAGTCCGATCGCTCTCTCCGCCGTGGTCGAGACTTCGCCAAGAGCAGCGATCTCGCTCACGACGCCGTTTTCAAACATCGTGAGAGTGCGGCGATTAATGCGGTCATTCACCTCGTCGCGTTCCCGGTGAAGATAGACGGCGCGGATCACAGGCGCGTTTTCCGCCCATTCGCTCTTCAGTTGTGAGGCGGGTGTGCCGGTGAGCAGACAAATCTCGAGATTGCGGGTAACATAGCGACGATTCAGTAAGTTCGTCCGCGCGGCGCCTTCCGGATCGAGGGTGCGGTAGCGCTCCACGAGTTGATTCAGAGAGAGAGACTCGAGCTCGCGGCGCACGGTCGGATCCCCCTTCGGTGTGGGCGCGAGACCGTGCGTGATCGCTTTCAGATAGAGACCGCTACCTCCGACGACGAGGGGCAGGGCACGGGACGAGACCTCGGCGATCTTCTCTTTCGCGAGACGGGCAAAGCTTGCTGCATCACACTCCGCGGTTGCCGCCAGCTTCCCGAAGAGATGATGTGGGCAAGTGGTTCGATCCTCCTCCGACGGGGCGGCACTGAGGATTTCCAATCCCCGGTAGATCTGGAAGGCGTCGGCATTGATGATCTCGACCGGGGCCAGTTGCCGCGCTAGGGCGAGAGCGATCGCCGTTTTCCCGCTGCCCGTTTGGCCGGCGAGGTAGAGAGGCGGGAGAGGGGATTTCATCGGTAAAGTAAAACGCCGGAACGATCAGGGACCGTTCCGGCGTCAAAGATACGAACGATCCGTCAATCGGATCAGCTGTGCTGGCTCGAGGAACTCTCCGCCATGGCTGACTCTTCGTCGGATCCGTCATTCGGACCGTCGCTTCGGGCTCCGCTCACAATGAGCTTGCGGCCCATGAAGTCCTGATCGTCGAGCACGCTGACGGCACGCTTGGCCTCGTCGACCGAGCCCATTTCGACAAAGGCGAAGCCCTTCGACTGCTGGGTGCGGGGGTTGGTGACCACTTCAGCACGGAGGACATTGCCGACCCCGCGGAAGAGAGACTCCAGCTCAGCCTCGCCGGTTGAGTAGTCGAGGTTGCCGACATAGAGCCGACCCGAGGTTACCTCAGTGCGATTGTGCTTCGGGCGGCTCCTGGTGTCGGCGCTCTTCGGAGCTCTCGACCTCGGCGCCGACTCTGCGTCAGGCTTGCGGGTGGACCTGGGCGCGGCCGATGACCGTGCTTTCGGTTTTGCCTTCGCCTTGCCTAGTAGCCCAAAAGTCAGGATCGAGAGGATTTTCTGGCCCGTCGTCTGCTCGGGGGCTTTGGGCCTCGAGCCGCTGCGGTTACGATTGCGCGAGCGATTTCGCCCGCCTGAGTCGGAGCCTCCGCTGCTGGATTGACTTCCCTGACGGTTGCGACTGCGTCCGCCTGAACGATTGCCGCTCTGGCGGCGATTTTGATTGTTTTGTGATCTGTTTTCCATCTGATGTGGAAGCTTTCTGGTTGGGGCCTTCACTGGGAATGGCCCGTGGGTTAAGGGCGGAGGGCTCTCTGGTCGGGTCCGGCAAGGGAAAGACGGCCGCCATAGCGGCGGGCGCTCTCTCAGTGAAGGGATTCTGAAGCCGATAAAGGGGCGGGGCCGCGTGGAAGCGGTCCTTCATCGCAGATGAAGCTGCCTCGTTGGCTATCGGTTGCAGGTCGTCAGCCAAAGGCGCGATGTCTGTCAGAATGTTTTTAGGATCAGGGAGTTGACTCCGAAGTGAAAAAAAGGACTTACTTCCCGCGTTCCGCAGCCTGAGACCCGTGACCCCACGCAGGATCGCGGATTTCGCTAGAGCAGCAACGCTCGTGGCCGGCTGGATGAATGACATGTCGAATCAGGGGAGAAGAAACCTTCTTATACGTTAACAATCGGAGCATCCTCCCGCAAGCTAAGAATTGCGTCGGGTCTTCTGCTGTTTAGGAAATTCGGAAAGGCACGAAGCCAAGAAGGGGACTTGAGGAAATCGAAAAGCCT